>DEJQ01000002.1:68920-69060 GCA_002353575.1 Prevotellaceae bacterium UBA2744
CGTAAGCAGGGGTTGCTTTATGGCAGGCTGAGTTCGTTGGGATTTGACAGCAAGCTGCGTGCAATGGCAGAGAACCTGACATACGATGTGGTATATTCTTCGGAGATAGAAGGCATACGGCTGAACGTTGATCAGGTTCG
>DEJQ01000002.1:69067-69300 GCA_002353575.1 Prevotellaceae bacterium UBA2744
GTTCGTTCTTCCATTGCCCGGAAACTTGGAATCGAGAACGTGAAATACGCCGCGCCATCTCATTATGTCGATTCTGTTGTTGGTGTGATGCTTGAAGCAGTACAGCTCTATGACACTCCTCTTAGCAAAGAGAAACTATGTGCTTGGCAAGCTGCATTTTTCCCTTCAGGCTACAGTGAAGGAAGTCAGATCGAAATTGGACAGTACCGTACAAACGAGGAGCATATTGTCAG
>DEJQ01000002.1:69444-69605 GCA_002353575.1 Prevotellaceae bacterium UBA2744
CGCATCCTTTCAGACATGCTTCTGGCTCGTGGAGAAAAAAGTGATTTCCGTTTCTACAATGTTTCATCACAGATTAACAAGGACAAGAATCACTACTACGAGATTCTGGAGCGTATGCAGCATGGCGACGGTGACCTTACGGAGTGGTTGGTGTGGTACAT
>DEJQ01000033.1:0-182 GCA_002353575.1 Prevotellaceae bacterium UBA2744
ATGCAGAAAGCCTTGCGATATCTTAATACTTTTTGGAAGCAACTCTTCACTTACTCTTTTAACCATACCTTCATCGCTACTTGTCAGATGATGGGACTGTCAGTATTGAAATATTTTAAGAACCTCTTTGCAGCCATTGCTGCTGGACGAACGGATTATGAACGCTCGGCTTTGCCGCTTGT
>DEJQ01000033.1:262-1443 GCA_002353575.1 Prevotellaceae bacterium UBA2744
GCTATACGTCAGAATTGGCTGCTTACCAACCTTAACGATAACCTTAACCTTAACGAAGAGGTCACACAGAAATCACGGATAACACAGAAAAACAACCTTAACGATAACGCTAACCTTGACGTTGACGAAAATTTCGCATAGATAGCACATAGTATGATGTCGGTGCTGAAAGATAATTGTAGGGAATATGCCATCAATAACATTTGATATTCTGATAAACAAAGCCTTTGCTGACATTTGTACGACAGAAGGTTTGACTCCTATAGACAAAAAACACGTTTTGTCTCTACTAAACGACTTTGAGGATGGGAAGTGGAGATATGAACGGTTTAATGACTATATCTGGAACAATATTGCATTGACAGCTTTGTCGAAACAAGAGCGTGACGACCTGATAGATGAACCAAAGACAAAGCTCAGGAGGTCGGCAAAGAATCTTCGACTGTTAGACAACGATGAAAGGGGAAAGGGTAGCGAGATAGCAGAGATACTACTTTATGGTGTGATGCAAGATTACTATGGAGCATTGCCGGTAGTACCAAAAATCTATCATAAGCAGAATGTGAACGACAACGCCAAGGGTGCAGACAGTGTTCACATTGTGGTAAGCCCTGACGGAAAAGACTTTTCATTGTGGTTTGGTGAGGCGAAATTTTACAAGTCGCTGGCCAATGATGACCTGGATGACATTATCCAGTCGGTATTAAACTCTTTAGACAAGGACAAAATCAAGAAGGAGAACAGTATTATCACTGATTTGCAGGATTTGGACTTGTTTGATATGCCAGCAGAAACAAGGCAGGCGATAAAAGATTCATTATCACAAGATGCTTCAATAGACAAGATAAAACCCAAGCTCCACATTCCGATTATGCTGCTGCATCAGTGCGGCAGAACAAAATCTGCCACAGAGATGACAGAGAACTATCGTGGAGTGATAGAGAGAAAGCATATCAAGAAAGCAAACGAGTATTTCAAGAAACAGATAGAAACCATAGGCGGGCAGGTTTTCAAATATGATGAGATAAGTTTTCACTTGATTCTTTTCCCTATACCCGATAAGGATGAGGTCGTGAGACTGTTCTTGGAGGATGCATCAATCTATAGGAGGAAAGCGAAATGATAGAGGAACGCATTGTTTTTGAGGAGTGCCAGGAGATAAATTCTCTGATATCAAGTGG
>DEJQ01000033.1:1479-71021 GCA_002353575.1 Prevotellaceae bacterium UBA2744
CCTATCGTAAATCACCTTGTGCGTACTCTTGGACTTTATCCGTATATTGACATGGAAACAGCTTCGTGGCAAGACCAGGTTGCCCATGAAGCCTTCAAGGTGGATGTCGGTGAAAGGGATGACAAAACACTGCACCGGGCGCAGTCGTATCTGTTGAAGATGTTATTGAACGGGACAGACGTGGCGGTCAGTGCGCCTACAAGTTTTGGTAAAAGCTTTATTGTGGATTCATTTATCGCGCTAAGGAAGCCTGAAAATGTAGTTATTATTGTTCCAACTATCGCTTTGACGGATGAAACAAGAAGGCGACTGTACAAGAAGTTCTCATCGGAATATACCATCATTACCACTCCAGAGGTGGATCTTGGAGAGAGAAACATACTGATTTTTCCCCAAGAGCGTGTGTTTGGCTATCTGGATAAGATAAAAAAGATAGATTTGCTGATTGTAGATGAATTCTATAAGGCTGAACCCGCGACGAAAGATGAACGTGCTAACATCCTGCTAAAGGCCATCATAGAGCTAAGCCGTAAGGCAAAGCAGCGATATTATCTTGCGCCCAATATATCGAATGTGGAAGAAAATCCCTTCACCAAGGGAATGGAGTTCGTGAAGATAGACTTTAAGACGGTGATTACTGAATTTCACGAAAACTACAAGGATTTCGACAGTGAGCATCAGGAAGAACAGAAGAAAGAATGCCTGCTGTCTATTCTAGGAGAAAGAAACACCAAGACGCTGGTTTATGCAGGAAGTCATTCGCAGACAGATGAAGTTCTGGACATACTGATAGAAAATTTGCCGGATGTAAATACATGGATTCTGACGGCCTTCTCTGAATGGTTAAAAGAGAACTATAGTGTGGACTATAAACTGGCACAAGCGGTACTGAAGGGTGTGGGGATTCATAATGGGAAGATACATCGGTCGTTGAGCCAGTTGCAAGTAAAATTGTTTGAAAAGATAGGCAGGATAAACACTCTTGTATCTACCTCATCAATCATTGAAGGTGTAAACACGTCAGCAGAGAATGTCGTCTTATGGTCAAACAGAAACGGGAACCGAGGGCTGTCCAGTTTTGCATATAACAATATTGCCGGGCGTGGAGGCAGGATGTTTCAGTATTTCGTTGGCAGGGTGTACAATCTGGTAGAGCCACCTGCACGCGAGCCCAAAAGCTTGAAATTGGATTTCCCTGACGATGTTCTGGTCTCGATTGACATAGAGAAGCATAAGCAGGATTTGACGAGAGAGCAAATCATCAAGATAGTTGCTTTCAGTGAAGAGGTGGATGAGAAAGTTGGGCAGGGTACATATAGTAAACTGATTAATGCGCCGGAACTGCGAGGATATACAGGGTTTCAGATAAGGGGTGTGGCATCGGAATTGATAGAGAATGATGCAGCATTCTCTGGGCTACCACTTCTTTTGTCGGACGATGTACAAAAATGGAATGCTCCTTTGAGAGATTGCTATTATCGTCTGCCCCATATGGAAATTCCATATTGGCAGTTTATTCGGTTCGTGAAGATACTATCTCAGAACTGGACAAAGACAATACCTGAATTGTTGGCTGAATTGAGGGAAAAGAAAGTTGAGGTCGGTATTGATTTGTTTTTTGAGTATGAAAGAAGAGTGGCATACGACCTGGCTAATATGCTTGGACAGGTAAATTCAGTAATGAGATATATCAGACCCAAGTCAAAAGATATCAGCCCGTTTATCTTTAAAGCTTCTCATGCTTTCTTGCCCAAATTGGTGTATGAATTGGAAGAATACGGACTACCTCGAATGTTGAGCAGGAAGATACAGAATAAAGGTGTGATTAACTTGGAACAAGAGGATAAATCGGTGAATGAAATTCTGATGGAGTTTAAAGAAATTGGTTGTGAACAGTTGTCGGAAATGCTTGAGTTGAGTAAGTTTGAGACGTATGTTCTGACTTATTTCTATCAAGGGATAACTGCCATGGAGAAGTAGAGAGGACGGTGGGTAGTAAGAATTGTTTACGGACTGAGAAAATACAAGATATGAGCGAGATAAAGAATCGCGTCAGAATAACTCCACCACGTTGGTGGAGAATAGCAAATGAGTTTTAGATAGTTATGGTAAAACTATTCATAAGCAGCGTACAGCGGGAGTTTGAGGCGGAGCGTCGGGAGGTGGCGGCGTACATCCGGCAGGATGCGGTGATGGGGCGGTTCTTCGAGCCGTTCCTGTTCGAGGAACTGCCTGCAAAGGATGTGTCTGCACAACAAGCCTACCTGGCGGAGGTGGCAGAGACGGAGGTGTATCTGGGTCTCTTCGGGGTGGACTATGGCTATGAGGATGCGGAGGGCATCTCGCCTACGGAGCGGGAATATGACTGCGCTACGGAGAACCATAAGTACAGAATTGTACTAATCAAGCAGGCGGACGACCGGCACCCGAAGGAGCAGACGCTGATAAGGAAGGCGGAGCAGGACGTGGTGCGGAATATGTTCGGGTCGTTAGAGGAACTGAAGAGCGGGGTGTATGCTGCCTTGGTGCATTACCTGGTGCTGAGGGGGTATCTCCACTATGGCCCGTTCGACGCGGCCCTGAATATGAATGCCACCATCGATGACCTGGACAAGGAGAAAATCCGCTGGTGGACGGGTATGGCGCGGGAGAAAAGGAATTTCCCGCTGACATACAGTGACGAGAATGTGCATAGGATTCTGAACAGTCTGCATCTGATAGCGGATGACGGAAGGGTGACGAATGCGGCACTGCTGCTGTTTGCGAAGGATCCGCAGAAGTGGTTTGTGTCTTCGACGGTGAAGTGCGTACAGTTCTACGGAACCAAGGTGCAGAAGCCGCTGGCGAGTCAGCAGATTTATGGCGGAAGCGTGTTTGAGGTGGTGGACCAGGCGGTGGCTTTCGTGATGTCGCACATCGATGCACGGGTGGGCGAGCGGACGCAGTCGGCACAGGTGGATGTGGAGTATGAATTGCCGGTGCAGGCGGTGACCGAGACGATTGTAAATGCTTGTGTACATCGCGATTATCTGAGCACGGGAAGCGTGCAGGTGATGCTGTTCAAGGACAGGTTGGAGGTGTGGAATCCAGGGCGGCTGCCCAAGGGCATGACGGTGGAGAAACTGGCGGGGGAGCATGCTTCGCTGCCGGTGAATCCGCTGCTGGCGAACCCGGTGTATCTGGCAGGGTATATCGAACAGGTTGGCACGGGTACGAATGATGTGATAGACAGGTGCGTGGAGCTGGGGCTGAAGAAGCCGGAATTTAGACAGGATGAGGACTTTATGGTGGTGATGTGGAGACGGAATGTGGTTGGAACGGACGAAGAAAAGCGTAATGGCGAATTAAATGGCGAATTAAATGGCGAATTAAATGGCGAATTAAATGGCGAATTAAATAAGAGCCAATTATCAACTTTAGAATATATTCGACACCATGAAGGTTGCCAAGCCCAAGAGATATCTGAAAAGATGGGCGTACCATTCAGTACAATTGACAAGCATATTCGTGTGTTGCTTGAGAGAGAGCTGATTGAACGTCGTGGAAGCAAGAAGACGGGTGGATATTATGTGAAGGGAACAGGGGAACGGGTACCTGTTTCACAGAAAAACTAAGTCAGTAATAATCAATAGTTGAGCAATGCCAAGACGTGCCAGACAATCATCAGGAACTGACGATGGCTGATGTTGGAGATCAGGGGACGGTTCTTTGATCCGTTCTTAATTAAGGGATTAAAGTATCCTGTAAGGAATAAAAGTCATTAAGTGATATATGCCGCGACAGGAAACTGATGGCACAATGGTTAAGAGTTAATGATTCAAGGTTAATAGTTCAAGATTAGAAGATGGAGAATAATCAACTTATACCTATAGAAGAGAAGGGGGAAATAGTGCTGTATCAACCGGATGACAATGTGCGTCTGGAGGTAAGGCTACAGGATGATACTGTATGGCTGACTCAGCAGCAGATGGCTGAGTTGTTTAAGACTACCAAACAGAATGTAAGTCTGCATATCAACAATATTTTCCGTGAGGGCGAGTTGATGCAGAATTCAGTTGTCAAGGAATCCTTGACTAACTATAAGCAAGAGGCCTATCTTGGCTGCCACCACGATAAGCCCCGTGCATACAAGATGAGTGTTGAGACAGTTTCTTGCGACGCTTGGTTGGACCGACTTTCACTTTCTCAACGACGGTAGTACCAGGATGCTTCTCAGCTTCCTTCATCGGGATGAAACGACCGGTTTCAGCGCTTCTGGCTTTTTCTACTGTTCGTGCCATAATCGATTTCCTGCTCCTTTCAGGCAATTGTGAAGCCTTGCCCAAGGACTTCGGGTTTGACATCGGATCGGGCAATCCGTTTTTGTTAATGCAACCTGTATGCCAACCTGCCAAGGAATGACAAAATAGCAGATTTTATATTTAAATTTCGTGAAAAATGAACGAAATTCCAAAATAAAAAACGCCGAACAGAAAAAATGTCGTATCTTTGCACCGTTATATAAAACTGGAGAATTATGATAGCGGAATTCAAAATCAGGAACTTCTACTCATTGCGCGATGAGCAGACGCTGAGTTTTATCCCTACAAACGACGATACGTCGCGGGATATATATACGGAGGAGGTGGCGGACGGTGTGTCACTGCTGAAGATAGGCTGTATCTATGGCTCTAACGCCTCGGGAAAGACTAATGTCTTGAAGGCGCTGGACTTCTTTGCGCAATTTATGGTGAATGACAGCCTGAACAAGGGCGACGAGATTGGGGTGGTGCCATTCTTGCTGGACGATGTATCAGACAAGGAACGGACGGCATTTGAAATGACGTTTTACTTGAACCGAGAGAAGTATAGGCTCAATCTGGTGCTGGACAATAAGGTCATCTACGAGGAGACGTTGCAGGTGTATTCCACAGCGCAACCTACACTGCTGTATAGGCGTACTTACAATGCAGAGACGGCATCGACGGAGGTCGCCTTTGGCGGCAAGGTGGGGCTGTTGAAGAAGAGCAGGGAGGCCATCATCGGCAACACTATCAACAACCAGACGGTGATTGCGGCATTCGGGAAGTCGAATGTGGAGAAATCGAGACTGAATCTGGTGTATGAGTTCTTCTCCAACGGGATTGCTCCCATCATGTATCCGCAGAGCAGCCTGATGAGTTTTACCAAGCGGCGCATACAGCTGAACAAGGACGGGCGGCTGAAGAAGTTTATCCTGCATTTCCTGAAGGCATCGGACTTCAACATCTCGGATATTTCCATTCACGAGGAGGAGATGACCATCACGCCCGAAATGGAGCTGATGATCAAGAACACGCCGGGAATGCCGGAGAAGGCCAAAGCGGAAATCCTGAAGAAGGGGACGCTGCATTCGGACGAGATGTTTTTTGTCCACCACACCAGCAATGGCGACAAGGAACTGGACGAGGCGCTGGAGTCGAGAGGGACGAAGCGGTATATGGGGCTGGCCACGCTGCTGTATGACCTGCTGGTTCGTGGTGTGATTCTGCCCATCGACGAGGTGGAGACGAGCATTCACTATGAGTTGCTGTCGTACTTTATCAGGGTGTTCCTGGCGAATAGCAAGCGGGGCGGGCAGTTGGTGCTTTCGACGCACGATATCAACCTGCTGGACGAGGATTATATCCGCAGGGACGTGGTCTGGTTCACTGACAAGAATGATGGTGGCGAGACGCAACTGGTGAGGCTATCGACCCTCGGGCTGCACAAGACGCTGTCGGTGTATAACGCATACAGGCAGGAGAAACTGGTGAACCTGCCGTTCCTGGACAGTATTTACATGGATATGGATGAGTACTATGGAGAAGAGAGCGGCGAATAGGAAGGTTCGGAAGAGCATCGCCATCATTGGCGAGGGGCTGACGGAGTACCGTTATGTGGACGATATTCGTACCACGGAGCGGTACAGGTTCAGTCTGGTGCCGGGTATCCCCAAGCATTCGGATGTGGATGATATTGTGAGAATGTCACAGGAGCGTCTGAGGGCAGGGTTTGATTACGTGTTGTGTCTGATTGATATGGACGTGATAGAGAGCAGTCATGACAAGATGGAGCATTACAAGGCGTTGAAGCGGGGGAATCCGGGAATCATCTTTGTTGAGTCCAGCCCATGTACGGAATACTGGTTCCTGATGCATTACATGCCGGGGCCGTCAAGCAAGGAGTATGCTGATTACGATGCCGTGGTACAGGCGCTGAAAAGACATATCCCTAACTACGACAAAACGGAAGCCTTCTTCAACAAGACACATATCTACCGGGAGTTGAAGGAGAAGGGTGATATGGCGCGTGCCATCGAGATCTCGCGGGAGCTTGAAGACTTGCGCTCCAGGGAACCGGAAGTGTACAGGTCCTACTCGCAGATGTACAAGTTGTTTGATGTGATTGAGGGGATAATGGGGTGAGGGGTATGTTTTGATGGGATTTACATCGATTGTGTTACGGAACTCGAAAAGACTACGGAAAAGACTACGGAAAAGAGTGATGAGGGTGTAAATGGCGGATTAAATGGTCAATTAAACGATAGCCAGAAAGAGACCTTTGAGTTTATAAAAGCTCACGAAGGTTATAATACAACCAAAATAGCGGACGTCCTTGGCAAACCATTCAGAACCATTGTTAAGCATATAAATGTGCTTCTTGAATTGAATATGATAGAGCGTCGTGGTAGTAAGAAGACGGGTGGATATTACGTAAAGAAAAAGGAAACAGGGGGACGGGTACCTGTTCACAGAAAAACTAAGTCAGTAATGATCAATAGTTGAGAATGCCAAGGCAGGCGAGACAAGCATCTGGAACTGACGATGGCTGATGTTTGAAGGCTGATGGAAGATGTAAGAACTACGATGTAAGATGAAACTCATAGACAAACAATTGTTAGATGACGTAAGTAGGCAGGCACAAAAGTCTGACAGGCTGAGGAAGCAGAGATGTTGAAATTGGATAGTTGAATGTTTGCGAAATGATATGGATGAGATAAGGACAAGTGTGGAGATACATTCCTTGATAGCTGAATGTACGGCATACGACTTCAAGGAGATGCTGGAGGAGAAGAAGCCTAAGAGTTGGCTGAAGAGCGTGAGTGCGTTTGCTAATACTTTGGGTGGCTCGCTGTTCTTTGGCGTTGACAACGATGGCGTGGTGAAGGGGCTGGAGGACATTCAGCACGTGACGGAGGTTATCAGCATGAAGATTCGCGACTATATGGATCCGCTGCCGGAGGTGGAGGCGATTACGCTGGAGATTGAAGGGAAGCATGTGCTGCAACTGAAGGTGAAGGAGGGCTTGTACACTCCGTATTATTATGTGGGTGATGGTCAGCGAGTGGCTTTTGTGCGCAATGGTGACGAGAGTTTGCCGGCAACAGGTGAGCAGATGGTGAGGCTGGTGCTGAAGGGCTCGAACAGGACGTATGACTCATTGCGTACGGATAAAAGGGTGGAGGATTATTCGTTTGCTATCCTGGCAAATACCTTCAAGGAACGTGTGCAACAGGATTGGGACAAAAAGTATCTGCAGTCGTTTGGACTGGTGACGGATGATGGCTATCTGACGAATGCTGGCGGGCTGTTTGCAGACGATTGCTGGCTGAGTCAGTCTCGTCTGTACTGCACACGCTGGGATGGACTTGAGAAAACTGATGCCATCAATGATGCGGAGTTCAAGGGGAATATCCTTTTGTTGCTACGTGAGGCGATGAACTTTGTGAAATCAAATACAAGGAAGGGTTGGGAGAAGCTGCCCGACGGCAGAAAGAACAAGCCGGAGTATGCGGAAAGAGCCGTATTGGAGGCTATGGTGAATCATTTCATTCACAGGGACTATACGGTGATGGGCGGTGAGGTGCATCTGGACATCTATGATGACAGGATTGCCGTGACGTAGCCGGGCGGTATGTACAGCGGCCGGCAGGTGCAGGATGTTCCACTGGAGGATATTTCGTCGTTGAGGCGAAACCCTGTGCTGGCAGATGTGATGGCACAACTGGACTATATGGAGAAGCGTGGTAGCGGACTGAAGCGCATCTGCAACGAGACAAAGGCGTTGGAGGCGTATAAGGATGACAGACGGCCTGTGTTCAAGTCTTCGCCTAGTCAGTTTATGACTGTGATTTACTCTGTAGATTATAATATTACAGGTAAAGATACAGGTAAAGATACAGGTAAAGATACAGGTAAAGATACAGGTAAAGATACAGGTAAAGATACAAAGGCACCTGTCAGACCAGATATTTATGTACTTAAACTAATAAATACTGTTGGAGATAAAACTTTAACAGTAAAAGATATGATGGAAAGAATAGGATTGAAAGGATCTGATAATTTCCGAAATAAATATTTAAATCCTGCCATTGAAGGTGGTTATATGGCACTACTTTATCCCGAAAATAAAACGAATAAAGGTCAAGCATATTATCTGACGGAATTGGGTAAGCAATTGATTAAGAAATAAAGTAAATTTGAAAATAAAAATCAAGAACCTGTCCCGGTGTTCGTTGAGATCCGAACGATAACTATAACGATAATGACAGGTGGTAAGGAATGCTTACAGACTGAGAAATATACAATCGTTTGGAAAAATTGATGCAAGACTATAAAGATACGTTGAAACTGATTGACGGTCAAATATGCTTTGGATTCGCGCTATTGACTAGCAAACTTTTAGCTCTTGGGGTGTTGCTGATAGGGCTAAAGTATGAAAACGAAATCCAGGTATATAACGTCAACTCGTCAAAGTATGATATTGCGGACAAGAATAGGATTATTGAGGCAAATGAACACAGCGAACCTTTCTTAATGTGGATAAATGGTGAGCCATATGTATAAAAACCGTTAAATTGGATACAAAAATTCGCTGTATATTGAGAAGTTTTAGTACTTTTGTAGAAAATTCTTATTATGGAGAGAATAAATCGCAATGACTATATCGCATTGGTTTGCAGTTTGCTGGGTAAGGGCGAGGCTGTGGTGCTAACGGGTCACCGGCGTGCAGGAAAGAGTTGTATACTGGAACTGCTGGCTGCAGAACTGTCGGAAAAGGGTAATGTCATCTACATAGATATGGAGAACCCGGAGAACGCGGACCTTGTTACTTTCCGTGAGTTGTCGGAAAGGATTAAGGTGGCCGTGGTGGAAGGCCGTAGCAACTATGTGCTGATAGACGAAGTGCAGGAGGTGGAGGAGTTTGAGAAGGCCTTGCGCTACTGGGTGAAGCAGGACGGTGTGGATGTGGTGGTGACGGGTAGTAATGCGGCTATGCTGTCGAGCGATATCGCCAACTCGTTTGCCGGACGCTATCATCGCGTTCACGTGAACAGTCTGGATTACAAAGAGTTTCTGACATTCTATGGCCTGGAAGACTCTGATAATGCTTTCTCACAGTATCTGCGCTGGGGCGGACTGCCGTTCCTGTACCGCATCCCTCTGGAGGACGAGCGCACCAGGACAGAGTATCTGGGCAGCATCTACGATACCATTTTTGTGAAGGACATCGTGCGCCGCAAGAACGTGCGCAACGTGTCGCTGCTGGACAATCTGGCTCGGTTTGTGGCTGACAACAGCGGGAAGGTATTCTCTGCCAACAGCATTGCCAAATATTTAAAGGGTGGTGAGATGGCTGTGAGCGCCAACACGGTAGGTGAGTATATGGATGCGTTGTGCGACACATATATGATAGACCGCGTGAAGCGCTACGACATCAAGGGCAAGAGCGTTTTTGAGCAGCAGGATAAGTACTATTTTGAGGACTTGGGACTGCGGAACTATCTGTGCCGTGACAAGCGGGCTCTGGATATTGAAAAGGTGCTGGAGGGTGCTGTATATCTGAAACTCAAGCGCAGTGGCTATGAGATATATGTGGGACAGTTGAACGGTAAGGAGATTGACTTTGTGGTTCGTAGGGGTGACGAGGTGATTTATGTGCAGGTGGCCCTACAGGTGACAGGTGAAGAAACTTACGAGCGTGAGTTGACTTCGTCGACTTTGAACGCGACTCGGCCGTCCGAACGCAAGCGTTCACGGCGCTCGCTGCTCTCTCAGTTCGGCAACTTGAAACTGATTAAGGACAATTATCCCAAGTATGTGGTGACGATGGACCCGAACGTGGGTCTGATTCACGATTCGGGGATCATAGCTTGTACAGCAAGGCAATTTCTCTTGAATCTTGATATTTGAAACTTGAAATATGAAATTTGATAATAACATAGAAAAAATATAGGAGATATGAATATACTTGTAACTGGATCTGCCGGGATGATTGGCGGATATGTGGTGAGGGGGCTGATGGATGATAATCGCAAAGAAACCTTTTTTTGATAACGAAGACTTCAGAGAACTTTTTGAGGCTGTTTTGGAGGTTTATCAAGGTTCAGAAGCCGCTGTCAAGCTGGCGAATATATGCTGGAAGCGTATTTGAAGTGGTTCCAGACCATGGTGTTTAAGAAGAAAGGATCAAAGGAATGATGGTGAATCAGCGCATATTTCCAGATGTCTTTGCAGTGTATGATTACCTGACCAAGGAGAAAGGATGGAGTTTTGGTTTCCATACGGCACCGCAGTTTGAGGTCATGACGCTATATGGTAATAGGTTGGCGGCAGCACCCATGCCGATGTCACCATTGTTTAGGGGCGAGAGTGAATTCCATGTAAAATGTTTGCCCTCTTTGTTCCGTAAGGAGTGGACACCGCTTCAGAAATTGGAAAGGCAGATACAATTGGAAGATTTTAGGCTAATACTGCAAGTGAATCCCGAAATCAAGGACATGGAAGTGGGGGGACTGGAAGTAAACTATAACGGGTTGGCACAGCACTATGGGATTGAGACGAATATATTGGATTTGACTAACAGTTTCCTGGTGGCAGCTTTTTTTGCTACAACGACCTACGACCCTTTGATGGATGTGTACCGTCCCATATTGCATACCGTTTCATCAGGAGTGATTTATTTCTTTCCGACAGGAGATTTTATGAATTTTGGACACGAGGCTCCTATCTGGCCTATAGGTATGGAAGCCTTGAGAAGACCAGGAGAGCAACGGGGGTTTGGCATGGAAATGAATGGAAGATATCGAGACCTGAACCATTATTCTGGGGCACATCTGTTTCGATTCTGGCATACACCGCAGGTCTCGCTCAGAGTTTGGGAGATGACGCATGGAGGATATGATCTGTTTCCGTATGACCCTATGGCGGAAAAAGTCAGGAATATGCGGAAGTACCGAATATATAGTGAGGAAGGGCTGCGACTGGCGTTCGACAAGACGGAAATACCTGAGATGAGTTTGGAGGATGCGCGTAAGACTTTAACTCAAGATGGTTGTACGTTTGTGAATAGACTGCCGTTTGCATATACAAAAAAAGAAGTGGAATACATCAATGATTTGTTTCGGAAGATGTACCCAGGTCATTTTGAATAAAGAAATACGGGGCTGATTCATATTTCCTGTATAAAGGAATTTCTGTCGTTTGTATTGTGTTGGGAAAGGAAATGGAATATAACGAGATATAATATAATTAATAACGCTTTTTTGTATGTTTTCATTAATTCAATTACCTTATGCGATGGAGGCACTGGAGCCTGTGGTCAGTGCGCAGACGTTGTCGTTCCATCACGGTAAGCATCTGCAGGCTTACGTGGATAATCTTAACAAACTGCTTCCGGGAAGTGAGTACAATGGTATGGCACTGGAGGAAATTGTAAGACAGGCTCCTGCCGGACCTGTCTTTAACAATGCGGGACAGATACTGAACCACGAGTTGTATTTCACACAGTTTAAACCTGCCGTTGAGGGGGGGCAAGGGCCTGACGGTGCGCTTGCTGCCCAGATAAAAAAGCAATGGGGAAGTATGGAGGCATTTAAGGCTGATTTCGAGGCCAAGGGTGTCGGACTGTTTGGTTCTGGTTGGGTATGGCTATCGGCAGATTCTGACGGATCCTTGGTCATTACTCAAGAGCATGGAGCATCTAATCCTGTGGTGAGGGGCTTGAAGCCGCTGCTGACCTTTGATGTATGGGAGCATGCTTATTATCTGGACTACCAGAATCGGCGTGCTGCGCATCTCTCCGCTCTCTGGCAGATCATCGACTGGAGCGTCATCGCTGCTCGCTATGAGTAAACTTGATAGTTTATGGTTAGTGGTTCATATTATCCATAGTACAAAGATATGAAAGAGTTCCAATATCATATTTTCAGCCCGTATCGGGTATGCCCGTTAGGGGCACACGTGGATCATCAGCATGGACTGGTGACAGGCTTCGCTATAGACAAGGGTGTTGACCTTTACTTCGATGTAAGAAGTAAGATGGCTGATGGCAGATGTGATCCTCATGTGCATCTGGAGTCGAGAACATTTGAAGGGATGGTTGACTTTGACATTGATGCACCGACTCAGGTGCGTGAGCATCATTGGGGTGACTATGCCCGTGGTGCGAAATATGCGTTGCGGAAACGGTTTGAGCTGAAGCGTGGCATCGAAGGTGTAATTCAGGGTAGTCTGCCCGTTGGTGGACTGTCTTCATCGGCAGCAGTGCTGATAGCTTATGTGATGGCTTTTGCAAAGGCGAATGATATTACGCTGCAGCCATTTGAGGTGGTGAAGATTGCATCTGAGGCAGAACGTGAGTACATCGGACTGAATAACGGTCTGCTCGATCAGGCTTGTATTGCACTATCCAAGAAGAATCAGCTTCTATTCTTGGATTGCGATTCGAATGAGTATCGGTTGATACCTTTTGGTGGAGTTAAAACGAACACGGATAAAACGGATGAAACGGATAATAAAACATCCGTTCAATCTGAGAAATCCGTGGTCAAATTAAAAACTAATTTGTGTTCAGACCTCCCATTCGAGATTGGTATCTTCTTCTCTGGACTGACTCGTTCGTTGGTGAACTCGGACTATAACCTCCGTGTGTATGAGTGCAAGACGGCTGCATGGAATATGCTGGCTTATACTGACCAACCACTGAAGACGTTCGACAAGACCTTCCTGCGTGATATCCCCAAGGCTACCTTTGACAAGACTCGTATTGCTATGCCTGCAAGGTTTGCTCGACGTGCGGAGCACTTTTATAGTGAGTACCGTCGTGTGCGCCAAGGCGTAACCGCATGGGAAACGGGCAATTTGCAGCTGTTCGGAAAACTCTCTTTTGCGAGTTGTGAGAGTAGTATCCACAACTACGAGTGTGGGAGTCCTGAGCTGATTGCTATCTATGAGATTATGCGACAGTTGCCTGGAGTCTATGGTGGTCGCTTCTCTGGTGCTGGTTTCAAGGGTGCTTGCATAGCCCTTGTAGATCCTGCTTACAAGGATGACATCCAGAAAGTACTTACTGAAAGGTATCTGGAGCAGTTCCCTGAATATGAAAAAACATTCCAAGTGTTCTGGGTGAAACCGGATGACGGAGCTCGTTTTGTTTAACGAACACGAATCTAACGGATAACACGGATATATGATGAGTGTTTTTATATTGATGATATGTTGAGATTATTTTGAGGTACTTCTGAAAGTGTTCTTTCAAGATACCTCCAAACAATATCAACATTTGTTCCCAACAAAGCAATCTTGAACAAGATTGTCATCAATGTAAAAAATATCCGTTCAATCCGAGCAATCCGTGGTCAAATAGAAAAGATATGTTGCTATACAGTGACCTTACTTATGCAATCAACGGAGCTGCGTTCCATGTTTACAACAAGCTTGGTCACGGCTTCCTTGAAGCAGTGTATCAGGAAGCACTGGAAATAGAATTCCAGAGACGCAATATTCCGTATGAGCGAGAGAAAGAACTAAAGATAACTTACGATGGTGTTGAGTTAAAACAAACTTACAAAGCAGATTTTGTCTGCTATGGAAAGATAATCATAGAACTGAAGGCGGTAAGCGCATTGGATGACGCTCATCGTTCTCAGGTCTATAATTACCTTCATGCCACAGGCTTTAAGTTGGGTTTACTCTACAACTTCGGATGCTCTGACGAACTAGAGAAAGAAAGAATAGTAGTATAGCGACCACGGATATAACAGATATACACAGATGTTTTTATATTGATGATAAGTTTTATTTTGCATAAGTGTATTGAAAGCAATCTTTCCTAAGATTGTCATCAAAATAAAAAGAGAATCCGTTCAATCCGAGTCATCCGTGGTCAAATAAAAAAGATAAATATGAAATGTGTTGTAATAGCGGCGGGCTACGCCACGAGGCTTGGGGAATTGACAAAGAACTTTCCGAAGCCATTATTGAAGATTGGAGAGAACACCATCTTGGGAAGAATGCTGGATGATATTGACAGGATTCCTGAGATAGATGAGCATATTATCATCACAAACCATAAGTTTGCTCCGATATTCGCCCAATGGGCGAAAGACCAAGGTCAAAGGGAATTAGTCAAAGGCGAAGCAACCTCAGATCTTAGACTTCAGACCTCAGACCGTCGGTGGGTGAAGCCCATCACGATAGTTGATGATGGTACAGAGACGAACGATACTCGTCTTGGAGCTGTTAGGGATTTAATATATGCAATAAATGGAGGTGTTATTCCTGGAGATAAAGAATTTTCAATTTTCAATTCTCAATTGTCAATTATCAACGATGATTTGTTGGTAGTGGCTGCTGATAACCTGCTGTTTTTCTCCTTCCAGGAATTTGTGGACTTTGCGAAGGAGAAGCAGACGAGTTGCATTATGTGTCATGAGCAGCCATCAATAGAGAAACTGCAAAGGACTGGTGTGGTGGAATTGGATGAGAATAATAAGGTGCTGGGTATGGAGGAGAAACCACAGGTGCCCAAGAGTCACTGGGCTGTTCCACCATTCTACATCTATCTGAAGAAAGACCTCGACTTGGTACGTCACTCAGTAGAGAATGGTTGCGGCAAGGATGCTCCAGGTAATCTCGCTCACTATATGGTAGAGCATACCACTATGCATGCTTGGCCCATGAGTGCTGGCCGATTTGATATAGGAAGCCTCGATACTTATTACGAGGCAGTAGAGAAATATGGAAAATAAGAAGACTATGGAAAAGATTACATTAGATAATAAGACGATATTTGTAACAGGTGCTGCCGGTTTCATTGGATCGAACTTGGTAAAGCGTCTGTTCAAGGACGTGAAAGGTGCTACCATCATTGGTATCGACAATCTGAACGACTACTATGACGTGTCGCTCAAAGAGTACCGCTTGAAAGAACTCGAAGACTTAGCGAACACGGATTCTTTGGATATAACGGATAATCCGTCTAATCAGTGTCATCCGTGTTCAAATAAATGGGTGTTTTTCAAGGGCGATATTGCCGACAAGCAGACCATTGACGGAATCTTTGAGGAGTACAAGCCGCAAGTGGTTGTAAACCTCGCAGCCCAGGCTGGTGTGCGTTATAGCATCACGAATCCTGATGCCTATATTCAGAGCAATATGATTGGCTTCTATAACATTTTGGAGGCTTGCAGACACTCGATGGATGAAGTAAGATGTAAGAAGGAAGATGTGAATGCTCAGCCATCAACCATCAACCATCAGACATATCGAGGCGTTGAACACCTTGTGTACGCCTCGAGTAGTTCTGTTTATGGCGGCAACAAGAAGGTGCCATTCTCAACGGATGACAGGGTGGATAATCCTGTCTCACTGTATGCAGCTACCAAGAAAAGCAATGAACTGTTTGCTCACTGCTATTCAAAACTGTATGACATACCCACAACAGGCTTACGCTTCTTTACGGTGTATGGTCCTGCTGGTCGTCCTGATATGGCATATTTTGGTTTTACCAACAAACTGCTGAAGGGAGAGACTATCCAGATTTTCAACTACGGTAACTGCCGTCGTGACTTTACCTACGTCGATGACATCGTAGAGGGCGTGGTTCGTGTGATGCAAGGTGCTCCAGAACGCAAGAAGGGTGAGGATGGTCTGCCCATCCCGCCATATGCCGTATATAATATAGGTGGCGGTCAGCCAGAGAGTCTGTTGGACTTTGTCCGGATCCTACAAGAAGAACTGGTTCGTGCCGGTGTTCTCCCTCAAGACTTCGATTTCGAAGCACACAAACAACTCGTACCCATGCAGCCCGGCGACGTACCAACCACCTATGCAGATGCCACAGCCTTAGAACGTGACTTCGGGTTTACACCAAAGATAACGTTAAGAGAGGGACTGAGGAAGTTTGCGGAATGGTATGCTTCTTTTTATATGTCGAAGGACTAATGTCAGATAATTGCAGTAGAACAGATATGATGTACTCCCGTTAGGTGTAAAATATATTAAGGATGGCTATGACTCAAGATATGCGATGGTTGCAAAGATACGAAGATGTGGTTGATTTTATTGAAAAGAATCAACGGAATCCGTCGCGGTATGACGCGAGGGAGAGGGGGCGGTTCCTCAACTGGATGAAAGCAAATAGGAAGGTTATGAACCGTGGAGAGATGAAACCTGAGAGAGTGGAGAAATTCAGAAAACTTCTTGATATGTCGGAACAATACAGGAGGAAAAATCAATATGGGGGCTGATGGCAATTGCCATCAGCCCTTTTTGTTAGAAGGTTTCGTGATATTCTCCTGCCCATTCAGTGTTTACAGTAATGTCGCTGATGGTGGTGGAAGTGGAACCAGAGTCTGAGAAGAATTCGCCTTTGAGCCATGTGATGTAGTTCTGTTGTATAGGTACTTCGAACTCTCGCTCGAGAAGTGTGTTGCCATTAGCATCGAGAGCAGTCACCTTCAGTTTGAGTCTGCCTTCCTGCTCATGTGGAAACGTATAGAGGTCGAATTCCTTCTGACCAGAACTAACATCGAATGTAACCTTTTGCTGGCTATTGGCGCTTCCTAAACCAGTATTGACATTGAATGCACCAGAACCGCCTGTGTAGAAGAATTCCAGTTTGTTAACATTCTCTGGATAGTCATCGGTAATGACAAAACGACAAAGTGATACGATTCGCTCAAGTGATACTCCCCTCTCAACAGGATTTTCACCGATAGTAAATCTGCCAACGAAGAGGTATGTGTCGGAAAAGCCCATTTTGTTGTCAAACTTTATTGATGTTGGGTCTGTTGTCGTAGGATTACCATTACTACTGTGGCCAATAACCACCAGTACGTAGTCGCCCTCTCCGAGTTGGAAGGCGGCAGTACCGAAGTCCTTATCTGAAGACTGTTGATTAATCTGTTTCAAACGGGACCCTCCTGTGTCGTAGATTACGAAACTGAGTCGTTTGGCTACTTCAGCAACCGGGGCTCGGGTCTGACTGGAGAAAGGAGTCTGTGCTATTTGAATTACACTAACCTTTAGGTTCCCCTTTGATGCTGTCTCGCTACTGAGGTCGAAATGCTCACACGAACAAAATAATAGCATAGCCCATATCAGGCTCAATGCTCTGAACATAGATTGTTTTCTCATATCTGTATCCTCCTTGATTAGAATTCAACATTGTAACTTGATATCCAGGATGTTTCAAGTTTGAATGCACCTGTTATATTCGAGTTTGTGTACATTCCTCCAGTGAGAATAGTGTTGCGATTGCGTCTAAACGGAACATTGTGTATAATTTTGTGGAATAGAACATTGTTATCAGTATCAAGAGTCTCGATAGTCACATCTATCTCCTGTTCATCAGATGAAAGGAAAATGTAGCTGATGGAACTGGTGGTTTGATCTACAGCTGTACTAATAGGTACAGCATGGCTGTAACCTGCATTATCCGATGCCAGACCGGTTGTGGGGTTAAATGCCTTGCCACCTGCTGCAAAAGAAATACGGATGCTTGTGGCATTAGCAGTACGAGTGTCGGAAGATTTTACTTCCAGTCTTGCAACTACACGTTTAAGTGTAGCACTAATGTCAACCGCACTCGTGTTGTTTATGTTTACTGCTTGAGTATAAGCGAATGTCTCACGCGGATGGGCACTGGTATATTCGGCCTGTGTAGGACTGGTAAGCGTGAATACATCGTCACCTGGAGTGCCAATGCCATAGCCCAGTACTACCATCGTGTAACTGCCCATGGGAAGTGAGAGACTGAAGTCACCGAAGGTTTCATTCTCGCCCATGCTGCTCTTGATTTGAGCCTGCTTGTAGGCTTCCGTACCATCACTGGTGTAGAATGCTAAGGTGAGTCCTTTGACTTTGTCGTAGTCGGCTGCGTTTTCAGCTGTTCTCGTGGTGGCAGGCGATTCAAACTCGCTCTGTGTCACAGAGAAGTCGCTCACTCGCACCGTTACTGGAGCCATGGCTTTCTCGTTAATAACTTGAGTGTTTACACTCTGTTCCATTTCACTGTTACAAGCAGCAATTAGCAGTGCTGCGGCTGCATAAAAAATTGTTTTCATATATTATATGAATTTTTAAAATTATAGTGGGCAATATGCGACACCAAAGCGAAATTAGCTTTTTTTATAATAAGTGATAGTAAATTGGAGAAAAATTCTTCTGATAGCAACAATTTTATACTGATTTATGATCAAAATGACTACAAAAAATACATTCTGCATGTCATTGCAATCACTAAATGTTATATCTAAAACTCTAAAACTTTTTAGACTGCTTTTCTTGTATTACGGAAATATTAAGTAATTTTGCATTTGATGGTCGTATAGATATGTGACCGAGATGTTGAAAGCCTCCGCAGGAGGTTTTCTGAATATAAACAGTAAATAGTTATGAAGCTGAGATTATTGATGATAGGACTTTGTGTCAGCGAGATAGCCTTCGGACAGGTGAAGGTGGATAGTACTTTGGTGAAGGAAAAACAGGTGATTGCGCCTTTGCATGAGTTGGAAGTAGAGAAAGAGAAGAAAGCGAAGGTTGTCACTTCAGAAGTAGGGAGTGGTGAGTATTCGGGTATTACCTATATAGGTGGAACGCAATATGCTGTAGTGCATGATCATCTGGACGGAGGCGGACTTTTGCTGTTTGATATTCATCTGAACAGTAAGGGGACTGTGGAACAGGTGAGTAAGACTGTGCCGACGGGAACCCTACATGCGACAGCAAAACATATGGATAATGAGGGGGTGGCATATGTACCAAGTACAGGGACGGTGTTCGTTAGTGCGGAGTCGGATCAGAGTATTCGGGAATATACGTTGGACGGTGTGCCAACAGGACGTGCGTTGGTTGTGCCGGAGGATATGGCAGCGGATAAGATAGTGAGCAACAGAGGGTTTGAAGCTCTGACGTATAATGCAAAAACAGGAATGTTCTGGACTACAACTGAATCAGAGCTGGTTGCAGATGCAGCAACTCCTGGTTTGCTGCGGCTGCAGAGTTTCGGTAATGACCTGAAGCCGCATAACAGGTATCTGTACCAGATGGACGCTCCGACTAAGAGCAGGAAAAAGATTGCCTCTGCCAGTAAATATGTGCTTGGTGTGTCGGACATGGCTGCTCTGGATGACGGACGGCTCGTCGTGTTGGAGAGGGAGGTGTATGTGCCAAAAGGTTCTAAATTAAAGAAAGCGCTCTCTGCTTTCACGAAGATGAAGTTGTATGTAGTGCATCCCGAAGGCGAGGCTAAGAGTCCTCTCAAGAAGACATTGCTGAGGGCGTTCCGTACCTCTGCCGTGACACTCGCAAACTACGAGGGTATATGCGTCGGTCCTGTGTTGCCTGACGGCTGCATGACATTCATCTTAATTCCCGATTCACAGGATGGTGCTCATGGACTCACACAGGAGTATCTGAAAGTGATATTAGTGAAGTAGAGTCAGAATGACATTAAAACTCAATCAAATGTTCATTAATAGTATTGCTCGTTAACTTACAACCCGTTTTTTTATATATAATGTGAATAAAAAATCGGAGGATTGTATCATTGTTAAAAAAAAGTTGTAATTTTGCGTCGTAAATGTAATCAGTTGTTGTTACTATGAACGACATCAAGATATGTGTAATTGGATTGGGGTACGTAGGCCTGCCTCTGGCTCGCCTGTTTTCCACTAAATTTACAACCATAGGATTTGATAAAAATCAGGCTCGTGTGGATGCGCTGATGCAAGGGCATGATGACACCTTTGAAGTGGAGGATTCCCAGTTGCAGGATGCAATAAAGACACACGGCTTTCGATGCACTAGCGATTTGGAAGACATTCGGCAGTGTAACTTCTATGTAGTAGCTGTTCCAACTCCGGTTGACGATAGTAACTATCCAAAACTGCTGCCATTATTGACTGCAAGTGAAACTGTTGGGAAGGTTATCAGCAAAGGAGATGTCGTAGTGTATGAGAGTACGGTATATCCTGGGGTCACAGAGGAAGAGTGTCTGCCTGTTGTCGAGAAGGTAAGCGGCTTGAAGTACAACGTAGATTTCTTTGCCGGATACAGTCCTGAACGCATTAATCCGGGTGATAAACAACATACGGTAGAGAAAATACGTAAAGTGACTTCGGGTAGTACTCCGGAGATTGCTGATTTGGTAGATAGAGTGTATAACACAGTTCTGGTGAACGGAACTTATAAGGCTTCAAGCATCAAGGTAGCCGAGGCTTCGAAGATAATTGAGAATAGCCAGCGAGACGTAAATATAGCGTTTATGAATGAATTGGCTAAGATATTCAATGCGATGGGGCTCGATACGAGAGACGTTATAGAAGCTGCATCAAGTAAGTGGAACTTCATAAAACTTAATCCAGGACTGGTTGGTGGTCATTGCATAAGCGTTGACCCATATTACTTGATTCGGAAAGCCGAGGTATATGGAGTGATGCCACGTGTGATGACGGAAGCTCGCCGTTTGAATGACGGTATGGGAGAATATGTGGCAAATCAGGTCATCAAGTGTATGAATAAGAAGGGGATTATAGTGAAGGATAGCAAAATTCTGATTCTCGGTTTTACGTTCAAAGAGAACTGTCCCGACATTCGTAATACGAAAGTGTCTGATATATATGACACATTGAAAGAATATACTGATAACATAACAATTTACGACCCCTGGGCAAACTCGGAAAATGTGAAGAAAGAATATGGTGTTGAAGTGGAAAATGAAAGGGTTAAAGTGGAAGGTGAAAAGTTTGATGCATGTATCTTGGCTGTGGCACATGAGGAATTTAAGAGTCTGGATGTGCGAGCTATGGTCGGCAATGGGGTTGTGTATGATGTGAAGGGACTGTTGGATAGAAGTGTAGTGGATGACAGGTTGTAGCGATGAGCAGTTATAGTGTAGCCTCGGGTACTGCAGAGAGGGGATTGTATATATATAAAGGGCGGTTAGAGACTTTACACTATTGAGGAGCAGAACCATAAATTATCAGTTAAACAGAAGTAAGGGCTTTTAATAAAGGATAAAATAAATAAGAGAAAATGAGTGCGTTAAGAAAATTATTAGACTGGTATTTTAATAAGAAAAGTTTACCTTATTGGTGCTTGCTATTGCTTGACAGCTTAATAGTGTTCCTGTCTGCCATATTTGTGTATTGGGTATTCAGACGATCTCAGAGTTTGTTTGATTTTCGTCATGAGGTAATCGTAACAGCATTGCTTTATGCTGTAATGAGTCTTGTCGGAGCCAGAGTTTTCAGAACGTATTCTGGTATTCTGCGCTACTCGTCATTTGTAGATCTGCTGAAGGTGGCATATTCCAATGTGCTGAATCTTATTATTGCGCTGGTGTGGTCGGAAACGCTGCAGAGGTTTGGAATAGAATCTGTCGCGGCACTTGTTACGATTGAAACTTTAGCCACCTTTGTGCTTGCCACCTTGTTGATGTGGGGTATGCGTATCACTATAAAGACCTTGTTCGATATTACATCATCTACTCCGAAGACACTTAATACGCTGATATACGGAGCTATGACTGGAGGTGTCGGATTGGCTAAGAATATTCAGACTATGCGCCCAAAGAAATTTGAATTGTGTGGATTCATATCTCACGTGGCTAATTCCTCACATATTCAGTTAATGGGTAAGAATGTTTATAGTGTGAGTGATGACTTGTTAGAGGTTATCAGGAAGAAAAAGATTGAGGCAGTGCTCGTTTCCTCTTATCGTGCAAAGGACTTCCGTAACAACGAAGAACTGCAGAACCTGTTTATCAATGCCGGAGTGAAGATCTTCATGACGAAAAGTGCCATCGAGACAAGGGTCGAGGGTGGCGTGATTTCGGAAGATGAGGATGGTATGCAGTTGAAGGAAGTGTCGGTGGAGGATCTCTTGCCACGTGCTGAGATAGACATTGATCTTAAATCGGTTGGTGAGTTGCTGGAAGGCAAGTGCATATTGATTACCGGGTCTGCCGGATCGATTGGTTCCGAAATTGTTCGTCAGATAGCTACATTCAATCCTAAGAAGATGATTCTGATTGACCAGGCCGAGACGCCACAGCATGACATCCGATTGATGATGACTCGCGACTTTCCAAAGATAGATGCTGAAACGATCGTTACCAGTATAAGTCGTCAGACTCGTATGGATGCCTTGTTCAGCAAATACAGGCCGGATTATGTGTTCCATGCAGCTGCATATAAGCATGTGCCTATGATGGAGGACAACCCCAGTGAGGCTGTGATCAATAATATCTATGGCACGAAGGTGATTGCCGACATGAGTGTGAAGTATGGTGTGAAGAAATTCGTGATGGTGTCAACAGATAAGGCTGTGAACCCGACTAATGTGATGGGATGTAGTAAACGTATCTGTGAGATATATGTACAGAGTCTGAACCGTAAATTGTGCCGTGAGGCACTTCCTGGCCAGAAAGACTCACAGACGGCTAATTATACTCAGTTTGTGACTACCCGTTTCGGAAATGTGCTTGGCAGCAACGGCTCTGTGATTCCTTTGTTCCAGGAACAGATAAAGCGTGGCGGTCCGGTTACTGTAACAGACGAACGCATAGTACGTTTCTTTATGCTGATTCCAGAGGCGTGCAAGCTTGTGCTGGAAGCAGGAACAAGAGGCAATGGCGGTGAGATATTCGTATTTGACATGGGTAATCCGGTTAAGATTGCCGACCTCGCTAAACGTATGATTGCCCTCTCTGGCGTGAAGAACGTGGAAATTCAGTACACTGGTCTGCGTGAGGGTGAGAAATTGTATGAAGAGGTGCTTAACGAGTTGGAGGGTACGAAGCCCACGTTTAATAAGAAAATTCGTATTGCCGAGGTGCGCGAATATGAGTATGAGATCGTCAATAGAGATATCGAAGAACTTATAGAAATTGCCAAGAAATACGATGATATGGCTACTGTGAAGAAGATGAAGGAGATAGTGCCTGAATACAAATCGAACAACTCTGTTTACGAGTGTTTGGATAAAGGTTAAAGGCTGCTGTTTGTAGTTTGAAGACCTTGAAATCGTGAACTTGAAGCTATAGTTTGTGCCCTCCGAGTTGTTCGTTGCGCTCGCGAGCGGTGGAGCCTTCTTTGAAGTTAACTCCTTTCAGAATGGAGTTGTTGCCGAATTTACTTTTGATGGTCAGTTGTGCATCGAGGATGCGGCGTTCCTTCTCTTGTTGGTGCGGGGCGGTTGTGGGCTCGTCGTGATTTGAGGGCGTGGTGGTGTCTTCGAATAAATCTAACTGAATATGTTGTTTTTCATCTTCGAGTTGTGAAGGTGTCATCACGTTGCAAACTGTGAGGTTCAGGCGGCGCACCAAAAGGTCGGGGCTGACATGCTTGTCGTATATGTGCATGGTTGCCGTTACAATCTCCCTGCTTGAGGCGGTGGGCTTATGCAGATTTGCAGTACCATGTGCGTGCTTGGGTACCCATCTGCCATAGTGGTCTCGTTTCACATCAATCTTGTTGTTTAGACAGTCTTCGCCAGTGGCGAAATTCTCGCTGTCGTAGCTGACCGTAAGCACTATCTGGTCTGTCATCAGGCCTTTTGAAACGAGTGTAAGTGCCATCTGTTCTGCCATCTCCTGTACTACAATACGTGCGTGTTCCCAATCGTAGGGACTTTGCAGTACCTGACCACGACTCATTGAGTTGTTGTCAGGATTGTATGCCTTTATGTCTGCAATGCTACATGGTTCCCATCCCCAGGCATGGTCGATAAGGATTTCTGCGTTCACTCCAAATAGGTCGTATAGCATTTTTTCGTTCTTAATAGAACAACGTGCTATCTTACCCATGGTGTCTATGCCGTAAGGCACCAAATGCTTTGCCACTCCCTTGCCAACCCTCCAGAAATCGGTTATGGGTCTGTGACTCCATAAGAGACGTCTGTATGATTTCTCGTCCAATTCTGCCATACGAACGCCATCCTTGTCGGCTGGTGCCTTCTTTGCCATTATGTCCATTGCCACTTTGGCAAGGTACAGATTGGTTCCGATACCGCAGGTAGCGGTGATGCCTGTCCTGCTGAGTACATCACGTATGATTTTCATCGCCAAGTCGTGGGCGGACATCTTATATGTCTTCAAATATGCTGTCAGGTCGAGGAATACCTCATCGACGCTATATACATGGATGTCTTCAGGAGCCACATAGTTTAAATATATATTGTATATCTTCTTGCTATATTGCATATAGTAAGCCATGCGAGGCGTAGCTGCTATGTAGTTGACCTGTAAGGCCGGATTTGCATCCAGTTCTGTGGTGTTGACAGATTCACCCAGAAACCGACCGTTAGGAGTGTTGTAACGGCGTTCCATGTTCACTTCTTTCAGACGTTGTACGACCTCGAACAGACGCGCTCTGCCACTTATGCCATATCGCTTCAGTGACGGTGTCACAGCCAGACAGATGGTCTTCTCTGTCCTGCTCGCATCCGCTACAACAAGATTGGTAGTCAGAGGGTCGAGTCCTCTGGCTACGCACTCTACAGAAGCATAGAATGACTTCAGATCTATTGCTGCATATATGCGTTCGTCTGCTTTCATGCTACAAAGATACAGGATTGGAGGCTAATAGTAAAGAGTTGAATGCAAAAAGTGGAACGCGAATTTGACAGAAAGTCAGTGAGAGTGTCAAAATGTCCACTTTTGTCATTGTGGCACGTGCGTTGCACTTTATTGTGGCGAACACCGAAACGTAAGTGAGGGTTCAAAAGTAGAATTATTCATTAATTAATAATTAAAACAAATAATTAGGAGGTAAAAATTATGTTGACAAGTTTAATGAGAACAGGCAATTGGTTTCCAACAGTATTTGATGATTTCATGAACACAGATTTTATGCCTCGTGCCAACGCAACAGCACCTGCAGTAAATGTAAAGGAAGATGAAAAAGCATACACGATGGAAGTGGCTGCACCTGGTATCAAGAAAGAGTTCTGCAGAGTGAGCATCAATGACGAAGGTAATCTTGCAGTGGCAATAGAGAACAAGACGGAACACAAGGAGAACGATCATCACAATCACTATCTGCGTCGCGAGTTCTCGTACACTAACTACGAACAGAGTTATACTTTGCCAGATGATGTTGTGAAAGAGAATATCTCAGCAAAGGTGGAAAATGGAATCCTTACCGTTGTACTTCCAAAGATGAAGAAAGAGGAAAAAAAGATAGCTAAATCGATTGAGATTGCATAACCAATTACAAATTAATGTAGAAAAACGGAGTAGTCTAACCACTATTCCGTTTTTCTTTTGTATATTTGCGGCATTATGAAACGGATTTGCAATTTTCTTTCGGAAAACATGGGGGTAATCATCCTTGGGGTGGCGATAGTCTCGTTGATATTCCCATCGACGTTGAGCAGTGTGCCTACGAAAGTAATAAACTATATGTTGGGAGTTGTTATGTTTGGTATGGGACTCACATTAAAGTTAGAGGACTTCCGGGTTGTGTTCAGTAGGCCGAAGGATGTGATTCTTGGTGAGTTGGCACAATTTTGTATCATGCCTCTGTTGGCATGGGCGCTTGCAAAGATATTCGCACTTGATGATGCCCTTACTTTGGGTGTGATACTCGTAGGTTGTTGTCCTGGCGGTACTGCATCGAACGTCATAACATATCTGTCAAAGGGAGATTTGGCATTGTCCGTAGGTATTACAGGTGTGTCAACTCTCCTGGCACCTTTCCTTACACCGCTGCTCACGTGGCTGCTTGCAGGCAAGCAGATTAATGTTGATATGATGAGTATGTTCTTGAGCATATTGTGGGTGGTGATTGTACCGATAGCAGCAGGATTTCTGTTTAAGCGTCTGTTTCCGAATAGAAGTTCCAAGGCAATCGAATACCTCCCGGCGGTGTCCGTTGTCGCTATTGCTTTCATCGTAGCTATCATCATATCATCCAATGCCTCCAAGCTCCTCGTTGGCGGTTGGGTGATCATTATTGTCGTGATGCTTCATAACCTATGTGGACTGGCACTCGGGTACTCTGTAGCTTCTCTCTTCAAGCTTCCAATGTCTAAGCGTAAGGCTATATCTATAGAGGTGGGTATGCAGAATTCAGGCTTGGCCAGCAGTCTGGCTGCCATCCATTTCGCTGCATATCCTATGGCAACAATACCCGGGGCAATTTTCAGTGTCTGGCATAATATATCAGGTACAGTAGTAGCAAGAGTGTTTGCGAAAAGAAAATGAAAAAATAAACGGGATTAATAGTAAAAAGCCAAAATGAAAAAGACATTATTATTTATTTTAATGTGTGTGAGTGTTATGGCATTCGCACAATCAGAAGAAGAATTGTGGATTAAGAATGGCAACCGGAATATATTCGGAGTGTTGAGTAGGCCTGTGCAGAAGGCTGGCGAGAAATATCCTGTGGCAATCATATCGCATGGGTTCAATGGTACCCACTGGTTTGGTAAAGACTATTTCGAAATGATGAAGGAAAAGGGGTATATGTGTTATACGTTCGACTTCCCATGCGGATCGGTGAATAGCAAGAGTGATAATAATACAATGAATATGTCGGTGAAGGATGAGGTAAGCGATGTGGAGTCTATCATCGATTACTTCAAGAGCCTGCCTGATGTGGATGCATCGAGGATTGTACTGATAGGGGAGAGCCAGGGAGGTTTGGTGTCAGCCCTGACTGCTGCGAGCAGAGCTAAGGAAGTGAGCCAGCTGGTGCTTATCTATCCTGCCCTATGCATCCCTGACAACTGGAATGAAAGATACCCGAAGGTGGAAGATATCCCTGACACTACCAGACTCTGGAACGTGCCACTGGGCAGGTCGTTCTTTATGGAAATAAGAGACTTGAATCCTTATAAGAATATAAAGAAATACAAGCGGCCGGTGCTGATTATACATGGAGACAAAGACCAGGTGGTGCCACTGAGCTATTCGCAGCGAGCAGTGAAGACATATAAAAAAGCAAAACTGGAAGTGATAAAAAATGCTCGTCATGGTTTCAACCCGACGGAACGGGCTCTGGCAATAGGCTGGATAAAGGACTTCTTAAAATAGCACTAAATTTTTTTGGTTAAATAGAATCATTTTTTGATAGATTATTCATAAATTTGCAGCCGATTTTGAAAGTATTAATCTATTAGATAATGAAGAAACAGCTGAAAAAAGTGCTTGTACTGGGTTCAGGTGCACTGAAGATTGGGCAAGCTGGAGAATTTGACTACTCTGGTAGTCAGGCTTTAAAGGCGCTTCGTGAAGAGGGTATCAAGTCGATTCTTGTTAATCCGAACGTTGCAACTATTCAAACGAGTGAAGGTATTGCGGATAAGGTTTATTTCCTGCCGGTCAATACCTTTTTTGTTACCGAAATTATCAAGAAGGAACGTCCTGACGGCATCCTCCTTGCGTTTGGTGGACAAACTGCACTAAACTGCGGTACGGAACTCTTTCAGAAGGGAATCCTGAAGGAATATGGAGTTGAGGTGCTGGGTACAAGTGTTGAGGCTATCATGAACACTGAAGACCGCGACCTCTTCGTAAAAGAACTGAATAAAATCAGTCTGAAGGTGCCTGTAAGTCATGCGTGTGAGACTCTCGACGAGGCTATTTCAACTGCACGTAAGATAGGATATCCTATTATGATTCGTTCTGCCTATGCTCTTGGTGGTCTGGGCTCAGGTGTTTGTCCTGACGAGAAGACATTCAAGGAAATTGCAGAATCTGCCTTCACATTCGCTCCGCAAGTATTGGTTGAAGAGAGTTTGAAGGGATGGAAGGAGATAGAATTCGAGTGTATCCGTGACGCTAACGACCACTGTTTCACTGTTGCTTCGATGGAGAACTTCGACCCACTCGGCATCCACACCGGTGAGAGTATCGTGGTTGCTCCAACCTGCTCGCTTAAGGAAGACCAGGTTAAGATGTTGCAGGACATCACCATCAGATGTGTACGCCACTTGAATATCGTAGGTGAATGTAACATCCAGTTTGCATTCAATGCGGAAACAAACGACTACCGTATCATTGAGATTAATGCCCGCCTGAGCCGTTCATCAGCCCTCGCATCAAAGGCAACCGGTTATCCTCTGGCATTCGTGGCTGCAAAGATAGCTCTTGGTTATACACTCGACCAGATTGGTGAGATGGGTACAACTAACTCAGCATATGTAGCTCCGTCGCTTGACTACCTGATCTGTAAGATTCCTCGTTGGGACCTTACTAAGTTTACTGGCGTGAGCCGCAAGATCGGTTCAAGCATGAAGTCTGTAGGTGAGATTATGAGTATTGGACGTTCGTTCGAAGAACTCATCCAGAAAGGACTTCGTATGATTGGACAGGGCATGCACGGATTCGTAGGTAATGACCATACAAAATTTGAGAATCTCGACGACGAACTGGCAAATCCTACCGACTTGCGTATATTCGCTATTGCACAGGCGCTTGAAGAGGGTTACAGCATACAGCGTATCTATGAACTGACTAAGATTGACACTTGGTTTATCGAACGTCTGAAGAATATCGTAGATTACAAGCATAAGCTGGAGACATACAATGCAATTGAGGATGTACCGGCTGACGTGTTGCGTCAGGCTAAGGTGCTTGGTTTCTCAGACTTCCAGATTGCTCGTTTCGTGTTGAAGACGAAAGGTGGAAATATGGAAAAGGAAAACCTTGCCGTACGTTCTTACCGCAAGAAGTTAGGAATCCTGCCGGCAGTGAAGCGCATTCCTACTGTTGCAAGTGAACATCCAGACCTTACGAACTACCTCTACATGACTTATGCAGTAGAAGGCTATGACGTAAACTATTATAATAATGAGAAATCTGTGGTTGTTTTAGGTTCTGGTGCATATCGTATCGGTTCTTCAGTTGAATTCGACTGGTGTTCAGTGAACGCAATCAACACTGCAAGAAAACTCGGATACAAGAGTATCATGATTAACTACAACCCAGAGACGGTATCTACAGACTATGATATGTGTGACCGCCTGTACTTTGATGAGTTGTCGTTCGAGCGTGTCCTTGATATTATCGACCTGGAGAACCCGCGTGGTGTGATTGTATCGGTTGGTGGTCAGATTCCAAATAACCTGGCTATGAAACTCTATCGCCAGAGTGTGCCAATCCTTGGAACATCACCAGTAAGCATCGACCGTGCTGAGAACAGAAATAAATTCTCTGCCATGCTCGACCAGCTGGGCATCGATCAGCCACAGTGGAGTGCTTTGACAAGTATGGAGGACGTGAAGGCCTTTATCGACCGTGTAGGTTTCCCTGTATTGGTTCGTCCGTCATATGTACTCTCTGGTGCTGCCATGAACGTATGTTACGACTACGAAGAATTGGAGCGCTTCCTGCAGATGGCAAGTGAGGTCAGCAAGGAATACCCTGTTGTTATCTCTCAGTTCATGCAGGAGACTAATGAGGTGGAATTCGATGCAGTAGCACAGAATGGTGAGATTGTAGAATATGCTATCTCAGAGCACGTGGAATATGCAGGAGTTCACTCAGGTGACGCTACTATGGTGTTCCCAGCTCAGCAGATCAGTTTCGCTACAGTACGACAGATAAAGAAGATAAGCCGTGCCATCGCGAAGGAACTGAATATCAGTGGCCCGTTCAATATCCAGTATCTGGCTAAGGGCAGAGATGTGAAGGTTATTGAGTGTAACCTACGTGCTTCACGTTCGTTCCCATTCGTAAGTAAGGTATTGAAGCGCAACTTCATTGAGACTGCTACACGAATCATGCTTGATGCTCCATATTCAAAACCGGATAAGAGCGAATTCGATATAGACCGTATGGGTGTGAAAGCAAGCCAGTTCTCGTTTGCCCGCCTGCAGAACGCAGACCCGGTACTAGGAGTAGATATGAGTTCTACGGGTGAGGTAGGCTGTATGGGTGACACATTCGAGGAGGCTCTGCTCAACTCTATGATTGCCACAGGCTATAAGATTCCTTCTAAGGACAAGGCTATCATGATTTCTTCTGGTGAAACTAAGGAGAAGGTGGCTATGCTCGATGCTGCCCGCGCTCTGGTTCGCAACGGCTATAAGATATATGCTACAGAAGGAACTGCTAAGTTCCTGAACGATAATGGTGCGCCTGCAACCGTAGTAGGTTGGCCGGACGAAGAGGGTGGCGACAAGTTGAGTGTAATGCAGATGATTGCAGAACATAAGTTCGACCTCATCGTGAATATTCCTAAGAACCACTCAAAGCGTGAGCTGACAAATGGTTACCGCATTCGCCGTGGTGCTATAGATCACAATATTCCACTGATTACAAATGCACGACTCGCTTCGGCATTCATCGAGGCATTCTGCGAGAAGGGTCTGAACGACCTGCAGATAAAGAGTTGGCAGGAATATGAGTAATATTCGGCACATGAAATAAATATTACCCCCGAAAGTTTGTGACTTTCGGGGGTGTTTTTTTACTCTTTTAGTTTGTTGTTATTTTATCTTCAATACAGGAGCAATTGTATTGACTTGTTTTGCCGGAAGAGTGACGGTCAGATTATCATCTGTCTGCTGGAACTTGACCTTGCCATAGCCCAGAAGCTGTATGGAGCGTACGCGTTGCGTGGAGCGTCCCAGTGAGTGGATGACCAGTTGTTGGTCTGATGGCCAAGCAAGTGCAATCGCGTAGAGCACGTTGCCTTTCTGCGTGAAACGTATTTCGCGCGCGTCAGCCTTGTTGTACGAGCCCTCGTTGAATCCCTGATTGTTTATTTTGATAGTGCTATTTGCAATTGGTCCCTCTCCGAAACGAATCCAGGGGCGGGTGTCGTAGATAGCTTCGCTGTTCTGGCGCATCCAAGCTCCGAATTCCTCCAGAATGGCATGTTCCTTCTCGTCGAACGTGCCATCAGCGCGAAGCGGTACGTTAAGCAGGAAATTACCGTTTTTGCTTACTATATCCACAAGGAGTTTTACGATGTTTGCAGCTGACTTATAACGTCCCTGTTCGTAGATCTCTGTGTTATAGTGCCATCCACCTATGCAAGAACAAGATTGCCAAGGGCGGTCTATAATCTGGTTCGGGGCTCCTCGCTCTACATCCCATACGATAGCCTCACGTTGTTCGTCGTTTAGGATTTTGCCGAAGATGACAGCTTGGTTCTTGCCTTTATGTACAGCTGTGTTCTGGTTGTAGAAGTGAGCGGCTATTTTCAGACCGGCATCGCTGATAGGGTAGAGCGGCAGAACTGTGGCATCGAAGTAAAGCAGGTCGGGCGAATAGCGGTTTATGGCATCAAGAGTACGATTGTAGAAGTTGGTGCAGAACTCCTGTGATGGAATGTCGGCACCATGACTCCAGTCCCACTGGTCGTGCAGCATACGATTTGCCCACGAACCACGGCTCAGTGGGTGTTGCTGCTGGTACAGTTGCTGTGGGTCGAGACCTTCCCACCACTTGCCTTTGCCGTCTTCCTTGGTTAGTACACCATCGTACGGTACTCCCATCATCTTACCCGTGAGGTCGTAGCGGCGTGATGGCTCATACCATGTCCAGGCATGATCGGCATGGAAGCTGATTCCCAGTGGAAGTCCGTATTTTTTTGCCGCGTCAGCCCACTCGCGCAGGATGTCGCGCTTAGGACCTATGTTCTTCGAGTTCCAAGGTTGGTACTTCGAATCCCAAAGGTCGTAGTTGTCGTGATGATTGCCAAGAACAAAGAAATAACGGGCACCGATAGATTTGTAATACGCCACGAGTGAATCGGGATTCCACTTCTCAGCACGGAATAGTGGTAGGATATCCTTGAAACCCACTTCTGACGGATGCCCATAGTGCTCGCGATGCCACTTCCACGCCTTGCTGCCTTCGATATACAGTTCGCGCGCCATCCAGTCGCCGGAACCTTCTACGCACTGTGGTCCCCAGTGTGCCCAGATACCGAATTTGGCATTTCTAAACCACTCGGGTACCTGATAACCACTTCGCAGCGATTCCCAAGTCGGTTCGAACCGGCCTGTTTTCATAGGCTCTTGATTTTCACTGATGTGAATGGTGCTGCTTTGGGCAAATAATGATTGCGATAATAATAATGAGACAATAAGATTGAGTGCTTTCATAATGTAAGTTTTGGGGTTATTGCTGCACAAAGATATAAGATATAAACTGAATAGTGCAAATGAAGTGGATTATTTGTCGTATATTCGCAGAAATATTTAATAAAAAGTACGAAAATGATTAAACGTTGGTTATTTAATGCCCGTTCGTTTGCCGTTCCTCAGAACCTGATGCCCAGCATTCTGACGGTGGTATTGGCTCTGGGAGTGCCTGGCTTTAATATTTGGCTTGGCATATTGGCAGTCGTAGGTGTGTGTATGGTACATCTGGGTGGAAACCTGCTTGATGATTATTTTGACTGGCAGGACGAATTGCTTTCGTATCGCGAAGAACTGCGTAAGGAAGGCGAACAGGCCTTCACGGATAAGTATCCGTATCTTAGAGACGGTTCTACGACGGTGCCCCAGTTGCGTCGTGCCATCATGGTGTTCTTTGGTATCGCTGCCCTGTGCGGACTGGTGATATGGATAGCACGCGACTTCGATATGTGGCTCGTGTGTATCGCAGCTGTGGCATTCTTGCTATGCTACTTCTATTCCGCTCCGCCTCTGAAACTGGGATTCCATGGACTTGGTGAACTTGTCATAGGCGTCTGTTTCGGTCCATGTCTTCTGTGTGGAGTATATGAATCGGCCTGTGGTGGTTTATATACTGAAGAAACCGGTTTTGCATGGCATATACTCGCACTGGGGTGTGCCATTGGTATGTTCGTAACTAATATTCTTTATACCCACTCGTTCGTAGAACGTCATGTAGATGATGTATCGCATAAGAAGACTCTGGCAGTACTGCTGAAAACCGATGCGGCAGGACTTGCGGTTTATGCCCTCTTCCTCTTCGTGCCCTTCCTACTCGTTCTGCTATGTGTGCTGATGGGGTATATCCACTGGGCATATGCATTCGTATTTCTTATGTTGCCACAGGCATGCTGGCTCATGTGGGCTATGATTATGTTTGCCAAGAAGGTGGAAGTGCCTGCGGAACACCCGCACCGCTGGCTGGGACCTATGGATAACTGGGCTCAGATAGAACCCGAAAACCGCTATTATCTGCTTCGTTGGTACACGATGCGAAACATCAATACGGGATTCTGTTTTATCCTTGCAGTAGTTAAAATCATCCTGACATGTTGCGCCTGATATACCTTGCCTGGTGGCAGTTGCGTGCTCTCTGTGGCAGACGGACTCCATTGCAGTCGGTCATCTTCATCCTGGATAAGTGCAATCTGCACTGTAAGCATTGTTCGGTCTATGCCATCGCTGCTCCACGCATCAAGACTCTCGCTCAGATTCGTAAGGAACTGGAGTATTGTTATGCGCAGGGAAGTCGGTTCGTAGATTTCGAGGGTGGCGAGCTGTATTTGTGGCGTGATAATACCGATCCTTTACGTACGTATGATATAAATGATGTGGTGGACCTCGCACATGAGGTGGGTTTCTGGAACGTAACCATCACTACCAATGCTCAGTTGCCGTTCTCCGGAACTCATGCCGACCAGGTATGGGTGTCGATGGACGGCATCGGGAAGTGGCATGATAATATACGCGGTAAGGGTACATTTGAACGCCTGGAACGCAATATCGCTCTGTATGCGCAGTCACAGCCTGCGGCAGGACGTAGGAAGAAGGCTCCTGTATGCGTGAATATGGTTATCAACAACGAAAACTATGGGTGCATAGATGCTACGATGGAATATGTGAAGGCAAATCCGGATATAGACAAGATATCGGTTAATTTCCATACTCCATTTCCTGAAACAGAACAGCTGTTTCTTGACCCCGTTACTCGCAATGCGATTATCGACAAACTGATCATCTATAAGAAACGCGGATACCCGATTATGAATAGCCGTTCGGGGCTCTTGGCTATGAAGATGAAGGATGGCAAGACTCTCTGCACAGACCGATACTGCTGGACAACCAATTTCATATTCTCCGACGGCAGCCGTTCCCCTAAGTGTATGGGATATACTCATGGGGTGTGCGACCGTTGCGGATTTTCCATGGGAGGCGAGATGAGTGCTGTGGGTAAGATGAAAATAGATACCCTGATAAGTGGTCTGAAACTACGTATGTAATATATCTTTATGAAGAAATACTTATTCCTTTTAATCGCATTGACATCTGTCGTGAATGCTCATGCCCAGATCGATGGTTATACCGGTGCTACGCAGCAGAGTGAAGAAAAAATAGACCGCAAGGCCGTGCTGCGACGCAATAATCCGAAGGTGAAGACGGTAGATGCTTTGTCATCGCTGACGGTAGGAAACGGACGCTTTGCTACAACGGTTGACGTAACTGGTATGCAGTCATTTCCCGATGTGTATAAGGTCGGAGTGCCTTTATGTACTATGAGCGAGTGGGGATGGCATAGTTTTCCTAATACTGATAGCCTTCGACCAAATGAGAGCTGGCAGTCGGTACGATTTCCACAGCGTTCGCATGCCGAGGTCTATGCTGTGGAATATAAGAAAGGTGGCAGACAGCAGGCTGCGACGACTTATTTCCGTGCGAATCCGCATCGACTGAATCTGGGTACAATCGGCTTGTCGTATGTAAATAATGAAGGAAACGAATGGACAGCTGGCTGGCTGCAGGATATTGACCAGAAACTGGAATTGCAGTCTGGCACTATCGAGTCGGAATATAAGGTGGATGGAGAAAAAGTAGAGGTGACTACGGCTTGTATGCCTGATAGGGATGCTACTATTTATAAGGTGGAGTCAAACCTCCTGAAATCCGGACGCATGAAAGTGAAGATCCGTTTTTCTTACCCTACGGGAAAACATTCCGACGATGCCAATGATTGGAATAAGCCAGACCTGCATAGTTCCAAGATCGTGAATAAGGGAGCGCAGTATGCTGTGATAGAACGGACTCTGGACAATACCATATATTACCTGACGTTGCGATGGGAGGGAAAGGCTACACTTGAAGAGATCGGAGCGCATCAGTTTGTGTTGGAAACCAAGGCTTCGACCCTTGTGTTTGAGGCGGAATATAATGAAAAACCCCATCTGGACTCTCACGGGTTAGCGGAAGAAAAGGAAGAGAATCATTTCTCGTTCAGTGGTGCGATGGCGATAGTGCAGCGGTGGTGGAAAAAATACTGGCAGAGCGGAGGATTCGTAGATTTCTCTCAGTGTAGCGATCCGCGGGCAAAGGAATTGGAACGCAGGGTTGTGCTTTCGCAATATCTGACTCAGGTGAATTGTGCCGGCAGTATGCCTCCGCAGGAGACAGGACTTACATATAATTCATGGTTCGGCCGTCCGCATCTGGAGATGACCTGGTGGCATGCCGTTCATTTTGCCTTGTGGGGACGGCCTGAGGTGCTGGAACGCATGATGAAATGGTACGCGGAAGTAGCACAGCAGGAAGCGCGCAAGATAGCTGAGCGACAGGGATTCAAGGGAATCCGGTGGATGAAGATGACGGATCCCTGGGCTGGTGAGGCTCCGTCGAATACCGGCTCGTTTCTCATCTGGCAACAACCACATTATATATACATGGCAGAGCTGCTGTATCGTGCAAAGCCGACAAAGCAGACTTTGGAAGAGTACGCACCACTTGTAGAACAGACTGCGGAGTGGATGGCAGATTTCGTTGTGAAGGACAACGCTACTGGCACTTACCAATTGCGCGGTGCTACGGCTATGCAGGAGACTATGACGAAGGCAAACTCATATAACCATCCGTTTGAACTGGCTTATTGGCGCTATGGGCTGATGGTGGCTCAGCTGTGGAGGGAACGCTGCGGACAGGCCCGTCATGCGCAGTGGGATGAGATAATAATGAATCTGGCTCCGCTGCCCATGGAGGGCGGGGTTTATGTTGCGGGGCAGGCAGACTCAGACCTCGCTACAGCGGGATTGGCTGAGAAGAGCCGTAGCGATCATCCAGCCGTGCTTGGTGTTTGCGGGCTGATTCCAAGTGGTAAAGAGTGGATAATGTACAAACCGGAGGTGATGCGGCAGACCTTGCAGTGGGTAATGCAAAACTGGAACTGGGACACAACCTGGGGTTGGGACTATGGTATGACTGCCATGGCGGCTGCCCGTCTGGGCGAGGGGCAGACGGCTGTGGATATGTTGCTTACGGATAAGGTGAAGAACAGCTATCTCCTTTCGGGGCATAATTACCAAACGGCAGATAGACTGCGAATCTATCTGCCGGGTAATGGTGCACTGCTGACCGCTGTGGCTATGATGTGTGCCGGATGGGACGGCTGTCCCGGTGTCGGCAATCCTGGTTTTCCGCAGGACGGTAAGTGGGATGTGCGTTGGGAAGGCCTGAACAGGATGCCTTAGAATGTCCACTTAGCTGCGATGGTAGGGATGAGGAAACACTGATTGTTATTTCCGTATTTGTTGAAGACGAAGTTGTTGCTGAACTCAACCTCTGTACCCACACTCAGGTTTACTCCCTTCATACCGCGAAGGGCGTTGAAGTTAACCCAAAACTGCGGCTGGGTAAGGATAATCAGTTTGCCGTTTACGTCAGGGTCGTACCACGTATCCAGGAATCCGGAGAAGGTAAGCAGTTTGTGTGCGAAGTTGATTCCCCATACGAAGGTAAGCTGTGCTCCGGCAAATCCCTTGCGCGACATACCATTGAAGTACTGCTTGTACATGGCCTGAATGGAGAAGGTCTTGGCAAAGTCCTTGCTTGCCCAGTTCCATGCCATACCAGCCAGTGCAGCATGTTGGAAACGGGTGGCGATGGATGTGTTCTTGATTGATGAGGCTCCGCCGTTATATTCTACGTGTACTGCCCACTGCTTATTCCTTGTCACACTGAATTCGCGTGATAGTTCCCAGTATGCTCCTGCGGAACCGTCGCCATAGTTATAGATATCTGCGAAGCAGTAGGTTTGGCCCCATTTGTCTGGTTTGAAGAACTCCAGCGTTACGAGTGTGCTGTAACGCTCCGAGATGTCGTTGTACAGATTGTGTCCAAAGTCATAGTGCAACTGTATGTTCTGTGCCTGCACCGTGCCTGTCATAGTCAGCATCACTAATGCTGCCAATGTTCTGATTATTGATTTCTTTACTGATTTCATAATCGTTTTTTATAGTTTATGATTTGTCTTTTTTTGTCTTACGGTTAAAATCCTCAAGCTCTGCAAAGTTCAAAAGTGTTTTTTGGCTTTGCTTTTGCCTACCCGGTTTTTACTTCTGCAGGTAGTCTGACAGATACTTTAGCAGGAAGAGCGCAGAAAGGAAATACATGGAGAGTGACAATTTGCGTGCACTGCCTGTCAGCACCTTGACCAATACGTATGAGAGCAATCCCAATACTATACCTTCGGATATGCTCGATGACAATGGTATGATGATGATGGTGAGGAAGCTTGGAAGCAACTCTGTAATGTCGTCAAATGAGATTCTCCTGACTGGAATTATCATCATCGTACCCACCAGTAGCAGTGCGCTTGTGGTAGCGGCAGCTGGGATGACGAGGAAAAGCGGAGCCATGAAAAGCGAAAGGATGAAGAGGATTGCTACGGTGAGTGACGTGAGACCTGTACGTCCACCTTCCGTTATGCCTGCTGCACTTTCCACGTATGTAGTAGTGGTGGATGTGCCGCACATAGCTCCTATGGATGTTCCTATAGCATCTGCCATCATAGCCTTGCTCAGGTCGGGAATACGCCCGTCCTTGCCAATCATTCCGGAACTTTCCATAGCACCTATCATTGTGCCTAAAGTATCGAAAAGATCCATGAACAGCATCGTGAACACTACGACATAGTAGTCCGGGTCGAGTTCCAGGAATCGGTGGAAGTCCATATGCAGTGCAATGGGTTCGATCGATATAGGCATGCTGAATGCGGTGAATCCTTCTGGCAACTGCGTTATTCCCATCGGAATGCCCACAACGGTCGTCGCCATTATGGTGAAGAACAATGCTCCCTTTACCTTCATGTACGTCAGGATGACGCCCAGAAGCGTACCTGCTATTGCCAGCATAGAGGCTGGTGTCCATGCTCCAATGACGGTCAGGGTCGATTTGTCGCCAACGATGATGCCGCCGTTCTTCAGACCGATGTAGGCAATGAAAAGTCCGATGCCGACTGACAAGGCATAGCGCAGATTTTCGGGAATGGCTGCAACTAAGGCGCGGCGTATCTTCAGTACCGTGAGCAGGATGAATATGACTCCCTCCACGAATACGGCTGCCAGTGCTTCCTGCCAGGAGTATCCCATCATTAATACCAGCGTGTAGGCAAAGAATGCGTTCAGTCCCATACCCGGAGCCAGGGCAAATGGCATCTTTGCATAGAATGCCATCACGAGCGTAGCAACGGCTGCTGAAATGACGGTGGCGGAGAATACTGCTCCGCGGTCCATACCTGCTGCTGACAGGATAAGCGGGTTGACGGCCAGGATGTAACTCATAGTCATGAAGGTCGTCAGACCAGCCAATACTTCAGTTTTTACCAGATGCTTCGATGGGTCAAATCCCAGAAGCGCATAAATTTTGTTCATGTTTTTGTAGTTTGTTGTTTTGGCGATTATTACTGTTCCTTATTTTACTTTCCTAAATAGTTAAAGAAAAAAGCGGGTGAATAATTGACAATTAGTTCGTCGGGGAAGTCGGTCTCTGCCAGAAGAGGGTAGAGGCGTTCGTAGTCGGCAATCTGGCTGAATACGTGTGCGTCGCTTCCCAATATCACCGGCACGTTGTGTTTCTTTGCCAGGCGCAGCAGTTCCATGTTATTGGGCAGAGCCTGGGTCTTCCCCCGCCGTGGAGCCAGCGAGTGGTTGTTTATCTCCAATAGTGTGTGAGCTTCCTTCGATGCCAGTACGATTGCCTCGAAGTCCAGTTCCGTAGTGCCGTCGCCCGGGTGGCTGATGATGTCCACCTTCGGATTGTTGATGGCAGCTATCATCCCGTCTGTGTTTTGTGTCTTCGTCCCTCCCTGCCAGCACACGCTGTGTATGCCGGCAATACAGATGTCAAGGAAGTCCAGATGCGTCTCGTCCAGATCCAGCTCACCCTTTGTGTTCAGAATGTTCACCTCGCATCCCAGCAGCAGTCTTACGCCGTACATCTCGCGCGGCACTACAAACATGTTGCGGAAGTAGAGCGGACGGCATGTGCCCGGTATGCTTGGACCGTGTTCTGTGATGCCCAGCACTTCCAGTCCCCGCTCGGCGGCAGCCTCTGCCATTTCCTTTATCGTGCTGTAGCCGTGTCCCGACGCCAGCGTATGTGTGTGTACATCAAGCAGCGGGTGTTTCATCAGCTCTCAACTTTATCTTCGTTCATAGCCTGCAGGAAACCCTGCACGAATTCCTCCACGTACTGCGGACCCTGCGCCACTACCTCGGGCATGTCCATCACAATCTGTTTTGCTTCTTCGTATGTCATGTCTTACCTGATTTCTGCTTTCACGTTTGTAATCATATTCTTGTGAGCCTCGTCCGGTTCTGTTATGGCTGATGTCAGTGTGATGCTGCCAGCCTTGTCCTTCGCCTGGAACGAACCGCTGTATGTGACGATGCTGCCCTGATACAGTGTGGCCTCCACCACGATCTTGTAAGAGCCCTTCTTCACGGTCTTGCCCTTTTGGTCAGTGAAATCCCATGTGTATGTCTGTCGTCCGTCGGCCTGCGGAGTGGCACCGGTGAAGGCATCAATCTGCTCGTCTGTCAGGTTGTTCGCCTTTACCGTCTTCACCCACAGCGGTACGCAGTTCGGACGCTTCTGATACCCGCGCATGGGCTCTTCGTGTCCCCTGGCGCGTCCCTTGGTGGTGAACGAGGTGACGAAGAGAGTCTTCACGACCTCTCCCTTTTCGTTCTCGATCCATACGGCATACTGGTTCGAGCCCGGACCGCTCTGGCGCTGGTAGTCGAACGATACTTCCAATGTCTTTCCCTGAACCATGACAGGCATAGCCGCTAGCATTGCAGCAACAACTGCATTGATTATCTTTTTCATAAACGTATAAGTTGGTTGTTGTAAAAAAAATGTCTGTGCAAATGTAGAGTTTTCTTTTCAAATATTGCTACTTTTGCAGGCCAGTTTTAATTTTCGTGTCGAATTGATGTCAAATGAGCTGAAATATACAGCAGAACGATACTCCGCAGATATCGAAGCCGCGGAGTATATCGAGCGGTTCCGCCGTGCAGACTACTTTATGGATTTCTGCAGGCAGTGTCCCAATTATGCCAGCCGCTACGGCTGTCCGCCGTTCGATGCAGACCCACTCACGATTATCGGGAAATACTCTCGCGTCCGCATCATCGGCATGAAGGTGGTGCCAGCGGACAGAAACCTGCCCCTGAGCCGTTCGCACGAACTCATGCGACCTGTGCTCGACGGACTGAATCGTGAGCTACTGATTATGGAGCGCGAGATGCAAGGCTTCTGCTGTGCCTTTGCCGGAGCCTGCCCCTATTGTGGCGGCCAGCCCTGTGCACGAAAGCTGAACCAGCCTTGCCGCCATCCCGACAAGGTGCGCCCCTCGCTCGAAGCCTATGGGTTCGACATCGGCAAGACCGCCCACGACCTTCTCGGCATAGACCTCCTCTGGAGCAAAGACAATCTGATGCCCGAGTATCTCACCCTTGTCTGCGGACTGTTCTATTAGAAAGAAATCCCCACTATGTCTATTATAATATATATTGTAGCAATAAACCTGATTACCTTCGCAGTCTATGGCATCGACAAGTGGAAGGCCCGTCGCTCGAAATGGCGCATAGCCGAATCCACACTTATCCTGCTCACCCTCATCGGCGGTAGCGTAGGTGCGTGGCTGGGCATGCACACATGGCATCATAAGACTCTGCACAAAAAATTCAGGTATGGCATTCCACTCATACTCATTCTACACTTCTCACTCATCTGTTACGTCACCTGGACTCGGATATTCTTCTGAACAAAACTCAATACTATGGTTAGAAAAGCAACTAAAAATGATATCGGACCCATCATGCAACTCCTGCATCAGGTGAATATGGTGCACTATGCCATCCGTCCCGATCTGTTCAAGCCGCACACTACGAAATATACCGAACAGGAGCTGGGAACCCTGCTCGCAGACCCTGCCATGCCCGTCTTCGTATATGAGGACAAGGCAGCGGACGGCAGCCGTCCTCGTGTTTTGGGTCATGCCTTCTGTCAGGTTGCCGAGGTGAAGGGTCACACCCTCCTGCAGGATGTCAAGACACTGTACATCGACGACATCTGCGTCGATGCCGATGCCCGCGGTAAACACGTCGGCACCGCGCTGTTCGACTACGTATGCGACTACGCCCGCTCTCTCGGCTGCCATAACATCACCCTCAACGTGTGGGAAGGCAACGACCCTGCCTCTGCCTTCTACCGTCACATGGGAATGCGCACTCAGAAAACCACTATGGAAGTGATACTCTGAGCCGCAGCAATTAGGCTTTTTTGTCGTGTCCAGAGAAAACCCCCGTTTTCAGTGGACACGATTTTGGTGTGTGTTGTTTTTATCATATTCAGAGAATAAATATTCACAGGCATTTATATACACAGGCATTTATATACACAGGCATTTATATACACAGGCATTTACACAGGCATTTAGCATCTTGTGCGAAAATTTTTTTGATGCTATTGTTTTGTTTATAAAATAGTTTGTATATTTGACGCCGTGTTCTGAGGGGACACGACTTTTTTGTTTGCTCAATTTTCCTACCGAACTGCGACCTCGAAAGGGATTTTATCGAGCAATATCAAACTCATGTTGGAGTATGCGTTTTAAGCGCAGACTTCTCCATAATGAGTTTGAGGCTGTTGCAGGCCTGGTAGGAAATATGGTGGGTCTGCACTTTTTTGTGTATCCATCTGTCAAACTGAAATCTTGAACTTTAAAAATATCTATTATGATGAAAGCCTTGCTATTCTTGGGACTTTTTGTCGCCAACTTTCTACAGCCGTTAGTGGCTTACAATGAAACCGGCAATTTCACGAAAAGTGAAAAAAAGGTTTCGAAGATGTATTCTGATCAGTTGGAAGGTGATACATTGACTCTTGCTGAAGAAGGTACATTGGCATTTCTCCTGTCTGAGATGACACCTGAGAAACGTATCAAACATCTGACACTGCGTGGTCCTGTCAATTGGGCTGACCTTCGCGTGCTAATTGCTTCTGAAGGGCGCTTGGAAAACATGGAATCGCTCGATTTGCGAGACGTAACCCTTGTGCCTGGTGGCGACTATTATGCCAGTAGTTCCTATTTTGGCGATGGTACATGGTTTACCAGCTATAACGAATACTACTTGAGTGACAAACGATATGACACTCATTATTCCGACGGACTTAGTCAGAATGCAGGGCAGCACCACTGCCACTATGACTACAATCTGGCTGGTGCTTTCATGAACACGAAATTGAAGCGTGTAGTCATGCCGGGCAGCATTGACGAAATAGGTGAGTACACGTTTAAAAACTGCCGGCAACTACAGACTGTAGAGATGTCTCAACTACCTGTATTTATAGGTGTACAGGCCTTCGATGGATGCGAAAGCCTGCGCAGTATGGCCGATCTCAGTAATGTGAGAAAGATGGAGAGCAGTGCTTTCAACGGATGTCAGTCACTGTTCGCTGGCTCAATCCTAAATCTGAGTTCACTCGACACTATACCCTATCAGGCATTCTACGAATGCGTTGCGATTGACTCTGTGATATTGTCAAAGAACTTGAGGTTTATTGATAGGCAGGCGTTCTCACGTTGTGGTCTGAGGACGTTCGACATCGATTCATCTGTCAGCATCGGCGAGGATGCTTTCTCAGGGTGCAGTCAGTTGGCAACAGTCAAACTGTCACAGAACATATCAAGTCTTGGCTATGGTGCTTTTGCCAACTGCAGCAAACTTGTGAACGTGGAGATTTCTCCCGCCATTTACAAAATGCCCAGCGACGTATTCAGCAATACACCTTGGCTTGATGCCCAACCTTTTGTCAATGGAGTAAAATACGTAGGTCAGGTGGCCATAATGACAGATGGCAGTAATAACATAACATTCCGTGAGGGAACGCTGGGTATTGCCGATTATTTCAATGGGAAATACTATATGGATGGTCTATCCCTGACAGGGGATAATCCCTACTATAAATGTAATTACAAGGCTGAGCAGTTGCCACAGAAGATTAAGTTCCCGTCATCATTGCTCTATATCGGCAATTGTGCTTTCTATGGCTGTGGCAACCTAACGGAGATTACGCTTCCCGAGGGTGTGGAGGAAATCGGAGTATTTAGTTTCGGTGGTGGAGTACCCATTGCCCAGATACAATTCCCAGCCTCTCTAAGGAAAATCGGCACAAGGGCGTTTGACCAGAGTTCTATAGTGACGCTGACGCTTCCGGCCACCTTGCAGGAGATAGGTTCTCGGGCATTTTATAGGAACAAAAAGCTGATGCTGCTTGAGTACAATGTGCCGAGGGCTACAGGCGAAGGTGTATTTGAGTCCTGTACGTTGCTTGAACGTGTGGAAATGGGTGATGAGGTAAGGGAACTCCCTTGGAGCATCTTTAGCAAATGCTCAAGTTTGCTAAAAGTGAACCTTCCAGACAACCTGGAGAAAATAGGATTTGCAGCATTCTCTGGCTGCAGTAGTCTGAAGGAGATTACATTTGGCAGTACGGTGACGGAGATACAGGAGAATGCATTCAATAGTTGCAGCAGTTTGCTGACCGTAAGGTCGTACATCAGGGAACCTTTTACGACAAAGGCCTTTTCATGGTCACCGACACTTGGGCAGGGTACTCTCTATATACCTTCCGGAACTCTCGAAAAGTATAGGACATTCGAGCAATGGAGATACTTCGCCAACATCGTGGAGATGGCACGTCCTGAACCGATAGATGTCGAGACTACGATAAACACTGCCAATCTCCAAGGACAGAATTTGTCAGATAATGTAGTGGACAACATCTATTACAATCTGGGCGATGACAGTTACGACTCTACCGACGGGAGCATTGTCATCAGCAAAACTACTGATATGACAAAGATTGTAAACAAGGAACCCGGCTCTGCCGACATCAGGGAGAATTTTACCGGTCTGATACTCAAAGTTGGCAAGGGCAAAGGTCTTATTTCAATAAATACCATGACTGTTGGCAATGCCCGTCTTATGATACAAACGGGCAACAATACTCCAACGATGGTCTCGCGGACAGAGAAAGCTGACATAGCCGTGGACTACGAGGTGGAGGATGATACCTACATCTATATTTGCGCTGTTGTCAGTGGCAGCAATGCTTCGTTCCGTTCTACACGTGCCGGGTCATCAGATGAGGTGCGCATCTATGAAATCAGCGTCAATCCCGGTGGAAATACAGGCATCAACGGCATCCGTTTTGACGGTATTCTCGATTCTCCTGTATATAGCCTCTCAGGCCAGAGACTTAACGCACTGCAGAAAGGCATTAATATAGTCGATAAAAAGAAGGTAATCATCAAATAATGTCAAACTGTTTTTAAAAAAACAGAACTATGAAAAAAACGTAAGAATGTTTGCGGCATTGCTGGCGACGCTGGCAATAGCAGCATGTGGAAATGGAAACAGCGGAGAATACAGCGGGCTTTTCGGAGATTTTTTCAATGAGCACTATTCCTCTGCCGACACGGATGCCAAAGACAAATTCTATCAGGAGCGCAACGACAAGCTGATGGATAATCCCATACCATTGGAGATTGATGCAGATGTCCCGTTGCAGACAAATGGCGTAAACAGAGTGGAAAACCCGCTGAACTTCTATTGCGGTGCCCAGATTACCCGTGGAGGTGTGTATCAGATGGGCAGTTGCTGGGCTGAGCCGGCAACGGAAGACGAGAAGTACAACTTCAATGGGCGTTTCGCACTTGTCATGCTTGGAGAGGACGGAAATGCCATCTACAGGCAATGCGACAGCTATAAAACATGCTAAGTCGACTGCCTATGGGAGTTATAACGACAGTGCCCTGAAGAAACGCGCATTTACTGTGGGCAAGGAATACATCTACTTCGTGGAGGCGAACAAGAACAATGCCCTGCGGAGTATCAACAGGAAGACGGGCGAGGTCGGCACGGTTATCCCCGGTATCGCCAATGTCTATGAAGATGCCCGTCCGCGCATTGACGGTGTGCACGAGTGCGGCGGAAGGCTGCTGTTCTCACTCGAAAAGGGCGGCGTCTGCGTATGGGACGGAAAGCCGGCGAGTTCGACTTCCCCAAGGACGTAGGACAGACAATCCCCACCGGGCTTTCCCAGCGCTACTACGAGGGGATAAGAGACGAGAGTTTTGTCTTTGTGGATGATTCCGACAACCTTATTGTCGTGACTGACAACTCAAAAATCTTCATCTACAATCCCGCCGGTGTCGTAGGATTTGAAAAGGCCAGAGGGACTGTCGTGAAACTCTGATTCACTTCTATAATCATTATAATATGAAGTTGCCTGATCTTGATGAGAGATTAGGCAACTCTCGTATAATCACTCCCGCTCATCACGGAAACCGACTGCGTTCATCCTTGCAACAAACTGCGTTCATCATGGAAACAAATTCCGTTTATCACGGAAACAAACTACGTTCATAGTGTAGAAAACTTCTGTTTATTATGCAAACTAATTATTTCCTTGTCGTGAAAATAAATTTCCAAGCCGTGGAAAAGTATTTTTCTGTCTTGAAAATATATTTCCCCGACGGGAAGATTGTTTTTAAATATATATTGTGTAACTTTGCAGTGCATATAGACAGATTTTTTCATACATATAGTCTGGTTTTTCCATGCGCACCGACTGAATGAATCAAACGCCCAGACGGAAAGAACCATGCGGAGTGTGCGATTAAACCATGTGTATAGAGTGTGATTTAACAATGTGTAATACATATAGATAATATGGCGCGTTATGTAAAGAAGGAATTGGCTGACCTGAACGGGACGGGCAGCACGCAGGCTTGCTATCGGCTGAAGACGATGGAAACGCTTTCGATGGAGGATTTCGTGGAGCGTGTACACTCGTTCAATGGCGCATTCTCAAAAAGTACCATCATCGGAGTGCTCACTGCCGTGCAGGAGCAGCTGGCGATGGAGATAGGGTTCGGCTACAAGGTTCGCATCGACGGACTTGGTACGTTCGGGTGCCGTCTCGGGGTGCGCGAGGACAAGGAGATGGACGGCTTCGAGGAGGGAAAGCCCAAGCTGAATGCTCAGAGCATAGAGGTCAGTGGCATTACGTTCCGTGCCGACAAGTCGCTGGTGAAGGCTGTGAGGCGTGAGTGCCACCTGGAGCGGGGAGGAGAGGAACGGCTGCGCCGCTCGAAATACTCGCGCGAGGAGCGCATAGAGCGTGCGCGGCAGTATCTGCAGCGGAAGGGATTCATGCACGTGGGCGACTATGCACGGCTCAACGGACTGTCATATACTACGGCTTCGCGCGAACTCATCGCTCTGGCTGCGTCGCCCTCCGCCTCGGGCATTCGCAGCGAGGGGGCGAAGAGCGGCAAATTGTATCTGCCGGCAAAGGAATTATAACCTAAAAAACATAAAAACGACAATATGAAGACAAAAGACATTTACCTTGCAGGAGGCTGCTTCTGGGGTACTGAGCACTACTTCAAACAGATTTGCGGAGTAGTGGAGACAGAGGTGGGATTTGCCAACGGACACACCGACAATCCTACTTATAAGGAAGTCTATACCGATGAGACGGGCTATGCCGAGACGGTCCATGTCAAGTATAATCCCGACGCCGTTAGTCTGGAGTTTCTGCTCCGTATGTTCTTCAAGGCTATCGACCCTACGAGTCTGAACAAGCAGGGGCACGACGAGGGCACACGCTACCGCACCGGCATCTATTACACGGACGAATCCGATGTGCCTACTATCAACAGGGTGTTTGATGATGAGCAGCTGCAGTACGACCAGCCGCTTGCCGTAGAGCGTCAGCCCCTCTCCCGTTTCTATACTGCCGAGGAATATCATCAGGACTATCTCGACAAGAATCCCCAAGGCTATTGCCACCTGCCGCAGGCCCTCTTCGAATTTGCCCGACAGGCAAGGGAGAAGTGAATCCTGAAACCTGAATCTTGAAACCTGAATTCTGAATCCTGTAGGTTATAGGTGAGTGTTTTTCGCTCCTATATTCCCTTCTCAGCCCAGTCGCCGCGGTCGAGGTTGCGGTAGCCGATGGCTTCGGCGATGTGCGGGGGCTGGATGTTTTCTGAGCCTTCCAGGTCGGCAATGGTGCTGGCTACTTTCAGGATGCGGTTGTAGGCGCGGGCAGAGAGCTTCAGACGCTCCATTGCCAGACGGAGCATATCGAGGCCTTCGGCATCGGGCTCTGCAAATTCGTGGAGCATCCTGTCGGTCATCTGGGCATTGCAGAAGACTCTCCCCAGTGCTCCCTGTTTAGGTAGTGAACTGAAACGCTCGGTCTGAATCTGATGGGCATGGATGACGCGCTGGCGGATGTTGGCCGACGGTTCGCCCGGTTTCATCTTCGAGAGTTTTGCAAAGGGTACGGTCTGCACTTCGCATTGTATATCGATGCGTGTGGTGTTTTTATACCTCGGGAATTTATGACAGATACTATTTATCATCTGCTTTTCCCCCTTTCCGTTTGATCTTTTTCTCAATTCCTTTTATTGATTCCAGATAAGCCTGCTCGACAGACGAAAGTGTCTTCACTTGGTACTTGCGATATTCTGTCACCGCTTTCTCCATAGCTTCTTCGTGACTAACGGAGCCTCCATCGGTCAGCAGTTCTTCGCCTATAGACACAATGTTATTGTCAAGCTGACGAACATAGTCTTCCATATACATAGGTCGGTGCTTTAATGCCTGAATTTCTGCGAAGTCAAAGTATCCGGATACGAGGTTGTTCAGAATCCTCAACTCATCAGAAGATAGGTAGTTCTTAGCTATCTTTACATCATTCAGACAAGGCAATTCGCCACTAAATGTGGTTAAACCCATAAAGGGCTTGTCTGCATCAGCCCGTTCATAAATGACTTCCGCTGCCGTATGCCTGTGAGCTGCATAATGGAGCTTGTTCTGCACAATTTTGAAGAACAGCTTTGACGTCTCAGATCGCGGATCATAATCAACAGCTGTTGCATAGAGGTCAAGAACCTGCCGATACAGCACCTTCTCCGAAGAACGAATATCGCGAATGCGGTCAAGCAGTTCTTTCCAGTAGCTGCCACCGCCCAAATTCTTCAATCGTTCATCATCGAGCGCAAAGCCTTTTACGATATATTCATGCAACCGTTCTGTTGCCCATTGGCGGAAACGGGTACCTTGAACAGATTTTACACGATAGCCAACAGAGATAATCACGTCAAGGTTATAAAAATTGGTAGGTTTGGTAGAAAAATCGGAATTTCCGATTTTTCTCTTCGTCTTGTCTTCTTCAAGCTCTCCTTCCTCATAAATATGAAGGATATGCTCATTGATAGTTGAGCGTGACTTGCCAAACAACTCTGCCATTTGGTCAATAGTTAGCCACACCGTTTTATCTTCTAATCTTACATCTAATCGAACGATGCCATCTTCCGACTGATAGATAATGATATTCTGCTGTTCTTCCATGTTTCTTATACCTTCTTATATATTATATCCCTCGCTCTGCCCAGTCGCCTCTGTCTAAGTTGCGATAGCCGATGGCCTCGGCGATGTGCATCGTCTCGACCTTCTCGCTTCCGGCCAAGTATTGCTGCCGACGGCTCGCCGGGCTGCATCTGCGAGAGCTGGGCGAAGGGTACGACCTGTATCTCACAGTGTATGTCGATGCGGTCTTACATAGGCTTGTCTGCATATATTTATCGATGATTTACACAAGTTGATATTTACTTTTATATTTACAATCTTAGAACTAAATCAAATAGTAACTTTTATTGATTTATCTCCTACAGTAATTATATAGACTCCTGAGCATGGTAACTCTATAGTGTTTCCAAAGCCTGAGTAAATTAAACGTCCTACAAGATCATATATTTTACATATAGAGTTTTCTTTTTTATTTAGCAAAAATATATTTCTTCCCTCAATCATAATATTAATATTTTCAGAAAATTGTGTTAATGAAAATATTGCTGTGTTCTGATTGTCATCGACATCATTTGCTTCAGAAAGAATACCATTAGACAGGCGGTAGACTTTACTGAAATATTTTTTGCCAGATTTTGTAATAGAGTAGAACCTGAACAAATAGGATTGAGAAGGAATAAGTGAGGTGAATCTTTTACTCAACTCTGCGGTACCACTTCCTGCCTGGAGTGAAATTTGGTTATAATCAGTTAGCTTCTCTAACTTATATTGTAGAAAGACATTTTCCGTTGTTTCTTCACCATCAATAAAACTAATTGAAATGGTATTATCACTGAATCTTGCATAATAGAATCTCGGTTCAACAATATCCACATTTGGAATCGTTGCATCTATAATTTGCCATTCTCCGTCTTTTGCTGTGTATTTCCCATAATATTTCCTATCATCTTGAATTCGGATATGATACTGATAAAAGGGTCCGTCTATTGGAATAGTCACAGCAACATCTACTTTGTCATCTATCCTTGCACCTTTGAGAGTAGTGGGTGTTTCTGTTTCTGCATCGGAGGCATTACAGTATACAAAGTAATGATTGCGATAGTAATGACGATCATTTCCAAAATTCCAACTTTCAGGGATTTCCTCATTGAGTCCACCAAAAAGGCCATGTATCATTGCTGCATTTTTAGAGACTTGTATAACTCCTTCGCCTCCCCAGTTAAGAGTAGTGAATTTATTGTCTAAAGGACGATGCCTGGTTTCTCCATTAAAAAGATATTCACTCTTTATTTCAGGGGTGTAATCATAGTGGAGTCCCGTAATTTCCACAACGCCATCATCATTTAAAGGAAAACTTGTATTCTCTGAGATAATAGGAGTGCCATAATTATATAATGCTAGATTTTCAATATATAGCCTAGGAGAATATTTTTTTAGGAGTTCATAGTTAGTACACTTAAGTTTAAGACTATATGGTGTTGCATTCATAAGACTAAATTGGGGAGAAATAGCTTGAGTCGTTATATTTTGTAGGTCACTCTTAAAAAGTTTTCCATTAAGAGAGTAAACAAGATGTACAGAATATGCTGCTCCTTCTTCCAGTCCTTCAATGATACATGTGTTATTTTTAATTGGATATGAAAAAGATATAGATTCTGATGTCGTAAAAATAATTTTACAAGAATACGCTTCCACCCCTTGTGCATTACAAGTTTGACTTACGGTAACTCTGTCATATTGAATGTCATCTATTGTAAAGCCAATATTTGGCGTACGTGTTATGAATTCTCCAGTTTCTATATAGTCAGAATTGAAACTTTTTCCTATATATTTATATTTAGTAGAAGGTGTGAGGTTATTAATTATGATAGGAGATTTACTCTCAAATATTCTATTTCCTACATTATTATCATCACAAATTTCTATTTGAAATATTTCATCAGTTTTCGGGAAAATATGTACAGAACAATTACCATGCATTGGCACAGGATATGATATAAATGACTCATACAGATCTATAGTCCCTTCATCATTTATATACCATTTAAGAAGTGGCTGTTCAGAATTGTAGTTTTCTGTAATATAGACATTTGCGTCCTCAACTGTTTTAGAAATATTATATATAATACAATCCTCATACTCATAATCACTAATTTGGAAAGAAGAAGTTCCAGTTCCACCTAAAACAGTTGCAGATACACTTCCAAAACTGGTGCAATTCGCAACATAACACTTATTTAAATCCATACAGATCCCTGCAGAAGTTGCCACTGCATAATGGGCTGTCGACTTAATATTTCCATGATTTATGCAATTATAGAAAGGATAATAATCTGTTGTACCGTGAGAAGATCCAACTATTCCTGCTGCACATGAATATCCCCAACCATCAACAGATGTTATATCTCCATAATTAATTACATTAAAAACAGAGGTTTTACTAATTTGCCCTGCTATTCCGCCGACATACTGAAAGTTGCTACTAACTTTGCCATAATTTCGACATCTATTAATTACTGAATTTGCTTGTGCTTGTCCCAAAATACCTCCAGTATATTGTAGTTGATATTTAGTAGAAACATGGTCTGATAAGGTAGCAGATCGAATACTACTCGAAACATCTCCTTTATTAACACATCCTATTACTTTCCCATTTTGCAAATCAGCTACGATACCCCCTGTAAGGGATGAATATACTCCATATGTATTTATGCTACCATAATTGACACAGTAAATTATACCACTGCCCTCAGAATAAGACGTAATTCCTCCACACCGAGTGACCTCTTCATCCCAATTGTTAAGTGTACATGAAATTGTACCCAAATTGGAGCAATTAATAATATCACCATAGTTATAGGCACAAATTCCCCCAATATGCATATATGTATTATTGCCACTTGCTGTTATGTTTACATGAGTTTCACAGTCTAAAATTGTTCCTTGATTCTTTATACAAAAACCACCGATATCAGAAGATCCTGATATACTTCCAGAAATTAATGAAATACCTTTTATAACGCCATTGTTGATATTAAACAAAGTTTTAGTAACACCTTCTATCTTATGACCCTTGCCATCTATAACAGATTTAAAATTGCGATATGCGGAGGAAATCCCATCGCCTTGCAAATCTGTTTCAATAAGAATGGTGTCCTTTTCAGTAAAGAAATCCCTACTTACTAAATTTAGAAATTCTTCAAAATCACTGTCATTATGTACAACATATACATTTTTACGTATTGGTATTTGAAAATCCGATACATTAGGGACATTAGAATTTTGAGGGTTTCCATTTATACTAATAAACTGGAAAAGTGCCAAGAATAAACAAACAAATTTCATAATTATAATAGTTTTAAATTAATATTTTCTGAATATATATTGATAATGTATAGACTATCTAAACAACTCTAGCAAATCCCCTTCTCAGCCCAGTCGCCGCGGTCGAGGTTGCGGTAGCCGATGGCTTCGGCGATGTGCGGGGGCTGGATGTTTTCTGAGCCTTCCAGGTCGGCAATGGTGCTGGCTACTTTCAGGATGCGGTTGTAGGCGCGGGCAGAGAGCTTCAGACGCTCCATTGCCAGACGGAGCATATTCATTTCAAATTATTCCTTCGTTAAAAAAGACTTAGAGGATAAACATGACTGTGTCACATATAATGTAGCATTATTTGTAATCTGCTTCAGTTGTTTGCCGTTGAAGTCCATGTCAAGTAACATTACGCTTTGGCAGCCATCAAGCACAGCAGAAGGTGCCGCCGTGTGGATTTTTCCTCCTTTCATGACGAAACCGCTCACATCCTGCAGCCGCAGGAAATCTTTGCCATGTCCTTCGAAATTCTCAATAAGCACATTGGTTAGCGGACGCTCAGGCAAGGCTTTGACATCAATAAGGCGCTGACAGCCGTCTACGGTGAAGTCCTTGATATAGATATTCTTGAACTCGGGCGTCAGCTCGTTCACCTGACGGGCGGGGAAGCGGTTGGCCAGTTCGCCAACCCATTGCTTTGAGCCGAGCATGTCGACGGTCAGGCCATTCCACTTGATGTTCCTTGCCATCACACGCTCCACCCACACGTCGTGGGCACCACCGCCGCGCGGGCGTCGTGTCTTGATGCGGATACCCTGTTCTGTCCCGTCGAAAAAGCAGTCGTGCATGTATATATTCCACATGGAGGCTGCCGTCTCAGAACCTAACACCAAGCCACCGCCACCACGCAGAGCCACACTGTGGCGGATGACGCAGCCCACAGACGGGCGGGCTGTCCGTACACCATCTTCACCGCGACCCGACTTGATGGTATAGCAGTCGTCGCCGCAGTCAAGCTGACAGTATTCTATCAGCGAATTAGTGGTTGACTCTATGTCTATGCCGTCGGTACGTCCGTGTCCGGCACTGTTGACGGTGACGCCGCGTATGACAACGTTGTCGCAATACTGCGGCACGATGTTCCAAAACAGCCCCTGGTCGATGGTGATGCCCTCTATCAGCACGTTCTTGCAGTGTACGGGTGCCACCGTCATGGGCAGCAGCACGGGGTGTCCCATCTGTCCGTCACACAGTCGCTCTGCAATAGGTTTCGTGACATCAACGCATTCCTCCACTACTAAGTATTTCCGGTTTTCCTGATATATCTCGCAGTCGGTCGATGGGCCGACGATGTGTCCATGTCCCGTCAGTCCGATGTTCTCAGCCCCATTGGCATAAATCATGGCTCCGAGCGACATCACGTCGTAGCCCTCGTTGCGTGTGGGCACGGCAGGCTGATAGTCTTTGATGTAGCCGCTGAAGGTAAGCATGGCTCCGTCGCTCAGGTGCAGGCATACGCCCGACTTCAGCTCTATGCGTCCGCTGGTCCACTGACCATCGGGGACGATGACCGTGCCGCCACCCTGTCGGCTCATGCGGTCGATGACCGTCTGAATCTGGCGGGTGGAAAGCCCCCGTTTGTTCATTTTCACCGTCCGCGTCCTGTCGGCGAACACCGGCCGGCTGATGCCGCTCACATCAAACGGCGCCGTGACAGGTTCCATCACTTCGGGCATGTGCTCAGGGCCAGTCAAGAAATTCCGGTCAAATGCCGCCTGCGAATCCTCGGCGTAGTTGCTTATGGCACTGCATGCCAATAACATTATAGCAAATAGCTGTTTCATGTCTTAGTAGTTGTTTCTATTTATTGTTCGGTTATGATGACGCTCCCCTTATGCACGCCCACCACCCGGCGTGGCTGCCCGCTTGGACCGGTCTTTCCGGCACCATTGATCTTATTGCCAATGGCAGGTATTACGTCGAGCAGGGCAATGCCTGTTTCGGGCAATGAGAAAAGATAATTGTCCAGACCGTCTTGTGGCGCATAGACGCCAATGAAGACATCGTCTCGCTGTGGTTCTATCCTGACGGTTTTGCTCTGGAATAACACCTCCATCCACGTTACGTCGGCAAAGTAGCCCTTGAATTCTGGCATGTCGAATGATTGTCCTGGCCGGGTGTTGTTGTACGTGCCGCTCCACAATCCATACTGCGGTCCCTCCATGCGGTTTTGCCATACCCGCGAAGGACCGCGGCCCAACCATCGCTTGCCTGTACACGCCGTTTCGGGATAATCGAAGGCTATGCCCATCAGCTTTACGCTGCCAGTGTATTCGTAGTCGTATTCCAGCAGATAGCGGTTAGGGCCGAGTTCCTTCCAGTTGCAATTGCCTTGCAGTTGTACTACGGAATCGCGGTCGGTGACAGCTACGAAACGCGGCGTCACACTGAGAGGGCAGTGATCAAGCTGAGTGCCAGAAACCTGTGAGCCTTGTAGGGCAAGCCTTGACACCCATGTAAAGAGTTCTTCGCTCCGTGGCCCCCTGACACTGAGCAGCAAAGCGTCAGCCGCTGCGTCAGGGATAGCGATTGAGAGACTGTCGTGTGGCGGGACAGCCACATCCGTCATTGTTATAGGCCCCAGAATTGATGTGTGCATACCTTGAGCGTCGTAGTTGCGATATTCGTAAGTGAGCTGGCACTGGTTGAAATCGGTGAAGTCGTAGTGGTTTCGGATGGTGAGCACACGCTGGCCATTGTCGCCTCTGCCGCAATCGGCAATCTGAATGGGCGACCACACCTGGCGGATGGTATAGTAGCTGCTGCCCAACTCATGGTTAGGGCCGACAATGCCGTCGGGCCCAAGGTTGCCGGCACAGTCAATGGTGTCGCTTTGCTGCACCCCCTCATCGCCCAGAACCCACAAGAATCCGCCAGCCGTACGCTTGCCACTGAGCATGACATTCCAGATTGCTGAAAGCCCTGCACCCAAGCCACCGTCGTAAAGCCCATGCTGAAACTCAGTAGGCATGTATATGTTGGGCTTCTTTATCCATTGTTTCGCCTCGTCATAGTTGCGGTAGTGCTTGGCATCAATACCTTCGTTGATGCCCCAGGGGTGGATGACAGGCCGTCTCTGCGGGTCCAGCTGGTGAAACACCGTGTCTAAATCGGCGTTCCATCCGCCCTCGTTGCCATTGCTCCACCAAAGGATGCTGGGGTGGTTGCGGTCGTAGGCGACCATCTCCGTAGCCAATTTTGTTCCCACCTCGGTGTCGAGTGGTTTTTGCCAAGAGCACAGTTCGTCCATCACATAGAGTCCCAGCGAGTCGCATGCATCCAGGAATGCCTTGTCGGCAGGATAATGCGCGAGCCTCACAGCATTCATATTCATCGACTTGATGAGCCTTACATCGTCGATGTTCAGCTGTGACGAAAGCGTGCGTCCGCTCTTAGCCCTGAAAGAATGACGGTTGACGCCTCTCACCTGTATTTTCTGTCCGTTGAGATAGAAACCGTCGCCACGTTTCACTTCAAAGGTGCGGTAGCCAAAAGGAGTTTCTACCTGATGCAGCAGCCGCCCGCGTCTGTTGACGAGCTTCAGACGGAGCACACACAGGTAGGGTGTCTCGGCTGTCCATAGTCTTTTCTCGCCTATCACCTCCTGCAGCACCTTACAACCCTTTGGCGCATTGGCAATCTTGTAATCAACTTTCAGTGAAAAGTCCGCACGCGCGTCAATGGCAATGTCATAGAGATGGGCTTTGGGCAGAATGTCGAGATGCACAGGGCGGAAGATGCCTCCGAAGTTCCAATAGTCGCCATGCCGCTCGGCATCGTTCACGCTGGGGCGCTCGCTCTCCTTGGCCACATCGACCTCTAACAGATTTTCTGCTCCATAGCGCAACAGACGACTTATGTCGTAGCTGAAGCAATAGAAAGCCCCTTGATGCACCGGACCAGCAGCTTTGCCGTTCACACGCACGGTGGCATCGGTCATTACCCCCTCGAAAGTGAGCAGTATGCACTTACCCCTCAGTTCCTTCTCGATGAAGAACGTCTTCCTGTAGAGTCCGTGTTCCGTGGCTTTGGGCGGCAGGGTGGCCTGCATGGCCTGACGGCCAGCATTGCCTTGTTTCTGGGTGTCTTTCCAAATACCTCCATACCAAGGGTCGAAAAGGTAGCCATACTGCAACGTGCCGAATCCTTCTGTTTCCCAACATGAGGGCACGCCGATTGTAGTCCAATAGCCCGACTGCCGTCCGCCGGTGCAGAAGAAATCCCACAGCACCTTGTCGTCACAACCGTGCCCAGAGAGGTACCGTTGCTCCGTCTGCGCGTCTATGGCTGCAATCCACATAATGGCAAAAAGAAGTGAAACAATTTTCTTAAAACAGTTTTGCCACATATCCTATCTTTTAATCATTCAAAGAGTTATTACGGTTAATGAAATGATTACTTTTCCTCAGCAGGTTCGAATCTCCATATACATTCATCGCTGAGCTTTCCTGCCTTAACTCTTATAGTGTTTTTACCCTTGCTGAGGTGAACACCCTTGAACACAATGCGGTTCATGTCACCAGACTGCTGCTTGGCGATTTTCTTTCCGTTTACATAAAGTGTAGCATCCTTCTGGTTGGTATATACTTTCACATCCGTCACTTCGTGTTTGCGATTCACGAAGCGTCGGCCCGTGATGTAGACCATCGGCTCGGGGTTCCACTGCGCCTTGTAGAAGTAGTAGATGTCCTTGCAGGTGCGGCGGTCGTAGGTCACCATGCCCTTGTCGTTCACGCCGTCGCGGTCGCCCTCATGGCGTATGCTGCTCTGCATGTCTGCAAACTGCCAGATGCACTTGCACCACAGCCAGTCCATGTCCTTGACGGCATGCCAGTAGCCCTCGTGGGTCAGCAGCTGGTAGTTCTCCGCATGGTCGCGCACTCGGTCGTAGCGCGGATCGGTGTGGATGTTGATGCTGCCGGCATCTCCATACTCTGAGATGCCAAGGGGCTGTCCCGCAGTAGTCTGTCGTGCTTCTTCATAAAACTGCCGTACTTTTGAATAATTACCCGGCTTGCGGAAGTATTTGTTCCAAGCCATCAAGTCGCTGCATCCAAGATAGTTAGTATGCTGCACGCAGGTGGCAAAGGTGGTGAGGCGCGAGGAATCGGCCTGCTTCACCAGCTGATGGAGTTCCTTGACGAAGCCGACGGGATTGTCCCATTCACGGAAACGTCCCTCGTCGACGAGCAGTTCGTTGAAGAGCCCCCAGAAGCATACCGAGGGGTGGTTGTAGTTCTGGTGCACCATTTCGAGAGCAACCTGACGGGCATTCTCCTCCACGTTCTTCACATAGCCGGTGAAGTCATATCCACCCGGTCCGACGAGCGGTATCTCGCTCCAGAGTACCATGCCGCGGCGGTCGGCCAGCTCGTAGAAATAGCGGCTCTGCGGATAGTGCGAAAGACGTATCATGGTAGCTCCCGTCTCGCTGATGAGTTGCATGTCGCGCTCATGGTCTTCAGCGGAAAGGGCGCTACCTTTTCCATCTACATCCTCATGACGGTTAAAGCCCAGCAGCGGGTAATGCTCTCCGTTGAGAAAGAATCCTTGTTCGGGGTCAACCGAGAAATACCGTAGGCCTGTCTGCTCCTCCACCGTGTCGATTACTCGTCCGTTGTCGAGCAGTTCCACCTTTATATTATATAGGTAGGGATTCTTTCGGGCGTGCCAAAGCGTAGGATTCCTTAACGAGATGCTTTGCTGCATCACGCCACCAATGACGGCATCTGTCCGCTGCGCCACCACCTTGCCGCCAGCATCAGTCATGGTAAGTCGCAGTTGTTTGGATTCGGTTGCTGTGGTCAGCGATAATACGGTCTCTACGCGGAACTCAGCCTCTTGTCGCGACACTTTATCCTGATGAACATACACACCTTGGGAAGCATAGTCGGTGGGCGAGATGCAGTCTTTGGCTGTTATCAACAGGTGTACGGGGCGATGGATTCCGCCATAGACGTTGAAATCGCCTGCGATAGGCAGCACGTCGGTGCGGAAGGCATTGCCAACCCATACCTCCAATTCGTTGTTTCCCTCATGAACAAAATCGGTTATCTCCATACAAAAGGCTGTGTAGCCACCCTTGTGCTGTCCGATGGTCATACGGTTAACAAACACGTCGGCTACCGAGTTCACGCCCTCGAAACGGAGGAACAGACGATTGTTGTGGAGCATAGTTTCGCTGATGGTGAGTGTGCGGTTATAGACCATCGTTTCGCGGTTGTAGTAGGTGTCCTTCACGTAGCTGGCGTTCCACGTGTGGGGCAGTGTCACCGCTGTACCCTGCTTGCCAGGCGTAGGGTCGCTGATGGGGCGCAAGGTCCACCCGTCGGTCAGCAGTATGTCGGTGCGTCCATTGGCGTAGCCTGCCACCACCGTCATGAGCAGGAAGGCCAGGCAGATGGTTTTTAACTGAATATAACCGCAAGCAATTCCGGCCTTCAAGAAATGAAACTCGTTCTTCATATTCTTCTCCTTGATAATACATCATGTTTATATCCCCTTCTCAGCCCAGTCGCCGCGGTCGAGGTTGCGGTAGCCGATAGCCTCGGCGATGTGCGGGGGCTGGATGTTTCCTGAGCCTTCCAGGTCGGCAATGGTGCGGGCTACTTTCAGGATGCGATTGTAGGCGCGGGCAGAGAGCTTCAGACGCTCCATTGCCAGACGGAGCATATCGAGGCCTTCGGCATCGGGCTCTGCAAATTCGTGGAGCATCCTGTCGGTCATCTGGGCATTGCAGAAGACTCTCCCCAGTGCTCCCTGTTTAGGTAGTGAACTGAAACGCTCGGTCTGTATCTTGCGGGCACGGATGACGCGCTGGCGGATGTTGGCCGACGGTTCGCCCGGTTTCATCTTCGAGAGTTTTGCAAAGGGTACGGTCTGCACTTCGCATTGTATATCTATACGGTCGAGCAGCGGGCCGCTGATTTTGTTCATGTAGCGCTGAATCTGCCCCGGGGTGCATACGCACTGGTGCTGCGGATCGCCATGATAGCCGCACGGACAGGGATTCATCGAGGCTACGAGCATGAACGAGCAGGGTAGGGTGAAGTTGTAGCGGGCACGGCTGACGGTGATGACACGGTCTTCGAGCGGCTGGCGCAGGGTTTCCAGTACGGAGCGCGAGAATTCGGGTAATTCGTCGAGGAAGAGCACTCCGTTGTGTGCCAGACTGATTTCGCCCGGCATGAATGTGTTGCCTCCGCCTACGAGTGCAACGTCCGATACCGTATGATGGGGCGAGCGGAACGGACGCTGGCTGATGAGCGAGGTGTCCTTCTGCAGTTTCCCGGCAATGCTGTGTATCTGTGTGGTCTCCAGACTTTCGTGTAGCGACAGTGGGGGCAGGATGGAGGGCAGTCGCTTTGCCATCATACTCTTTCCACAGCCGGGGCTGCCCACAAGAATTATGTTGTGGCCGCCGGCCGCTGCCACCTCGAATGCACGCTTCACATTCTCCTGTCCCTTCACCTCGGAAAAGTCGGGGGCGTAGTTCGACTGGTTGGCATAAAACTCCTCGCGGGTGTTCACCACCGTGGGTTCCATGACGGTGTGTCCGCTGAGGAAATCAGTCACTTCATTCAGGGTGTGCACTCCATAGACAGATACGTTATCCACGACGGCTGCCTCGCGTTCGTTCTCTTTCGGCACGAACAAGTTCCTGATGCCCATGCTGCGAGCCCTTATGGCTATGGGCAGGGCACCCTTGACGGGCATGATGGTGCCGTCGAGTCCCAGTTCGCCTATGAACATGGACTCCCTGAGCATCTGGCGGTCGAATTCGCATGTGTCGTACGACGATAGCACTCCGATGGTGATGGGCAGGTCGAGTCCTGTCCCTTCCTTGCGCAGGTCGGCTGGGGCCAGGTTGACTACGATGGAGCGTTTGCTGAGTTGGAATCCGTTTATGCGGAGTGCAGCAAAGACTCGCTCCTGGCTTTCCTTTACTGCGTTGTCGGGCAGTCCGACGATGGTAAACCGGGGTTGCAGACCCGGACTGAATGAGTCAACCTCTACCTTGATGGGTACGGCCTCAAGTCCTTGTAGGGTGGCGCTGTTTATCTGTGAAAGCACTGCTTGGAATGTGTGTGTTTAGATATTAGATGTCTGTTTTATGGTGTCTGATGCAGTATATGCCGTGGGGCGACGGTCCGCTACAGATTCTCGTAGCGAATGGCGAAGGTGTTGCCTTTCGAGAGGTCGCCTGTGGTCCATCCTCTCTTGAACCAGCGTTCGCGCTGCTCGGATGTTCCGTGGGTGTAGGTCTTTGAGTTGGTGTATCCCTGAGCCTTCTTCTGCAGGTAGTCGTCGCCTATCTTCTGGGCTGTGACGAGCGCCTCTTCCAGGTCGCCCTTCTCCATGGAGTCGAACATCTTGTTTTCGTAGTGTCCCCATACTCCGGCATAGAAATCGGCCTGCAGTTCTATCTGCACGCTGATTCTGTTGGCATCAGTCTGGTTCAGCTGTGCCATCTGCCTGTGTGCACGGCTCAGGTCGCCCAGCAGGTTCTGCACGTGGTGTCCCACCTCGTGGGCAATGACATAGGCATAGGCGAAGTCTCCGTCGGCACCGAGCGTTTTCTTCATGTCGCGGAAGAAACTCAGGTCGATATACACCTTACGGTCTGCTGAGCAGTAGAAGGGTCCCATTGCGGCAGACCCGTTTCCGCAGCCTGTCTGTATGCTTCCTGTGTACATTACGAGAATCGGGGCTTCGTACTGGCGGCCCATCTCCTCGAACTTGCGTGTCCATACGTCTTCGGTGCTGGCAAGAATCTGGCGGGTGAAGAGGGCCAGTTCTTCCTCTTCCTGCGTACCTACATAGCCTTCGCCTGTCGGCTGTTCCACGTATTCTGTGGTGCCGCCGCCGCCAAGCATCTGCATCATCTTGGTCAGGTCTCCGCCTGACATTATAAACATAAATACCAGGGCTATGATGATTGTACCGCAGCCCATGCGTCCTCTGCCGCCGCCCAGTGGTATCATGCCTCCGAACGGGCTGCCGCCGCCTGAACTCTGGCCGCGCATGTCTTCAATGTTAGAGCTTTCGCGTCTTCCGTCTAATTGCATAATTGATAAGGATTAGATTATGTGAGAAATATTTGGTTCTCGCAAAAGTAGTCTCTTTTTGCGGAATACACAAGTTTAAGCCTGGTTATTTTGATTATATGTCGATAATTATGGCTACATTTGTACGTTTTTTTGATGATAAACATGGCTTGCCGATATGGAACTCGAATTTGAATCACTTAAGCGTGGGGACCTGAAGGCTGCATCAAGGATGGAAGCACAGGCTTACGAAGACTACGAATATTTCACCTGTCATTTCCCCACGAAGAAAGAGCGCAGGAAAACGATCGGGAAAATGATTTACAGGGGAAGGCTCACGTACTTCGGACTTACGCATTACCTGATAGCTAAGGCTGAAGGGAAAATCGTGGCAGTAGTACAGCTGGACGATCCCGATTGCAAGAGACCGTCGGATCTTCAATTCATACTGCACGGCTGGCTGATGACCTATATAGGCACGAACAGAAGGCATATAGACGATTGGGTGGAGATGGACAAACTGGCATGCAAACCGTGTCACGACTATCAGAAAGACAACAGGGATGCATGGTATATCAGTTCCATATCGGTCGCTTCATCGGCTCAGGGGAAGGGCGTGGGCTCCAGGTTCCTCGCCTATGTCGAGGACTATGTGCGTGAGCACGGCGGCAGGCAGCTGGTTCTCTTCACCAACTCAGAGAAGAACCTGGCTTTCTACCTGCATAACGGTTTCGAGGTGTTTTATACCGAGACCATCACTTATGAAGGCCGGAGCATGGAAAGCTGGAGCATGAAAAAGACATTGGGATAAATCCGGCTCCCGCCTCGGATATATCTTCCGCCCGATGAAGGGAAAATAACCCACTTCTGGAAAAAAGCCTACGCTAAAGGTGTGGTATGTAGAGAATAATGTATATATTTGCACGTTTTCGTTAAATAAAAGTAATAAAGATAAATAAGCTATTATGAAGAAGAATGAGAAATTTGTCATTACCATCAACCGTGAACTGGGTAGCGGCGGACGTACAGTAGGCCGTATTCTTGCAGAGAAGTTAGGTGTGCCATTCTACGACAAGGCAGTTATCAAGGCACTTCAGGACAAGTATCATCTCACAGCCGAGGAAATAGAGCGGATGAAAGGACGCAAGCATAGTTGGCTTGCCGACCTGGAGCGCATACTGAAGATAGACTCCGGTGCGAGCATGGAATACTACATTCCGAATATCAGTGACGTGCCCGACTTCCTGACCACCGATGAGATGTTCGACACCGAGACTCAGATTCTGCAGACTCTTGCCGATGAGCAATCATGCGTCGTTGCAGGCCGCAGCGGTTTCTATGTGTTCCGCAACCATCCCAACCACGTGAGCATTCTTATCCAGGCTTCTATGGAGCACCGCGTGGAGCGTGTGGCTCGCAAGCAGAATATGTCGCCCGAAAAGGCTCGGAAGACCATCGGGAAGGTTGATGAGATGCGCGAGAACTACGTGAAGAAATATACCGACACATCGCGCTACGACACCCGCAACTACGACCTCGTCATCAATGCCGACGGCAAGACCGAGGAGGAGATAGCCGACCTCATTATGCAGTACATCGGGGAAAAGTGATGTCGTAAAAACAACGCCCTTACGTTGATGTCGTAAAAACAACGCCCTTGCATAGTATATTATATATAAATTAAAGAACTATTATCAGTGATTGCGATTTCCTCTTCGGGCTTTCTTGGCAGTATAGCCGAGAGCTTCCACAACAATCTGATAGCCGAGAACCGATACCAGATGATTCTTGACGGTCTGCAGGTCACACTTCTGATTACGTTCTGCGCCGTTGTGCTGGGTACGCTGCTTGGCGGTCTGGTGTGCTGGATGCGCATGAACCGCCGTCCCTGGCTGCAGTATGTGGCTAAGGTGTATATCGACCTGATGCGCGGCACGCCTGTGCTGGTGTTGCTCATGCTGATGTACTACGTGGTGATGGCACCGCTCAATGCTACGGGCATTGTGGTTGCCATCGTCACCTTCGCCATGAACACGGCTGCATACATAAGCGAAATGCTGCGCACCGCCATCCAGAGTATAGACCACGGACAGACGGAGGCAGGACTGGCACTGGGCTTCACCCCGCGACAGACTTTCCTGCGCATTGTGCTGCCGCAGGTGGTCAGGGCGATTTTGCCGGTATATCAGGGCGAGGTGGTCAGTCTGCTGAAGGGGACGAGCGTCGTGGGCTACATTGCGGTGTCTGACATGACACGTGCCTCCGACCTGATACGTTCGCGTACGTTCGATGCCTTCTTCCCGCTCATCCTCACTGCCATCATCTATTTCCTGGTGGCGTGGCTCATCGGAATACTGCTTCAGTCGCTGGTGCAGCAACGGCGTACAAGAGCCACTGCCGCAGCGGCGGTGCTGCTACTGCTGATGGCTTTGTCTGACTGTCACCCGTGGAAATCGCACGACGCTCCGAAGGCGGAAGCCGAGGCAGTGCAGCAGGATTCGCTGCCGGCATCATCTGCTCATCTGTTCAAGGCGCTGGAGGGAAAGCGTGTCGCTGTAATCTTGGGCAGCCATCAGGATCTGCTCATCACGACGAAGGCTCCCGGTGCCATTGTGATGCACTATGCGAATATGACCGACCTCGTGAATGCTGTAATGATGGGCAGGGCAGACGTGGTGTGTACCGACGACCTGCTGAAACTGGTTGACCGCAAGCACGCGACACAGATGGACTATGTGGATGCCGGAGAACCCCCGATGCCCATGGCGGCTATATTCAAGTTGGGCAATACTGAGCTGCAGGAAGACTTCAACCGTTTCCTTGCCGAGATACGTGCCGACGGCACATTCCAGCAGATACACGACCGCTGGTACGAGGCGGAGGACCCTGCCTCGGTGCCCGTGCCGCAGCAGAAGGGCAGCGGCGAGCGTGTGGTGCGCTTAGGTACGTATTCGAGCTATCCGCCATTCAGCTTCATCAGTCATGGCAAGCCTTCGGGACTCTCAATCGAACTGGTTACGGAGTGGGCTAACCGCCGCAACTGGCGTCTGGATATTCTGTCGATGGAGGCAGTAACGGTCGTCCCGTCCGTGCAGGCTGGCAAGGTGGATATGGCAATCGGAGGTTTCAATATCACGCCGGAGCGGCGCAAGCAGGTGCTCTTCTCCGACGAGACGTGTGCCTCACACGTGGGATTTTTCACCCGCAAGGGCGAACTCGGCATTCTCTCGGGGCAGTCGCCCCAGGCTCAGCCCGATGACGCCCCGGCAGACATATTGCCGTGGGCAGTTGCCGCTCTCGTTGTCCTTATTATAGTATGCAGCGGAATGTGGATAGTGTCGCGCCGCCGGGGGCCGCTCGACGATTCTCTGCCGATGGCTGACGGTGGGGCGGGGGAGGGCCAGCCCGTCATACGCATCTCGCACCTGCAGAAGAAATTCGGAGAGCTCGACGTGCTCCGCGACATAAGTGCCGACGTGCGCCGTGGCGAGGTTATCTCCATCATCGGTCCTTCGGGCACGGGCAAGAGCACCCTGCTGCGATGTCTCAACCTGCTGGAGCAGCCCACCGGCGGGGGCATCATCGTAGGCGGACATGACATTCTCTCCAGGGGCTATCCCGTCAATCGCCTGCGGCAGAAGATGGGCATGGTGTTCCAGTCGTTCAATCTCTTCGAGCACAAGACTGTGCTGGAGAACGTGACGTTCGCCCCCTGTCAACTGCGTCATGTGTCCTCTGAACAGGCCCGCGAAGACGGACTGGCACTGCTGCGCAAGGTGGGGCTGGCAGAGAAGGCGGATGCCTATCCTGCAAGTCTCTCGGGCGGACAGAAACAGCGCGTTGCGATAGCCCGCTGTCTGGCTATGAACCCCGAGGTGATTCTGTTCGACGAACCCACGTCGGCTCTCGACCCGACGATGGTGGGCGAGGTGCTCAGCGTGATTCGCCAGCTTGCGGCCGAGGGCATGACCATGCTCATCGTCACCCACGAGATGAAATTCGCCTACGACGTCTCCACCCGCATCTTTTTCATGTACGACGGACATATCCACGAGGACGGCACGCCCGCCCGGATATTCCATTCGCCGGTTCACAGTGCCACCAAGGCATTCATACAACGCATACGCAAGGAGGTGTTCGAGGTTTCGGGCTCCGACTTCGACTTCCTCGGCATGTACTCGTCTATCGGTGCATTCTGCAGCAAGTACGGTATCAGCCAGAAGCAGGAACTGGCAGAACAGTTGTGCGACAGGATGCTCAGCGACTTCATGGCTGCATACCGTCCTCTCACCTTGCGCATCACGCACAGCGAGCAGTCGGGTGTCACAGCCCTCGATTTCATGGTCGGGCACATGACAGCCACGCCGCTCAGCGATGCTCAGCGCACCGAACTGGGCAGGCTCTGCCGTCAGGTGGTGGAGGAACCCACTGTCCGCGGTTTCCGTGTGAAGCTGATATTGTAGTGGAATCTTCCCCCCCTCTCGCGTATCCTATGCTTTTTACTTTTTGTCTTCATAAAGTCGTGCACACATCATTGCATGACTTTATGGCATTATAATCCATAGGGCACAGAGAATAAGGGCTATGGCAGACACGGTGTCCACCTGTCTGCCGTATTTTGTGAAGAAGCCTCTGAGATAGCTGCCGGCCAGGAGCCATGCCAGATTTCCGCCCGGACCGGCAAGGGCGAGCCAGGCTGCCACCTCCAGCAGGTCAGCGAGCCTGCCGGAATAGGGCAGGACAAAGGTGCTGAATGCCGTCAGCTCAAACAGCAGCATCTTCGCATTGGTCAGCTGTATGATCATGCCGCCGAGGAAGGTGCAGCCGGAGTAGCGTCCGTCGGCAGTTCCCTTCCTGCTGTAAATCCTGTGGGCAAGATATACGAGATATGCTGCACCGGCATATTTCAGACTGGAAACGTATGTGCCGACGGCGATGCCGAGCAGATATGTCAGCAGCGACATCATGACGGCGGCTATGCAGAAGCCGGTCAGGAGTCCGAGCCACATACGTAGCGATTCCCTTCGCCCGTGTCTCAGCGACATGGCAAGGGAATAGATGTTGGCGGGTCCGGGCGTGTAGCCTATGACCAGTATCTGTAGCAGTAGGGTGGGCAGCAGTGAGTAGGGCATTGTTCTCTCTCTTTATTTTCTTCCCCGGTTTCTGACGATTGCCGTTATGGCGTGACCGATGGCGTGCAGATGGAAGTGCTCTCTGCGGGGGAGTCCCGCCACCAGATGCTTACCCAGCACGATAAGCAGCACGGCTGAAAGGATAAGCACGATTCCGGCGACGAGCCTGAGGGTGAGCGATTCGCCGAACACCATTACGCCGATGGCTACTGCCGTCAATGGCTCCAGGGCTCCCATTATAGCCGTGGGTGTGGCTCCCACCTCGTGGACTGCGATGGTCATAAGCACCAGGGGCAGAATCGTGGGCATCAGTCCCAGCCAGCAGGCGAAGAACCATGCGCGCGGCGAGGGCGGCAGCATCAGATAGAGGCTGGGCGAGGTGAACGAGTAGGCAAGCAGGGCAGACATACATATCAGCAGCACATAGAACGTGAGCTTCAATGACGACATACGGATACTCGACTGGTTCACGACTACGATATAGGCGGCGTAGGTCAGCGACGACACCATGACCAGGATGATGCCCGTCGTGCTGAGCGACACCCCCATGTCGCCCCTGTACAGCAGTCCGATGCCCGATAGGGCGAGAATGATGGCAGTGACCGTAGTAGCCCTCACCTTCTCGCCGAAGAAGGCAGCCATGATGACTGCCACCATCACCGGATAGACAAACAGGAGGGTCGAGGCGATGCCGGCATCCATGAACCGGAAACTCTGGTAATACGTAATGCTCGATGCGGCGAAGAGCAGTCCGAGCGAGGCGATAGTCTTCAGGTCGGTGGCGCGTATGCGGAACGACTTGCGCTCTATGAGCATCATTGCGGCGAGCATCAGCACTGCCATCGAGAAGCGGTAGAAGAGGACTGACGACGTGTTCACCCCCTCCTCATAGAGCGGCAGGGCCCCGAACGGATTGGTGCCATAGCAGACGGCGGCCATTATGCCGCAGATAATTCCCTTATGTTTCATTATTTTTGTGCAAAATTACAAAAATATTCTGAATGTAACCCTCACTTGGAGTGATAATTGACTTATTGAGAATTACTCTGCCAAAAGGATAAGGCAATATCGGCATAACAATACAGCTGGGTGCTGCGCGTTTTAACGACATCGGTATGGAACAGGCGTTCGTGTTGTAAACGACACAGAGACTGCCATGAGGCTAAAAACGAATGGTTATAGGCTGTTGCCAACAAGCGAACTCGATCCTGAGGCGATACCTGTTGCAATTGGGGAAGACGCTGTTGCAACAGTCTGATAAAGATGGCCAAATAGCGACATTGTCCCTGCTCGCTGCTCAACCTTCGTATGCGAGAACGACGCGCTTCTGCATTGCTTGCCAGATTGAAATAAAAACCATATTCCTGTGCTAAGGGCGAAGCGTTCCAAGCCTGTTCCAATTCCTCAGCAAACGAGGGCTTCATCTGGAAACGACCGATGGAGAAGTTTGCACCCTCCCTACCCTTCATCACATACAAGCCATTGACTGCAGAACGCTCAATCATGTCCTGCCACATGGAAGAGCGGATGAGTTCTGGGAAAACGATAGCCTCTGCCAACCGACTGTCCACACCAAAGAGTTCAAACTCCTGTTTCCACTTTTCATGATGTTCGCAGACATAGCATTCTGCCTCATTCCAGGCATTTCCCAAAACTTTTCGATAATCAATAGAAAAAGCTGTGGCGCTGTTCATCACGAGCAGCATCCACAGCATGATAGAATGTTTCAAGTTAATCATTACAACTTGTAAGTACATTTCAGGATTTTGCCTTCATCGACTACTATCCACTCCAATTTTTCATTGGAAATGGAGAAAGCCGAAGGCGTAAATGTGGTCATACCATTGATGATGACCTCACCCGTCTGACTGTACTCCACCGAGCGCTTGCCGCTACGGCTCTTGTAAACACCATAAGGAGGCTTCTGGTCTGTGCCTTTCTTCTGGCGAGCATCAGCTTGCTTGTTGATGGCTTTCAACTCTTCCTCCGTAATCAGGCGGAATTTGCCTCGCTCCACAGCGCCATATCCTTTTGTACGTTCGTTGAATGCCAGCAGCGGCCATTGGCTACCTGGTATCTTGAAATCATCAACACCACCAACGTAGCCGCCACTTTCCCAATAGCAGAACGTCCAGCCATTCGGCAATTCATAAAGAGTCTCTGCACAGACAGGCTGTGCATCCAATTTGGGCAACTCTTTATAGGCCTCGCCAAGCAGGTTGCCAACCGCGATGACAGCATTAAGGTCCATACGTCCGATAGCACATTCGGGCAGGTCGCCGCTGTTGACAACCTGTTGCGTCAGACGAGAATATTCCGCTGCTATCTTTTTCGCTTCAGCCATCTGTCGCACGAGGGATGCCCGAAATTCTTTAGCTGCCTCCAAGCGATACTTGTATAGTATTTCATCTGCATCGGCATAGAGTGCATCAATCTGTGCAGCATCATCTGTAGCACAAATCTGATCATAGTATTTCCTTAACTTGGCACTATACTTTTTGCCTATATTTGAATAGCTGTGTTGATTCTCACGTTCCATAAACTGAAGATAGTCCTGCATTAGTTTACCCATCTTGGCTTCGTATCCATTGAAGGCTTCAGTCAGTTGCTTTGTCTTTTGGCTGAAGTTTCTGGCGTTCATAGCCATAGCCTGCATCTTTTGCATAAACTCAGGATGCTGACGGATATAATTCTCCTGCTCCTTCTCGCTCATCTTTTCAAAGCGTTCCATCTCAGCCATATCAGGATTAGTACCCGTCACCTTCACCAATATTTTCTGTCGGATAGGCTCTTTCTTCGAATCCGCTACGTTCTCATCGTTCAGCATAGTCAGTTCCTCTTTGGTCAGCCCGAAGAGTTCCTGAATCTTTTGCTCCCATTTCAGCCGCAGTGCCTCCATCTCTGCATCCGAGCAACCATTATTGGCTTCTTGCAACTGTTCGGCGCGAGTCAGAACGGAAGCAATCTGATTGATGTAAGCATCACGTTCTTCCATTGTAGAACGAGCCATTTTCTCAGCAGAGGGCAACTGTGGCAATTCTGACATGAGTGCAGAGGCTGACGAAGCCGATGAAGGCGTGACCGTACCATCCCAAGTGATGGTCACGGTCTTGCGCTTAGGCACGATAT
>DEJQ01000033.1:71072-71545 GCA_002353575.1 Prevotellaceae bacterium UBA2744
CCTACCGCCTGCTGAGCCTTCTGCTTCAATTTCTTCAGGAATCCCTGGGCGTCAGCATCTGACGTGCTGAACATCAGCAAAGCCGTTAATAAGATGACTATTTTCTTCATATTTATCATTTATTTCTTAATAAACTCAACGCGTCGGTTCTTGGCACGGCCAGCCTCCGTCTTGTTATCGGCAACGGGTTCGTGCGAGCCTTTACCTACGGCACGCATGTTGAACGGATCGCAGCCTAAGCCTTCGAGAGCCTTCACCACAGCTTCAGCACGTTGCTGCGAGAGCGGATCGTTCACTTTGTCGGAGCCTTGGTTGTCGGTATGTCCCTGCACTTCGAAGCGAGCCTGTGGATTCTTCTTCATGTAGTCGGCGACCTTTTGTATCTCCTCCATCGACTCCGGCTTGAGCGTTGCCTTGCCCGTCTCGAAGAGAATATTGTTGGTCACGAACTTGCCCGTCTCGGCAATCGCCTT
>DEJQ01000033.1:71741-73091 GCA_002353575.1 Prevotellaceae bacterium UBA2744
TATTATATGCATAATGATGATCCGGTGTATCGTATACTCCATGAACTAAACAAAAAGCAACGCCATCACCATAATATCCTGCCCACCGTGAACGGTCTGTATTGCTGGCAAGCGTGAGTTTCATATCATTTGATCCAATATCATCCTTTCCACCTGTCCAATAATAGAACTCATACTCAATGGTGAATTCCTCTGGCAGATAGGCACCCTTTTCCTTAATCAACGGCGTAATAACACCATTGTTTGTCACCTCAACGGCCTTTACTCCACCAATCGTCTTCACCTCCGCATTACCATCCAGCAAATCCCACTTAGAAGGGAACTCACCAACGGTCTCAGCCGTGAAGTCGTCCTGGAACAAAATTACCTCGCCACGCTTGAAGTCAGATGAGGTAGAGGTCTGGGAATCGGACGTTTCGTCACCACTTTCAGCATCTTCAGAGTTCTTGCTGCTTTTCTTCGACGACTTTTCTCCATCCAACACCTCGTCAGAGGCTTTACTTACTTCGCGATCCACTTTATCCTCCACTTTTTGTTTCACACGCTCCACTGCTCTATCCTTCAAACGCTTCAGGAAACCCTGAGCATCGGCATTAGCCGAAAAAGCCATTACGAAAATGAGCATCATCAATAAGTTCTTCATATTCATCGGTTTTTAATGATTAATAGTACATAATATCGCTTTGCAAATATAATTCTTTCAGGGAAATGTGATGTTTCATTTTTATACAAATCGCGCCGAGTGGCCTGTTTTTCCACCCTTTAGGGTGGCGAGAAAGACTGATGTCGTACAAATTCCACCCTTTGGGGTAATGGATATCCGAAGAAATGTGTAACTTTGCAGATATGTTGAAACTGACGGGTATTTACAGAAGGTTGTGCCTCACTGCCGCTTTCATTGCTCTGTGTCTGACGATGTCTGGTTACACCGACCATCGTAACACCAGAGTTGACTCTGCATTGCAAGTACTCAAAAGCGGGCTCAGCCAGATGGAGGTGGTTTACGAGACGGAGAAGAAGGAGGCGCAGATTGATGCGCTTGCCAAGGAACAGCGGCTCTACTTCTGGCTGCTGACGGCCTCTGCCGGGATTGTCCTGATGCTCATCGCGCTGGTCATCATCCGCCATATCGCCCACCAGCGGCAGAAGGCTTTGCTGGCAGCCCGCGTGGCATTGGAAACAGAGACAAAGGAGCGACGCATACTGGCTCGCGACCTGCACGATTCGCTGGGAGGCATGCTGTCGCTGTTGCGACTGAAAATCGAAGCCGAGGATGATGACGTGCTGCCATTGCTCGATGCCACGCATACGGAACTGCGGCGCGTGTCGCACCATCTGATGCCAGAAGAA
>DEJQ01000033.1:73126-74066 GCA_002353575.1 Prevotellaceae bacterium UBA2744
CATCGGCGACATCCGGCTGAGCAAGGAGATGGAACTGACGCTCTACCGGTGTGCCTACGAACTGGTGAACAATGCGATGAAGCATGCTCAGGCCAACCGTATCGACATTCAACTGATGCAGACGGACGGCGAGGTGACGCTGACCGTGAGCGACGACGGCAAGGGGATAGGAAACAACGGGGGCGGTATGGGCCTGCAAAACATCCGCGAGCGCATAGAGCCCTACCGGGGAGCGCTGCGCATCGTCAGCAACGAGCATGACGGAACAGAAATCAACGTAACACTACCATTATGACAACATACAGAATAGATGTTAACATCGTGGACGACCACACGATGTTGAACGAAGGACTGACGAAGGCGCTGAACCACAACGCGAAGATTCACGTCAGCCGCAGTTTCTCCACCTTGGCAGAATGTCGCGACGCCCTGAAGGTGCGCCAGCCCGACGTGCTCCTGCTCGACATTTCGATGCCCGACGGCGACGGTGTGGACTTTTGCCAATGGCTCGTGAGCGAGTATCCCAAAATCAAGATTATTGCCATCACGATTCATGACGAGTACAGCATCATTCATCGTATGCTCGAGGCGGGAGTCAACGGCTACGTGCTGAAGAGCGCGCCCCTCGAGGAACTGGTCGGGGCTATCTGCAGCGTCTGGAAGGGGCAGAAATATATCAGTCCGCAAGTCGCCGACATCCTGCACGAAGGCAGCGCCAAGTCTGTCGTGCTCACCAACGTGGAGCAGAACATTCTGCGCCTCATCTGCGACGGACAGACCAATCCGCAGATAGCGCGTCAGCTCAGCCTCAGCGACGAGACCATCAAATGGTATCGCAAGCGCCTGCTTGCCAAATTCGGCGTCAGGAACACCGTCAATCTGGTGACGCTGGTCATGAAAGAGAATATAATTAGGTTGTGATTCTGCGCGTTTCTCGGCG
>DEJQ01000020.1 GCA_002353575.1 Prevotellaceae bacterium UBA2744
ACCTTTATGATTGCATAGAGCGAACCGCTACCGTCTATCTCCCTGTATAGCTCGTTTTTAGCCGTCATGTCGAATGCATCAACCTGAAAGCTGACCACATGGAAATCCAGTACCTGTCCGTATGCAGCTAATGTGATAAAGACAAAAAATACTGTTAAAGCAGATTTTATGTATCTCATAGTTATTTTTGTTACAATTTACTATATCCAAAACCACAGATTAAACGCACATGGATGAATATCATGCAAAAATACAACAATTCTGATAAACTTCGGTAATGCCAGGGGAAAAAATATAGGAATACGCTGCAGAGGGGGAAATTGGTTAATCAGGAAATCTTTGTTTTTCCAACTATGTTATATTTTGTAGCAAATTGTGTGTTGTCCATGTGTTTTCTGATTTTAGATTCTATGACGGTTATTTAACGTATCCTGCTTTTTTGAGTTCTCCATATACGAGGTGGCATTCGTCGTACCAGGTCTGACCGAAACGGCGGATAAGGGGTTCTTTGAGGAACTGATAGAGGGGAAGCTGGAGGCGTTCGCCGAGTTCGAGGGCAGGGCGGCAGACATTCCATTTGTGGTAGTTGAGGGCTGGCATGCCGGCTACGGTGGTGATGCGAATGGGGTAGAGGGCACAGGAGATGGGTTTCTGCCAACGGAGTTTGCCGGCACGATAGGCGGTGTCGATAGCACAGAGGGCACAACGGGGACCGCGGGTCTTGCCTCCATCAGGGGAGATATTGGCATAACGGACGAAGACGCAGTCTTTGCCGTTGATTATGGAGGTGACGAGGTCACCATCGCGATCGGAATAGACTACACCGTTCTTTTCTATTTCTTCACGTGCCTTGGCAGACAGGTCAGGCCAGACAATATCTTTGGCATGTTCGAGTTCGACGACTTCGTCAAGGGCTACAGGGGCACCTGCGTCGCCTTCGACACAACAGATGCCATGACAGCGGGTCAGGTCACAGCAGAAGTGCACCTGAAAGATGTCAAGGGAAACAAGGGTATTTTGAATTTGTACCAAGGGACTTGTACAGGTTATTGGTTATAGGTTATAGATGTTTAGCGATTGCTTTTATCTGGACCCGAGGAAAAGGAAGAGCATTGAGAGGAGTACGAGGAAGAGATCTACGATTTTGGAGCGTAGGTTCTTCTCATGGAAGATGAGTGCTCCGAAGAGGAAACTGACGATGACGCTGCCTCGGCGTACCATAGAAACTATGGATATCATGGCTCCGTCCATGCCGAGGGCATAGAAGTATGCAAAGTCGGCAGCGGAGAGGAATATGCTGATGAGGATGATGCTCCAGTCCCAGTGGAAGGGGGTGGTGTGCTTGTGATTTGGCCACCAGAGGAGAAAGAGCATGGCGAGCATAATGAAGAACTGGTAGATGTTGTACCAAGACTGCACGGCAAGTTTATCGAGACCGACGCCGTGGTTCTGAGGTGATGCCATGAGGAATTTGTCGTAGAGTCCGCTGATGGCTCCCAGTATATTTGCCAGGATGACGAAGATGATGAAACGGTTGTGTTTGAAGTCGATGCCTTCTTTTTTGCTGGAGCGGGACAGCATATAGAGTCCGACGATGGCAATGGTGACTCCTATCCATTGCCATAGGTTCAGACGTTCGCCGAAGAAGGTGATGCCACCTATGAGTACCCAGATAGGACGTGTGGCATTGATAGGTCCGACGATGGTGAGGGGCAGATTCTTGAGTCCGAAATATGCGAAGAGCCAACTGCTGAGCACGATGACAGATTTGAGTAGGATGTATTTGTGTTGTTCCCATCCGTAGGAATGGGTGTAGAAGAGATTGTCATCGGGTATGACGCCCTGACGAGAAAGTACGATGAATGGTATGAAGATAAGGGAAGAGAAAAGGGTGTTTAGGAGCAGCACAGGTATGACGGCATTGCCCTTGAGCGATTTCTTCTTAAATACGTCGTAGAAGCCAAGGAGAAAAGCTGATGTGAATGCAAGTATGAGCCACATTGGATAGTTTAGAGTTTAGAGTTTAGAGTTTAGAGTTGAGGCCGCCTTTGTGATTTCGTTATTTCGAGATTTCGTTATTTCGAGATGATTTTGGCGGCCTTTTTAGTATTTTATGTCGGCGAGGAAGAGGGCATGGCCTGGAACGGAGTTGCCGGCAGAGCAGCGGTCTTTCTTTTCGATTATTTGCTGGAACTGTTGGAGGGTGAGGGTGCCGCGACCGACGTCGAGGAGGGTGCCTACGATGGCACGAACCATGTTGCGTAGGAAGCGGTTGGCAGTGATGGTGAACTGCCACTTTATGGGTGTGAGTTGTTGCCAATGGGCATAAGTCACGGTGCAGATGTTGGTCTTTGTGTCGGTATGCAGTTTTGCAAATGATGTAAAGTCGCTGGTGGCGAGCAGAAACTGGCATGCCTGATTCATCAGGTCGAAGTCGAGCGGTTGCGGATAGCGGTATGCATAGGGTTCGAAGGGTGTCTTCTCGGTGACAATATAATAATGATATGTGCGTGAGGTGGCACTGAACCGTGCGTGCATGTCGGGAGCTACGGGTTCGATGTGCCCAATTGCTATGTCTGCAGGCAGAAATTTGTTGAGTTTATAGCATAATTGTGTGAGGTTGTCGTGGGTGAAGACGGTATCGTGGTCGAAATGTGCTACCATAAGGGATGCGTTGACTCCGGTGTCGGTACGTCCGGCTCCTACTATCTCGATAGAGGTGCGCAGAAGTGTGGATAGTGCCTTCTGGAGTGTTTCTTGTACGGAGGGGGCATTAGGTTGTATCTGCCAGCCGTTGTAGGCGGCTCCGTCATAGGAGAGTGTGATGAAGTAGCGCATTATGGTGTTACACGATTATGGAAGAATGTTGCAATGCGGTGAGGTATGCTCTGTCCGCGCATTTTGCTTTTGAGTTGAGTTGATCCGCCGCCGTGGTAGTAGTGCCAAAGCATGATGGCGGCTGTGATGGTTGCGATGCCGTCGGCTGCTGCAATTGATGCCCATACGCCATCGGTGCCCCAAGGGGTACCTTCGGCTGTGGGTAGTTCGGGGAAGATGAGCAGGAAAGGTACGAGGAATACCAATTGGCGGCTGACGCTAAGGAAGATGCTTCGCTTAGGCATTCCGATAGACTGAAAGAAGTTGCCAGTGACAATCTGGAAGCCTACTACAGGTGCCATGCATACGATGATGCGCATGCCGGATATGGTGTGACGGGTGAGTTCGGGGTCGGACGTGAAGAGCATGACAGGATAACGGGGGAAAAACTCGCATAGGATGAAGGAGCCACACATGACTACAGTAGCCATGAATATTGCCTGTTTGAGTACCAGGGTGACGCGGTCGTAGAGTTGTGCTCCGTAGTTGAAGCCTGCAATGGGCTGCATACCCTGACAGATTCCCAAGACTACCATGATGAATAGGAAGGTGATGGAGTTGGCTATTCCGTAGGCTGCGATGGCTATGTCGCCTCCGTGATGCACGAGGCCCTTGTTGATAAGAATTACAACGAGACAGGCACAGAGTTGCATGCAGAAGGGAGAGAGCCCGATGGCGAGTATAGTGCGTACGATCCTGCCCTGCAGACCATAGATTCCACGATGAAGGTGGATGAGGTCGTTTCTGTCGGAGAGTTTGTACCATACAAAGCAAAGGGCGAAGATCTGGGAGAGGACTGTAGCTATGGCTGCTCCGCGAATGCCCATGCCGAGTGTGAAGATGAAGATGGGATCGAGGATAGTATTGACGATGACCGTAGAAACGGTGGCTGCCATGGCTGCCTGTGGATGTCCTGTGGAACGCAGGGCTGAGTTGAGTCCGAGGTAGAGGTGAGGAACGATGTTGCCCAAAAGGATGATGAACATATACTCGTAGGCATAAGGGTAGGTGTTCTCGCTGGCACCAAAGAAGGTGAGCAGTGGATGAATGAAGATGAGTGCAACGACGGAGACAAGGATGCCCATGATGACGTTTAGGCTCACAATGTTCCCCAAAACGCGCTCTGCACTTTGATAGTCGCGTTGACCAAGTTTGATGGACATAAGTGTGGAACCACCGACGCCGACCATAGCTCCGAAGGCTGCTGCGAGGTTCATGACTGGGAAGGTGACGGCCAGTCCGCCCAGCGAGAGGGTTCCTACATCGGGTATGTGACCGATGAAGATGCGGTCAACGATGTTGTAGAGCGATGAGGCTGTCATCGCTATCACTGCTGGTATGGCATACTTCAGCAGCAGCGAACTGATGGGGGCTGTGCCGAGTTCTTTGGTGCGGTTGGTTTGTTCCATATTTTCCTTTTATCTGCGATGTCATATATCGCAGGACCCTATTTTACTTCTTTTCTTCCTTTTTGTTAAGGAGATTCCAGGCTGGAGGGTCGATGCCGAGGAGGTTCTTGACGAAGAAATCGTAGCGTTTGTGTTCTCCGTAGGCTTCACCCATTGTGTGGTGTGCACCGGGTATAAGTATGAATTCGAAGTCTTTGTTTGCCTTCTGTAGGGCATTGACTACCTGATAAGATGAGGACGGATCGACATTGTCATCCATCTCGCCTACGACGAGCATGAGTCTGCCCTGCAGTTTGTGGGCATTTACCACGTTGCTACATTCTATATAGCTTGAATCGACTGGGTAGCCCATCCACTGCTCGTTCCACCAAATCTTATCCATGCGGTTATCATGACAGCCACAAGCTGCATATCCGACCTTATAGAATTCAGGGTGGAAGAGAAGAGCCCCAAGTGCTTCCTGTCCGCCGGCAGAACAACCATATATGCCCACACGGTCGAGGTCCATATATGGGTATTTCTGTGCTGCAGCCTTAATCCATGCGATGCGGTCGGGGAATCCGGCATCCTTGAGGTTCTTATAGCATACCTGTTCAAACTGGAGGGAACGGAATGATGTAGTCATGGCATCGAGCTGTACGACTATGAATCCGAGTTCGGTCAGTGCATCCATGTAGTACAGGTGTGGGGAGAACGACTTAGGCACGTACTGGTCGCCAGGACCTGAGTAGATGTATTCGATGACGGGGTACTTCTTGGACGGGTCGAAATTGCGAGGACGACGAATGAGTCCCCACATGTCGGTCTTGCCGTCGCGACCGGGAGCTACGAATACCTCGGGAGCTGTCCAGCCGGCTTCTTTGAGTTTGCTGATGTCGGCAGTCTCGAGAGTAGAGACGACCTTGCCGTCGATGGCAGAGCGCAAGACTGTCACCGGAGGACAGATAGGGGTGGAGTAGGTGTCGATGAGGGTTTTGGAGTCATCGTTGTAGGTGGCGCGGTGGTTACCTTCCTCAGGAGTGAGGGCTACGATCTTCTTTGACTTCAAGTCGAGACGGTAGTAGTGGATGTTATATGGGTCTTCTTGTGGAATCTTACCGTCGAGGCTGGAAGCAACTGTGCCCATGTTTTTGCATCCCATGCCGTTGGCTGAGAAGATGACATAGCCCTGACCTTTGTCGTTGCAATCGTGTGCAATGACGTCGCGAACCCAGTAATCGCCCTTGGTCAGTTGGGATAACTTGGCAGTCTTGCGATTATAGAGATATAGGTGTGCGTGGCCGTCGCGGTCGCTTTTCCAAAGGATGAAGTTCGGATTTATGTCGCGACGCAAGTTGCGAGAGTAAGCTACGTATTTGTCGTTCTTCTCCTCGATGAGAGTCTTTACTTCACCCTTGAGGTTCATCTCAAGTACACGATAAGTCTTGTGACCACGTTCGTTGAATTCGAAGGTGATGGTCTGGTTGTTGGCATCCCATACAGGAGCTTCTACCTGGTATTGTCTTAGGAAGAGCTGGCAGGAGAGGGGACGGATGGTGCGTTTGTTCTCTACGTCGATGATGACAGGAATGCGGTAGTTGAGCGAGTCGCCAGGTTTTGCATATTCCTGCTGGGAGTAGCGAGGCTGTACCTGATCGGAGGGAGACGAGAGGGTGTAGGTTACAAAACGCTTTGGTGCAGGTTTGATGAGCACTGTAGCGTAGTACTTCCCATCTGTGGACCAACGGCCCCATGAAGAGTAGTAGCAAGTGTCCTGACCGTCGAAAGTGAGTTGTGTGAAGGTGGGCTTTTCACCGCGTTCGTCGGATAGGCAGAGGTTGTTGTCCTTATGAATGATAAATGTGTTCTTGGTTATTGGGGATTCTGCACGTCCGTCTTTCTCGTCGAGCACTTCCATCCAGTGGTGGCCGTTGCCTTCGTGGTGGGGATGACGACGGGGACGAGGGTCGGAGATGAGTTCCTTGGCTCCGGTCTTGCCGTCAACGCTATAGTAAACAGTGCTGTCGCCATTATAGACCGAATACCAGAAATTGCCGTCTTTGCCATTGTGGGCTTCTACGTTGCCATTCTTCATTTTCCAGTAATAATTGGAACCGATGCCAAAGGCATTCTTGTACTTCTCAACCATATCCTGTGCGAGGGCAGAGGTGGTTGTGGCTGATAGGAGAATCAGTAAGATATAATTTTTCATAATCAATAAATATTAAAGTCGGTATAGAAATAATAGTACCACCAATATGTGTCGCCATAGACGCTGTGAAGCCGGTTCGCCATTTCTGAGTCGGAGAGACGCTGAGCGGAGAGCTGGTTGTAGTCGTTGACGAAGCGGTTGTATCGGTCGGTTATGATGTTATCGAATGGGAAGTGGTCGAGTGTGACGGGCGAATTCTCGCGTGTGCACAGCAGGATTGCCGCCTCTTGGTAGAGGAGAGGAATGGCGTCGTTGGGATGTGCATTCACATAATTATAAAAATGCACGTCGAAAGCGTATTCGTCCTTTGCCCAGAGGGAAGTAGTGATGATGACCTCCTCGAGTTTCGGATTAGACGGATGGAGAAGGTCAGCAAAGTGATTGAGAATCCACTGTTCGCACATTCCAAAATCGGAGTCGAGATTGTTTGGTTCGTCGGTGAGCAGCGGTGCTATGTTTTGGAACTCGGCAGACTGCATCAGCAGTGTGCTGGAGCGGAGATACTGTTCCTGCTGGACAGCCCATTGGCGATGGAAGAGGGTTGCCTTGAGCAGAGAGAGATACCTGTGAGCGAGTTCGAACTCTTGATTCATGATGGCAGAGCGAACCATTATTTTTACGTCTCGGGCAGAGAGACCATACTTTACGGTGTTGCTGATAGCCCGTTGATAGGCATAGTTAAGTTGACCGTACTGAAAATAGATCATAGGAGCGGCGAGTCGCGAGATTCGCAAAGGAATGGTGTCGGCTGGCATGAGGCTTGTAAGCGGAGCCGGGGCAATGCCGCAGTTGTTTGTCTTGAACATATCCTGCAAGTTGTCGCTATGCATCAAAGCTATGTTCTTGTAAACCACCATGAGGTTGGTAGGCTGAGAGACTGACTGATGTTCGTTGATGACATCCTTCCAATGCCCCTCTTCTACAGCACGGTACATACGCAGTTCGCTGTAGAAATGCTTATCTGGCATGGTGATGGAATATAATCTGAGCACAGGACGGGCGGAGATGAAAAAAAGTAGCCAAAGCAGGTAGGGTTGCCACCAGCGGGAATGATGGAGAAAACGTCTGATGAGGTAGTCGGCACCTAAGGCGAAAAAGGATGCGTAAACAAGTACGAGTGTGGGTGTAAACGCATAGCCTGGTGACTTTATGTAATAGATCCAGTAGCCAAGACAAAGCAAAAGGTAGAGTAGAACACACTGAGGGAGCAGGGCGAAGATGCGAGTCCATCCTTTCAGGCAGAAAAGACGGACAAGGCACCAGTAGGTGTAAAGCCATAGCAGGATGATGATGGTGGTGCCCATCCAGGGGTGATAGAAGAACTGGGTGAGCCAGCATCCGATCCATGCCCACAGCCCGTTGCGCTCGGAGATAATCTCACGCATAAATGTATTGCCGGATACGAACAGAGAATTATCGCTTATGGCATAGAGATAGTCTGCGTGGCATAAGAGAATGATGTATGCCGCGATGACAAAAACTATGGGGATAATATGTTTCTTCAGGAATGACATTATGCGAATGATTGATGGGGCTTAGATTGGTTTATTTGCTTTTGAATGTAACTTTCTTGGCATCGTTGCGAGCGATGTTGACGAACTCCTGTACGCTGACTGTAACGGGTTCGACCATGAACTCAGGACGGTTGTAGGATCGAAGGAAGAAAGTATAGAAATTGGGGTCGTGCTGCGGCAGTTCAAATGCTTTGTGGCATTGTCCGTTCTTATCGAAATAGGATATGTAGGGACGTGTGTAGTTGCCATCATCGCGACGTGAGGCAGTCATAATCCATCGACTATTGCTGGAGAATGACGGATAGGACTCTGACTGAGATGAGTTGAGTTCGGTGAGAGGACGTACCTGACCTGTCTTGAGATCCATCAGCTGTATGTCGGCATCGGGATGCCAAACATGGAAGCATCCGAATTCGGCAAGTGAGAAGACGAGGTATTTGCCATCGGGCGAAACCCGGGGCAGAGTGGCAGAGAGTCCGAGTGAATCGGCATCGAAAATCTTAACCGAAGGTCCGAACGTGCGTGTCTTCTGGTCAAAACTCTTAGCATAGAGATTATAGTGAACCTCTTTGTAGCGTTGTATCATCTCTGTTTCCTTGGCAAGGCTGTCGTTGTGGTATTCGAAGTGGGCAGAACAGTAGTAGAGGGTGTTGCCGTCGGCTGACCAGCATGGGAATACCTCGAGTTCATTGGAGTCGTTTTCGATGATGCTGACTTCATCGGTCTGAGGGTCGTAGAGGATGAGGTCGGAACGTGTGTCCTGCACTTCAATCTTGCGAACGTCCTTGGTGTGGAACGACTGTCCTGTGTTGTTTGTAGAGAATGCGATTACATCGATTTGCGGATGCCATGAAGGATAGACGCCGGCAGAGATGGTGGAATCGGTTTTCAGATCCACCTTCTTTATTTTGCCGTCATCGACAATCATAGTACCTCCGTAGCCCTGACGCATATGGAAAAGCATACGGCTGGTCTTGTAGTTCTGATAGGAGTGGCAGTTTATGCACTGACCAGTTTTCTCTGTAGTGAGAGGCATGTTGTTGTAAATGTCGCTCTCATCGTAGTTGGTAAGGTTGCGCTGGCGGATTGCAATCTTCTCGAACGCTACGTAGGACGGCTGGATGTTTCGATAGGAAATATAAGGGTCGATGTCTTCCTCTGCGATGTAGATGTTGAAGGGTTTGAATCGTACCCATTCTTCAGCTGTTTTTGCGAATACTTCGACAGCAATACCGCTGCCTTTGGCTGCATCACGTAGTTCTGCCCATTCGTCTTCGTCGATGACAATTTTGCCGTCTTCACCATAGGTGTAGGACAGCCCGCCTGGGGCTGTGAGGCGGGCTACGACCTGGCTCGTGCCTTGAAGGACTGCGAAGTTAGGAGGACAGATGTTAGCCGGCATGGTAACCTCTGTATAGTCGGGACGAATGATAGGAAGTTCTTGTGTTTCGATATATGTGTCAGGAACCTCGGGATGCCCGCAGGAAACGAACAACGTGGCTATGGCTAAGACTAAGCAGATTGAATATGAACGTTTCATAGATATGTAATTATATGTATATATTTTCATGTGTTTATTTGTTGTCAGGTTAGTATGATGTGATGTCGCGGCAGAAGAAATAGAACCACCAGAACGTGTCGCCATAGGCAGCCTTCATAGCCTCTCCGATTTTCGGAGTGTCGAGTCCGCTGTTGAGGAGTGATTGTGCAGTCTGGTTGAAGCGTTCGTAGCGAGCTACAATCTGCTGCTGGTCGAATGGCATTCGTGATGTATCCATGCTTTGCGGTTCGAGTTTTCCGTAGAGATAGGCAGCCTCCTGATAGTGGATGGGCATAGTCTTGTCGTTGTTGAGGTAGGCATATTGTATGAATCGAGGCCAGAAGAGCTGGATGTCCTTCTGCACGAGAGCATATACGAGTGTCATCTCCTGAAAATACTTGCTGTCCTTATTCATGCTGTTCGAGAAGTAATTGATGAGGTACATCTCAGGTATGCCGTTATCGCCATCGAGTACAGAACCCATATGGCGTTGCAGTTCGACGATGTTAGCCAGTTCGGGGTAGTATTTGCGGATGTTGCGCTCGTTGAGCATGCTGGTCTGTGTGGTTGCAGGCAAATAATGTTCTGCCCATTTCCTTTGGAAAAGCGTGTTACTTAGGATGTCGAGATACTTACGTGCCAGTTTGTACTCCTCGTTCACGAGGGCACAGAGGGTAAGGATGCGCAGGTTGTTGTAGCTATAGCCCAGTTCGACGGAATTCTCGATGCACCAGCGGGTGGAGAAATTTACCTTGCCGTGGAACATATAAAGGAGCGGGGCTGCAGTCTGAACCATGTGTACTTTGAGAGAGTCGCGCACGTATGGTTTTTCGCCCATGTTGTTATAGTGGAAGAACTGGTTGCCTGCTGTCCCCTTGTGGAAAAGAGCGATGTTTTTCAGAATCACCATCTGGCGGGTAGCGTCCCCCGGCAGTTTAGATGATTCCAGAAGGATCCGGTCCCAGTCGAATTCTTCTGCAGCTTTGTACATGCGCATTTCGGCATGGTAATTATAGTTGTCGAAATTGGCTTTGTGGGTGATGAAAGCAAGGAGGACGAACAGAATTATAGAGCAGAAGAGGGGGAGTCTCCGGTTGTTCAGCCTATCAGCCACGAGGGCAGTCCATTTTGTCGGTTTCGGCAGGGCAAGGATGAATAGCCAAACGATAGCGATGACGAAAGGCATGGAGAGGATCCAACTGGTAGCCTCTTCGGCTGCGAACATCGGAAAACCGGCAGTCCAGGCGTTTTCGAATGCCAGTTCGCTATAGGTGCGTAACCACAGAATCGGTGTGACAACGGCGAGGATGAAGGGCAGTGCGACATTCATCAGATACCATTTGCCCTGAACAGAGTGGATCTTCTCATCGTTGCCGTTTTTGCCCTTGATACCCTGGATTCCGGTTATTGCCATGCTGAGGAGGCTGTATATGCCGAATAGTGGGTAGGTGAGAGCCAGGAGAAGGGTCCAGAGTCCTTTCTTGGGCAGTCGGAGGGCAGCCCATGACACTACGAAGAGGAGTCCGAGTGTGGGTGTGAAAAAATACCCTACAAATTTAAGATAATATAGCCAGTAGCCGAGGTCGATGACTGATATGAGCAGCATGAATGGAACCACGAGGGTCAGTGGCATGAGCAGGCTGCGTATGCAGAAAGCCTTCTTCGTGATGAGAGCCAATGCCACCCAGAGGGCAATGAGGATTGCGGCTCCGAGGGCTGGTATGTAGAAAAACTGGGTGAGGAATCCGGATATGAATGAAAGGAAACCTCCGGGCAGTTGCATACATTCCTTGAAATGCACGTCACTATTATAGAAAAGAGAACGGCTTTGCGCCATGTAGAGTGTGTCGCTATTTTCTGCAATCAGGTAGTGGGCTGCAAAAAGGATGAAGGCAAGGACGAAAGCGAATGCCCAGCCCCACTGCATCCATTTTGATTGTGATGTCTGTGAGTTTTTTGTTTTTTTCATTGGAAGTATCTACAAACTATTGTGCAAAGTTAAGGGTAAAGGAGAGAATAGGCAACTTTTAGCAAAAAAAAGACATTAAGGTGGAAAAACTTTTTCTGTAGTTAGAGAATTTTTTTTCTCTAGTTAGGAAAAAATTTTGTGGTTCACTAATTAAACCGTAATTTTGCATCGATAAATACATATTTGAATAAAAACACTGAAATGAAAAATTATTATGACGACAAGGCATATGATATGTCTCGTCTTTTGAATGTGTTGCAGCGAATAGTGTTTTCTATAGGTGTTGCTGCATTGGTTAGTTGTGGGGGAAATGGCGGTAAAAAGAATGACTCCGTAAAGATGGTGAACGTATCTGTCTGCAGGGATGCGAACGTGTTGCCTCCCACTTCTTTTACCGGTTTGGTTCGTCCTGCCGATGTTGCAAATGTGGCATTCCGTGTGAGTGGCACTATCAGCAGGGTTATAGTGAATGAAGGCGACTATGTGAAGAAGGGACAGGTGCTGGCCATCATGGATGATCGTGACTATAGGGTGCAGCTGAATGCTACCAAGGCAGAGTATGAGTCGGTAAAGGCTGATGCAGAACGTGTGATAGCTATGTATGAAGACGGCAGTACTACAGCTCAGAATTATGACAAAGCCCGTTTCGGCTTGCAACAGATTACCCAGAAACTGACAAATCACACCAATCAGCTGCACGATACGCGTTTGGTAGCTCCTATGTCGGGTTATGTTAGGCGTAAATTACGTGAGAGCGGCGAGGCTGTAGCTGCCGGCCTGCCTGTCCTTGAACTGAGCAGTTCCGACAAACTGGAAATAGAAATAGATCTGCCTGCAAAGGAATTTATGCATCTGGATGAGTATTTGGAGTTCTACAGTACGTTTAACGTGACGGGTTCACAGCATTTCCCATTGAAGGTGGTACGTAAATCGGCTGAGGCTAATGCCAATCAGTTGTATTCAGTTGTATTAGAGTTTAAAGACGGTGTGAAGCATAAAGGTGTTGCAGCGGGTATGTCGGCTATGGTATATGGACGCAAAAGCACAGAGCGCAGCAGCTATGATGAAAAAGGTGTTGTGAAGGATTCAGAACACGATATTATTATTCCATCGACATCGCTGGTACGAACAGGCAATACGACTCGTGTGTTTGTGGTTGACGAGAGTAAGGGAATAGTAAAAGAACGAGTCGTGAAACTCGATTTTATCAATCCTGACGGCACTGTCACTGTGTCGCGTGGCTTGAAAGTGGGTGAGAAGGTGGTTCGAACTGGTGCCCACAGCCTGTCTGACGGACAAAAGGTGGAGATTATGGCAGAACCGACTGAAACCAATGTGGGAGGTCTGATTTAACGGATTGAATAATAGAAAAACAGATTAGTAACGATGAATATAAGTAAATGGGCCCTGGAAAATAGGAACCTTGTCAATTTCCTTGTGTTCTGTCTTATGGTAGGCGGTGTTGTTTCTTATGCTGTCATGAGTAAGTTGGAAGACCCGGAAATCAAGGTGAGACAGGCTATGGTCATAACAACATATCCTGGAGCGTCAGCTCATCAGGTAGAGTTGGAAGTAACCGATCCGCTCGAGAAGGCTATCAGAGAAATGGCATCGGTAGATAATGTGGAAAGTAAGAGCTTTGCTGATTTAAGTCTTATCACTGTTGACTTGGCTACGACGACACGTCCCGACCAGATTGAGCAGCAGTGGGATATGTTACGCCGAAAGGTGTCGAATACGCAAGGCTTGTTGCCAAGCGGTGCTTCTGCTTCGATTGTGAAGGATGACTTTGGCGATGTCTTTGGAATGTTCTATGCTTTGACAGGGGACGGTATGGGTGACTATGAGCTGTCGGAGTATGCCGAACTGATAAAGCGCGAGATAAACGACATAGACGGTGTGACTCGAGTAAATATTTACGGACGTCGTAATGAATGTATCAATATTGAGCTGCTTGAAGACCGCATGGCTCATTTGGGTGTGATGCCAATTGAGGTAATTCAGACGTTGAGTAATCAGAACAGTACAAGTTATGCCGGATATTACGACAACGGAAACCGTCGTGTGCGTGTGACTGTAAGTGACAAGTTGAATAACGTAGAAGACATTGCTAATGTAGTGATACAAGGGCATGAGGATGACCAGTTGCTACTAAAAGACATAGCTAAAGTGTATGAAGACTATGAGAGTGTCACTCGCAACGAAATGTCGTATGACGGAGAACGTTCGCTCGGTATTATGATTGCCTGTTCTTCACAGTTCGATGTAGTGAAGATAGGAGGGATTGTAGATAAGAAAATGGAGGAACTGGAGAAGAGAATGCCTGCGGGTGTTACGGCTCATAAGGTGTTCTTCCAGCCTACACGTGTGAACGATGCCTTGAGTACTTTTATGATCAACTTGGTAGAATCTGTATTCATCGTTGTAGTTATACTGATTTTCTTCATGGGTCTGAAAAGCGGACTTATTATCGGCTATAGCCTTGTAGTGATAGTATTCGGCTCGCTGCTTGTGCTGAAGGGATTTGACGGAACCCTACAACGAGTGTCGCTTGCAAGCTTTATTCTGGCAATGGGTATGCTTGTGGATAATGCCATAGTGATTGTGGACGGAATACTCGTGGACAGCAAGAAGGGATTGTCGCGACTGGAGACATTGACATCTATAGGACAGAAAACGGCTATGCCGCTCCTTGGAGCTACACTGATAGCCATTCTTGCCTTCCTGCCTATATTCCTGAGTCCGGATACTGCAGGAGTATATGTGCGTGACCTTTTCATTGTGATAGCTGTTTCGCTGATGCTCAGCTGGGTGCTTGCCCTGCTTCACGTTCCATTGTTGGCGGACAGATGGATTCTGCCTAAGAACTACGGAATGAATGATTCAGCGAATAAGAATAACGACGGCAAGGAAGCAGCGAGTGCGGATGAACTATATAAAGGTACGGCCTATACAGTACTGGAGAAAATTCTGAATTTCGGTATCAATAACCGCATGATGATGGTTGTGATAGCTATAGTCATGTTTGTTGTCAGTGCATTCTCGTATCGTTTTCTTAATCAGGCATTCTTCCCGGATATGGAATATGACCAGCTGTATATGGAGTATAAACTGCCAGAAGGTAATAACTATAAGCAGACTGAAATAGACCTTGATTCCATACAGAGATACCTGAAGAAGCAGGATTATATCACTCATATCACTGCCTCGGTAGGAGGTGCACCGGGACGTTACAACTTAGTGCGCAGTATTCCTACTCCGTCGCTGTCGTATGGTGAACTGATTATCGACTTTGAATCTCCAAGTGCGTTGGTAGAGCATATTGACGAACTGCAGGAGACAATAGACAAAATGTTCCCTGAGGCATATGTGAAGTTTAAGAGATATAATCTGATGTACAAGAAATATCCTATCGAAGCATGTTTCCACGGTCCGGATCCTGCTGTGCTGCATCAGCTGACAGACAGTGCTATGGCCATTGTGGAGAGGAGTGATAAGGTATTTCTGCCTACAACAGACTGGGAACCCAAGGTGCCAGTTCTCTCCATTGATTATAGCCAGCCGTTGGCACGTCGCAGTGGCCTTTCCCGTTCTGACGTGTCGATGTCGATGATGGCATATACTGGCGGTATCCCAGTGGGTAGTTTCTATGATGGTACACATTTGGAACACATATATGTAAAATGTACTGACCCTAACGGAAAACCAGTAACAAACCTGAGTGGTGTGGAGTTGTTCAGTATCCTACCACGTTTGCGTCAGCACTTGAATAAGGGTACGATTCAGCAGCTTCTGACAGGCAACCTGACAAAGGCTGACATCGTAAGGGCTTTAACGGCAACAACTCCTCTGCTTCAAGTGGCTAACGGTATTGATATTCTATGGGAGGAGCCTGTAGTATGCCGATACAACGGACAGAGAACCCAGCGGCTGCAATGCAGTCCAAGACCTGGTGTCGGAACTGAAGATGCCAGGAAGGCTATTGCAAAAGAAATAGAGAAGATTCAGCTCCCTGCCGGATATTCATTGTCGTGGGAGGGAGAGAAGAAGGCCAGCGACCAGTCGATGAAGTATCTGTTCAATGCCTTCCCGATGGCTATAATTATGATGATTCTTATCCTTATCATGCTGTTTAAGGACTTCAAGAAGCCGACGATTATATTCTGTTGTATCCCGCTGATTCTCGTTGGTGTGATTCCGTCGGTTGTCTGTTCCGGAAAGCCCTTCGGATTTGTTGCCATAGTGGGTGTGTTGGGTCTTATAGGTATGATGATTAAGAATGGAATAGTGCTGATGGATGAGATAAATCTGCAGATAGGACAGGGTGTGGAACCAAGACGTGCGCTTATAGACAGTTCGAAGTCGCGTCTGCGTCCGGTTATGATGGCCAGTCTGACGACAATCCTTGGTATGATTCCGCTTTTGCCGGATGCTATGTTTGGAGCTTTGGCGGTTACCATCATGGGTGGACTGTTCGTAGGAACCCTGATTACGCTTATATTTGTTCCTGTGCTTTATGCATTATTCTTTAAAGTGAAATGATTATGAAACGATATATTGTATTAGTAAATATTCTGGTTTGCGGTCTGTTATGTGCACATGCAGAAACTCTGACTCTGGATGAGTGCAGAAGTATGGCAATGGAATATAATAAGTCCTTGAAGTCTTCAAAGTTGATGATTCAGAAACAGAAATCAGACTTGAAGGCAATGAAAACGAATTTCCTGCCTAACTTTAAGGTGATTGTAGCTGATTTTTACAATACAGGAAAAACGACTATCAATCCAGACTTCGGTTCAATGTTTGCCGGCGGTATAGCCAATGCGCAGAATGTGTTGGCACAATTGGCAGCTACCCCGGCTTATGCTCCAGTGGTCGGAGGAATAAAGAGTATAGCAGGTGGGTTTTCATTGCCAGATGATTTTCTGGAATTTAAAATAGGAAATGTGTTCACGGCAGGTGTGGGCTTCATCGAGCCTTTGTATGCCGGAGGTAAGATAACTGCCGGATATAAGATGAATAAACTGGGAGTAACCATGGCACAAAATAAGGTGCGACTCACAGAGCAGGAAGTGCTGCTGAACACAGACAATGCCTATGTATTGTGTGTTCGTGCAAAGGAAATGGGGGGAGTGGCAAGAAGTTATAAAGCTGTACTCGATGAACTGAAGAAGACTGTAGATAATGCAGTAAAACATGGTATGCGCACTCAGAATGATGTGCTTAAGGTTCAGGTGAAACAAAATGAAGCAGAACTGAATATATTGAAGGCAGACAATGCGTATAGGCTTGCTCAGATGAATCTTGCTCAGGTTATTGGTAAACCTCTGACAGAACGTATTGATGTTACTACTGATGGATTGACTATTCCAACTGACAATAATGTGGTATTTGATGGTACTACAGATATTACACAACGACCGGAATATGACCTGTTGAAAGATAAAACCGAGATGGCTCGTTTGCAGATAAAGCTGACTCTTAGTGACTTCTTGCCGAATCTGGCTGTATTCGGCTCGTACTCTTATCTGAATGGTATGAAACTGATGGGCGAGCATTTGTTTAACAATGGATCGGCTACTGTCGGAGTCGTGTTGAAAGTTCCATTATTCCACTTTGGGGAGGGTTTGCATAAGGTGCGTTCTGCAAAGGCGGCTTATCAGATTTCACAGTTAGAACAGCAGGAACTCAATGAGAAGATGCAACTTGAATTGTTACAGGCTACCAATCTTCTGCAGGAGGCAGCCCTTGAGATATCTGTTACAAATAAATCCGTAGAGCAGGCAGCAGAGAATATGCGTCTTTCCAAAAAACATTATGAGGTGGGAACAGAGACTTTGTCTGATTATCTGGAAGCTCAGGCTTTATGGCAACAGGCAAATGCAAGTTCTGTTGAGGCACGTTGCAATTATTTGGTTGCATATACAAAGTATATGAAGGCAAGAGGCGGAAAGTGACAAATTATAGATTAATAAATTGTGTTTTATACTAAATAGAGTATTTGAGAGTTATATAGATAGAGGAGTAATAGATACCATACAATACAATAGAAACTTAATAAATATTCAAAAGCCGTGGACGACAATAAACAAAAACAAAAAATCGATTGGATGGCAGTTGTCAAAAATGTTTTGACCCACAAGAGTTTGTTTATAAAAGTATGGATAATAACTTTTGTCTTGTCATGTATTTGGATTCTTCCTCAGCCTAGATATTATACAGCAGAAGTTTCTGTGGCTCCAGAGGCGGCAGACACGAAGAGTGCAGGTGACTTGGCTTCTTTGGCTTCCAGTTTTGGGGTGAGTATAGGCAATGCTTCATCAGATGCCATTTATCCACAGTTGTATCCTGATCTGTTAGGCTCTACGGAGTTTCTCGTAGGACTATTGGATATCAGAGTGAGAACATTAAAAGGTGAAGTCGAAACGGATTATTATACTTATCTGACCGAATATCAGAAACAAAATCTGTTGCTTATGCCCATAATCTCATTGAGAAATTGGATAAGGAATCAATTTGAAGAAAAAGAAGAAAATATACCTGGGGAGAACGGGAAACGCTTTAATCCATTTATGTTGTCTCGCTCTACGACAAAGGTGTTGAAGGGCGTAAGTGGTAATATCAGATGTAATTATAGCAGAACGACTGATGTGGTTACAATTTCTGTGACGGACCAGGATCCTCTGGTTTGTGCATTACTGGCAGATAGTGTGAAGGAGCATCTGCAGTCATTCATAACAGAATATCGTACGAAGAAGTCTAAGGCAGACTGCGAATACTATGAAAAGTTAACTGATGATGCCAAGGCTGAATATAATAAGGCCCGAGAAGCATATAGCAGATTTGCAGATGCATATATGAATATTACCCGTGAGAGTTATCGTTCCGAACTTGATGCGTTAGAAAATGAAATGCAGTTGAAGTTTAATGTGTATTCAACTGTGAGCACACGTCTTGACGCTGCCCGTGCAAAAGTTCAGGAGAATACTCCGGCTTTTACAACTTTGACTAATGCTACTGTGCCTGTAAAGCCTGCTGGACCGAAACGTATGATATTTGTGGCAGCAATGCTTTTCCTTGCTACGCTTGGTACTGTAGCACATTTATATCGTAAAGAACTACAGGAGTGGTTCTGATTTGTATTTGTTATGAGTGATACGAGACAAAAGAAACAAGTAGTCCTTTTGTATGTTTCAACCCTGGCGGGAGTAATGCTAGGGATGTTGTCGTCTATCGTAAATACTCGTTTCATGTCGCCTCCCGATTATGGTGATGTTCGTTATGTGCAGAATATAATCAACTTTATCGCTTCTTTTCTGCTTTTCGGATATTTCTTGTCCGGTGCCCGTCTGATGGCATTGAGTAATCATGCACTTTATAGCAGACAAATAAAAGGAGTAATGATTATCATTTTGCTCATGGCTTGTGTCGCGTTAGGGATTGCCCTGTTGTTATGTAGTCTGATGCATTATCAGCACAATCCTGCGATAGCATTCTTGTTTGTCGTATCATTGCCAGTTTGTTTCTATCCATTGTTACTTAATTATACTGAACAGACAACTATAGGCGACAATCAAATTGGCAGATTGGCTGTAGCCAGGCTATTCCCTTATTTTGTATATGTACCATTGGCATATCTTATCTATTCTTCAATTGGAGTATCTTCTACAATTATGCTCCTGTTACAATGGGGTGTATATTCTGTGATTTACATATGTATAATTATTTCTACCAAGCCGTTGTTTAAAAGACTACGCCCAGTGTGGAGTGCACTGCAAAGTGAGAACAATAAGTATGGAATACAACTTTATATAGGTTCGTTGGTTATGGTAGCCACAAACTATTTGGCAGGAATGTCATTGGGATATTTTAATGAAGATAATAGTGAGGTTGGATTCTATACGTTATCGTTAACTGTGACTGCTCCATTAGCTTATCTGCCCACTATAGTGGGAAATACTTATTTCAAGAAATTTGCAACACAATCCCAGATACCTGCTAAGATAATTATTTTTACTATATTGCTTACTTGTCTGAGCTGCATTCTTTTTCTGCTTATTATAAAGCCAATGGTGTTGTTCCTTTACAGTGAGCGATATGCTATAGTGGGCAGATATGCCTCATTTCTTTCTGTAGCTTATTGTCTTCATGGATTGGGTGATATGTTCAACAGGTATCTTTGTTCGCATGCTCAAGGAAAATCTGTGCGTAATGCAAGTATCTTAAATGGAACTCTTAAAGTAATCGGATATATAGTGTTAGTTGCTTGGCTTAACACCAACGGAGCTATCCTTACCATGATAATATGTGACATGGCATATTTTACCTGTCTTGTATATTATTATATGCGGTTTGTAAAAAAGAAAGAGGTATGAATACTTTCCGACTGATAATTTTTGGAGATGATTGGGACGTCTATCAGTTCGCCTACAAAGAACTGATAGACAACCCTCATGTCGTATATATTCCTACATTCCGCCCCAAAGGATTTTTGGGACTGATTCAAAGAATTCAGTTTAATCCTCGATTAAACAGATTTATCAGATTGCCCTTTAAAAGTTTATGGAATGGGTATTATCTGAGGAATGTTCATGAAGAATATTTGTGCTTCTTGGTATTTGAAAACTGGTTGCGCCTTGAAAGTGAAATAAATCTTTTGCCTTTCCTCAAAGGACATTATAAAAAAGCTAAAGTTGTATGCTTTACGCAGGATTTGATTGATAGGATTAAAGACCATTATACCAGAGAATCAATAGACGTAGAACATATAAAACAATATTCTGATCTTTGTATAAGTTATGATGTGTCAGATGCAAATAAATATGCCTTTGACTATCATCCTACTGTCTTCTCGTCTATTAAATTGGGGAAGAAATCAGATAGCTTTGCTGTTGACCTATATTTCTTAGGTAGAGATAAAGGACGTTTGCCTATGTTGATAGATATTAGCCGGGAGGCAAAACAGCGTGGTTTGAAATGCCGTTTTATATTGATTGATGTTCCTAAGAATAAGAGAATTCAATCTGAGGGGATAATATATGTGGACGGTAATATATCATATTCTGAGAATTTGTATAATAGTGCCAATTGTCACTGTATAGTAGAAATGTTACAGATGCAGGCGTTAAGTCCTACGTTCAGAGTATGGGAGGCTATTACTTTTAATAAAAAACTTCTGACTAATAATGATAATATTAGGCATTCGGAATTTTATGACGAAAAGTATGTATCTGTCTTTCATAGTTGTAAGGATATAGACTGGGATTTCGTAAAACATGAACAGCAGGACTGGGTGAATCCATATAAAAAACTGATTACTCCTGATTGCTTAGTCAGATTTATAGAAGAGAAGTTAAATATAATGATTGATACTTAATGAATATCTTTTATTTTATATTCATAGCATTGGCGGTTTACTTCTCTTTCAGGTATGATTGGATTGAGGAGTATGACAGACATAAACAGCACCGTTTATGGTTGTTGTGCTTTTATCTCATATGTCTATCAGGATTCAGTTATGGTCTGGGCGGTGATAAGTTTACATATATGAATGAATTTGAGGGCTATCCAGATACTTTCTCTGAGGTTGGGAATTTTGTATGGTATAATGTTATGCTGAGGGGACAGATGCCATTATGGACATTGGTAAATCTGGCATGTAAATCGGTATTCCATTCGTTCTATGCATTACAGTTCATACAGAGTACAGCTGTCAATATTTCTGTATGTTATATTGTAAGTAAATACACGCATAGATACTTCCTGTTCCTGCTTATATATTTCTTTTCGCTTAAATTTTTTGTGTTTAATACGGAAATTATGCGTGAGGGATTTGCCTTGTCCTTTGTATTAATTGGTTTACATGGATGGATGAGTGGAAAAAAATGGCTATATTTTCTGACCGTTCCCATAGGTTTTATGTTGCATGTTTCTGCATTGACAGCATTGCTGTTTCCATTTATGAAGTTTCATGTTTCGTGGAAGACACTTCTGTATGCTGTAATAATATCGTTTTTCCTATGGGGGGTAAGTGACATCGTGTTGGGAACTGTTATGGTATCAGTTTTAGGAGGTATGGGGGCATTCGTGCAGAAAGTACTTTTCTATTCTATTCAAGCAAGTTCTATATTTGGCTTTATTCGTTCGGTAGTTACATATCTCGTATTCCCATTTATAATTATGTATTCGGTTATGTTGAATGAGCCCTCACATGCCATGCGGCAGCGGCAGGAAAAAATAATTTCATTTATGGTCGTATTAGCTATTCTAGCCTCGTCGTTTGCCGGTTTTGTACGATTATATAATGCGTCCATGATTTTCTATCTGGTAATGCTCTCAGAATTTGTATATAGTTTATTCAACTACAGGAAACTTCTGATTGTAAGATTGTGCACGTTGGTGGGTACACTATTGCTGACATTATTGACATATAGAATACATTATAAAACAACTGATACTTATTATTATGACTTTTTCTTTCCTTATACATGCATTTTGGATGAAGACAAAAACGTGTATATACGAGATGCAGCACATAGGGAAGCTGTAGCGGGTGAAGAAAAAGACAATAATGTAAGAAATGTTGAATAAATAACAAATGAAACGTATCTTATTTATATCTCATCATTTGAATAGAGCAGGCACGGAAACATTTATGATGAATGTATTTCGTGGAATTGATCATTCTAATTTCCAGGTGGATTTCCTTATATATACAAATAAGGAAACAGACTATACCCGTGAAGTCGAGGCGGCGGGATGTAAGGTTTGGCGTGTTCCTTCCAGGCGTGAGTCGTTCTTTGGTTGGTATAGTTCACTAAACAGGTTCTTCAAGGAACATGCAAAAGAATATGCTGCTGTTCATTATTGTGGAAATGGACTGACTGCAATAGCTCCTTTCTTGTTCGCTTATAAATATGGCATACCTATTCGTATTGCTCACTCACATAATTCGTTGTCAGACGGATTGCACAATAGATTTCTCCATCGTTTACAACGTGGCATTGTTCAACGCATTACAACTCATCATTTTGCTTGTTCTACGATGGCTGCTAAATGGTTTTTTGGCAATTCACCTGCCGTCATCATTCGCAATGGCATCAATACAGAGGATTTTGTATTTAATCCGGAGCATCGGAATCAAATGCGTAGTGAGATGGGTATCCCTGCGAATACAACATTGATAGGTCATGTGGGTAGGTTTGAAAAAGAAAAGAACCATACTTTTATCCTGGACGTTTTCAAAGACTACCTAACCTTAAATCCAGACTCTATGCTCATGTTGATAGGAGTAGGAAGCCTGATGAAAACGATAGAAGATAAAGTAGCCTTGCTAGGTATTAGCGATAAAGTTATGTTTATGCGTGAACGTTCTGACGTGAACAGGTTGTTACAAATGATGGATTTATTCCTCATGCCGTCACATTTTGAAGGACAACCATTTGTTCTGATTGAAGCCCAATGCTCTGGATTGCCCTGCTTGATATCTGACGTTATTAATCGTGATATCTTCCTTACAGATAACATACATATTATGTCTTTGTCGCAATCAGCAGCAGAGTGGGCTGGTCGTATATCGGACATTTTGAAGGATTACATCCGCAAAGACGAAAGCAAAGCCATAGAATGTAAAGGATATTCCATTGCCTCAACCATAAGATATATGGAACAAGTATACGAAGGAAAAAACTGAATATGAATATTCTGCACATAACAAACTCACTTAAGATTGGAGGAGCGGAACGTCTGCTATCTGATCTGATTCCATATCTGAACCGACGGCATCATGTAGAAATGCTTGTGTTACAGAAATTGTCAACAGAGTTTGAAGAGAAAATAGAAAAAAGTGGAGTGAGGATTCATTATTTGAACGTAAAGTCACTATACAGTCTGCAGACTGTTTTTAAGATAAGACGTTTCATTCAGAATAATCCCCAATTTGAGATTTTACACGTTCACCTCTTCCCGTCTTTATATTGGGTTGCTATGGCCACCTTCGGTATGAAACGTAGATTGTTATGGACAGAACACAGTACATCAAATAAGCGCAGGACGAAGTGGTATCTTCGTCCTATTGAGAAATTTATTTATTCTCAGTATGATAGAGTGGTTTGCATCAGTAGTGCCACTCTTGATGCCCTGTCAAAATGGATTGGTGTCGGTGTTGATGACCCGCGATTTTCAGTAGTGGAAAATGGAGTAGATACAGAGAGGTTTAAGCATGTAAATGTGAAACGGCAGTATAAATATGTTTTGATTCAGGTGTCGCGCTTTGAGGCATCAAAAGATCAAGATACTGTGATTCGGGCCATGCAATATATCCCAATCGATGTACATCTGATGCTTGTTGGAGATGGAAGTAGAAAAATCGCTTGCGAACAGTTGGCAAAAGAATTGGAAGTGTCTGATAGGGTACATTTCCTTGGAACTCGATCTGATATACCTTTGCTGCTTTCTTCTGCAGATGTTGCTATTCAATCATCACATTGGGAAGGCTTTGGACTGGCAGCAATAGAAGCAATGGCAAGCGGACTGCCAGTTGTAGCTTCTGATGTATCCGGGTTGAAACAGGTCGTAGAAGATTCTGGAATAATATTCCCTATGGGAGACTACAAAGCATTAGCAGACAGTGTAAATAAACTTCTTACAGATAAGAGGTTTTATAATTCTGTTGCTGAGAAATGTACCAAACGTGCAGATTTATATGATATAAAGACCACGGTTGGCAAATATGTTGAAATATATGAGGAACTCGATTCAAATTGCTAATAGATATTTAAGCATATGAGAAAAATCCTTTTGATTATAGTTAATGAAGACCGTTTTTTCCTTTCTCATCGCGTAGGTATAGCTTTGGCTGCTAAACAAGAGGGGTGGGACGTGAAGATTGTTTGTAAAGATACAGGTCAGCGTAGTGACGTTGAGTCATTAGGGTTGGAAATGATAGAGCTTCCTATCAACCCGACTGGCAGAAACCTTTTACAGGAATTGTCAACGTTTCGTTTCCTTTATAAATTATATCAGGCGGATAAGAATGTTATTGTTCATCATGTAGGACTTAAAAATATTCTTTGGGGTGGACTGGCTGCTAAATTGGTAAAGGTTAGGGGGATGGTCAATGCAATTAGCGGACTCGGGATAATGTTTTCGGGTGGAAAGATGTCATTGGTATCTCGTACTATTATGTGTATTTTAAAGTTTACACATAAGAACAAGAATGTTAAAGTGATATTCCAGAATCATGAAGACGAATCCCTTTTTCTGAACCATCATATAATCGAAAAAAATCAGGCTGTATTTATTAAAGGTTCTGGAGTAGATTTGAGAGAGTATCAGTTTGTTCCAGAGCAGAAAAGTGATAAGGTTATCATTATATTTACTGCCAGAATGGTGAAAGAAAAAGGTATCTTAGTGTTGATAGAGGCAGCAGAGAGGCTTCGAGCTCAATATGAAAACAAAGTAGAATTCTGGTTGTGTGGTGGCTTGTCGAATAATCCCAATGCAATCACACGAAGGGAGTTGGAAGAATTGTGTGATGGTAAGTATATTAAGTGGCTTGGATTTCAGAGTAACGTACGCCAACTCTTGGAACTATCACATATAGTTGCTTTCCCAAGTTATTATCGTGAGGGTGTCCCTAAGTCTTTGATAGAGGCTTGTGCAATAGGAAGACCAATTGTTACAACTAATTCTGTGGGATGTAAAGATACGGTAGAAGAAGGCAAGAATGGTTTCCTGGTTCCTGTCAAAAATAGTGAATTGTTAGCAGAAAGATTGCGTGCTCTAATTGATAATAAAGAACTAAGAGATTCGATGGGTCGCTATTCAAGAGAAAAAGCAGTAAGGGAATTTTCTGTTGATGATGTTATCAATAAGCATTTGTTGGTATATAATAGTTTGTTGCAATAGCACTATTTAGTTTCTCCAATTTTTTTTGCACTCCAAATAAACGAGAAGTAGATAACTAAGTCGGTAAGGAATATCAAGTTGATATTTACGTCGCTTACGTAAAGTCCCCAGTTTAATATTCCTATCGCTATATATATAATTATGATTGTGTACAGTGTGTGGTGCATGCTTAGTCCCATACCCATTATTATATGATGTATATGTGTCTGATCGGGGGTAAACATCTTTTTTTTCTTTAATAATCTGGTAAGTGCCACCCTGATGACATCAATGCATGGAATGAATACCAATGTTAGTGATGTAAGTAGTGCGCTGTCGCTATATGTGATATTTGCCCAGCCCTTCATCTGATATTTTATAGCGAGGTATGCTATTACAAATCCAATAAACAAACTACCTGTATCACCCATGAAAATTTTATTTTTCCCGATTCTGCCATAATAATTATAGTAAAAGAATCCTATGAGGGCTCCTGCAAGGCTAATCGACAATAATACAAATAGAGGTGCACCAAGTTTATGGAATAAAAAGGCAAATGTAAAAAGTATGATGATTGAAAGACTTGAAGACAATCCATCTATACCATCTATAAGATTCATTGCATTTACTATTAACAATATTACGAATACAGTCAGGGGGTAACTAACCCATAGTGGTAATTCATATACACCAAAGAGACCATGCAGATTGCTTATCATCAGATTGCATATTGGGAATATTAGGGCTGCAATGGTCTGTATGATAAATTTATGAGTGGCTTTCAGACCTCGGAGATCGTCAATCAGACCTATTATATATATAAGCATTGCTCCTACAATCATGAGAAAAGATGAGATGTAGAATTTGATTTCTTCGTTGTGCCCCTCATTCTGTATCATCAGACCAACCAGAATCCCTACGGCTGTTATAGGCATAAAAGTGATGCCACCTAAACGTGGTATAGCAATTTTGTGTATTTTCCGCCCATTTGGCAAATCGTATAATTCGTGTTTATAGCACATGTGTACTATGTAAGGAATTACAACCAATGCTATAATAATGCATAATGTAAATGGTATCATATAGTTAGAATTAAAGGTCATGATGTTTAAAATTTTCGATATGTTATACGTGAATATTTCGAACGTAGTATCATATCATCTTTTGTAAGAAGTTCTATTTGGAATGAATCCTTCAATGCATAAAATCCCCATTTGTTTATAATTGAAATATTTTCTGATGTAATAGGGTAGTTGTCTGGAGCAGTAGGGTGTTCCTCTGCCATATCTGAAAACTGCCTGAAAATTATGCTGTCATTTTTATGATCAAAATATCCATAGTATATTTTGTTATTCCGAATTGTTGTCAGCTGAAATAGGTCAAGCTGAAATGAAAGATAATATTGTAAATCTTTTATATTGTCTGTCTTTCCGTTATGTTCTATGGTCAGCACTTGCCACATGCCATCCAGATCGCCGTTTTTTGGAAGCTTATCACATGCAGTTATTATCCAACAGCATGATATTATATATAATATGTAAAATATTTTTTTCATTTTATTAATGTAAAACTCTTATGTATGGTTAACTGTGTTCCGAATGAGTTGCCGATTAAGTCTCCATGATCTAGGGCAAAAGCTAATCTTCCACTCCAGCCTTTCAGCTTATGCGGTTTGTAGCCAATCTCTGCCATGAAGTATTGTTGTTTAAGCACTTCTTTGAATGGTGCTGCATATCGTCCCCAGTTCTGAGTAAATGTCAAGAATAAGCGCCAGTGTAATTCGGCAGTGGGATCTCCGCTCAAGCCAAAGTGCCATGCCTTCACTCGATTGTTGTGAAAGAATACTCTTCCGTCATCATTGTAAATAGGTGATGTTATGAGTGGATTTCCTATTGCCATACCCCAATGTTGCCACCCTGAGTATATAGTATGGTTGTAATAGTTATCTTTTCCGTTCATTTTGTCTGGAATAGATTTTGTGCGATCGTGATAAACTGCTCCTGATTGATTTCGAGTGCTCATGTGTTCAATAGTTGCAGCTGACACAAAATGATTTGTGGGAAATTTGGCGTCAATTCCTATCAGGTGGTCTTGTATTCCATATTGTACGGTGAGCATTGACTGGTCGTCAAAATACCGTTCGAAATATGCTCCTACTTCCCATGTGGGTCCGTGCCATGCCAAGCGCATATTGTAACTACCTAACATATTACCTGAATTATTGCTCTCGGTAAAATCTGTTGCGTCACGTCCGCCTCCAAAGATTGCTTGCCAAAATGCTTTGGGGCCTTCGGGCATTTTTATTGTTTGTTTGCCTCCAATATGTTCTCGATAATCTACATTGTAGGCTGTTCCTCCAAATTGTGTGAACATTTGCAACCCTATTTCAAAAGTAAGAGGGCATTTTGTAGCATTTTCCTTTCCGAATTTCCAGTAAAGTGCTTTTTCGTGATATAAGGTGTTTGAGGTATATCGAGTATTCGGTGCGGCAAAATCCCTTTGCCATTTACCGTCGGTCGTAAATCCAAATGAGCCTCTTAATTTCCATTTCCACCAACCGCGGGTAAATGGAAAACTGAAGTAATCTATGTCTATCCTTGCTTGTGGAATAGGGCGCGCATTTAGACCAGCAGAGAGACCTCCACTTGTCAATTCATTGTTTTTTAGTTCAATTTCTCTTTCCTTTGCACCGAGTGATAGTGTCAGTTTTTTATATGATGCTTCAATGAAAGCCTGCTGAATAAAAAAGATGGAATTAGCATGTTGGTTCAACATGAGGTCAACGCCATATCCGCGTTTCCAGTTTCTGGCCGAATCTGTTTCTATTGTACGAAATACACCTACTCGCTCATATGCAGAGTTATCAAATGCAGACACTTTTCCATGCTTGTTGCTCGAAAGCCATAGGGGTGCATAGCTTCCACTGCTTGCTGTTCCGCTGAGTTCTGCTTCAAGTTTTAGACCGTTGGCAAGATTCTGTGCGTTACAGATGAGTGCATTAGGGAAATACAATGCAATGATGGAGAATATTTTCAGATTGTGAATGACGTCTTGATACATGGTATATCATATTTATTTTATAAACGTAAGTTAATATTGTTTTATTGTTGTAAACAATACATAAAAAAGGGCTACTCCGTCGCTCGCGCGAAAGAATAGCCACAACACAAACACAAAATAAAAACACGACAAAACTACATAAAGTAGTTTGCTTCTATAAAAATCTATTATTGGATACCATTTTCTCGTAATTTCTGCTGCCATTTCCAAGCCGAACGTAGAATGTCATCAAGTGGAGTATCTGCTGACCAGCCAAGCACTTTATTTGCTTTGTCAACATTTCCCCATATTGCTTCGATGTCGCCTTCGCGACGTGGAGCATATTCCCATGGCAGTTTTACTCCTGTAGCACGTTCAAAGCCTTCCACTATTTCAAGTGTAGAATACCCATGACCTGTACCGATATTGAATACTTCTACAGGATCTGTTTCCTGATCAAGTACTCTTGTCATTGCCTTTACGTGAGCTTTTGCTAGATCTACTACGTAAATGTAGTCGCGAATACATGTCTTGTCAGGTGTGTTGTAATCGTTTCCGAATATTTTCAGTTGTTTGCGGATGCCGATAGCTGTCTGAGTGACGAATGGGATGAGGTTCATAGGTACTCCGTTAGGCAGTTCTCCGATGTTTGCAGATGGGTGTGCACCAATTGGATTGAAGTATCTTAATATGACTGATTTGATAGGTGCGCCAGAATGGATGAAATCTTGTATTATTTCTTCGTTAATCTGCTTTGTGTTTCCATAAGGTGAGAGAGCTTTCTGAATTGGAGCTTGCTCAGTTACAGGTAGGTTTTCAGGTGTTGGTTGTCCATACACAGTACAAGAAGATGAGAATATAATGCCTTTTGCACCGTATTTAGCCATCATCTCCAATACGTTCATCAAAGAATTTAAGTTGTTTCGATAGTAAAGTAGTGGTTTTTCCACAGATTCTCCTACAGCTTTAGATGCAGCGAAGTGTATAATACCTTTAATAGGGTATTTCTTGAACACTGCTTCAACTTTGTCTATTTCATTCAAGTCCACTTTCTCAAAAGCTGGACGGATGCCTGTAATCTTCTCAATACCGTCGATTACGTTTTCGTTAGAGTTTGAGAGGTTGTCTACGATAACTACGTTGTACCTAGCCTGCTGCAACTCTACTGTCGTGTGTGAACCAATAAATCCTGTTCCACCAGTAACTAAAATTGTTTCTTTCATGAATTTATATAATCACTTATTTTGGTTGTTTGCTTAATTTGGCTGCAAAATTATACATTTTGGTATAAGTTGCAAACAAATTGAACCTTTTTTGTTAATAAAATTATTTTATATGTGAATTATAGTCCTTTTCCGTGGCAATTCTTGTATTTTTTCCCGCTTCCACACGGACAAGGGTCATTTCGTCCAATGTGTGGTGCGTTGTTCATAATAGGCTGACGAGATATCTGCTCTCGTGTGTCTTGATTTGCTGCATTCTGTTGTGCAGACTGTGTCTGTTGCGGTTCATCAAGATTATGTTTGCTTTCAGTCAGTCGCCTACGTGGAGCTTCTGGCATATTGCCAGGTGCTTGTTTTACATCGTTTGGGTCTGCCACAGGCAGCGAACAGCGCATCAGTGTAGATATTGTCCTGTCGTTGATTTCATTTACCATGTTATCAAATAATGTGACAGATTCCAATTTGAATATCAACAGAGGGTCTTTCTGTTCGTATGATGCGTTCTGAACTGATTGTTTCAATTCATCCAATGCTCGCAAGTTTTCTTTCCATGCTTCGTCGATTGTGTGAAGCAATACTATTTTCTCAAATGCAATAAGTATATTTTTTGCTTCAGATTCGTAGCATTCTTTCAATGGCAGACTTATCTGGTAAACCCCCTTTCCATCGCTGATAGGCACGAGGATGTTTTCATACATATGCCCAGATTCCTCATACACACGTTTGATGGTAGGGTAGGCAGATGACGCCAGTCTGGCAGTACGCTCTTTAAAGTGATTGATTACTTTGTCATATGTTTCGTCCTCCAGTTCCTGACGATTCCTATTTTCAAATTCTTGTGCGCTGAATGGCACTTCCATCGCAAAAATCTTCAGGAAGTCTTCTTTGCATCCTTCATAGTCATTTGCTTCCATTATATGGAGTGTGCGATCCCATATCATATTAGAGATGTCCATTCCGATGCGCTGTCCCATCAGTGCATGACGACGGCGTTCGTATATGACCTTACGTTGTTTGTTCATTACGTCATCGTATTCGAGAAGGCGTTTGCGAATACCGAAGTTGTTCTCTTCAACTTTTTTCTGTGCTCGTTCTATGCTCTTGTTGATCATCGGATGCTCGATCATTTCTCCGTCGGCAAAACCGAGTCGGTCCATAATCTTTGAGATTCTGTCGCTGGCAAACAGACGCATCAGCTTATCCTCCAGGGATACGTAAAAAACAGAAGAACCCGGGTCGCCTTGTCGTCCTGAACGTCCTCTTAACTGGCGGTCCACACGTCGGCTTTCGTGGCGTTCCGTACCGATAATAGCAAGACCTCCGGCTGCTTTTACTTCATCGGAGAGTTTGATGTCGGTGCCTCGGCCAGCCATGTTTGTAGCGATAGTCACGATACTTTTCTGTCCGGCTTGTGCTACGATATCTGCTTCTTTCTGATGTAATTTTGCATTCAAGACATTGTGCTCAATTTTTCTGAGTTTAAGCATCTTCGAAAGCATCTCTGATATTTCAACCGATGTAGTACCGACGAGAACTGGTCGTCCAGCTTTGATCATGTTTTCGATTTCCATAATGACGGCCTTATACTTTTCTCGGTTTGTCTTATATACGCGGTCGTTCATGTCTATACGCGCTATAGGACGATTGGTAGGAATTTCTACTACATCCAGTTTGTATATATCCCAGAATTCACCTGCTTCTGTGATGGCAGTACCAGTCATACCTGCAAGTTTATGGTACATACGGAAATAATTCTGCAGCGTGATAGTCGCAAATGTTTGGGTGGCAGCTTCCACTTTTACACGTTCCTTTGCTTCTACTGCTTGGTGTAATCCGTCGCTCCAGCGTCTGCCTTCCATGATGCGGCCGGTTTGTTCATCCACGATTTTTACTTCTCCGTCCATAACGACATAGTCATCGTCCTTGATGAACATTGTGTATGCTTTCAGCAATTGCTGCATAGTATGAACACGTTCTGACTTTACAGCATAATCCTGCATCAGTTCGTCTTTCTTTGCCAGTCTTTCTTCATCGCTCAGCTTTAAGTTGTCAAGTTCTGCGAGTTGTGTTGTGATATCAGGTAAAACGAAGAATTGGTCATCTTTCACGATGTTGGCAATAAGTTCATTACCCTTGTCTGTCATCTCTACAGATTTCTGTTTTTCATCAACGACGAAGAAGAGCGGATTTGTTGCCTCTGGCATCCTGCGATTGTTATTCTCCATGTATATTTCCTCGGTCTGTAGAAGTCCGGTTTTTATACCTGGTTGTGACAGATATTTCACGAGTGCAGAATTTTTTGGCATACCCTTGAATGCACGGAACAGGGAAAGAAAGCCGGCAGTTACATCGTCTTTATTGTCGCTTTCTATGAGTTTCTTGGCTTCTGACAAATAATTTTGTGTCAGTCGTCGTTGTGCTTCAACCAGTTGTTCTACGATAGGGCAGTATTGTTCAAACATCTGATCGTTGTTCCGTGCCACAGGACCACTGATGATAAGAGGGGTGCGGGCATCGTCAATGAGTACAGAGTCCACTTCGTCAACGATGGCATAGTTATGTTTTCTCTGCACCAAATCCTCTGGTTTCATTGCCATGTTATCGCGCAGGTAGTCGAAGCCGAATTCATTGTTCGTACCAAAAGTGATATCTGCTTGATATGCCTTGCGGCGCTCTTCAGAGTTTGGTTGGTGCTTGTCGATACAATCTACGGAAAGTCCGTGGAACATATATAAAGGTCCCATCCATTCGGAGTCGCGCTTTGCAAGGTAGTCATTTACTGTTACTACATGAACTCCATTTCTGGTAAGTGCGTTTAAGAACACAGGAAGTGTAGCCACAAGTGTTTTACCTTCACCTGTTGCCATCTCTGCTATCTTTCCTTGATGTAATACGATACCACCAAACAACTGTACATCGTAGTGAACCATGTTCCATACTGTGTCATTGCCTCCTGCAGTCCAGTGGTTGTGCCAGATAGCCTTGTCACCTTCGATGTCAACAAAGTCTTTACCTTCACCAGCTAATTGACGGTCGAAATCGTTTGCTGTTACTACGACACCTCTATCACCGCTTTCAGCGAAGCGGCGTGCTGTATCTTTTACAATTGCAAAAACTGTAGGAAGAACTTTGTTGAGTTCTTCTTCGAATCTGTCTATGATTTGTTGTTCTGTTTTGTCTATCTCGTCGAAAATAGGCTGACGTTTGTCAATGTCAGTATTTTCAATCTGTTGATTGAGCTCTGTAACTTTCTCTCGCAGATCCTTAACGCTCTCCTGCAGGTTTGCTTTGATTTCGTCAACCTTGTTTCTAAGTTCGTCGTTGTTGAGTGCTTTGATTTGCGGCTCTATGGCAAGAATCTGATTTACGATAGGACGTATTTCCTTAATATCTCTTGTAGCTTTGTTGCCGAAAATACTACTTAAAAATGCATTTAATGAAAATCCCATATTTTGTATTGATATTGTTGTCGTTAATCTATTATTTATATTGTTTAGTCCCTGTCTATTTTTCATCACATCCGTTCGGCGCTCTGATCCTGGCATAGCGAGCTACTGTTGGTGCTATGTATTCTATACTCTTTGGAGTGATTTCTTGTTTTGCCTCCAACTTGTATCCATAGATAATCAGAGGAAAGTCAATCCATGATGTGCGCCATACTTTTGTCTTTCCGTTGTCGGATTCTTCTAGTGTGCAACCAGGAGCGATTTCTATAATTATGTCTCCGGAATGCTTTCTGTTGAATCCGTTGCGAATGTAACTCTGTCTTGGCGACCATGCACCTTGCATCAGTTGATTACTTGTATATACTTCTTGAATTCCGTCAAACTGGTACAGAAAATCTTCACATTCCAAGAGCACATCCTGCCATCTTAGTTTCTTCTGTTCGAGCAGTTTTTTGTCTAAATATATTTGATTGTCGAAGTAAGCCTCTACATAATTGCCGTTTCCGTGCAGTGCAACCATATACATATTCAGCAGAGCCATACATCTGCTCATGTTGAATTCCTGAGTTGGAATTCTGTAGTTTATTGTCTGCAACAGAGTTGGAGATTCGGCATATCCTGTAGATGTCAGGTATATTAATGTTTTGTCAATGCCTACAGAGCGTTCGATGGTCTGCAGCAATTTGGCAATCTCCATATCCAGCTCTATGTATGTCTGGCGGATTTTATCAATGTTCGCAATTTCTGTTTCACCTGCATCGTAACTGAGTGACAAGAAGTCGGTGATATGATCTGCACCACAGGTTCCAGATGTGATACAGTAGCTTGCAGCACGTGTGACTCTGGCATTTTTGCTTCCCTTGTCAGTCAGGCCTCGTTCTTCGAATTCCAGTGGACTGACCCAATAAGGAGGTCTTTCGCCATAATACTTGCTGCCTGCCCAATTGCCTGAGTTTTCATCAATCCATAATGCCCAGTCGGCTGCGTGTCCGGCAGAAAGTACGGAGATAAGCCTATCGGTTGCTATAGAGTAAACCAGTCCCTTTCCTTCGGTTGCCAGTTTTATTTCATCGCCGATAGTGGAAACAAGCAGGTTGTTCGGTGATGCTCCTTCCTGGGTGTTGTATCCTGGAATGGATCTATCTTCCACGCATTTTTCTTTCAGTAGGGTTTTGCGGTTTATCCATTCGTCAGCGATGATGCCGTGGGTATAAGGTAGCGTTCCGCTTACTATGCTTGCAGCAGCCGATGCTTTTGAAATGTGTCGGAATGGATATTTTACGTTCTTGTAAACCTGCCCGTTCTGCAGCAGACGCTTGAATCCGTCATCGCCGTATAGTTCAGAGAATGATTCAAGAAAATCTGTGCGCAGCTGGTCAATGGTTATACCTACAACCAGTTGGGGCGACTCCTGAGCCACCGCTATGCCGCAAATGGCAGCATACATACAGAGCGTAAGCAATCGTCTCATCTTTATTCCTTCTTTTTTGTCAGGCTTGGTCTATAAAAACACACACATCGCATGATGCTTCTAATCAGCAAAGACAATACCATCGTATATACTACGGGGTTGAACCACTGATGTGATAGGAATAGCACAAGGCAGAATAGTAGCAGTACTGCCAAATTGACAGATTCAGCTTTTGGCTTCCACTTCTCACCCTTGTTTGTTTTCCAGTTGTATATAAGGAATACGGCATAAACTAGGAACAACGGGTTGAATGCGGTTACCATCCAATTGCTATCCACGGCCGGGTGCTTACTGAAGAAGAACAGTCCGGCAACCACAATTCCCGTGAGGCCTTGTGCTGCCAGCATGAGTATGTCGAACCAGATAAATATCTTTTTTCTGAAGATGTCGATAATGGTAATGCAGATAACGATTGCCAGGATGCAATAGAAAACAATAGTAGGTGTAATCGATGATGCTACTTCGTGGCTTGCCTCCGTCGGTTCCAGTTTTATTTCTGTTTCGCTTACTAACGGACGTTTCACCCCGTTACTGTCTATGACATAAGCTTTTGTCAGTTCTGATTCGAAAAAATCAGGTATGAACATCTGGATGCGTTTGTCAACGGGCTTGTCTATCTCCTCACCAAGAATTATGTCTATTCCCAACTGCAGCCAAGGAGCGTTAGTCAGTTTCTCGTGCAGCATCTCTCTCACTGTCAGCGACGAACGGTTCTGCTCATAAACCACTTTGCCGTCTATTGCCTTTTCAATTATGTCGCGTGCACGTTCAGTGCAGTTATCGTATAGCCAGTTATACAGATATGTCTGGTTCTCTTTTTGCATATTCCACACAAGCAAATCCCACAGTTCTTGAGACTCGTCGGCTGTAAGACTCAGTTCCTGACGGGTTACTCCGTTGCCGGTTACTCCATAGCGCCAAAGGAAAAACTCCAGCGACTCTGCTTCCAGCATATAATTGGTATTGCCGGCTATAAAATTTATTATGAAGAATTTTTGAGAGTCGTCAAAGCAACCATAGTTAAATACCGCATTTCGTTGTGCAATTGTGTCTTCCATAAGAATTGCTGTATGACCGAAATGTGCATAAGCATCCGTTCCCGGTGTGCATGTCAGGACGGAGAAGCGAAAAGGGGAGGATTCATGAGATTTTACTGATAAAGTATCTTGTGCTTTAATGACAACACTGCAGCAAAGCAGTATCACCCCCAATAGTATGCTGTTTTTTAACCAACTCATTAATATATATTGTGCAAAAAGCATGCAAATTTACGAGTTAGCGAGCGCACTACAAAATAAATGTTTATTTTTTATCTTTTTTTGGCAACACGCCTTTCTTTATGGCATAATCTTTCCAGGAGGTGAATTTATGTTCCACGGTTGGGCGGCTCATCTGGATGAAGTGGCAGTAGGCAGCTGCGAGAGCATCGGTCGCGTCCAACTGCACATCCATTTCTTCCTTTGGAATCCTAAGTATTCGTTGCAGCATTCCTGCCACCTGTTCCTTCGAAGCACTTCCTGTCCCTGTAGATGCTATCTTGATTTTCTTAGGTTCATATTCGGTAATGGGAATGTCGCGCATGATGGCGGCTGTGATTGCTACTCCCTGTGCTCTGCCAAGTTTGAGCATACTCTGTACATTCTTACCGTAGAAAGGTGCTTCTATGGCCATTTCATCGGGGTGGTATGAATCAATGAGACTGGTTATCCGTTCGTATATTTTCCCCAGTCGCAGATAGTGGCTTTCGTATTGGTGCAGTTTTATCACGCCCATGGCGATGAGTGCGGCCTTATTGCCTGCAACTCTTAAAAGTCCGTATCCCATCAGATTCGTACCTGGGTCAACACCCATGATAATCTTTTCTGTCATTATTCTCTTTTCCTTTTGCTAATTGGAAATATTCTCGTTGTGCAATCTTAACTCATCCGATATTTTGTCTTCTAACACATACCATACATATCCTTTTACGTTCTGATACCCCATCTCGGTCAGCAGTTCCATGTAGCGTTTTACCTGCTCTTCATATTTCTTGTTGAAATCTCCCGTTTTGAAGTCGATGCAGATGGTCTCTTCAGGTGATGATATAATGCGGTCGGCTCTGTGTTCTTTCCATCCAAATCCCTTGTTGTCAGGCTTCAGGATGCTCCGTTCGTTGATTACATTCCATTGTTTTTCAAACCATCGTGCTGCGGTCGGATTAGACAAGGCTTTCTTTATGTCCTTTTCTACCTGTTCTCTTTCCGCCTTGTCCTTGAAGACACCGTCAGAATATTTTGCATTTATCACTTTTTCAATGTCTTCTACTGTATATATATCTTGCAGAATGCTATGATAGAGCAATCCTTTGTCTATGTATGGTGTCTTTTCCCCTTCCTCGGCAACGAAATCTTTTGATTTGTTCGATTGGCGGAAAAAGGGCAGTTTCGTGCTGGTTGAGAACTTTATCTTTTCTGCGTCAGCCTTTTGTGCAGAGGACGTCTCAGTGATGAGACTTCCGGTCTCGTATGATGTTGTTTCCTTTGCTTCCTTGAATAACACCCTGTGAATGAGTTTGCTTATGTTGTTTATTTGCGAATCTTCCTCCTTGCTGCTGTTTTTTTTCTTCTTGTCCAGTGACTTTTGTCCGTTCGTGAAAATAAAAAGATTATTTTTTGCCCGGGTAAAGGCCACATACAGCAGATTCAGATTATCTACATTATTGCGCAGGGTTTCTTCTTCGTAGTCATCGCTGAATATACTTGCCGCCATCTCCTTGGTATAATTTACAGGCACCAGCGGCATTTGACTGTATGGTTCTTCGGAAGGGTTGCACCACAGCAGGTCGGTCGGTTTTCCTGTCGTGCTCCAGTCGCAGAACGGGATGATAACGGTATGGAACTCCAGTCCCTTCGACTTGTGTACAGACATGATTCGAATGCCGTCCGTGACACTTCCGCTCGGAATTGTCTTCTGCGACAGGCTCTCGTCCCAATATGTGATGAGGCTGTTTATGTCGTTGTGCTTATTGTCAAGAAAGTCTGTTATCTGGTCGTGGAAATAGAACAGGAAGGCGTCCTGATCGGAAATCTGTCCCAGGCAGAATGTATCATAAATCGTTTCCACTAGGTCCTTTACGGGCATATATGGAAGAGTGTCGAGGTTGTTGCGGAACTGTTCCGGCAGCAACTCAAGTAGTTGTTCCTTGTCAAGCAACAGAAGCCGGCTGTATTGCAGTTCTGTGGTATTAGCTACGAGACTTGCCAATATGAGTTTGTCATCTGTAGTCACCAAAAATCTCAACGCATTGATGATTATATTGATAGCCGTAGATGAGGAAAGTCTGTATGCCTCGTCGGAGATGAGTTTCAGGTGTGGGGCATTATCTGAGAAAAACTGACTTATAAGCGGTATGTGTTTATTGAATCTCAGCAGAATAGTGATATCCTTCTGCTCCAGTCCCTGTGACAGCAGATTTTCTATGTGCTCCAGCAGTAAATTGAGAGTGGCGAGTTCGTAGCCTTCGGTTGTTCCTTCTTCGTTTTCCACGACCTCCACACTTACATATCCCAGTCCGTTTGCTTTGTCGATAATCTTTTGCTCCACATCGCTATATGCCTTGATTAAGTCTTTGCAGTCCGCACCGTGATGACTGCTTTTGTAGTCCTCGTTCAAAATGTTTATGGAATTTCTGAAAAACGAATTGTTGAAGGCAATGACGTTCCCCATGCTTCTTCGGTTCGTGTTGAGTGGCTCTGGAGTATGGATTTTTCCCATGAGTTCGGGATTTTCGTTTAGTGTATTCAGAATGTTCCAGTCGCTGTTGCGGAATCGGTATATACTCTGTTTGACATCCCCCACAATTAGGCATGTCTGTCCATAGTCCAGACTGTTGTTGAGCAGAGGCAGGAAATTACTCCATTGCAGATCAGATGTGTCCTGAAACTCGTCTATCATGATGTGGGTGAAGCGGTTGCCGCTTTTTTCGTATATGAACGGCACGCTTGCCCCATTTATCATCCTTTGCAGGAAATAAGCCGAATTGGCCAGCAGAAAACGGTTCGCATCCTGGTTCAGATGGGTTATCTCACCACTTACGGCAGCCAGCAATTGCAGGTGGTTCAGATGACGTAGGATTACATTGACCGTAGAAATCGTTTTCACGGCCGTTGGTAGCATATCAATGGTCTTGTTCAGTATCGGTATCAGGGTGGTGCAGGCCAAGCCCTGCAGGTCTTCATTCTGTTTGTTCCATTCGGTGGGGTCATCCTTGCACTTCTCCACATACGAGTTTACATTGGGTATTTCCTTGCCGTTTGCCAGTTTCTGAAAGAATCCGTAAACACCACTCTTCTTTTGTTTGAAATCGTCTATGCTATAGCCATGATTGTTACAAACTTGCAGAAATAGTTCTCCTTGACTTTGTAACTCTTTTGCCGCTTTGTTTTTTATCGACGAAAGCATCTGCTTATAGTTCTGCATAAACCTTTTGTTGTCAATCTTGTCTTTCAGCAGATTGTAGTCCTTCAGATATTTTTCGTTGAAAATGTTCCGGCTGAAGGTTTTTATCTCCTCGTCCATCTTCCAGTTCTTGTCTTCATCAATTTTTTCCATGATGAAACTGGTCAGACTTTGGAATGTTTTGCTGTCCTCATCAGTGTAGTCGATTATGTTGTCCACAGCTTCGCTCAGCACGTCATCGCTGTTAAGGTCGATGTTCAGGTTTGCCGGCAGATTGAGCTCTCGTGCTAGGTCCTTGATCACTGAGATGAAAAACGAGTCGATTGTTTCAATGTGGAATCGGCTGTAGTCGTGAGAAAGCATATGCAGTGCAATGCCGCATCTTCTTCTTATCTCCTCGTCGGATATGTTCAGAGCCTGAATCTCCGGTGCTTTTCTGATGTTTTCCAGATAGCTGTCGGCATTTTTGTTTCCGTCGCGCAACTCTTCCAGCGTATTCAGTATTCGTTCTTTCATTTCAGCTGTAGCTTTGTTGGTGAAAGTCACAGCAAGAATGCGCTGATAGGCACTCTGGTCTATTACGAGAAGAATAATATATTCCACAGCCAGAGTGAATGTCTTTCCGCTGCCTGCTGATGCCCTGTATAGTTTCAGTGGGGGAGTGCTCATCTTTTTTAGTTTCCTGCAAAGTTAAGGGTGATTGGATGAAATATGAAACATTTGATGGATTTTTCTTAGTTTTCAATCCTTAAAAAGCAGAAAAAACGAGTTGTTTTTATTAAATATCCAAAAAAACTGGGCATTTTGAAGTAAATTATTTATATCTTTGCAAAGATTTTTAGCTAATGTGTCTGATGGAAATTCGGATGATTTGGTCGAAAACTCGAATATAGTAAATATGAAGGCAAAAAAAATACTGTTTATCAACACTGAGATGTCTCCGTTCGTGCCCGAATCGGCTGATGCGGAAATGGGTTTGAATTTACCGCAGCAAATTCAAGAGAATGGTCACGAAATCCGAATCTTTACTCCTAAGTGGGGTATGATCAACGAACGCCGCAATCAACTTCATGAAGTGATTCGTCTTTCCGGTATTAATATAATAGTTGACGAAACCGACCGCCCGCTGGTTATCAAGGTTGCTTCTGTGGCATCTGCCCATTTGCAGGTGTATTTCATTGATAACGATGACTATTTTGCACGTCGCAAGATGGCTCGTGACGATGCAGGGGCTGAGTATGACGACAATGGCGAACGTGCCATATTCTTTGCCCGTGGTGTGCTCGAGACAGTCAAGAAACTCCGCTGGGTTCCCGATGTAATCCACTGCTCCGGATGGATGCCGGCATTTGCACCTCTCTACATTAAGAAGGCATACAAGGATGAACCTTCCTTTACCGACGTGAAGGTGGTCTATTCCGTTGCTTCTCCTTCGGTGGCGACCAAGTTCGTGCAGCATACACTCGATTGCGTTTCGTTCAAGACTGTCTCTGGTGCCGACTACTCTGATGTGGCGGCAGGCGACTTCAGTCATGTGGAACTGATGAAGATGGCAGCCAAGTTCTCCGACGGCATCATCCTCGACGACCCGAACGTAGATCCTTCTATCGTTGAGTATGCCAAGAGCCTGAACATTCCGGTGCTCGACTATCAGGGCGAAGACTTTAAAGATGCCTACAGTGAGTTTTATGATAAGGTAATGGGTGATGAGAATTGATGATAAGAATTTGTTCGATTCGCGCAATTCGTAGTTTTAAGCAATTCGTCGTATATGAAACAAATCTTCAGAATAGTTGAGAGCCTTGCGGCCATTTTTTCATTTCTCGTCATTTCTTCCTGCACAGATAGCACGGCAACTCTTGGCCTTGACATGATGCCGCCTTCCGATACGGTGAAGGTGTTCTACGACAGCTATAATGTCTCGACAGAGAGTTTTCTGATTAAAGAGCCGCTCCTTGCACGTACTTCGCGTTCCTATCTCGGACAGTTCACCGACCCCGAAACCGGCCTGACAGCCCGTGCAGACTTCATTGCACAGTATCACATCACGGAGTCTGCCTCAGGCAACCTCTTTCCCGATGATATCGAAAACGACTCAGTCACCAGCATCGATGTGCGACTCTATATCGATCAGTTTATAGGTGACTCTCTGGCAAATTTCCGGGTCAGCGTCTATGATCTTGACAACGATCTCGACCCAGAGGAGGATTACTATACCAACATCGATCCCAACGACTATATTGACGAGGATTCAGAGCCTATGGCTTCTAAGTGGTACACTCTGTCCGACCGTTCCATCACCGAACTGGCCCGTACATCCAGCGGCTATGTGCGTAACATCCGCATTCCTCTGCCGCGCGAGATAGGACAGCAGATATACGATGCCTATAGCATCGACAGGACAAACTTCACCAGCACTTACAAATGGCTTCACAGTGGTCTGCCTTGCAGCAAAGGCCTTTACTTCAAACTGGAGTATGGTGAAGGAGCCGTGGCCTATGTCTATCTTACCCAGATTCGGATCAACTACCGTTACTACGACGATAAATCGAAGAAGGTAGTCGATGGAGTCACCATCATGTCATCGACCGAGGAGGTTATCGAAGTGACCAATTTCTCGTCCGACGACCTTACCGAACTGCTCGACGAATATGGAGTGACCTACCTGAAGACACCTGCAGGGGTGTTCACCCAGGTCACCCTGCCAATCAGCCGTCTCAGCATGACTGACTCCATCAATTCTGCATCGCTCTCGTTCACTCGCTACAACGACACTTCCGGCGAGCGGTTCAAGCTCGGCATTCCGCAGACCCTCCTGCTCGTGCGACTCGACGACTACAAAAACGGTTTCTTCGAGAAATATCGTTTGGCTGACAGCAATACGTCCTATGTCACAACCTTTAATGCAAACACCAACACCTACACCTTCTCCAACATAGCCCGTCTCATAAGCAAGTGTCTCGATGAGCGGAAAAACGGAAAGATAACTCAAAACTATGATAAGGTGTTGCTTATTCCTGTTGCTGCAACCTACGACACGAGCAAGAAACTGGTGAAGCTGAACCACGATTTCAGTTTCAATCAGGCTCGTCTGGTTAAAGATACGAAACTGAACGTCATCTATAGCCGGTTTGGTTCTGCAATATCGGATGATGATGATTAAAGCAACCTTCATATTTTAATACACATGAAACTTATATATTTTCACGGATTTGCATCTTCCGGAGCCAGCGGCACCGTAGAATTGCTTCGCAATATGCTGCCTGAGGACACCATCATAGCTCCCGACATACCGGTCGATCCTGTTGAGGCTCTGCCGTTCCTGCTGCAGTTCTGCAAGGACGAGCAGCCCGACATCATCGTAGGCACAAGTATGGGTGGAATGTATGCTCAGCAGATGAGAGGGTTCCTCCGTATCTGTGTCAATCCGGCATTCAATATGTCCACAAACAGCAATGTGCTGAAGACCGGAACATTCAAATTCCACAACGGACGCAAGGACAACCAAAAGGAGTTCCGCATCACGAAGGACATCATACAGCACTTCAACCAGATGGAGCGGCAGCAGTTCAAGGGCATCACTGCCGACGAACAGGAACTCTGCTACGGACTCTTCGGCATCAACGACCCTGTGGTCCACACCTACGACATCTTCAAGAAGCACTACACACATGCACAGCGTTTCGAGGGTGAACACCAACTCAACGAGAAAGTGGTGCGTAAGACCCTCCTGCCGCTTATCCGTCAGTTGCTGGGCGACAAAGTAGCTTCTAAATGAACGTGAATTATGTGCATCGTGCAATATGACTCATGAATTAAGCAATACTTACTTTTAACAACAATAAATGATATTTTATGGCTAACAACAAAGAAAAACTTTTTTCTGAATTCCAGGCCCCTACCACTGAAGAGTGGTTGGCAAAGATTGAGGTTGACCTGAAGGGTGCCGATTTTCAGAAGAAAATGGTTTGGAGAACCAATGAAGGGTTCAACGTGCAGCCTTTCTACCGTCGTGAAGACCTCAAAGACCTGAAGGCTGTCGATTCGTTGCCAGGAGAATTTCCTTTCGTTCGTGGCAACAAGAAAGACAACAACATATGGTTTGTTCGTCAGGACATTTGCGAGGCAGACCCTGCAAAGGCAAACGAGAAGGCGCTCGACATTCTGAACAAGGGTGTTGACTCTCTCGGATTCCGCATTCCGAAGGATCAGGTCAACAAGACCTACATCGCTACGTTGCTCAACGGCATCCTGCCTCAGTACGTAGAACTGAACTTCCAGACTTGTCAGCGTCACAGTGTAGAGTTGGCAAAGGTTCTCGTAGAGTACTTCAAGGAGAACGGTTATCCGCTTGCAGAACTCAAGGGCTCCATCAACTTCGACCCTATCTCCAAGATTCTCTCTAAGGGTAAGGACACATCAGCCGTGCTCGCCGAGGCAAAGGCACTCATTGAGGCTCTTGCCGAACTGCCCGGTTACAAGTGCATCAACGTAAACTCAGTGCTGCTCAACAACTCCGGCGCTTACATCTATCAGGAACTCGGCTATGCTCTTGCCTGGGGTGCTGAATACCTTAACCAGCTCACCGAAGCCGGTGTGAGCATCGACGACGCAGCAAAGCGCATCAAGTTCAACATGGGTGTCAGCGAAAACTACTTCATGGAAATCGCTAAGTTCCGTGCAGCTCGTCTGCTCTGGGCTCAGATCGTGAAGCAGTTCGAACCTAAGTGCGACTGCGCCTGCCAGATGCACGTGCTTGCCATCACATCAGAATACAACCAGACAATCTTCGACTCATACGTAAACCTGCTGCGCTCTCAGACCGAGACTATGTCGGCAGCACTTGCAAACGTAGATAGTATTATCGTGACTCCGTTCGACACTCCATACGAGACTCCTACAGAGTTTGCTGAGCGTATTGCACGCAACCAGCAGCTCCTGCTCAAGGAAGAGGCACACTTCGACAAGCTCGTCGATGTAGCCGGCGGTTCTTACACCATCGAACACCTCACCGACGCAATCGCTCAGGAGGGTTGGAAACTCTTCCTCGCTACTGAGAACGCAGGCGGATTCCTCGCTGAGGCTCTCGCAGGCAACATCCAGAAGACAGTGAACGAAAGCAACGCAAAGCGTCATGCCGATGCTGCTAAGCGTAAGGAGTTCATCCTCGGAACCAACCAGTTCCCTAACTTCACTGAACAGTCAGAGGGCAAGCGCCCGGTAGAGTCTTGCTGCAAGTGTGACAGCGACGGCGACATCACCCGTCTCAACACTCAGCGTATGGCAAGCGACTTCGAAGCTCTGCGTCTGCAGACCGAGAGTGCCAAGAAGCAGCCTATCGCCTTCATGCTCACCATCGGAAACCTCGCTATGCGTCAGGCTCGTGCCCAGTTCTCTTGTAACTTCCTCGCAGCAGCTGGCTATAAGGTAATGGACAACCTCGGATTCAAGACTGTCGAAGAGGGTGTCGATGCAGCTTTGGCTGCCGGTGCCGACATCGTAGTCATCTGTTCTTCCGACGACGAATATGCAGAGTATGCAATTCCTGCATTCAAGTATCTCGACGGACGTGCAATGTACGTCGTAGCCGGTGCTCCTGCTTGTTCTGAAGACCTCAAGGCAGCAGGCATCGAGAATTTCATTCATGTTAAGTCTAACCAGCTTGAAACTCTCCGTGAGTACAATGCAAAACTCGGAATCTAATTATGGCACGTAAAGATTTTAACAATATAGATATATATGCTGGCATCCAGCAGAAGGATGGCCAGCAGTGGCAGAAGCAGAATGGCATCACAGCCAACTGGCGCACGCCCGAACAGATCGACATCCAGCCGGTCTATACCAAGGAAGATCTTGAGGGTATGGAACACCTCGATTTCGCAGCAGGTATTCCTCCTTACCTCCGCGGTCCGTACTCAATGATGTACCCGTTCCGTCCGTGGACCATCCGTCAGTATGCCGGATTCTCTACTGCAGAAGAGTCAAACGCATTCTATCGTCGTAACCTCGCCAGCGGTCAGAAGGGACTTTCCGTTGCCTTCGACCTTCCTACTCACCGTGGTTACGACCCCGACAACGAACGCGTAGTGGGTGATGTGGGTAAGGCAGGTGTGTCTATCTGCTCGCTCGAGAACATGAAGACACTCTTCGCAGGTATTCCGCTCAACAAGATGTCTGTCTCAATGACAATGAACGGCGGCGTGCTTCCAATCCTCGCATTCTATATCAATGCCGGACTGGAGCAGGGTGCCAAGCTCGAAGAGATGGCAGGTACCATCCAGAACGACATCCTCAAGGAGTTCATGGTGCGCAACACATACATCTACCCGCCTGCATTCTCAATGAAGATCATCGCTGACATCTTCGAATACACTTCGCAGAAGATGCCTAAGTTCAACAGTATCTCTATCTCAGGCTACCACATGCAGGAGGCTGGAGCAACTGCCGACATCGAACTTGCCTACACCCTTGCCGACGGTATGGACTATCTGCGTACAGGTGTAAATGCCGGAATCGACGTCGATGCCTTCGCTCCTCGTCTGTCGTTCTTCTGGGCTATCGGTATGAACCACTTCATGGAGATTGCCAAGATGCGTGCAGGCCGTCTGCTGTGGGCAAAGATCGTGAAGTCGTTCGGAGCCAAGAATCCTAAGTCGCTTGCCCTGCGTACCCACTCGCAGACTTCCGGTTGGTCGCTCACGGAGCAAGACCCGTTCAACAACGTAGGCCGTACATGTATCGAGGCTATGGCAGCCGTACTGGGTCACACTCAGTCGCTCCACACCAACGCCCTCGACGAGGCTATCGCACTGCCTACTGACTTCTCGGCACGTATTGCCCGCAACACTCAGATCTACATCCAGAACGAGACAAAGGTCTGCAAGCAGATCGACCCTTGGGCAGGTTCTTACTACGTAGAAACCCTCACTAACGAACTCGTACACAAGGCTTGGGAACACATTCAGGAAATCGAGAAACTCGGCGGTATGGCAAAGGCAATCGAGACCGGTCTGCCAAAAATGCGTATCGAAGAGGCAGCTGCCCGCACCCAGGCTCGTATCGACTCGGGTACTCAGACCATCGTCGGCACCAACAAATACCGTCTCGACCATGAAGACCCGATCGACATCCTCGAAATCGACAACACAGCCGTTCGTCTGCAGCAGGAAGCAGCACTCAAGGAACTCCGTGCCAACCGCGACGAGGCAGCCTGCAAGGCAGCACTTGCAGAGATCACCAAGTGTGTACAGGAATTCCAGGATGGCAAGAAATCAGAACACAACCTGCTTGACCTTGCTGTCAAGGCAGCCGGACTCCGCTGTACGCTCGGCGAGATTTCCGATGCCTGCGAAGCCGTAGTAGGACGTTATAAAGCAATCATCAGAACTATTAGCAACGTGTATAGTACAGAATCAAGAAACGACAAGATCTTCGAGGAGGCATGTCGTGCTACAGAGAAATTCGCACAGGCGAACGGTCGCCGTCCTCGTATCATGATAGCTAAGATGGGACAGGACGGACACGACCGTGGTGCCAAGGTAGTTGCCACTGGTTATGCCGACTGCGGTATGGACGTCGATATGGGACCTCTGTTCCAGACTCCAGCCGAAGCAGCCCGCCAGGCAGTAGAGAACGACGTCGATGTACTCGGTGTCAGCTCGCTTGCAGCCGGACACAAGACCCTCATCCCGCAGGTTATTGAGGAACTCAAGAAGCTCGGTCGCGAAGATATCCTCATCACTGCCGGAGGTGTCATCCCGGCTCAGGACTACGACTTCCTCTATAAGGCGGGCGTAGCCGCAATCTTCGGTCCTGGTACGAACGTAGCCAAGTCCTGCATCGAACTCATGAAGATTCTCAACGAAGAATAATTTACTATGCTCATGAAATTGTCCTCCCGGCACTCTACGGGAGGACAATTTTCTTTTTTTTCCCCTTATGTCCAGACGACTTTTACATATCATTAGTTTACTGCCTGTTCTCCGACGGCTACACTGACCCTCGCACCGGGTGGCAGAAATACCTCGACATGGATTCCTTTGTCGATTGGTACCTGATAAACGAGATAGCCCTCAGTGCCGAAGCTCTTGAGTATTCGGTGCAGGAGAATGAAAACAAATGGCATACGCTCAACGTCCGCGTATGGCCCAACTATAAAGTAATGGGTAGTTATCCCGCTGAAGTCCAGGAACTGAAAGATTGGCTCAATACCCGTCTCGACTGGATGAAATCAGAGTTCGATAAAATGTAAGAACTTTAGTGAAGCAGTATGATTACCCGGCTTGTCGCTACCAGTTGACATATTTCACACCGTCTTTGATGTAAATACCTTTCGTCGGTTTCTCTACGCGCAGGCCGGTCACGGTGTAGTACGTTGCCGAGTGCTCGTCCCCCTCGCTCCTTACTGCGGCTATTCCGGTCGCATCTTTGTCGTTCAGGGCAGAGATATATTTTTCGAGCCATGGCTCACGGGTCTTAAGCCATGACTTTATTGTTCCGATGCTCTTCTGCGTGGTGCCGATGCTGCGGTTCCAGCGCAGGTTGTCCAGTTCTATCGACTTGTCGAAGCCCGATGCCTCTTCCGAGCCTGCAAAATCATCAAGGAACGAATCCAGGTCAGAAAAAACCGTGGGCTTCAGGTCGTACCACAACTTCTTATAGTAGCGTACGAAAGCTTTGTTCGGACTTCTGAACAGTCTTTGCCAATAATACATATTGTGTGCATGGTCCCAGCCTGTGGCGAGCATGATCTTGTCGAAATCCCACACATTTGCCATCATCACCTTCGACTCGTCCGTGTCGTCATATTTCGTAAGGAAAATATTCGCCCCTGCGGGTTCAGCATTGCCCAGGATGTCGTGGGCAAGCACCCATTCTGCAAACGACTCGATGTCAATGTAATCAGGGTATGTACCTGCGTCGAGCGAAGCCTCAGCTACGTCTGTTACGCTCTGAATGTAGTCGTTCTGTTCTTCGGTCACCTCGTCCGGGTCGGGATATTTGTATGTGTAGTTCATTTGGTTCGACAGCGAAGAATTGAAATACCTGTCCTCGTTCCACCAGTAGGCATCCAGTTCGAAGATGAAGCCCGTCTTCTCCACGTCGAGCCGGCATTTCGTATTCCTCTCTACCGACTCCAACAACATATACACACCTCGATACTCGCCGTTGAACACCAGATTCACATACCTGTACTGCGGAGTCCACTGCAGTCCGAGCAGTTCGTTCACCTTGAAACCGAGCTTGTACTTCAGTTGCTCATCCTTCACCAGGAGCCAGTTCTTGTCGGCATACGTAGCGTCGTCTCCGCGAGTCAGCATGTCGGCTTCCTTCTGCAGCTTTATCTTGAACGGCTTCTTGGGCTCGTGCGCACTCGTGTTTCCTCTTACCTTGATGGTCATTCCGCTGACTTTTTCCTCATACTCCCCGCTGTCAAACAGAATATTCCCATCTTTCTGTTCAATCCTCACACGTCCGGGCACTTTCGTCGCGTCGGTGATTCCTGTTCCGTTCTGTCCTGGCGGCGAAGACACACTTCTGTACGTGGGCAGTTCTCCGTTCACGGTCTCCACATACATCACAGGCAATCCTGCGGCTATAACCTCCTGCAGGTCTATATCTACAGCCAATGCATTGACGGAGAACGCCAATGCTGTCAGCAATCCATATATAATTTTCATCATTTCCAATTTTATACCTTTTCGTTTCCTTTCTAATATCAATTCCTTTTTTCCTGATACCTGTTTCAGTTTCCTTTCTGGTCCCCTTTTGTTTTTCAGTCCAGATACCTTTTTGTGAGTCCTCCGAACTCATCGGTGCGGCGGTCGCGCAGGAAGGGCCACCAGCGGCGCACATTCTCCGAACGCTTCATATCCACCTCGACCACCTCGACACATTCCTCATCCTTTGGTGCGCGGAAAAGCATCTCGCCCTGCGGTCCGCAGACGAAACTGGAGCCCCAGAACTCTATGCCCTGGGTCTGTCCCGACGGGTCTGGCTCGTGTCCTGTGCGGTTCACGGCAACGACGGGCAGTCCGTTGGCAACGGCATGACCCCTCTGCACTGTCTGCCAAGCCTCGCGCTGCCTCTCCTGTTCTTCGGCTGAGTCGCTGCTTTCATATCCGATGGCAGTAGGGTAGATGAGCAGTTCGGCGCCAGCCAGGGCCATCAGTCTGGCTCCCTCGGGATACCACTGATCCCAGCACACCTGCACCCCCAGCCTGCCTATGCTCGTGTCGATAGGCTTGAACCCCAGGTCGCCCGGAGTGAAATAGAACTTCTCGTAGTATGCCGGATCGTCGGGAATGTGCATCTTGCGATACTTGCCGGCAATCGTGCCGTCTTTCTCCAGCACCACCGCCGTGTTGTGGTACAGCCCAGCCGCACGTTTCTCGAACAGGCTCGTCACCAGCACCACTCCGCACTCCTTTGCCACCCGACCGAAGAACTCTGTCGATGGTCCCGGAATGGGTTCTGCCAGGTCGAACATATCCACGTTCTCCGTCTGGCAGAAATACGGAGTGTTGTGCAGTTCCTGCAGCACCACCAGCGCGGCTACCTTTCCGGCAGCCTCGCGAATCCCGCTGGCAAGTTTCTGCATGTTCTGCTCCTTGTCTGCACTGCAGCATATTTGTACTATTCCTATTTTCATATTATGTAATTTTAGTTGACAAGTTGACAAGTTGTAACTTAGATTTTTCACTTTTC
>DEJQ01000009.1 GCA_002353575.1 Prevotellaceae bacterium UBA2744
TAAGACATTTTTTTCAAAAAAAAATTTTCACGGGAGATCTAAGCCCCCCAAAAAGTAGATTCACTGAATCTGCAAGAGAATTCAGTGAATCTACAATTATGATTCAACCTTTAGTATAAATCCTATATTATATATAATGTAAGGAATTTATCTATTGGGCAATGTCAAGTACCATGGTTTACCAGTCATGTTAGGTGTTGGTCCATACAACTTAGTAATAGAGTCTGGCATCTCAATTATTGCAGAAGGTCCAGAGACTTTACCAGCCTGCATCTGATAACGCAGGAGATCATAGAATCGCTGTCCTTCAAAAGAGCCTTCAAGAGCCTCCTCTTCAAGAATAAGCCAACTAATATGAGCTTGGCGCTTTGCACGAACTTCTGCTGATTTAAGGAAATTAACATCAGCATTATAATTTGCTAATTTAACAGGATACTGGTTATAAGCTTCAACGTAAGCATCATAATTAGCAGTCGTCTTCGTTTTGGTTGTAATTGCCTTCCAATCATCAAACGACAAGGCACTTTCGCCTTCAGTATATCCTCCTTCAGGAAGATCAGGCTTCAAACCCTGCAACAAATGATTGCGTGTTTCTTCATCGTCGAGTTGATAGAACTCATTGAATTCCGTGTCACCTGAGCCGAGTGAGTGGATACCAATCTGAGTCTTAGAATTCATTGGTGCTGCAGAATTACTTCTCCATTTGCCAATGGTGTTACCTGTTCGGTTGTTATCAGTCTTTGGAAGATTCCAGAACACATCGCGTTTCCATACTACAAATGAATTAGCAGCTTTTTCAGCTTTTGCATTATCATTGTCAAAGTCTGAAGTAGTATTTGTGTATCCGTAAGTCTTAATATTACAGAGACGGTCAAACTCGTCATCAGAGATAAGCTTAAGTGCTATTACAGTGTCTTTTTCAGTTCCGTCAGCTGCTGTTATGGTCTGATTTACATGGATAGTATCTGTATTAAGAGTACTATATGTAAGACCTCGTGAAAGAACTGCAAAAGCGGTTTCCGGAAAGCCTGCTAAGTTTAGAGCTTCTGCCATGTGCAGATACAACGTATTGGTACGATAGTATATGATATATGTCTGACGGTGATCATCAGATATACTAGCATTACCTCCCAACCACTTTGTGATGTACTGCTTTGTAGAATTTCTGTTAGCGTTATAACGTGATTCGCTTACGTTGGAAACAGTTCTATACACTTCGGGCAAACGCAAGTCGCCAATCAAACGTTCGTTACCCAAAGTAGAAGCATCAGCAGGAGCATACGAACGTACAAGTTCGGATTTTGTAACACCGCCAATGACAGTCTTTTTCCAAGATATAAATAGATTTTTCTGAGCTTTTGAAATATCGCTCATACGAGCCGACGGCATAACCGATGGATAATAGTTATTACTATAATTAGAATTGAATATAGCTCTCAAATCAGAGGTTGTACCGTAATATGCTGCAGTATCAAGTGGCAGAACAGCTGCATACTCATTCTGTGAGGACAGACTGAAATTATAGAGCGAATAACTATTTGACATATCGCTGTAAATTGGGTTCTGCCAGGTTGTAGAAGTCCATTCTATTGCATTATAATCAACAGATTTTTCTTCTCCAGGATAGCATAGGTAGTCATGATACATACGAACTGCATCAATAAAATCACTCTTTCCGGCATCCTTACCCTTTACTGAACCACGCCAAAGGTAAAGTTCTCCAAGCAAAGCACGCACAGGCAAGAAAATGTTGCGGGCATTAATGCCACTGAAGGTAGCTCCATAACTTGGTCGCATATTACTATTCTCCGGAAGATGAGCATAAGGAGCAAGATCTTGAATTGCAAAATCAAGAATACCAAGCATATCTTTCTTATTTCCGGATGCAACTATTTGATCAGCGACTTCTGCAGACAATACCGGTTCTGTAACAAACGGAACTTCTCCGTATATCTTTGCAAGTTCCAGATAGCACCATGCTCTGAAACACTTTGCAGCGATGATCTCCTTTTGGTAATAATATTCTCCATAAACTTTATAGAGAGAATCTACATATGCCAAATAGATATTACATGAATTAATTACTCCATAGTATTCTGCAGGAGAATTATACTTATTTGTTGTAGATACATTGTTCTTTGCCAATTCTTGAAGATCAGCAGAAGCACGTGCCTCGTCAACATTGACGAGGTCTGCTCTGATTTCTCCAAGCAGGATTGTTCTGTCTGCGAGCAACTGCATACGCTTGACAATTCCCATCATCTGATACAATGTATCTTGTGGAGCAAGATCTGTCGTGACAAGGTGATTGTCAGCAGTCAACATGTCTTCACACGATGTCGTAGCTGCTCCCACGCCTAGTAGGAGCAATCCACATGCTATGATTGATTTTATCTTCATAATTTCTATATTTTTCGAATAAACCGGATTAATATTTACCCCGATATTCTTTTATTATTAGAGGTTAATCTTAACACCAAGATGGAAGCTACGACCGGCAGTCAGATAGCCAGCATCTATTCCCTGCATTAAAACGCTATTTCCGCACGAAACCTCAGGATCTACTCCCAGATACTTTGTCAGTGTAAAGAGGTTATTGGCTGCGGCCCATACAGTAATGCCTTGAATATATTCATTTTGAACAGGCACCTTGTATGAAAGCGTAACACTCTTCAGTTTCAGATATGATCCGTCTTCAATCCAACGATCAGAGAAACGGCTATTACCCATAGGATCCTGATATGATACGCGTGGCACATCTGTCACCTGTCCTTCTGAAGTCCAACGACGATTAACTGCCTTTGTCTGGTTGATAAACATTGAACCACTCTCAAGTAAAGCTCTCTTATAATTATACACATCATTGCCAATAGAATACTTAAAGTTGGCAGTGAGATCAAATCTCTGATAGAAATTAAAGTGGAGTGAAATATTTCCAAAGATATCAGGGTTAGGGTCACCTATCACCACCCTATCTTCATCACCGATTTTTCCATCATTGTTCTGATCAATGAATTTCATATCACCAGCCTTGAAATTATCTTTATTACCAGCAGAATTGATAATGTATTTACCATCAGCCTGAGCTGCCTCAGATGTAGCATAGACACCATCAGTCTTGAGTCCATAGAATACACCTGCACTTCGACCTATTTCTGAAAGGATGGTTGCACCATACATATTAGTTACGAAACTCGTCTTTCCTTCCGGAAGGGATGTGAGTTTATTTTTATAGTGCCCCATACTTGCACCCATATCGAATTTGAAATTGCGGCTATCTACAATTTTTGCATTTAACGCAACGTCAAAGCCCTGATTCTTAAGTGCTCCTTCATTTGTATAATAAGCATAGTTAGTAAGACCTGCTACGTAAGCCAACGAACCAAGAGCAACAAGATTATTAGTCTTAGACAAGAAATAGTTGAACTTAACATTCAAGCGGTTGTTTAGGAAATTAGCCTCAACACCAGTAGTGAAACGATTCGTAGTCTCCCAACGCAACTTTGAGTTACCAATATTAGTCAAACCAATTGAGGTTGCTGTATTAGTGAAGAGTGGAGCTGTTGACATATAAGTCAATGTAGCACTATTATTAATAGCATCATTACCAACAGATTCAAAACCTGCGTTAATCTTGATCATATTAACACCCTTGCTTGGCTGGAACCATTTCTCATTAGTAATAACCCATGCACCTTGTATAGACGGGAATATACCCCAAGGCACTCCAAAGAGTTTTACACCTGCGTCAGCATCTTTACCGAAACGTGAAGACGACTCAACAGCTAATTGACCAAGAAGGTAATATTTCTCCTGGTAATTATAGTTAACATTTGCATAATAAGAAAGACTTCTCCACGAGACATCACTACCGTTAGTTCTCTTGTTTCTCTGACCGGAAGAGTTATTTGGAGTCTTATCATTACCTGTATTGTCACCAATCAGATATGAAGCATTGTATGTATCATTCATGAAACGGAAACCGCCAAAGAGATCAAGGTGGTGTGCACCGTTTGGCAGAATTGTCCAGTTCGCACGTAAATCATTGAATACAGCATTATGCTTTGAGAACAATGAATATTTAGAGTTTTGGGTAGCAGATTCGTTGCCTTCAGCCAGATAAGTCGGCATACCCTTAATTGGAGTATAATAAGCCTCGTCAAAGCTCTGCATTGTATATGAAAAACGATCCGACAGTGAGAAGTTCTTTGTAGGTTGCCACTTTGGTGCAATTGCGATGTTAATCATTGTACAATCAGAGTGGTTCTTGTTCTTTGCCTCACCATTTTCCAATATGGCAGTTGGGTTTGCCAAAGAAGCCTTTGTTCCAAGCACCTCATCAAGATAAGTATCTGCATCAGAGATAAACGATGTGATCTTTCCATCAGTTGCGAAGTCGTAAGGAGCCAGGAATGGAGCCTTTGCCAAAGCAAGGAAACCAGGCGACGCAAGAGTTGACAAGTTGAAATCTGACTCTAAGCCGTCATCACGCAAATTACGTGTCACGTTTGTGTAACTTGCATCGAATTGAGCTGAGAACCATTTATTGAAATTGATGTCAGTGTTGAATCGGATGTTGAAGCGCTGCATATCATTTCTCTTCAATATCGACTTCGAATTCATATAGCCTACAGATAGGTTGTATGAAGCCACATCGTCACCACCTTGAATGGCAATCCCATAATTCTGATTCCACGCCGCCTTCTTATATGCCTCATCTTTCCAGTTTGTATCATTATGATACATATTATAGTAATAATAATTTGGATTAGGATTGAGGAACTTGAAGTCTGTAATCTTCGTACTGGTAGTACCAAGAAGTTCCGACGCATATGAGCGATAGGAATTTGCATCCATTACATCCATCGTAGTCGGACGTGTTGTCACACCCGCACTGAGGTTTACATCGATTCGTGTGGCCATTGAGCGACAACGCTTAGTGCGAATCAGGATAACTCCATTCGCAGCCTTAGCGCCATAAATGGCAGTACCATTTTTCAACACTTCTACACTCTCAATATCCGAAAGGTTGATAGCCTGTAAGAGGTTATTGAAATAGCCGGTATGAAGCATTTCTGCATCATACATCTGATCGTATATTACGCCGTCCAATACGATGAGAGGCTGCGCATTAGAGTTGAGAGAATTTATGCCATTGATAAACATTGAGACTCCCTGTCCCGGATTTGCGCTGCGCATCATAGTGTGTACATCAGCTCCAAGGCGATTCTGAATCTCATCGTCAATAGTGATAGAAGGTGTTGACTCAAAACCTTTTGCCGATACAGAACGAGATGCTGTAGTCGATTCCTGATAGTCTCCTTTGAACAGATCAGAGTGTAAATATACATCTACATTTGAAGTGCGTCCGTTGATAGAAGTCTGGTTCAAAGTATATCCCTCGAGTTTTACAGCGAGTGATGTAACAAACTCTGGAACCTTGATGACAAACGAACCGTCTTCACCTGTCATCGCAGTATATTTATTGTTATTGTATGCTTGTATCTGAGCACCTGCAAGAGGTTCTCCGGTGGCTGCATCAAATACCTTACCAGCAACATCAATTGTTGGGTATTTCTTTTCCTGCTTAACCTTTTTTTTAGGTGCAGCAGCAGTCTCAGCGACTTCCTCAGTCTCTACCCCATCTTGTGCAACAATAGGTAGTGCTGTTCCGGCTAAGAACATCAATGCTGCTATTCCGATTTTATTGAATTGTTGCATAGTATTACTGTTTTATAGATTTATAGAAAATATTACTTGGCACCTTCTTAGTTCCTTCAGAAAGATTCAACGTGACGGCCTTTACTCCGGCTTCTGAATCAGTATCACCCTCCTTGCGTGGCTTCAGAATAATGCTTGAGAAAATTAGACTGTTAGAATAATTCTTTCTCTGACTCGACAATACATTTGGAGTAATCTGCAAGATAACACCCGGTTCGCTCTCTCCGTAGTAAGCATACTTGAAATTGTACGAACCTATATATGTTGTATCTCTAATTACATTGAAATCTGTAGGTTCAGGAGTTTCAAAGGTGTTATTACCGTCAACAGTCAGTGGAGTACCAGTTGATGGGAAGTTACCCTTTTCGTCCTTCTCCCAAATGCTTGCACGGAAGCGATAACGCAGTTTGTTCGTATCGAAATCATTCTGATAAGTCCATGAAGGCATTGTAACCATGTAGATATCATACTCACCAGAGAAATTATTCGGGATATAGAAACCTATGTTAGGGTTAGTTGTACTGGATGCTGGAACATAAAAATATGAATATGGTTGTGAAACATAGCTAACTACTTCTGGATTCTCGTAATCATAACCTATCACATTACCTTCTTCATCATAGATCTCAGGGTAGCGGTATGTGTATGTAACCCAGGTTCCGCTTCTCATTTCAGTGTCGCTGACGTTCTTTGTTACATTAACATTAGAGCCCTTGATTTTGGTTTCCTTGTCAATAAAATAGAAACGCATATAAGCAGTAGTCATCTTAATGTTCTTGAAGAACTGATCATAGATACTGATTGGATATTCATCAAAGAAACAAGCAATACCATTAGAACAAGAAACTGAGTCCTGAATGTTAACCTTCTGCAGGATATCATTTACCTCTTTGTCTTCTGGCAGTTCACGCGGAGCTGTTCTGTAATAGACATGCTCAGGCCAGCTAAAAGAACTATATTGTGTTGACTTCAGTGAGTCCTTCCAATGTTCGTTCTGACTGCGATTATAGAAAAGGTCAGTCATTGAGAAACGGTGTGCATAGCTGTTTCTCAGTGAATCAACACGGCTATATTCCAAACCATCATCCATTGAAGGGTTAAACTGCAGATAAGACTGAATCTCGTTATATCTGTCCTGGTACGCTTCAATACTTGGAATCAAGGCAATATAGTTCGAGTCTTCCTCATATATGAGAGCGTCCATATCACGAAGAATAGTATTGTTACGCAACGTTACAGAATCGACCCATACTTTATTACCAAATTCGTCATATCCACGATAAACAGACTGAGCTTCTATCAGAGAGTCCTCGTCGGCGGTTTTCAGATAAGAATACAAAGAACATTCTTTTTTAGTTGCATTATCTGATTCATTATACTGATTTTCTATCAACTCGAAAAGATTGAAATTAAATGGAAGCATTCCACCAATCATGTGCAGAATACCATTATTACATTTAATATTGCTCTTTGTGTCAGAAATAGTCACATTACCAATTTTATGCTCGTCCTTAGCAGTCATGGTATAAACCTTGCTATTCAACAAATTAATCTGCTGAGCCTCAAGATTCATCGGTATTGAATAGAGAGCTATATGGTTCTTTACGAACTGTTTCACAACTGCATCCTTGTTCGTACCTGCCAATTCCATCAAACTGTCCTTATTGAAAGAACCGTTTTCCGGAGCCCAGACGGTATAAGAACTGGATGAATTCAGATAAGTGTCAAAGCCTGTTGCTCTGACAATCTGCGCAAAATCAGATGCTTCTTTGTCCAAGGCCTGCATAGTTGTGCCATTGTATGCGTTCAGAGAGGTAGAAGTAGAATCATAATGTTCATTCCACGTATCTGTACAAGCATACATTGTCATCAGCCCTACAGCAGCTACGACACCTGTGCGCAATGTGTTTTTTATGTTATTATTCATAATATTGATATTTTTTCGCTAAACGTTATTACCATCTGTCTTCTGCATAGTACTCATTATTATATACAGAACTTGGACAGATTTCCAAAAAGTCGAAGTTCATTGCATTAGTCAAAGATGACAGTTTCTGCTGGAAACGAACATAGTGGTCAGTCTTACCGTCACTTACGAACGTACCGAGCACCTTACGAATCGTACGGTTCAAATCGCGGAAACATGAACCTTGAGTACCACCCGATTCAGAAGAAGCTGAGTAGTATGACTTTGGTCCCTTCATCCATCCAAGGTTGTGGATAGACTTATCGAATGCTGAAATAGCATCCTCATCACCCAAAGACGAATCCTGCTTCCAACCGAACAGAGTCTCGCCGCCAGGACGCATATCGAACGGAATTCCCTGAGGTACGTCATCGATATAAACCTGAATGATACCACGATTATCGAACTCTACGCAAGTAAAAAGACGAAGCTCGTACGTACCGGCAGGTACTGGTGGAATCTTAACGGTAAAGTCGAATACTCCAAGAATTGTCACCTCGTCACCCTGATATGACCAGAACGAAAGAACACGTGGACGAACGTGGAGATGAGTATTGTTGTCGTACTTGAAGTTTTCTACGAAACCGGCCTTGAAACCGAGACAAGTATTCTTATTATTGTGGTTTGACGTATTATCCCAAAGTCCATACTTGCCATTCTCGTATGAAGACTTAGTATAGTGTCCGCGGGCACCACTTGTCATAAAGTCAGGTGACAGCGAAGAGGCATCAAGACGCATACGTTCATTAAGTACAACCTGCTGAGTATTCTGGTCGTAGGCAATGATATCGTCAATATAGTGGTAAATACCATTGAGACATGTATTGACGACACCCATATCACCAGTTGGAGTAACCTTGGCACCGCGAACAAACACGCCACGCTCGTCAGCACGAGACTGCACACCGCGACGGTTTATATACAAGCCTGCCTGAGAACCATTAGGGTAAGAGCACTTCAGGATAGAATAAGGCATCATCGTTTCATACCAGTCAGCGATATCCCATTTTCTGCGGTTCCAGTTGACAGCAAGAGTAGAACTTGGTCCATCGACAGCTGTCAGATCATAATATGCTGCATAACGATTGAGGATATGATAAGAAATGAAACGGTTAAGTGCGTTTCTGCGATCCTTCTCATCAGTTACATCTGCATCATCAGGATAAACCGGGTCATACAGTTCATGAGCCTTCTGACGCAGGTCGTCAAGAGTTGCTATGCCATACTTCTCTTTCAGAATATTATCCGGACACACAAACATTGTAAATTTATAATAACGTTTCTCTGGATATGCCACATTATCATATTCAGTTGCAGTAGGCATTACAAGAGCATCGTTAGTCCAATCGACAGAGTCACTACCGACAGAATAGTTCTTATCGATATAACTGGTCAGCAATTCATCTACTCCTGTAGCCTTCAAAGCAGAATTGTAGAGTGAACAGTTAGGATCGTTCGCCAAGAAGTCAGAGAGGAACTCCGTACTTGTAAGAATAATCTTATCAACAGTATGAACCACACCGTTAGATACAGAGTCGTCAGCATGAATGATTTTGCTGTTTGTATTGATATACATAGCAAGTGCAGACGAACCAGAATCAGACTCGTCCTCAGCAACACTGGAAATAGTAAGATACTGATCAAGCATATTAGCTTCCGGATAAGTTCCGTCATTCACGTCAGTTGTGAAGTATGCATTCTCAATAATTGAGTTCAGTGCGATTGTATCGCAATCTTCTTTAGGAAGATCAGCAACAGAAGCCACTCCCTTGCTTGCAAGATACTTGTCAACGGCATCGTTGGTTGGAGCGAACACAGTATATGCGCCATAAGACCCCAGCAACTCTATCAAACGCAGAGTACCCTTCTCTCCTGTAGCACGCTGCAAGATCTCTACATACTGACTATATTTGCTATCAGACTGCAAATAGTCAGCTGCATACTTGGAAGTACTTGTATAGTAGTTATCGACTCCGGGGTCATCGGAACAACTTACAAGTCCGAACTGAACAGCCGCAATGGAAAAGACGGCAACAGTAAGCAGTTTAAAATTTAATATTTTCATAAGGTTTTAGTTTTTATTTGTTTCTTCTTCGTCGTTATAGCATGGGTTCTGTACAAGATTTGGATTCAACTTAATCTGTGACTTGAGAACCGGCATATACATAAAGTCCAGGTTAGACATCTTAATGAGGATTGCCTTTGAAGCCTCACCGTACTTAGAAGTAAGGGCTGCACTGAAGTTTGTAGTGTTACCGTTACGGCGAGCCTGACGAACAAGATCATAATAGCGCTTGCCCTCAAAGAGGAACTCTCTATGACGTTCTTGCATCAGCAAGTCCATGAAATCCTTGTATTTGGTAAAGTTGGCTATCTGAGGCAATAATGTACTTGCCAAAGAAGAAGCACTTGGATTTGAGCGCCAATATACAGCAGTAATCAGGTTGAACGCATCAGCATAGAGGTCGCCGGCACTGCCGAGGTCTGCACCATTGTGGTAGCCGGTGAAATTAGCTGTAGGGATTGCAGGACTGTCGTCAGTTTCGCCTGCCATTGTAGCAGCCAGTGCAATCTCTGCCTCTGCTCTGAAGAGGATGACTTCTGTAAGACGATACAATATCCAGTTCTCTGACTGCAGAGTCTTCGAACGAACGTATAAGTTAGTCAAATCAAAAGATGGCTTCTTGTATGAATTCTGCGAGTTTCCTATCTCACCATAATTTGAGCTAAGACTTGTAGCTCCAGCATAATTATTGCTCAATACATATTTATATATTGACTGTGAGCCTGATCCATCGGTATAATAGAATGATGCTATTGAACGATAGTCGGAAGTCACTGAGAACAACTTACTGTTGTCATAAGTTACTGCAGTAGGAGTTGTTGTAATGAGGTTAGCATCAGCAAGCACCAACCTAGCAGCCGATGTAGCCTTATCGTCAGCATAACCGCCGTACATCTCGCCTACTCCGTAGTTTACATCCTGTCCGTTAACAAAAGTTATTTCATAAATTGACTCGAATGAGTTTCCGTTGCAGAAAATGCTGTTAGTCGCCATAGGACCGCTTGACGTTGAAGATGCACCTGAGGTTTCCTTCAGCAATGGCAGACCAAAGGTCGCATAGACATGATCACGGTCACAAAGGCTCTCCAGTTTTGACTGCTGTCCTGTACGGTCATCATTGTATGAGTTCTCCTTGTACTGAGCAATCTTTGCATTAAGCACATAGTCGCAGCAAGCGATACAAGAACGATAGTCTGACTGGCGTGCAGATATATCAGCACTTGCATCAGAAGCACGCCACAGATACATTTCTGCGAGCAGAGAATACATTGCCAGACGTGTTACACGACCTGTATTGTAATAGCGCTGGTCAGAAGCATACTGGACTGGAGGATATGTCTTGCAGCCTTCAATATCCAATATAAGAGAATCAAGAATCGTCTTGAACGGAGTCTGTCCCAATCTGTAATCTTGAGTGTCATCGATTGACGGTTCAAAAGTGAATGGCACATTCTTGAATGTCTTAATAAGTGTCAGGTAAGAATATGCACGGAGGAACTTTGCCTCTGCCTGCGTAATCTTATACTCTGACTCAGTGTAGTTAGGATCCTTCTGAGCCACCTCTGCTGCATAATACAGTACTGTATTACAGCGGTTGATGACTGTATATAAGGGTCCCCAATCACACCATCCGTTTGTACTCTTCAGGTTACCCTTCATCAAGTTACGGAGTTCCTGATTGGCTGTAGAGTTAGGGGCAGTATTATCAGAACGACATTCGCCCCAAACGATAAGGCGTTGTAAATATCCCTTATCCTGCATAGCTGTGTAGCACGAGTTCATCACACTCTGTACATCTTCGCCCTCTTTCCAGTAGTTCTCAAGAACGACCTCGTTGAGCGGCAGAAGATCCATAGAGCACGAACCGAGTCCGAGACCTGCCATCATCACATATGCAGCTATCTTTATATTATTTTTCATGTGTTTCATACTATTAAACTATTAGAAAGATATTGATGCACCTAAAGTAAACGATTTAGCTCGTGGAGTCTTACCACCATCAGATGCTGGTGCGAAACCTGCCTGTGGGTGTTCTGGGTCTGCACCCGAGTACTTCGTAATACAGAATATGTTATTTACGATGAGGTTAAATCTCAATGAAGATATACCTACAGACTTGAGCGACTTGGGTGAGAATGTGTAAGCGAGCTGTGCATAGTTCAGACGCAAGAATGAAGCATCTTCTACGAAGCGGTCAGAACCGAGGTAGTTGTAAGTAGCTACGCCGGTGTTTTCGGTAGCTGCACGTGGGAGGAGTGCTTCCTCGCCTTCTGTGTGCCAGCGCCAGTTGATAGCCTGCGACTGGTTGTTGTTTGAAGCCATATTCTCAAGATCCATACGAGCGTAGTTGATACACTTGTTTCCATAACGATAGTTGAACTGAAGGTTCAGAGACCATGCACCATAGTTGAATTTGAGACCGAAACCACCGGTGAGTTTTGGCAACGTACTACCAAGATAAACAATATCGAGCTCGTCAATAGTACCGTCCTTGTTGACATCTTCGTAGATAGCATCACCGCCTACGAATTCGTAAGGAGTAGTACCAAGGGCGTTGTAGTCGAAATACATCTTCTTAGGTGTTCCTGACGCATTATAGACAACATCGCCATTAGCAGTACGGACAACCGGAGCGTTCTTACCACCATTCTCCAGAATCATATACTTTGACTTATCGATATCTGACATATTCATATCTACATATGATTCAGCACCTGTTTCACGATCGCGAACCTTAGGCAGATTTGAATAAGCATAGACACCCTTTGAACGGAATCCGTAGATAGAGCCAAGAGGATTGTTCAGCTGAACACGTGACAGATAGCTTCCGTTCTTATAATTATAGTCAGCATTGTAAGACTCTATAAGTGTTTCGTCCATCTCGAGAATCTTGTTACGAGAGTTTGCGAATGTCACGTTGAAGTCCATCGAGAACTTACCTGCACTTATTATCTTATGACCGTTGATGTTGAATTCCCAACCATTGTTACGGATAGAACCTTCGTTCTTGTTCGAGAGGCTGCCATAACCTGAAGATGACGGGATGCGGAAACCCGGGTTGAGCAATTGAGTAGTCTTTCTTGTATATATAGACACATCACCATCAATCTTACCGTCAAGGAATGCAAAGTCGAAACCGAGGTTGAATGTCTCAGTCTTTTCCCACTGCAGAGCAGCAAGACGGATATTGTTTGGAACTACGGAAGAAACTCCGAGGTAGTTTGCACCATTATTATATTTTGAATAATAGAGTCCTTCGCCGTTTGGCTGCAAACCTACGATACCCCAACCTGGACGGATTGAGAGCATTGACAACCAGTTTTCAGACCATTTCATCCAAGGCTCATCGCTGATGTTCCAACGTGCAGAGAGTCCAGGGAAGTTACCCCAGCGGCTGTCCGGTCCGAATCGTGTAGAACCGTCTCGACGCAGAGTTGCATCAAAGATATAGCGTCCTTTATATGCATAGTGCAACTGGAACAGCATATACTGCGACTTCCACTCTCCAGCTGCAGTACTGAAGCTTGTAGGAATACCACCGGCAAGAGGTGATGTGATACCATTTACAGTAGGCAGCCACTTCTGACCATTAGTCTGAGCTGAAGAAGAACCGCTTGTATAGTTGAAACGCACCATAGCGAGCAGGCTGTGATCTTCGTTCTTGAAGTGTGGCTGGAATGTCAGAGAGTGACGGGTAGAAAGTCCGTGACTCTTATAAGAATAAGCACTTGCTGCATTGTAAGTGTCGGATGAAGACCAGTTTGTTGCAATCAGAGAACCAGGATAGTAAGTGTCCTCACCACGGTTGTAGATGTCGAATACGATCTGACCTTCGTACTTCAGTCGAGTCTGATCCGCTTCTGTTCCGAGAACGTCATACTGAAGAATGAATTCAGGCGAGAGCTTGAGTTCTGTCCAGTCGCGCTTTGCCTTGTGTGCAACTGCAATTGTGTTTGCCAATGCATACTGGTCTTTCAGAAGATCCTTCTGACCTGTATGTTGACCTGAGGCTGCGTTGTAACCGGCCTGAGCAGCAGTCAGGTATGGGTTCATCGTATAGAATTCTCCCATATCATTGCCGTTTGCATCCTGCTGATAGATGGCAAGGTTAGGCATCTTACGCTGAGCCTGACCGAGAAGGTCGTTGTAGTAGTTCTTTTCGTTCTTGGTACGAGTGAGGTCGAAGTTTGAACTTACCTTGATACGGTCACTGACGAAGTAATCGAGAGCCACACGGGTAGTGAAACGATTCAGCACCTGCTTGATGATAGTACCGGTCTGATGGTCGTAACCGCCCGAAATACGGAAGTTAGCTTTCTCACCACCACCAGTGAGTGCAACATAGTGCTGATGGTTCGTACCGAACTGTGTAACGGCTTTAACCCAATCAGTATTATTATTGTACATCTCATACTCTGAGAACTCCTTGTTGTAAGCAATTTCCGGAATATAGTTTGTTCTGCCGGCTGTTGCGAATTCAGGATTCTGAGTAGTATTGAAGTAAGCTTCTTTCAGATACATTGTGTAGTCGTCACCGCTAAGCAGATTGTAACTCTTTGGTATCCAACTTCCGGAGAAGCGGTATGAGTAGTTGACCTTAGTCTTTCCGCGGCTACCACGCTTAGTCTTGATTTCGATTACACCATTTGCACCCTGGGAACCCCAAATAGCTGTAGCAGCAGCATCCTTGAGGACAGAGATTGACTCGATATCTTCAGGGTTTACATTAAGAAGTTCTGCGAACTTGTCTTCGTTGGCATTAGTAAAATCGAAGTCGGCATCAGCATCGTTTGTCCATACATTTCCGTTTACAACGATCAGAGGGTTGGCATTACCGTTGATAGTACCTACACCACGCAGACGCATTGTAGTACCTGAACCCAGGTTTCCGGAGTTGGCAACGATATCAAGACCTGAGATACGACCCTGCAACGCTTCATCGACACTGGTCATAGCCAGACCTTCGAATTCCTTCATATCGATGGATTGCTGTGCTACGGAGATTTCAGTCACTGGAATTGAAAGTCCTGAAGTCTGAGTCTTCTTGACAGCCTTGACTACAACTTCCTTCAGCTGAGTCTGACTGGAAAGAACAATCTTTCCGAAAGAACGCTTAGTGATAGGAAGCACTTTTGTTTCACAACCTATATAAGATATACGAATCTTATCTTTAGGATTCACGATTTTAAACGAGAAGTTACCGTTAATATCGGTTGTTCCCGCTGCTACGATACGATTGTTATGGTCTATTTCGACAACGTTCACCATCATCAATGGTTCGAGATCGTCCCAAATCTGACCGCTAACTATATCGCCTGCTTTCACTTGGGCATTCGCACTTATGCAAACACCAACAAACAGCATTAGAATTGATAATATTTTTTTCATGATATTGATTTATTTGAGACGTTTTACAGAAGATGAAGAGTCACTGCTAAGCTTCTTATAAGTGTACTTAAACTGATTATCCTCTGGATCAGCAGTATCAAAGTAGAGTGGTCCGTCAATTGCATGAATAACAGCAAACGATGAGTTGTTCAGAGTAGTATTTGATGGCAGTGTAGTTGCACTTGTACCGTCAGCCCAGTATTCGCGTGCCATCAGATTATATGCACCTCCGGACGTGATTACGTTACGTGTATTGCCCATTACGTCTGTTACCGTAAGTCCACTTGCAGAAACATTAACCTTGAGTTTGTATGGACGCCCTGGAGAGTAAGTACCATTCCACGGCAGTTCTTCACCTGTTGTTTCGTCAACAGTAGTTGACTTGATAAGTTCCGTCTTTCCTGATTCGTATTCACCGGAAGCGAAACCTTGGTCGATGAAGATAGCATTATCCTGGATGTGATACTTCACGAAGTCGAGAAGAACCTCCTTAAGCGAATCCACATGAGATTCTTTGGTTCCAGACTTACCTTCTTCCTCATCAAGCAGCTCGGCAGCAGCTATATCATCTGCATTTGGCAGACCGGCTGCGAATGCCTGTGCCATTGCAGCATTTGTCGGAGCATATATAGTATAATGATAGTTGTTGAGCAGATATGTAACCTTTTGAGAGCTTGTTGCATCCTCGGCACCAATCATACCTTTTGTTTTGATGTTAAGCAGGTTACCATAAGTCTGGTCACCAGCCAGCCATTTATCTTTTGCATTTGACTTGCTGAGTGCTCCACTGACGTCAAGAGCCCAAAGGAAGTCAGAGAAGTCGCTGTTGAGAGCCAATGTCCGAGCTACAGAGTTAGAACCGCCCATAGGCATCTTGTCAACAACCAGTGTCATACCATTCTGCTTAGAATATTTCGACTGTGAATTGTCGCTGACAGAAATCGGAGAATTGAACTGATTCTGATATGTAGCCGCTACGTCATAGCCACTGACTGTAGTAGATGGCTTGATGCGAACATAAGTATTACCCTTAGTTTTATAATACTCCTTGCCTGGAGTATATTCCTGAGTGATAATCAGGTTGTCAAGAATCTCTTCCAGACGGTCTTTGACGTGAGTCTCCTTTGCGCCTGTAAGTTTTCTTGCCGAACCGGTTGGGGTCGGATTACCCTCTGCATCGAGAGTGCACGAATAAACTTCAACTGACAAACGCTGTGCGAGCGACTTGCTACGGTCGATCGAAAATTTCCACATCTGTGGCGAAGCAGAATAGTATGAGACAGGGTCAACATACGATTCGAGGGCTGCATTTGTGGGAAGCAGGAATGTATATCTTGAAACCATAGAGTTCAGATATGCCTGGTAATCAAGGTTCTCAATTGCATTGGCGATAGCACTGAAACGAACTGTATCGACTACGGCCGGACTGAGCACTGAAGAGTAAGCAGTAGGAGCAAACACCTTGTTTGTAACGTAAATCAGACCGTTACTTGAAAGGATTACACTGTCGATATCGGCAGTAGTAATACCAAGTTTCATGTTAGCATCGTCAAGGATATTGTCGAAGTTTGAGGGAATTGTTGCAGTGAATGGAGTCTTCATGCCGGCATTTACAAGGTCGTCGAGTACTGACACAGGCACCTTATCCAGACCTTCCTTTGTATCTGTAATGCCATTTGCATAGAAACTGTGGATATCCAGACCGCCTTCACCGTCCCACCAAGCCTTCAGAGCCTTGTCGCTTGGAACCAGCATTACAATCATGTCTTCCATCATAGGATCAGTTCCCTTGGCTGTCATCTGCGGATACAAGCCGTTCCATCCTGGATCGAAGAGAAGTGAGCCGTCGAATGTACGGCCGTCCTTGTCGGTATCAAATTTCTTGTCGGCATTCGAACCGCTTGCTGTTGATCCGTATGAACGGTTTGAATAGTATCGCTTGATGAATACAGAGTCATATGCAGTACCTTTACTGTTATTGTAAGCATCTGTCAGGTTCTTGTCGTAAGCGACAGCGGCAAAACGCTCAAGGATACTACTGAAATATTGTGTATTTGATGTCTTTCTAATTGTCTCAGCCATATTGCTCAGTGGCAGAAGTACTTCACTGACACGATGTACGAAACCATTCTTACAGAAGATGTTTGGTTCGATAATCTTTGTGTTGTTGACATAAACGTCCTCTTCTGCACGCTGGCCCATTCCCATCCACTTATTATAAATAAAGTCAATGTCGTCAGAGAGAATCTTGTTAGATGTCATAAACTGAGCATTGAAGTGGATCATCGGGTTAGGCTGCGACTGGTCGTCGAAGAGAACAGTACTGCTACGAGTCGTACTGGCTCTGAGTTGGTCGAAACGCTCTGTCTTAGGCATGATGCCCTGAGGGTCGTCATTCGGCACGACGAGTACAGAGTCGTAGATAGTCACTGATGAAGAGCGACGGAACACCTCACCCTTGATTGGTCCGTCTGCCGTAGAGAGCATGGACGTAGAGTAAGGGTTGTCAATCATAGAAGAATAGAGCAGAAGCTTCTTCTGAGCCTGCGACAATTCCTCATAGCTCTTCACACCCCATGAGTTGTTAGCGAAGAAACGTGCAAACGCATCGTCGTCAGCTGCAAACAGAGTATTACTACCTGTTTGGCTAAGCACATCCTTCTCACCAAGATCATTAATCAATCGCAAGTAATTTGAATAAATTCCCTGTCCTTCCAAATACCCATAGATACTGTTCAAGTTGCTTGGCTGCTGTGAATCAGAATCCAAATCATACTTGTCAGAACAAGAAAATACACCAAAACTTGCAGCAACGAGCGCACTTCCTACCAGAAGGCGGTTGCATAGTGTTTTCCGTTTAATTTTGTAAGACATAATATTAGAAAGATTAGTTCTTTTCTAAACATAACTTAAGCCCATAAATGAACTCTCAGAAATGATAAATTAAAATTTTTTGTTAATAGTATTTGTCGCTGCATCAACATTTGGCCAAATCGATGCGTTGACCGATACATTTCTTTGCAAAGAAAATGTTATTTACCTATCTAAACAAATTTTTAGAAAAGATATTTTGAAAAGAACTGTATTTTAACGGTTGTTCACGCACACAAAAACTTACAGTCTTAACAAATGCAAACTATAGCTAAAGCAAATACATAAAAATCCCATTTTGACCAAAATCGTTTTTAGAGAGTAAGAAGAATCCCCACAAGTGAGGACTCTTCTTACTCATTAACTGGAAAAAATTTGCGCTCTGCCTAGAGGAAAAATGTTATCAGGTTAGATCGCAAAAAATCCTTACTTATATAATACTTTCTTTCCGTTTACGATGTAAATACCCTTTGTCGGATTCACCACCCTGCGTCCCATCATGTCATATATGCCTTGAGCAGTCTTTGGAGCATAATCTTCTGCAACTATATCTTCAATGCCAGTGATAGTACCATCATTGAACTTGTTTACACGACTCAGCTCTGTGTAGAGCGATTCGACATCATCTGCTGAAAGCGCACGATTATAGATCATCAAGTCGTCGAAACAAGCTTCTGCAGAACCCCAGAACGAACCGGCACCAAGGTAGAAGAACTCAGTAGAAGTTACGAAGTCAGTAACAAGCGACCAATCAAAGGCATCGGCTTCTGCACTTCCTGTATATTTCATATTCAAATTTAGGTATTTAGAACCGTCTCTATATAGTACATAACCATTTTCTTTGGAATATGTAACAGTGATCAGGCGCCACTTATTCTTATCAATCTGTGAAACCACCTTTGTTTCTGGATTATTTACGTCGAACCAGTTACCTGTATTATCGTTGAACCCAAGATAGCTATTACCTGTGAAGTACAGGCGTGGAGCCTCTGTAGAAATGTTTGTACTGCCGAAGAAGCCCCAAAAAGCATTATAGTTATCAGAGGTATCGGCTCTCTTCACCCAAAGGCTGACAGTGAATCCATCAAGATTCTCTGCTCCGTTGAGCGGATTGGCTATGCGAGTATAACTGCTTGCCCCTTTTGCTCCGGCATATTGATGACAAACCTGACCGAAACGTGCATAGTCTGTTTCGAGTGTAGGAGCAGTCGTAGAACTTTCTCTTCTGTAAGCAGCCCTCTGGTCTTCATTGAATACATTCTTTGTAGGATTCTCATCAAAATTATAGTATGCAACAACTCCTGAATATGGGTCACCAGTAATTTCAACAGCTGCAGCACAACTTGTAGTATAACTATTCTCCCAATAATAATTACCTGCAGACAGGCGTGAAGTCATAGTGACCTGTACAGCTTCATCAGTAGGATTATACTTACCTGTTTCAGAGAGTACATCTGGATTGGAAGAAGTCCATTCGAGAGATGTACTGTGAACAGGGTCAAACAGAATCGTGATATTATTCTTAACCGTAGAGTTTCTCTTCAACTCTGTAGTACTGTGCTGGCTATAATTGTATGCAATAGCATACTGCGGTTGCCACTTATATCCCCAGACTGGAACTCCGGCAGCACTAACTGCAGAAAAGCAAAGCGCCTTGACCGTACTGGTCACTGTAGCGAGCGCAGCATTCGACCCCTGAACAGTCTGTTCTGACACAACACCATAATAGGTTGCACTGCCAAGCTTAATCTGAATATAGGACTTTCCGTCCTGAGAATATTTCCATGTACCTGAATACTTACCTGAGACCTTGCCGTCTGCACTCAAGTGTATAGTTACCGGTGTCGCCTCAGCATAGTTAGCATAATCCAGTTTGTATGGATGAAGAAGAATCTCATAATCACCCTCGATATCTTCTGCCGTCCAAGGCTGAGAAGATGCAATGTCTGCATCAGTAAGTGTCTCACCATTGAATTCAAATGGTGCAGCGCACAACCAGTCGTTTTCATTAAGGAAAAGCTGACGAACACGCATTGCATGAGCAGCATTTCCATTATTGAACTTTGTATGGTAAACTACAAATGAACGTCCCTGATCGTCCTGACATGCTGAGTTGTGTCCCTGAGCACATTCGCCCATAGTCTGCTCGCCCCATCCATTGTACGCTCCGAGAATCTTCATACCCTTATTAGTAGCAGCTTTAGGACCATAGTTCATTTGATAACTTGTATATGTAGCCAGATTACCGCTGGCATCTTTATATGGACCTGTTGGAACTGACGAGCGGAATATGCGCATTTCATATCCGCCATCAGGTGCAAAACCGCCATAACTCATGAAGAGATAATAATAGTCGCCGATATGCTGAATATAAGGGCCCTCGCCACTTACATAGTATCCACCGGCAATCTTCTTTCCGAAATATGCGTCACTTGTAACATTGGCATCAGCAGAAGAACCGGTACCGCTGTAAGTATAAGTATAGTCGCGCAGACCTGTTTGTTTATCAAGTTTCAGCATCCATATACCACCAGACCAGGAACCGTATGCAATCCACAACTCACCATCTTCGTCAAAGAACGCACAAGGATCGATACAGTTTGGCCAGAATGTCCCCCAATGGGTCGTAGTATTATATCTGCCAGGAAGCGACGCCTGTGTGCCAAGAACAATCTCAAGGTCTGTATCCTTATAATTTACTTTCTTGCCAGAGTATGACTGATTATTGAAACCGCCAAAGACAATAGGTGCCTCATACGTGAACGGGCCTTCAGGACTATCACTTGTGAGTAGAACAATAACAGAAGCCCAATAGTCTCCATTCAGACTTAAATACATACACCACTTCTCCATATTGGGATTATAGATTATATCTGGTGCCCACTGGTCACCACTCACCCATGCAGCCATAGTAGTAGGTTCACGATCTCCTACTTTGACTGTAGCATAAGTAGAGCAAAAAGCTGCAGCGTCAAAAGATTTGAGAGTCACCTCCTCCTGAACATTACTGCCAGGCAGACAACGCTTCACAGTATGAGTAGGATTAGACTGAAAAGCTTTATATGCATTTGCGGAATTATAACCTCCTTTGTAATAATTGAAGATGCCAGTCCAATTACGCAAATCCGTAGTCTTCGCCCCAGCATAGTGCGAGCCATACACATAAAATGTTTTGTTGTTTGGATTCCATACTACTGATGGGTCATGTACACCAAAAGGTTTTGTGTTAGAGTTAGTAGAGTACTTGTAAGTACTTGTCAGATCAGATGTTTCAAGTTTTGTCTGAGCACAGAGAAAAAAAGAAACAGCCACTGTGGCAAAAATAGACATTAGAAATCTTTTCATGTGATTTAAGGTTTTGACATTTATTTTGTGGCAAACTTACGGATTTTTTTTCAAAGAAAAAGAATAATATAGAAAAAAGGCTACACATTTAACATGCATAGCCCTTTTGGAATATTGAAATTGTTACTGAATATTATTCTTCAGTCTTAGCTGGTGCTTCTTCTGCAGGAGTTTCAGCAGCAGTCTCAGCTACCGGAGCAGCCTCTGCCTTTGGTGCAGACTTGCGTGAGCGGCGAGTACGAGTCTTCTTAGCCTCAGTCTTTGCCATATTCTCATCGAAATCTACAAGTTCAATGAATGCCATATCTGCATCATCGTTTGCACGCTTACCAAGTTTGATGATACGTGTGTAGCCACCTGGACGATCGCCCACTTTCTGTGCTACAGTACCGAAAAGTTCTTTGATAGCGAACTTGTCCTGGAGATAGCTGAATACTACACGGCGAGAAGCTGTAGAATCCTCCTTTGCCTTTGTGATAAGTGGCTCAACATATACGCGGAGAGCCTTTGCCTTTGGAAGTGTTGTAGTGATTCTCTTGTGCATGATAAGAGAAGTAGCCATATTTGACAACATAGCTGCACGATGAGAATGAGTACGACCAAGGTGATTGAATTTCTTATTGTGTCTCATTGTTTACTTAGTCTTTGTCTAATTTATACTTAGAAATATCTGTTCCGAATGACAGGTTTAAGCTGTCAAGCAGATCATCAAGTTCTGTAAGAGACTTCTTACCGAAGTTACGGAACTTAAGCAGATCTGTCTTGTTATATTGAACGAGGTCTCCGAGCGTATCTACATCTGCAGCCTTCAGACAATTGAGGGCACGTACAGAGAGATCCATATCAACGAGTTTAGTCTTGAGCAACTGACGCATACGCAGTACTTCCTCGTCAAATTCTTCGTTTCCGTCGAAGTCTGAATTCTCAAGAGTAATCTTCTCGTCAGAGAACAACATGAAGTGGTAGATAAGAATCTTTGCAGCTTCTTTCAGTGCCTCCTTCGGATGGATAGAGCCATCAGTTGTCACTTCGATGACCAACTTCTCGTAGTCAGTCTTCTGCTGTACACGATAGTTTTCGACAGCGAACTTTACATTTCGGATTGGAGTGTAAATTGAATCGATTGCAAGCTCATTGATATCCTTGCAGTAAACACGGTTCTCATCAGATGGAACGTATCCACGGCCTTTATTGATACTAAGCTCGATGTCCAATGTTGCCTGAGGGTCTAAATGACAAATAACCAAATCTGGGTTTAACACTCCAAATCCACTCAGGAATTTTGAGATGTCTCCAGCCTTGAATTCTTTCTGGTCCTCAATGGAAATTGACACCTTCTCGGATTCTACACCGTCAGCAATTTGCTTGAACCTGACTTGCTTGAGGTTCAGGATAATGTTGGTAACGTCTTCCTTTACTCCAGGAATGGTTGAGAACTCATGCTCAACACCAGCTATGCGAACAGTGTTGATGGCATAACCCTCAAGCGAAGAAAGGAGTATGCGACGCAGGGAGTTACCGATGGTAATTCCGAAGCCTGGCTCCAAAGGACGGAATTCAAACTTTCCGAACTTGTCGTCAGCCTCCAACATTATAACTTTTTCTGGTTTTTGAAATGCTAATACAGCCATTTTTTGTGTGTTAATTATTATTTAGAGTACAACTCGACAATCATCTGCTCCTTGATAATCTCTGGAATGTCTGCACGTTCAGGGTTGTGAAGAAGCTTTCCACCCTTGATGCTCTCGTCCCATTCAATCCATGGATATTTGCTATGGTTGAAACCTGCGAGAGATGCTTCGATTACCTCAAGGCTCTTAGACTTTTCACGAACTGCCACTACTTGACCAGGCTTAACAGAATATGATGGAATGTTGACTACAACACCATCAACTGTAATGTGTTTGTGGCTGACGAGCTGACGAGCTGCTGCACGAGTCTTTGCAATTCCAAGACGATAAACAACGTTGTCGAGACGAGCTTCAAGAAGTTGAAGAAGTACTTCACCTGTTACACCGTCCCTTGAAGCAGCTTTCTCAAAGAGATTACGGAATTGACGTTCGAGCACGCCGTAAGTGTATTTTGCTTTCTGCTTCTCAGCAAGCATAAGACCGTATTCTGATGATTTCTTTCTACGGTTATTACCATGCTGTCCTGCAGGATAATTTCTTTTAGACAGAACTTTGTCTGGTCCAAAGATGGCCTCGCCGAAACGACGGGCAATTCTTGACTTAGGTCCAGTATATCTAGCCATATTAATTTAGTTTTTTTCTCATCTGCCCTACCCTCAGCAGCAACCGCAGAAAGGAAAAGATGCGATTATATGGGTATGACAAATTTGACTCTTCGTAATTGTGTGTATTAAACTCTTCTTCTCTTTGGTGGGCGACAACCATTGTGTGGCAGTGGAGTGACATCGATGATTTCAGTTACACCGATTCCAGCAGCTACACATCCGCGGATTGCTGCTTCACGACCATTACCTGGTCCCTTAACATAAGCCTTCACACTACGCAGACCAAGGTCGAAAGCGACCTTTGCACAATCCTGTGCTGCCATCTGGGCTGCATACGGAGTATTCTTCTTTGAACCGCGGAAGCCCATCTTACCGGCTGATGACCAAGAGATGACTTGACCCTCGCTATTTGCAAGGCTAACAATAATGTTGTTGAATGATGAGTGAACATGAAGCTGTCCCTGAGCATCAACCTTGACATTTCTCTTCTTAGCAGAAGTGGTTTTCTTTGCCATATTGTTCTATTATTTAGTAGCTTTTTTCTTGTTTGCAACTGTTTTCTTCTTACCCTTACGAGTACGGGCATTGTTCTTTGTGCTCTGACCGCGAACGGGCAAACCAAGACGATGACGGATTCCACGGTAGCAACCTATATCCATCAGTCGTTTGATGTTAAGCTGAACCTCTGAACGAAGGTCGCCTTCAACCTTGTATTCAGCTGCAATCACCTCACGGATCTTACCAGCCTGTTCATCGTTCCAGTCCTTTACTTTAATGTCTTTATCAACGCCAGCCTTTTCAAGGATTTTAGCTGCGCTACTGCGTCCAATACCAAAAATGTATGTGAGCGCGATTTCACCTCTCTTGTTCTGTGGGAGGTCTACACCAACAATTCTTATTGCCATATTATTTTATTATTTCAATATTCTAAAATAAGAATTATCCCTGACGCACCTTGTACTTAGGGTTCTTCTTGTTAATTACAAACAGACGTCCTTTACGTCTAACAATAACGCAATCTGGTGTACGTTTTTTTAAAGATGCTCTTGTTTTCATATTCTGTTATATTATTTGTATCTAAATGTAATGCGTCCTTTCGAAAGGTCGTAGGGAGACATCTCTACACGAATCTTATCACCTGGCAGAATCTTAATATAATGCATACGCATCTTTCCAGAAATGTGAGCGATAATTTCATGACCATTCTCAAGTTCCACTCTGAACATTGCATTGGATAAAGCCTCTACAATTGTTCCGTCTTGTTCGATAGCAGACTGTTTAGCCATACTTAATGATTTAATCTTAATACTTTTTCTATTTCTTCAAATGACGAAAGGATATCAGCCTTCCCTTTTCTAACACAGATGGAGTGTTCATAGTGTGCGGCGGGTTTACCATCGCGAGTCACAATTCCCCAACGATCTTCCTGCATGTAAATCTCTTTCGTTCCCATCGTAATCATTGGTTCTATTGCTATGCACAATCCACTTTTGAGCATCATTCCGTTTCCTCGTCTTCCGTAGTTGGGAACCTGAGGGTCCTCGTGCATCTCTTTACCGATGCCGTGACCCACAAATTCTCTTACTACTCCATATCCCTCTGCCTCGCAGTGTGTCTGCACAGCATTCGAGATATCTCCGAGACGGTGTCCGACAACAGCCTGTTCTATGCCTTTATAAAGAGCCTCCTTTGTTGTATTAAGAAGTTTCTTCACTTCGTCCGACACTTCGCCTATTGCGAAAGTGTAGCATGAGTCACCACAATATCCGTTCAGTTTGGTACCACAATCAACTGAGACAATGTCTCCCTCCTTCAACGGAGTATCATTGGGAATACCATGTACAACCTGATTGTTAACTGAAGTGCAAATGCTTGCAGGGAAAGAACTACCATAGGGATTTGGGAATCCCTTAAATGTCGGAATTGCTCCGTTATCTCGTATGAAGGTTTCAGCTATAGTGTCGAGCTCTTTTGTTGTAACCCCTGGTCTGATGACCTTTGCCAACTCAGCCAGTGTGGCCCCAACAAGTAAGTTTGCTTTACGCAATAACTCAACCTCTTCGTCAGTCTTAAGATACACCATCTGATGCTTACATTAGTGAGCTCCACGAATTCTTCCAGAATCCAGAAGTCCATCGTAGTGTCTCATCATGAGATGACTCTCAATCTGCTGGAGTGTGTCAAGCACAACACCGACAAGGATGAGCAACGAAGTTCCACCGAAGAACTGGGCAAATTCACGCTGAACACCGAATAAATCGGCAAAAGCTGGAAGGATGGCAATCAATGCCAGGAAGAGCGAACCAGGAAGAGTGATACGTGACATAATTTTATCAAGATAGTCAGCAGTATCCTTGCCAGGCTTGACTCCGGGGATGAAGCCATTGTTACGCTTCATATCCTCAGCCATCTGCACGGGATTTATTGTGATTGCTGTATATAAGTATGTGAATACTATAATCAGAGTGGCAAATATCAGATTATACAACCAACTTGTATTGTCAATCAGCAGGCTCATACCCGGACTCAGTTTTCCACCTGATACATATCCAGCAACAGTGATAGGGATAAACATGATTGCCTGAGCAAAGATGATAGGCATCACATTAGCAGCATACGGCTTAAGTGGGATATACTGACGAGCACCGCCTACCTGACGGCTTCCTGATATCAGTTTTGCATAGTTGACAGGTACGCGACGCACACCTTGTACAAGAAGTATAGCAGCAGCGATAACAAACAGGAATACTACTATTTCAACGAGGAAAATCACAAGACCACCACCCTGAGGGGTTGTGAATCGTGTGATGAGTTCCTGAGTGAAGGCAGATGGGAAACGGGCGATGATACCAATCATGATGATGAGTGACACACCGTTTCCAATACCCTTGTCCGTAATACGTTCACCCAACCAAAGGATGAACATACTGCCAGCTGCAAGAATGATAGTCGCAGTAAAGAGGAACATAGACCAATTCAGAGAAGAATAGAGAGCTGTTCCACCTGTCTGCATCCTCAGATTAACAAGATATGAAGGAGCTTGGAACAAGAGAATTAACACTGTCAAATAACGAGTGTACTGATTCATCTTTCTTCTTCCGCTTTCACCCTCACGTTGCATCTTCTGGAAGTGTGGAACAGCAATACCCAACAACTGCATAACGATAGATGCAGAGATGTAAGGCATGATTCCGAGTGCAAAGATAGAGGCCTTTGAAAAAGCTCCACCTGAGAACATATCAAGCAATGACATCAGACCACCTTCTGTCTGGTTCTTCAAACCCTGCAATGCCTCAGTATCAATACCAGGAAGCACAACATACGATCCGAAGCGATAGACAGCAACGAAAAGCAGAGTGATACCGATACGCACTCGGAGATCCTCAACTTTCCAAATGTTGATCAGTGTCTTGACAAGCTTGAGATTCTTAAGTTTATTCATTATCTTAGTAATTTAATTAGAGTTTTGTAACAGTACCGCCCTTCTCAGTGATTGCTGCCTCAGCCTTTGCAGAAAATGCATGAGCTACGACTTCAAGCTTAGAAGTGATTTCACCATTACCAAGAACCTTTACCAATTGTTTCTTATTAACGAAACCGGCATTAATAAGTTCTTCAATACCAATCTTACTTACGCCGAGATTATCAGCCAATGCCTGGATAAGACCGATATTGATAGCCTTGTATTCTACTCGGTTGATATTCTTGAAACCGAATTTAGGCAGACGGCGCTGAAGTGGCATCTGACCTCCTTCAAAACCAATCTTTTTCTTGTAACCAGAACGAGCCTTAGCACCCTTGTGTCCGCGAGTAGAAGTACGACCCTTGCCAGAACCGTAACCACGACCTACACGCTTGCTGTTATGAGTAGAACCCTCAGCTGGTTTCAAATTATATAATTCCATTGTCAAATCTTTTTTTAGTTGATAAACAATTAATCAATAACCTCTACGAGGTGTGCTACCTTACGGATCATACCACGAAGAGATGGACTATCCTCGCGCTCTACGACGCGATTGATTTTACCAAGACCGAGCGATTCCAAAGTGCTCTTCTGATCGATAGGACGACCAGCCTGGCCTTTAACTTGCTTAATTTTAATTGTTGCCATGGTTATCCTCCTTATCCTTTAAATACTTTAGTCAAATTAACACCACGGTTAGCAGCAACAGTCTTAGGATCGCGCATATTAGCAAGTGCCTCGATCGTAGCCTTTACGAGGTTGTGAGGATTTGAAGAGCCCTTTGACTTTGCAAGGACGTCTGTAACACCTACACTCTCGAGTACAGCACGCATAGCACCACCGGCTACTACTCCAGTACCCTCAGACGCTGGCATGATTAACACACGAGCTCCGCCGAACTTTGCAACAGCCTCATGAGGCACTGTTCCGTTCAGGATTGGAACCTTAACCAGATTCTTCTTTGCAGCTTCAACGCCCTTAGCGATAGCAGCTGTTACTTCACCAGCCTTACCAAGACCATAGCCTATTACACCATTTCCGTCACCAACAACTACGATGGCAGCGAATGTAAATGTACGACCACCCTTAGTAACTTTAGTAACACGATTAATAGCAACCAAGCGGTCTTTAAGCTCGGCATCGTTTTGTACTTTAACTCTATTTACCATAATCGTATTTAAAATTTAAGTCCTGCTTCGCGTGCAGCTTCTGCTACAGCTTTTACTCTACCGTGATAAAGGTAACCGTTACGGTCGAACACAACAGTTGAAATACCAGCCTCGAGAGCCTTCTTTGCAATGAGTTGCCCCACCTTAGTTGCCTGTTCACACTTATTCATTTTCTCAAATCCAAGTGAAGATGCTGCAACCAGAGTCTTCTGTGCATCGTCATCAATCACCTGAACATATATTTGCTTGTTACTTCTGAACACACTCAAACGTGGACGTTCTGCAGTACCAGCAATTTTATTGCGTACTCTATATTTAATTTTGAGTCGTCTTTCAATCTTTGTAATCATACTCTAAATCGTTTTATATTATTTAGCACTTGCAGACTTACCAGACTTTCTTCTAATCTCTTCGCCCAAGAAGCGGATACCCTTACCCTTGTATGGTTCAGGTTTGCGGAACGAACGAATCTTAGCACATACGAGTCCAAGCAACTGCTTGTCGCATGATTCGAGCATGATAAGAGGATCCTGATTTCTCTCAGACTTTGTTTCGACCTTAACCTCCTTTGGAACGTCGAATACGATAGCGTGAGAATATCCGAGTGCAAACTCAAGAACATTTCCCTGATTGCTTACGCGGTAACCGACTCCGACAATTTGAAGTGTTGCCTTGTAGCCTTCAGAAACACCTACTACCATATTGTGCACGAGTGCACGGTAGAGACCATGAAAAGCATGACGCTGCTTTGTATTATCCTGCATCAACTCTGTATTCTCTTCCATTGTCAACTTTCCGTCCTCAATACATACCTTGATGGCAGGGTTTACGTATTGGCTGAGTTCGCCTTTCGGACCTTTAACAGTTACAATGTCATCCTTATGAGTTACTGTTACTCCTGCAGGAATAATAATAGGTAATTTACCAATTCTAGACATTATAATTCCTCCTTAATTAATATACATAACAAAGAACTTCACCGCCAATCTTCAAGTCGGCAGCTTCCTTGTCTGTCATAACACCTTTAGATGTAGATATCACTGCGATACCCAATCCGTTTATTACACGTGGCATATCCTTGTATCCGGTATATTTACGGAGACCTGGACGTGAAACACGCTTCAGCGACTGAATTGCGCTTACTTTTGTCTGAGGATCATACTTCAGAGCAATCTTGATTGTACCCTGAGGACCCTCCTCCATGAACTTGAAGTTCAAAATGTACCCTTTGTCGAAGAGAATCTTAGTAATTTCCTTCTTCAGGTTTGAGGCTGGTATTTCTACTACCTTGTGCTTTGCCTGAATGGCATTGCGCAACCTCGTCAAATAATCTGCTATTGGATCTGTCATAATTAAATTAAATTAATCGGAACTTATTTTCGGATGTCCGACAATATTTAACAATAATAAAACACTCTCTGTTCTTAGCTTACCGATAAAAGAACTTAGAATTACTTCTGTTTCCTTCACCGTTTCTTTAGAAGTAAAATATCTTCAAGTTACCCCCGAACTGGTAACTCTCAGATGTTTACTTGCTAAAAATTTACACAAGCGGGAAACCGCAAATTACCAGCTTGCTTTCTTTACTCCTGGAATAAGTCCTTGTGAAGCCATCTCGCGGAACTGGATACGAGAAAGTCCGAACTGACGGATATATCCTCTTGGACGACCAGTTATCTTGCAACGGTTGTGAAGACGGATTGGATTAGCATTTGCAGGGATAGCCTGAAGCTTACGAGCTGCCTCATAAGCATCTGCCGGCTCACCTGTTGCAACAATCTTCTTCAGCGCTGCGCGCTTAGCTGCATACTTAGCCACAAGTTTTGCACGTTTTACCTCACGTGCTTTCATTGATTCCTTTGCCATATCTACTTATTTTTTTGCATCTTTAAATGGAAGACCAAATGCCTTCAGGAGTGCATAACCCTCTTCGTCTGTCTGAGCAGAAGTTACGAACGTGATGTTCATACCAGCAATCTTCTCAACTTGATCAATATTGATCTCAGGGAAGATAATCTGTTCAGTGATACCGAGTGTATAGTTACCACGGCCGTCAAACTTAGATTCGATACCTTTGAAGTCACGGATACGAGGAAGAGATACGCGGACAAGTTTCTCGAGGAACTCGTACATTCTGTCACGACGCAGTGTTACCATCACACCGATAGGCATCTTTCTACGAAGACGGAAGTTTGAGATATCCTTCTTTGACAATGTTGTCACAGGTTTCTGTCCTGTAATCTGTGCAATTTCGTTCATTGCAACCTCGATAATCTTCTTGTCAGCAGTTGCCTGACCAAGACCCTGGTTAATTACGATCTTCTTCAACACAGGAATCTGCATTGGTGAAGAGTAATTGAACTGCTTCTGAAGTGCTGGAGCAATCTGCTCAGCATATACATTCTTTAATTGTGCAGTTGTACTCATTAGATTTCCTCCCCTGATTTTTTAGCGTAACGTACTAATTTTCCATTAGCGCCCAATTTACGACCAATTCGAGTAGCTTTTCCTGACTTAGGATCAACTACATTAAGGTTGGAGATGTGGATAGGAGCCTCCTGCTCAATAATACCTCCCTGTGGGTGTGCGGCACTAGGCTTAGTGCTCTTCTTTACTTTGTTGACACCCTCGACTACGGCACGCTGCTGCTTAACAAGTACAGAGAGAACCTTACCGGTCTTTCCCTTGTCGTCACCAGCATTTACATATACCGTGTCACCTTTCTTTATGTGTAATTTACCCATTTTACTGTAATTCTTTAATAATTAAAGCACCTCAGTAGCCAATGAAACTACTTTCATATTAGCAGCACGGAGCTCACGAGCTACAGGACCGAATATACGGCTTCCTCTCATTTCGCCTGCATTGTTCAGAAGTACGCAAGCATTGTCGTCAAAACGGATATATGAACCGTCAGGACGGCGCACTTCCTTCTTTGTGCGGACGATAAGAGCCTTAGATACAGAGCCCTTTTTAATTTCACTCGTAGGGATAGCACTTTTCACTGCTACAACAATAACGTCTCCAACAGTAGCATAACGGCGGCGTGTACCACCAAGTACACGGATACAAAGTACCTCGCGTGCACCACTGTTATCAGCGACAGCTAATCTTGATTCTACCTGTATCATAATGTTTACTTAGCTCTTTCTACGATTTGTACTAATCTCCATCTTTTTGTTTTGCTCAATGGACGAGTCTCCATGATAAGCACAGTGTCACCAACATGTGCATCGTTTTTCTCATCATGAGCATGGTATTTCTTTGTCTTCTGGACAAACTTACCATATATTGGGTGTTTCTCTTTGAACTTAGCTGCAACGACGATGGTCTTGTCCATCTTTTCACTTACAACTACACCCTGACGCTGTTTTCTTAAATTTCTTTCCATGTAGCCTCGAATTATTTATTGAGTTCTCTTTCACGAAGAACAGTTTTCATACGTGCAATATCACGACGCTGCTTCTTAATCTGAGAATTATCTTCTACAGGAGAAATATTGTGGCCGAACTTCTTGTTTTCGTAGTTGGCTACTTCTGTTTCGATGCGCTCTGCGAGTTCTGCATCGTTAAGTTCTCTAATTTCTGTAATCTTCATCTTAATTAAGCATTTTTGTCGTAATCACGACGTACAACAAACTTAGTAGTAGTTGGAAGCTTCTGTGCTCCAAGGCGGAGAGCCTCCTTAGCAATATCATATGGAACGCCTTCTATCTCGAAGAGGATGCGTCCTGGTTTAGCAGGGAATACATACTGGTATGGATCACCCTTACCTTTACCCATTCGGACGTCAGCAGGTTTCTTTGTGATAGGCTTGTCAGGGAAGATACGGATCCAGACCTGACCTTGACGCTGCATATAACGTGTAATAGCGACACGGGCTGCTTCAATCTGACGAGCTGTGATCCAGCGAGTCTGAAGAGCCTTTATACCGAAACTACCGAAAGCGAGTTCAGTACCACGGTGTGATACGCCGTTCAAACGGCCACGACCTTTTTGCGGTCTTCTATACTTTTGTCTTTTTGGCTGTAACATAGTTCATCCGATTAATTACGATTTGACTTTTTGCTTCTAAATCTTCTGTTGCCACCATTGCTATTACCTCCACGCACTGTTTCCTTCTGCTGTGCGAAGTTTGGAGCCAAATCCTGCTTACCGAACTTCTCACCGCGGCAGATCCATACTTTGATACCAAGCAGACCAACCTTAGTAAGAGCCTCTGCAAGACAGTAGTCGATATCAGCGCGGAGAGTGTGAAGCGGAGTACGTCCTTCCTTGTACATCTCAGAGCGGCTCATTTCTGCGCCGTTCAGACGTCCTGAAATCTGCACCTTAATACCCTCTGCACCTGAGCGCATTGTATTAGCAATTGCAGTCTTGATAGCACGACGGTATGCAATCTTACCTTCAATCTGGCGTGCTATATTGTTAGCAACGATTGTAGCGTCAAGTTCCGGACGCTTAATCTCGAAAATGTTTATCTGTACATCCTTGTCGGTTACCTTCTTGAGCTCTGCCTTCAGTGCTTCTACATCCTGACCACCCTTACCAATGATGATACCTGGACGAGCAGAACAAATAGTAATTGTGACAAGTTTCAGTGTTCTTTCGATAACAATCTTAGAAACACTTGCCTTAGCCAAACGGGCATTGAGGTACTTACGGATCTTTGAATCTTCAAGGAGATTATCTCCGAAGTTCTTACCACCAAACCAGTTTGAATCCCAGCCGCGGACAATGCCGAGGCGGTTGCTTATTGGATTACACTTCTGTCCCATAATTATTTCTCATCATTAGTTTTAGCGTCCACGAAAATAGTTACATGATTAGAACGCTTGCGAATTCTATAACCGCGACCCTGTGGAGCCGGACGCATACGCTTCAGAGTAGCACCCTCATCAACAAAAATCTTCGAGATGAAGAGTTCACCGTTTTCAGCTTTGCGGTCGTTTTTCTGCTCCCAGTTTGCAATGGCAGAACGAAGCAACTTCTCTAGGTCCTTGGCAGCATCCTTGCTGTTGAACTTGAGAGTTGCGAGTGCCTTGCTTACTTCCATACCTCTTACGAGGTCTGCAACGTAGCGCATCTTACGTGGTGAAGACGGAATGTTGCGGAATGTAGCAAAGTACTGTGTCTTCTTGGCCTCTTTAAGTTTGTTGGCCATTAATCGTTTTCTTGCTCCCATTATATAAATCTCTATTTTTCTTTAGTAAGCCTGTTTACTTTTTCTTGTTACCTGCATGACCACGGAAAGTACGAGTCAGGGCAAATTCGCCAAGTTTATGACCTACCATGTTTTCAGTAATGTAAACAGGAATAAATTTGTTACCGTTATGTACTGCAATGGTGTGTCCCACGAAATCAGGGGAAATCATTGAAGCACGTGCCCATGTCTTAATAACACTCTTCTTGCCGCTCTCGTTCATACCGAGAACCTTCTTTTCGAGTTTTACGTTAATATATGGACCTTTTTTTAATGAACGACTCATATTCAGTTAACTTTATTTCTTGTTACGTCTTTCAATTATGTACTTGTTTGACAACTTCTTCGGCGCACGAGTCTTGAGACCCTTAGCATAAAGACCGTTGCGAGAACGTGGGTGACCACCTGTCTGGCGTCCTTCACCACCACCCATTGGGTGATCGATTGGGTTCATTACAACACCACGGTTGTGTGGACGGCGACCAAGCCAGCGGCTGCGGCCTGCCTTACCAGAAGATTCAAGTGCGTGGTCAGAGTTGCTGACGCTACCGATAGTAGCACGACAAACTGAAAGTACCTTACGAATTTCACCTGAAGGGAGTTTGATTACGCAATACTTACCTTCGCGTGAAGTTAACTGAGCGAAATTGCCGGCTGAGCGGACCATCTTAGCACCCTGTCCAGGCTTGAGCTCAATATTGTGGATAACAGTACCCACAGGAATCTTCTCAAGTGGCAGTGAGTTGCCAAGGTCTGGAGTAGCATCTGCACCAGACATAATCTTGTCACCAACCTTCAATCCGTTAGGAGCAACAATGTAACGTTTTTCACCGTCAGCATAGAATACGAGAGCAATACGAGCAGAACGGTTTGGATCGTACTCGATTGTCTTTACTACTGCGGGAATTCCGTCCTTTTCTCTCTTGAAATCGACAAAACGTAGAAGTCTCTTGTGACCGCCACCTCTGTAGCGTACTGTGATGCGTCCCTGATTGTTACGACCACCTGTGCTACGCTTTCCGAAAACAAGACTTTTCTCTGGTACTGATGTAGTAACATCATCGAAAGTACCAATAGCTTTGTGACGCTGACCAGGAGTTACTGGTCTGAATTTACGAATACCCATTTTTTTAAATGTTACTATAGAAATCGATAGTTTCCCCTTCGGCAAGAGTGACGATAGCCTTCTTGTAGGCATTTGTCCTACCCTTGATCACACCAGACCTTGTATAGCGGCTCTTACGCTTACCAGCGTATTTGATGGTGTTGACAGAAACTACATTTACGTTATACTTAGCTTCAATTTCTTTTTTTATCTCAATCTTATTGGCACTAGGAAGCACAATGAAGCCGAACTTGTTATTCTGCTTCTCTGAAATTGCTGTCATTTTTTCCGTTACCAATGGTTTTACAACATATCCCATATCGTGACCTCCTTACTTGTTTAAAGTTTCGTCAATAAGCTTCACCGCATCTTCAGTCATAACAAGAACATTTGCATTCATTACCTTATAAGTATTGAGTGCAGATGCAGTCATCACCTCGACACGCTGAATGTTACGAGTTGACAAATTTACGTTCTTTTTTACTTCAGACAAAAGGATTAGCACCTTCTTATCTGCGACTTTAAGATTATTTAACATCTCAACCGCATCTTTTGTCTTTGGAGCTGCAAAATCGAAGTCCTCAACTACGACAATTGCATTCTGCTGAGCCTTGTATGAAAGTGCGCTCTTACGAGCAAGAAGCTTAACTTTCTTGTTCAGCTTGAACCAATAGTCACGTGGACGTGGACCGAACACTCTACCACCACCACGAAGCACTGGAGACTTAATATCACCACGGCGAGCGCCGCCACCGCCCTTCTGACGGATGAGCTTGCGAGTAGAACCGGTGATTTCGCTTCTTTCTTTCGACTTGTGAGTACCCTGGCGCTGAGCAGCGAGATACTGGTTTACGGCAAGGTAAATAACGTGGTCGTTAGGTTCAATTCCGAAGATTGCATCGTTCAGAACTACCTTCTTGCCAGTTTCCTGACCTTTAATGTTTAATACTGAAACTTCCATTGCTTACTTCTTGATTTTAATAATTGAACCCTTACATCCTGGCACACTACCCTTTACGAGAAGCAGATTGTGCTCTGGAATTACCTTAATAACCTGCAGGTTGTGTGTAGTAACCTGTTCGTCGCCCATGTGTCCACCCATGTGGAGGTTCTTGAACACACGCGACGGAGTAGCACACGCACCGATAGAACCCGGTTTGCGCAGACGGTCATCCTGACCGTGTGTTGCCTGACCGACACCACCGAAGCCCCAACGCTTTACTACACCCTGGAAACCCTTACCCTTAGAAGTTCCAGTAACGTCAACATAAGCTGCGTCGTTGAAGAACTCTACAGTGATAACATCGCCCAGATTGTACTCTTCGTCAAACGTGAACTCGGCCAAGTGTCTCTTTGGAGTTGTACCCGACTTGGCAAAGTGACCTTTCATAGGTTTGCTGACGTTCTTCTCCTTTGCATCTGCAAAACCAATCTGAACAGCAGCATAACCGTCTTTTTCAACGGTCTTCACCTGAGTAACAACACAAGGACCGGCTTCGATAACAGTGCACGGTACATTCTTACCGTCGGCACTGAAAACGGATGTCATTCCGATTTTTCTTCCAATTAATCCTGGCATTTCAGTTTAGAATTTAAAAAATAATGTGTATATATATCTGTCTTTTCAAGTGGCATCTTGCATTCTTACAACTCACAACACACTTAAAAAGAACTACATCACTACTTCCGAACTGAAGGTAATTCATTCTTTCTCAAGGTATTGTTAGCCGTAAAGCCAGCGCAATACGCACTTTAGCGGGTGCAAAGGTACGCATAATACATGAGGCACGCAACACATCTTATAAACTTTATCGCAAGATTTAAGTTTTTTTTGCACTTCGGACGTATAGAACTGCCCGAAGCTTACTTTTATTGGGCAAAGACCAGCCAGTTACTGGCAAGATAGATGCTAATGCCTTGCGCGACATCACAGAGAACCAAGTCCCTACTGCAAAAGAGGTGGCGACTTTAAAAACCATTTGGATTAAATCAAAAATAGCAGGAGCATGTCAGTTGATTCGACACGCTCCTATTTTGTTTTCTATTTACCTCTCGGACTTTTACCAAAGGTCTTTGAGTTCATCGCCTTCAAAGGTGATGTCAATTTCACCATCTCTGAATGCAGGTTCAAGCAGACCGTCTTCATCCAGGCCGCCATAGCCTATTTCCTTATCGCCTCCACTTATGGCGGAAAGTGTTACTTCGCTTGCAAATTTCACAGTCTCCACTTCAGGAGTTATATATTCTTTTTTCATGATACTCCATATTATTATTTAATAATGATTTTCTTTCCGTCAACTATATACATACCTTTTGGCAGGGAGTGTATATCAACATTGTTTCCGAGGAACATTCCTTCAATAGTGTAAACTCCATGAACAGAAGCGTTATCTGAGTTCACAGCCTCAACACCTGTGGCAGAGCTGTCTATCACATAGAATACCTTTACGTTCGAATCTTCAATGTCCGGTAAGACATCGAGAAATTCAAAATACGCCCTGAAAGCTTTCATCTTAGTATTGCCAGCAGAATACCAGAATTTATTGTTGTTTAGGAAGAGAGTGTTTTTATCAAGCATAGTCTGTGCTCTATATGTGCCATAAAAACCGCTATATACCACACGCCTGCTACCAGTCTTGCCATTGTCATATTCAACATAAGCCTCATCTACTGAAATATCTACACCGTCAACAGTAAATTCATCAATAGCATTACTTGTCTTAATGATATACGGATGATTCGCCTCCAACTCTGTAACATCCGCAAAATGCACTTTTATACCCTTCACATTATCATCATCATCAAATTCAGTATCGACACCTATAAAGTCAGATAACTGGACATCATCTCCAAAGGCAGCTTTCAACTGTTCATTGCTCATAGCAAACGGCAGCACTATTGTACTCCACTCGTTTGCTTTTATAGTGCGTCGAACTCGTACATCAACCCCTGTCGCATCAGAAGGTGGTGTAGTCGAAGTCTCATCAAGAACGGTTCTTGTATCTCCAGGCTCTGTAATAGTAATGGTAAAGTCAACATTAGCAACATTGTGGACACTACCATTCTCTGCGGAAATTTGAGCATTAGTTAGATGAGCATTCAAAACATCGCCTGTTGTGACTGTCGCTCCGTCTTTTACTTTCAACTTAAAAGATACTAATGTGCCCATCTGTTTATTTAGAGGGTCACTATTAGCATTTAGACAGGCCACTTTCAGATATCCCTCACTTAAATTGGGGGTAATGGTAGGGGGTTCGGTATAGCAGTCACCTGCCATGAACTCCACTTTTGTTCCAGCAGCATTCGTTACAAATGCCAATTGATTAGGAATCTGCAACCAGAAGCTATAACCAGAGCAAGTGCTTTCTGCATCAAAGCTAAATCTAACCACCACTTCTGCCTCCCTGTTTTGGGGCAGACTTACGTTATCTACACTGAACGAGTCATCAGCCATTGTACTGCTCAACATGATGAGCATAGCACAAATCATAATTATGATTCTTTTCATAGTCTTTAGGATAATTTTTAACAATTTGATTTCTTTATCTATTTATTATTTGTAAATGCATCAATCTTGCCAACCAAGAAATTTACAATCGTAACGGCATCGCCAATATCAATTTGTCCATTGTGGTTAGTATCTGCTGCAGAGACACTGAAACTCTGAGAAGGCTTACCGACAAGATAATTGACAATGCTAACGGCATCGCCAATGTCTATCTGTCCATTTCCGCTGACATCACCTAATACATAATCTTGGACTGTCAGAGAGGTCACAGTCTCAGGCATTTCCAGTAAAGTCCCATTAAGTAAAGAATACTGGGCATTTTGAATACTGATGGCATAAGTCCCTTCAGCCATGTTATCCGCAATTTTCAATTTCAGAGTACGGATTGTACCTTCATTACCTGTAAGAGACTCCGAGTTACCTGATAAGGCCGAAAGACTATACACATTATTTCCCTTACTATTAAAAGTACGCATGTGATCAACATGCCTGTCCGAAAGAACATCAATAAATCTGTTGCTTTCATCTTGAGCAACAGCTACACCTTCGGGCAATACCAGGTTAAAAAGATAAGCCGTAGCCTCTTGTGCATTCTTCAGTTTTATGTCAACTGATATCTCAGAACCAGAAAGGCTCGTAACAGGCTCTATATAAATGGCATCAGACATTGAGGTGATGTCTGTTACATCAACTTCTAAATTTATGAGATCTTCGGCACCATGTTCATTTTCTGCAATAGCAGAGGTTAGTATTGATGGCATCATGCCATCCACCATAACTGTCACTCTTGCCTCTGCTCCTTCCTTCACATTTCCCAATTCAACACTCCATTTTCCATTAGTAATAATGCCTTCATAGAAATCATCTCCAATTGTAATATACACATTGCCATTACAGATGAGATTTTTGTTTTCCATTTCTGCAGTACCTGAAATAATTCCACTTGTACCACTAGTGAACGTAATATTCTTTGGTGGCATACTTTGTGTAATGATGTAGGGATACGATTCACCTTCAACAATAGCCCAGTTATTATTAAAGTCAAATCCGAGTCCTTCGTAAGTTGTTTTCTTAGTTAATGTTTTTTTTCCATAGCCGAGACCTTGTTGTGCATTCTCAACACTAATGTTATAAGCATCATCATAAACAACCAATTTTGAGGTTGTAAGTGCAAAGTTGTTTGAGCCTTCAATCTCACTAATTCTATAAATACTACTGTTCTTATCATAAGAGACAAGTGAATCTCCACAGAAAATATTACCAGCAATGGTCAAATCATTGTATTCAGCAGAATTGGTGGAACTCTCTAACACTCCAAATATTCCAGAAGCCCCTTCCTTGGAATAGACATTACCTGCATCAATATTTCTGCAAATATTTAACTTATTATAGCCAAGTCGGAGTGATGAAGTATTATTAGACGGAATGTTAGTAGCCACAGAAACTATTCCTCCTGCTCTCTCTACAGAATGAAGAATTCCTGCGAAACAATTATCTACTATAGATGTTTTGATATTCCATTCATGATTATAATAGTTTCTATAGAACCCTTGAAACACAGTACCAATAATTCCCCCGACATTTTTTTTCCCATTAACATATGCTGAGCAATAATTAGAGCAAATTATCAATTCTTTATTGAAACTTTCGGAGCAAGCGTCTGAACGTCCTATCAGACCACCAATTTCTTCTTCTCCATTAATCTTTCCACCAACAACAATATTGTATCTTTGACGATTAAAGCCTCTTGATTCAATAGGAAAAGAACCTATCAGGCCTCCTATATATTTATTACCGTTTACAGTAGGATTTATAACACTTAGCCTTTCAAAATCATCTATTGCTGTTTCCGCTGATATTGTAGAGTTTTTTCCATGTATGCCAATAACGCCTCCAATATGATTGTTTCCTACAACTTTGGGATTTATTATTGTAATATTATGTAACTTAGCAAGTTTTTTCATTCCACTATCATCTGAATATTGAAAATATCCTCCAAAGAAGCCCGCTATAGTTCCAACATTGTCTTTGCCTATAACAATAGGGTGTTCTAGGGAAAAACTGTGAACTTCTCCACCAATGATAGTTCCGAATAGTCCTACATTATCAGTATTTGACCTATTAACATACAAACCATATATTTTTTTACCATTACCGTCAAAAGTTCCAGAAAAATCATAAATAGGAGTCCATCCTTGTGTAGGATTGTTGTCAGCAATCCATTCCGTCAGGTTTATATCATTCATTAATTTGTAAGATGCGCTTAGAGCATTGCGGATTTCAAAAAGTTCATCCGCATTAGTAATCTGATAAGGGTCGTCTGATGTTCCGGCTCCCTTGCCACTGAATTGTGCATATGACTGAAAACAACATGTCACACACAGCATGATTAAAAGATTTTGTTTCATAAGTTTTCTTCTAATTATATTTCGGATAATATGTACTTATTTGAGTCTACTTTAAGAAGTTTACTCAGTACTTATTATTTTTTCGATTTTGTCAAAAGACTCATTGATTCTATATGTTCCTATACACCCTTTAGCAAAAGCAATCATATTTGTTGAAATTATATCCCAATAACTTAATTTATTCATTTTCTTTTCATAAAGGACATCTTGGCACGCATTAAACAAATAACTATACTTCCTTTCAATGTATGGATTCCTTATGTCTAATTCTTTTACATTTTCAAGAATATTTGCCATACACCAGAATGACTCGTCACTGCCGCCCTTTTGCTGGATTTTAACAAGTGCATATCGAGAATAACGATTATTTACTCCGTTATCTAATGCCTCAATGAACTTGGGAAACGTTTTCAACATTGCAGAATAATAATTTTTCAGCATACCACACTGCTTGTCAAAAACATCCGTACCAAGATAAAGGAACATCAATGCCTCCTCTTCGTATGTCCTACTATAATAAATCGTTGTTTTCAAATTACCTAACATGTCTTCTTGACCTTTAATGCGAGCTCCACTGGGCAATTCCACATAAAATGAATTTATTGTCCGATTTGGGACCTCGCTTATGTAGCTCCAGTAAAATTCCAGATTTGTGCGTATATCAGGCGTATCTTCCATCATCATGTTGTTTAAACCTCTTCAGTCCCAAGTAGAGATTTTTTATGGTTCATACATGAAGCGTGGAACTGTATGTCCACATCTTCAAGGCGAGGGTCGTAGGAAGTACCCGAATAACAAAGATGGTTGATATAACAGTTCCACGCTCAAGGCGTGAAGCCGCTATGTTCCACTTCTGTTATTCAAGGTGTAGCACGTGTGGCACACGAGCCTTCCTCAAAACTTTTTTGCAAAGATTGAAAATTTCCTACGTTTTCGCCTTGCAAGAAAGAGCATAACGCTTCTATTTTTACTATGTTACGGTGCAGAGCACCAGTAGAAGACAACTCTTCTAATCGCGGCAAAGATAAAGACATTATATATAAAATGCAAAGGAAACTAAAATTTTTTCATGCTATCATGCTATCATACTACAACTACACCTACATTTAAGGATTTTCGAGGTTTTCGCCTATACCTCACCTGGCTTCATCCCATTATTCATCGGGGATAGAGAGGTATCGAATGAGGTATCAGCAAAAAAAATCCGGTTCGTACGCACAGCAAAAAAATTTCGTACGCACAGCAGCAAAAAATATATGAGAGGGCGAGGACAGGGCGTTTAAATTTTGTTCAGTACAATCTTGTGCAAACAAAAAAAGGGCATGTCCGAATGAACATACCCTCTATACATATTATCTTCTGTTAGGAGACTACACCTTGATTTCCACTTCTACTCCAGAAGGGAGTTCAAGCTTCATCAGAGCGTCAACAGTCTTAGTTGTAGAACTGTAGATGTCAATCAGACGCTTGTAAGTGCAAAGTTCAAACTGCTCACGTGACTTTTTGTTCACGAAAGTAGAACGGTTAACAGTGTAGATGCGCTTGTGAGTAGGAAGTGGAATAGGACCGCTTACGATAGCATCAGTAGCGCGAACTGTCTTTACGATTTTCTCAGCAGACTTATCTACGAGAGTGTGGTCGTAAGACTTCAGCTTAATACGAATTTTCTGACTCATAGTGATTTTGTTTTTTTATGATTAAACAGTAAAGGGTATGCAGGCAAAGAGTCGTTTGCTCGCCTGCACCCTAAACATTAAATTATTTATACGAGATCTGTGCGTCCGTTGCATTCAGCGAGCACTTCCTTAGCGATAGTGCTGCTAACCGGAGCATGGTGATCATACTGCATTGAAGAAGTAGCACGACCAGAAGTGATAGTACGCAGAGCTGTTACGTAACCGAACATCTCGCCCAGTGGCACCATAGCCTTAACGATACGTGCACCAGAACGTGCATTGTCCATACCTTCTACCTGACCACGACGCTTGTTCAAGTCACCGATCACGTCACCCATGTTCTCTTCCGGAGTAACAACTTCGAGTTTCATGATTGGCTCCATCAGAACCGGCTTAGCCTGAGCACATGCGTTCTTGTAAGCCTGACGTGCAGCGATTTCGAACGACAACTGGTCAGAGTCAACCGGGTGGAACGAACCATCGACCAGAGTAACCTTCAGGCTGTCCATTGGGAATCCGCCGAGCACACCATTCTTCATAGCCTCCTGGAAGCCCTTCTGTACAGACGGGATGAATTCCTTTGGAATGTTACCGCCCTTCACCTCATCTACGAACTGCAGACCTGTTCCTTCGAAGTCTTCATCTACAGGACCAACGTTTACGATGATATCTGCGAACTTACCACGACCACCCGACTGCTTCTTATAAACCTCACGGAGGTTAACAGTCTTAGTGATAGCTTCCTTATAGTTAACCTGTGGGCGTCCCTGGTTACACTCTACCTTGAACTCACGCTTCAGACGGTCGATAATAATATCGAGGTGAAGCTCACCCATACCGCTGATGACAGTCTGTCCGCTCTGCTCGTCAGTCTTCACTGTGAATGTCGGGTCTTCCTCAGCCAGCTTAGCCAAACCTACAGAAAGCTTATCAAGGTCCTTCTGAGTCTTAGGCTCAACTGCAATACCGATTACAGGATCAGGGAAGTCCATTGACTCCAGTACGATTGGTGCATCCTCATCGCAGAGAGTATCACCTGTGTGGATATCCTTCAGACCTACTACCGCACCGATGTCACCGGCACTGATTACGTCAACCGGATTCTGGTGGTTAGAGTGCATCTGGAACAGACGGCTGACACGTTCCTTCTTGCCTGAGCGAGTATTATAGATGTAAGAACCGGCTTCGACCTTACCTGAATATACACGGATGAAAGTCAGACGACCTACGTATGGGTCGGTAGCAATCTTGAATGCAAGAGCAGAAGTCTTTTCATCCTCTGACGGCTTACGGTCTTCCTCAGCCTTAGTATCAGGATTTGTACCAACCACAGCCTCTGTATCCAGTGGAGAAGGCAGGAAAGCACAAATATAGTCGAGCAGAGTCTGCACACCCTTGTTCTTGAATGAAGAACCGCAGAGCATAGGAGTACAAGCCAACTGACAAGTAGCCTTGCGGATAGCAGAGATAATCTCATCCTCAGTGATAGTTGAAGGATCGTCGAAGAACTTCTCCATCAGAGCATCATCAAACTCAGCCACTGATTCAAGCATCTTACCACGCCATTCCTCAGCCTCTGCCCTCAGGTTGTCCGGGATTTCGATTACATCAAATTCAGCACCCTGAGTTTCATCATGCCATACGATACCCTTCATCTTGATGAGGTCAACCACACCCTTGAAGTTCTCTTCGGCACCGATTGGGATTACTACAGGTACAGGGTTTGCACCAAGCACTTCCTTCATCTGGCGAACCACCTCAAAGAAGTCGGCACCGGAACGGTCCATCTTGTTTACATAACCAATACGTGGTACGTTGTACTTATCAGCCTGACGCCATACAGTCTCAGACTGTGGTTCAACACCGCCTACTGCACAGTAAGTAGCTACGGCACCGTCGAGCACACGGAGTGAACGCTCTACCTCAGCAGTAAAGTCAACGTGTCCCGGAGTGTCAATAAGGTTGAACTTGTACTTATTACCATTCCAATTCCAATATGCTGTTGTGGCAGCAGAAGTGATAGTGATACCACGCTCCTGTTCCTGTGCCATCCAGTCCATTGTTGCACCACCGTCGTGTACCTCACCAATCTTGTGAGTCTTACCCGTATAGAAAAGTATTCGCTCCGATGTAGTAGTCTTACCGGCATCGATGTGAGCCATGATACCAAAGTTACGGGTCAGGTGCAAATCTTGCTTAGCCATAAATTCTTATCTTTCTTTTTTGCTTATTAAACTAATTACCTCGTTGCCTCGATTAGAAACGGAAATGTGCGAATGCACGGTTAGCCTCAGCCATGCGGTGCATATCCTCCTTACGCTTGAACGCACCACCCTGCTCGTTGAAGGCATCCATAATCTCAGCAGCCAGTTTGTCAGCCATACTCTTACCAGAGCGCTTGCGTGCAAACTGAATCATATTCTTCATAGAGATAGCCTCCTTACGGTCAGCACGAATCTCTGTAGGAACCTGGAATGTAGCACCACCGATACGACGGCTCTTCACCTCCACCTGTGGAGTGATGTTATCAAGAGCTTTCTTCCAGATTTCGAGCGAAGACTGCTCTTCGTTCTTCATCTTGTTTTCTACGCTCTTCAACGCATTGTAGAAGATAGAGTAAGCGATACTCTTCTTTCCATCATACATCAGGTTGTTCACGAACTTTGTAACCTTTACGTCTCCATATACTGGATCCGGCAGGATTACACGTTTCTTTGGTTTTGCTTTTCTCATTTTTCTGTTTTGATTTTACTGTTGATTCGAGGTTGTGTTGCATCTTGTTTCTTCAACGGCATACATTATATAATTATAAGTGCATACCATTTACTCAACCTTAGCATTGCCAACAAATCAAATCATTTTCGGTTAAAAACTTCAGTTTTCGTTTTCGTTATGATTAAACACCTGGCTTCGGAATTACTTCTTAGCCTTTGGACGCTTAGCACCGTACTTTGAGCGACGCTGAGTACGACTTGCCACGCCAGCTGTATCGAGCGCACCACGTACGATGTGATAACGTACACCCGGAAGGTCCTTTACACGACCACCACGTACAAGAACAATTGAGTGCTCCTGCAAGTTGTGTCCCTCACCCGGAATGTAAGAGTTAACTTCCTTCTTGTTTGTCAAACGAACACGAGCGACCTTTCTCATCGCTGAATTAGGCTTCTTAGGAGTTGTAGTATAGACACGGACACAAACGCCACGACGCTGAGGACATGAATCCAAAGCAGGCGACTTGCTCTTATCCACCAACACCTTACGACCTTTTCTTACTAATTGTTGAATAGTAGGCATTTTGTTAAAAATTTAAATTATATTATTACTATTAAAATTCAAATTCAATTCAGCAGCTTTTCTTTTCCTCTGACAACCTGGCTGCTTTGCCTTCGTAGCCTACCACCATTTTTTACCTTGTCATCTTACATAAAAGTCCTCACGACCCAATATAAAAATCCTTTATGGCAGCCTATTCTACTACAGCATACTTCGTGTTTCGATTACCCTTGCAACCTGCGTGCGCAGGTAATACTTGCACCCATGCAGGGCGCGCACTACTCCAAAAAGTGGTGCAAAGGTACGAAAAAACCGCCGAACAACACAAATTACACTGAATATTTTTTCTCCGACAGTCGAAAAAACTCCTAAAAGCGCAATTCTTTAACTATAATTAACTATTCTATTAGCTCAAAATGCTGAAAATCCTTACATGAAGTCCAATCCCCGCCCCACTCAAAGCCGGCAGCGGTAAAGAGACGGAAGCACAGGTCATCGTGGTCTATCTTGTAGGGGAAATCCCACGTACGGTCACAATAGTCGGCGGCTGTGGCGGGCTGAATATAGCGTGAGCCGTCAGCACGATCCTTATAGTAAGGATTATAAAGAGTATTGATATCTACTGCGAGACCGCGAGCATGCTTCGACAATTTAGTTGTACCAGATATGGCGCGGTAGCAGAAACACGACGAGTTATTATCGCGCATCTGAGTTTCATCGTCTGCGTCATACACATCAGGCAACAGCATCCGCTGAATAGGATATTTCGCATCGTAGAGTTGGCGTAAAATCCCAACTACACGATCTGCAATCTCCTTATTTACAATCATCTCGCCCACATGTGTCTGCTTATCATAGTCCCAATGCAAGGCACGAATGTGACGTAAATCACTTCTACCTATATACGGATTCTCCTTATATGTCTTTCCCTGCATACGCTGCCAAACCCCATCAGGAATAGGATCTGCCGCAAAACATTTATCTACACCGCCAAAAGCCTCAATATCCTTGTCACTGACAGTACGTCCAGCCTGCCACTCCGTCAGCGGCTTCACATCAGAGGGAAAAGTAAAGTCGGTCTTAACCACACCGTCACCATAGATTGTACGGAAGTCATCACGCATCGAAATGACGTGATAACCAGCCTGACGCCACTGCTCACCCAGGGCAAGAGCTTTCTCGCGATTAGCGTGGTCACGTGCCTCATCATCAGCAATAAGCATAAAGGCAGCAGTCCGGTACTTAGTATTGCTCAGGGCGTAGTTATGCATAGCGACATCACCGCCGCTATTGCCGAACGACAGGACCGGCACCTTGCCTATCTCCTGTGTAATCTGCAGCACTTTGTTGGTCTTCAGATTCTTTATGATGAGTTCGTCGGTACGCACGAGGTCTTCTTCTCTTCCCATTGTATAGTTGACACCTTCCTCTGTGCCCTGACTGCTTGACTTCAACTTCACGTCCATACCAATTACACGATTAGGGTCTATTCCGATAGCCTCCACCAGCGCACGGCAGATGAAACGGTCGGAGCCTGATACTACATAATAGGTGAAGCCCTTGTCCTTCAGGTATTTAAAAACCTGCAACATGGGTTTATAGAAACTCTGACCATAGGTCATACCCGTAAAACCATTAGCCTGCTTGGCTGCATATGCCTTGACATAGGCATCGAACTGTGCAAGCGTCATGCCGGCATATGCCTTGGCAGCAGCTCTGGCATGCTTCATGTCGAAGTGATCGGGCAGTTTCTTGCCGTTGCGTACGAAATCGCGTATCTCCTGTGCCGTTTCCATCACGTCTTTCGGTGCTTCGTAGGTAGCATCGTCCAAGGCACGATATTCCAGTAGGTTGTACTCGAAGTAGGAAGGATAGAGTTCACCCACGAACGTTCCGTCCATATCAAACGTAGCTATACGGTCTTCCTGCCTGATGAAATTCTTCGAGTTCGGATTGGTCACGTCCTCTACATATTCCTGCAGTGCAGTCAGTGCCTCGCACTGGTTCCAAAGGGTAAAATATTCCTTCGCTGTCGGAGTAACGACTGGAGCATCGTCATCCTTTGAGCATGAAGCAAACACACTGACGCCGCTGACTGTAAGGATAGCGGCGAACATCCACAATTTTGTCAATCTCATAATTATTGTCATTTTCGTTTTTTTACCACACATACAAATTCACAAGGATAACCTTTAAATAGACTCTTAATCAAATTTTCCGCGAAGATACTCAATAATGAAACAAAAATCGTATATTTGCAGAAATTATTTTAAAAGAAATCTATTACACCCTCTTTAATCATTATGCAAACAGGACATATAAAGCGTTATCTGATAAACAGTTTACTATTGTGTACCTTATGGATAAACAGTCAAAATGTTTTTGCTGCGGACAACAATGAAATAATAGAATTTCAAGGTGACCGATATGTAATCCATGTCAGCAAGATGAACCCCGACAGCGAGATGACCCTATTGGACCTACTGAACACATGTCCAGAATTTCTGTCTCTCAACGGAAAGGAAATAGACCACCTCCCATATAGTTTGCGTGTCGATAACATTGGCATCGTCACTGATGAGGAATCATTTTTAGCGAATGTGAAAGCATGCGAAATCGACCGTATTCAGATATGCAGCAACAGTTCTGTGGCAAAGGCAGTAAGCGGCACGACAGGTGTGATAGACATCTATTACCGCGAAGACGTAAAGACCGACGGTAAGGCCGCTGTGACAGGAAGCACCTACGGCAACGGAATGCTCTACACCGACTTTACCAACAGAAACAAAAAACTTGCCATACAAGGCTATGCTATGGTTCGAACCTCTTACGGCAAGGCCTATCCCACCGACATACAACGCATGACCAATCGCTCTCTGGCAGAAAACGTACATCTAAACCTGGACTGGAAAATGAGCGGCAGCGACAGGCTTATCGTGAAAGCTTTCCAAAAGTATGAAAACGGAAAGACAAAACTATTCAACCCTGATTTGACAGCTGAGCACCCCTCCTATGGTCGCTATTTCGGATTAGTATTATCCTATTCTCATACGTTCAGGAATGATGCAATCCTCTATGCAGAGATGGGAAGCGACTACACCAGAAACGCATACGACGGCAGCAAGCTTGGCGACAGATACCCCTATGCTTTCGTGGAGCTGAACACTCCTATCTTCACCCCCGACCTATGGCTTATGGTAGGTACAGAGGTGGATTACGAAAACACACTATACATCGGCAATAACCGCGAACAATACTTGCTGACTGATTTCTATGCACAACTGGATTTCACTCATGGTCCATGGGTATTTACATTGGGTGACCGCTTTCGATTAATGAACTTCTGGAATCGCCACTACGACTCAGCCGACCGCAGTCTGTGGAATCATAATCGCAACAACCACTCCTATCTGGCCAGTGCAGGCTTAAAGGCTGGCCGCAATTTCTTCCAGGTCCTGTTTACCCGTCGTTTCTTCATACCAGGGATAAGCGATTTCCTCACAGACGAGTCAGCACCGACCACAGCCCTGAAATATTCCGGAACCGGATATAGTACAAACATCGTGCACCAGGGAGTATTGCGCTACTCTTACCAGCAGAAAAATTTCTTCTTCCACACCAGCGTCGAAAGCAACTGGTACAGCCATCTGCCCGGTCCCAACTACCTGCAGTTCGGTTTCAGAAACTCCGTCTTCTGGAAGATAGGACGATGGGAACTGACAATGGGTGCCAATTTCTACCACAATCATTTAAACGCAAGTGCTAACACTGCCTCCGAGAACAGCAACTTCGTAACACTCAAGTTGGCACCTGTCCTTAATCTTCCTCTTGGATTCCGCCTCTCATCGACGCTTCTCTATTCCAGCAAGCGCACCATGGACGTCCTTCCTGCCCATCTCTTTGCCACCGTCAAACTGAACAAACAATTCGGGAAGAAAGTCAATATCTTCGCCGAATTCCATGATTTGGCAGGATACCCCACAGGTAACTGGATACAGCTCGCCGATCTGTATCAGAACCGTGCCTTGAGCATAGGAGCCACAATCTATCCTTTCCGTAAATAAATACAAATCTTATAATCCAGCCATTATCATTATGAATCTCGTAAAATCCACAAAGCCCGGAAATCCCAAATGGATGACTAATTTGTCACTGATAGCCGTCATCATGTTTTTAGGATGGCTATACTATGCTGTGGGTATCAATCACATGCCCGTCAAGAACACCATATGGGCTTTGACACCACCAATCATTGCCATATCACTGGCACTTATCACCAAAGAAGTATATAGCTCATTATTCCTTGGAATGGTGACAGGCGCACTACTCAACGCAGACTTCCAATTTGTGGAAGGGCTCAACCGGCTGTTTCCCAATGGCGTAATGAGCGTACTTGCCGACAAGTGGAACGTAGGCATTTTGGTATTTCTGGTTATTCTCGGCACTATGGTCCAACTAATGAATCGAACCGGCGGTTCAGCTGCGTTTGGAGCATGGGCATCCAACCGCATCAAAAGTCGTAGAGGAGCACAGCTGTCAACCATGCTGTTGGGGTGTCTGATTTTCATCGATGATTATTTCAACTGCCTCACCGTTGGTTCCGTCATGCGGCCAGTAACCGACAAGCATAAGATAAGCCGTGCGAAACTCGCCTATCTGATCGATTCAACGGCAGCACCCATCTGCATCATTGCCCCCATCTCGTCGTGGGCTGCGGCAGTATCAGGATTCGTGAAGGGAGAAAACGGCATGAGCATCTTCGTCCAGTCCATCCCCTATAATTTCTATGCGCTGCTGACTCTGGCTATGATGGTATTCATCATCCTTATGAAGATAGACTATGGTCCAATGCTTCAGAACGAGAACAATGCCAGAAACGGTGATCTCTTCACCACAAGCGAGGACAAACAAACCGATGAAGGCTGTCTAAAGGAAGGGAAAGTAGGCAGAGTGTCAGACCTTGTAATCCCTGTGCTGTTTTTGATTACCGGATGTGTAATCGGCATGATATACACAGGCGGGTTCTTCTCCGGCAAGGGCTTTGTCGAAGCCTTTGGCGCAAGCGATGCATCAGTGGGACTGGTATTAGGTTCTTCCGTAGCACTCATCACCACCATAGCCTACTACCTGATGCGCAGGTCACTGTCTTTCAGCGACTGCATGAACTGTCTGCCTGAAGGATTCAAGCAAATGGTCCCGGCCATGCTGATTCTTACATTTGCATGGACACTGAAAAACACTACCGACAATCTGGGAGCAGCAACGTATGTAGCCAGCCTTATGGAACACTCTGCCAGCGGGCTGATGAGTTTCCTACCCGCAATCATATTTATTGTTGCCGTCGGTTTGGCTTTTGCCTCAGGAACATCATGGGGTACATTCGGCATACTCATCCCCATCGTAGTTTCATGTTTCCAAGATATTGATCAACAGCTCATGATTATCTCCATATCTGCCTGCATGGCAGGTGCTGTGTGCGGCGATCACTGTTCCCCCATCTCCGACACTACCATTATGTCATCGGCTGGAGCACAATGTGAACACATGAACCACGTCACTACCCAACTGCCTTATGCCCTGACAGTAGCCATGGTGTCATTCTTCACATTCCTCGTGGTTGGATTCACAAGGAGTGAGCTGATATCGCTTGCGTTTGGTATCATAGCCCTGTTTCTTCTTCTCACGTTCATACGATTCAGAAGAAGGTAACATATAATGTCACATAAAGGAAGGAATTACACCTAACGGGACTGAAGTTTCAGAGTATAGGGATTACGTTTGTCGGTCATGCCAAAACGCGAATCGACATCGCCGAGCACATTGAAGCGTCGCAACTCTGCCTTGTCGTGGCATCCGTCACCATCAGTGTCCGAGAAGGTCACAAGCGTACATCTGCCTAATTTCAGATACCCTGCATTAGCGTATGTAAAGTTCAGTTTTTTGCGTTCCACTCCCTGTACGCCATTTCCCTGTATGTCTATGCTATCGCCTGCCGTGAGAAGGTAACAATACTGGTCAAGGCTGTCGCCGCGTTCCTCTAACGAATGGTTGTGTCCGAAGAAGAAAATTATATCGTGCTTCTCTGCTGCGCGGCTCAAGGCATCGAACCAACTGGCTCCGCCAGGGTTGTCGTTTCTATGGGCATGCATAGGCACATGACTCATCACCACGATAGGGGCATTGTCGGTAAGTGTCGATACCCATGATGTAAATCGGGCAGTAGCCGATTCTGCAGAAATACCGAAGGGATCGACAACATCAATACCGTTATACGCTCTCACTCCGCCCTTTGGTTCCGGCGGCAGCCCTGACGGATTGCCTCCACCACCCTCTCCACCAGCCGGTTCGCTCGGGGTCTCTTTAGATTCTTCGTTTTCAGGCATGGAGTCCGCACCTCCTTCCCCCTCTGCATTCTCCTGTTCCTCGTAGAGTGCAACAGCAACACGGGTTAAGGAATCGGTATCAAATACCATCTGTGCATAACTGATTCCATATACATAATAGCCATTGCAACGTCGCGGACCACTGAAAAAAGCCTGATACCCATCTACACAAGCCTGGTCGTGCGACCCATATGTAAAAAGCACATCTGTAGCCACGGGCGATAATGTACGATAAATTTCCTTACGCAAGTCAGCAAGTGTAAAAGCCGGCTGCCCGGTTTCTCCTCTGTCAGGTCCTCTGCCTACATAGTCACCTCCCAGCAACACTACGCTTGGAGTGACGGCATCAAAACGGCTGACAGCCATCTGTACCGCGACAGCCAGATTATTGCCTTCACCAGCCTCATGCCGGTCTGTAGCTACCAAAAGCGACGTGCTTACACCGCTGGAATCTGCTTGTTTATCGCCATTATCTTCATCAGAACAGGCTGTAGGAAAGACTGCGCCGACAACAATGGCGACAGCCATAGTTACTTAAAACTCATATTGGCAGGAATGTAATTATTTCAAAATATCACCTCATAAAAGCAGAGTTTTATTAAAAAAATGGTACCTTCGCAGCGAAATGGGACAGATTGTTGATGCCATATTCTTTATGCTTTACGGCAGCGCTGCAATGTTTAGCTTGAGCGCATGCTGCTATCTGCTATTTCGTCAAGGCAAGGCCTTTGCACCCGACATCAAGCCGCCACAACGTTTGTGCCGGTGGACGGCAGCTTTCTTTGCTTCCATAACCTTGAGCCACCTATGGTATCTGCCTATATATTTCCAGTCTTCCCCAGACGACTTGATGCTATATGACCTAATAGGCGGACTGCTTGACTGCATAACGGTTTTACCAATATCCATAGCCGTCATGTTCACTACGCTGCAAGACCGCAGACGACCCCTGTGGCCTATCTGTGTGATAGCAGCCCCACTTGTCATTGCATTGGCATTGTGCATCAGCAGGCGTAGCAACGACCTCTTACCACTGGTCTATGGCTATTTCCTGTTAATGGTCGCCGCCTTAATCATTTATATGACAGTGGAAGTGAGAAGATACGGACGCTGGTTGCGCGACAACTATGCCGATCTTGAACATAAGGAGGTGTGGCAGAGTTTCGCAGTTCTTATTGTCATTATGTTTGGATTCAGCATCTACATATTTGAAATCGGCGGTCCGTTATACGAGTTCGTCATTCAGATGATAGATATTACACTCGTATGCTACCTCCTGTGGCGGGTAGAAACACTGAGTGACCTTAGCATTAACATGAACGAGACAGAAGAGGATGCTGACACTGCAGAGCCATCGGGAGACAATGACACATCACTATCCATTCGCAACCACATCAGCCCATTGCTGGAACAGTACTGCGAGCGCCCGCAACTCTATTTGCAATACGACATCTCCCTATCCGAACTCGCCAGGCGGATTGGAACGAACCGTTCGTATCTCAGCAAACACTTTGCCGCACAGGGCATCACCTACAATACATACATCAACGGACTGCGAATCCGCCATTTCATCAGTCTTTATCAGGAAGCAGCAAGAACTCATCAGCCAGCGACAGCACAACAACTTGCACACAAAAGCGGATTTCGCAGTTATAGCACATTCAGCGCAGCCTTCAAGCAGCTGAAGAGAGTGACCCCTACGGAATGGATGCAACTTTCAGAATCGTAAAATCTTTTTCTGAATCGTAAAATCATTACTTTCTTTACGCGAGAGTTATTGTGTTTTTCACGTGAATTGCCTAACTATGCGCCACAATTCAAAAAAACTAATATCACCAGTCAAAAAGAAAGGATTTTTTGCTATGAGTTTGCCGACTTCCTTCTCGTCACCAAGGACGTACTGACCTGCCCGGAAAACGAGATTCATACGGCGAAGCCCGCCGCCACCTACTTCGAGGGCAAGAAGGTCTACGGTAAGCCAAATGAGTAAAAAAATGAGTAAAAAATACGTGCGCTTTCATTTATGGATATAAGATTCAAAAAGAAAACAAACATCTTTAACGTAGTCGTGACTGCCTTGTCAGCCATGATCTCGGTAGGGATTACATTTTATGCCGTAGCCCTATTTGGCGTGTATGAGGCTGGAGAAGAAATCGTCCTCAACATGTTTTACGTCGCCTGTATAGTTATGATGTGGTTGTATTTCTTCAACCGGATTAGCACAGATCATTTCAACTATTGGAGCTCGATATGCATGGGCATGACGGTGTTGCTGCGTGACATTCTTTTTAAACCTCCTTTGGCTACATACGCTCTTCAGATAACATGTCTTACCCTTTCGGTGTGGTTACTCCTCATGCTCACATACTTCTATGCCCGCAAGGACTGGAAGAGTTATTCCAAGGGCGACCTGTGGTTCATCTTTGTCGTCGATGTCATCATTGCGGCACTCTACAACTACGATATTCTCATTGAGGCTGTAGACGAGACAACACCCTATTACATGACGGAAATATGGATCCGCCCCACCATTACCTATGGACTGGTGGCCTGCTTTGTAAAGGAAACAGAATAGTCATAACATCCTAAATAATGTAATGTATGAAAAAAAGTAGACTATGGATGCTTGCAGCCATCCTTCTTTGCTGCACAACGGCTGTTCTGACCAGCTGTAAGAGTAAACCAACTGCCGACCTCGTGGTCTATGGCAAAGTTTTCACGTCCGAGAACAATCAGGTCGTCGAGGCCTTTGCCGTGAAAGACGGCAAGTACATCTACGTGGGCGACAAGGCGGGAGCCGAAGCCTACGTGGAGAAAGGCAAGACCGAGGTAATAGACTACACAGGCAAGGGACTCGTAATGCCCAGCTGCGGCAACGGCCACGCCCACTACTCGCTGGGCTATGCCATACAGTCAGTCGGAACAGTCATGAGCATGGATGTCGATGTGAACACATTCCTGACCGAAATCGTTCCCGCTGCGGTCAAGAAGGCCAGGGAGACAGGTGCTAAGTCTATCTTCGGCAGCGGATGGAACGTGATTGACTTCCAGAAGAACATGCCTACCCGCCAGCAGCTGGATGCCATCTGCAGCGACATTCCCATCTACTTCGCGGACGAGGAAGGTCATAAGGGACTGGTCAACACGCTCGCACTGGTCAATGCCGGCATCATGAAGGCTGACGGAACGGTGCTCAAGAAAGACAAAGACATACGCGGCGGCGAAATTGTGATGGGGGCCGACGGCAAGCCTACCGGCTATCTGAAAGAGCAGGCAGGAACCTACACGCGCTCCTTCCTGGACAATGAGGACCTCTTCTCCGTTGACATAGCAAAGGCTAACATGGTAAAGATCCAGAAGCAGTTGCTGTCGGAAGGGTACACGATGTACCTCGACGGCTACTCCTCCTATTTCTTCAACGACAATCTTTATGAGGCAGCCAAGCAGATGGACGAGGCTGGCGACATGCACTTCGTGCTGGGCACAGCATGGGAGATAGACAGCTGGATGGACGTGGATAAGACCCTGGAAAAGGCTGTCGATACAAAGAAATTTGAATCTACGCACATCAAGACAAACTGGCTCAAGCTCTTCGTCGATGGCACGGTAGAGAGCGGCACAGGATTCGTTGACCCGCTCTACCCCGGTGGAAAGCAGGGCATTCCCAACTGGTCGGAAGAAGAGCTGACTGACATCACCCGCAAGGCTAACGCAAAAGGCATCACCATGCACGTACACGTGATGGGCAACAAAGGTGTAAACCGCATCGTCAACGCCTACATCAATGGCGGAAAGGACGAGATGCGCAACACGCTGGTTCACGTCTATAGTGCCGACAAAGCTGATATCCAGCGCATGGCAGAACACAACATACAGGTCACTGCAGGCATGCTTTGGCATCATGCCACCGAAGACTTGCAGAAGGAACTGATGGAGACACTGCCTGAAGGTCTGAAGGACAAGGGCTATCCCATGAAATCGTACTTCGACTACGGTGTCAACGTGTCCTCGCACTCAGACTTCCCTGCTCTGAGCGGCAGTCCCGACGACCCCTTCGGCATCATGGAGATTACGATGACTGGTGAGTATCAGCCCGAGCAAGCCAAGCCTTGGTGGAAGGAAGAATGCCTTACTCGCGAACAGGCCCTTGCTGCACTGACCATCAACGTAGCCAAGCAGATGTTCCTTGAAAACGAAAGGGGCAGCATCAGCACCGGCAAGTATGCCGACTTCCTGCTCGTCACGAAGGATGTGCTGACCTGTCCGGTGAAAGAGATTCACGAGGCCAAGCCTGCTGCAACCTACTTCGAGGGAAAGAAGGTATTTGAGCAGTAAACGGACACACTAAACGAACTGACGTATGAAGAAAAGTAAACTATGGTTGCTTGCCGCCATCCTTGCGTGTGCCACAACGCTTGTCGCTACAGGCTGCACAGGCTGCAATTCCGCTAAGGAGATGGACGCGTCGGAGATGAAGGAGAAAGTAAGAGCCTTCTACGGCGAGAACAAAGAGATAACAGACGGCAACTACGACCGGTCGCTTGCCGTGAAGTGCATCAACGGCACATTTGTCGGCAGGCTGGCTGACAGCACCATCGTGTTCAGGGGCATTCCGTATGTCGGCAAGCAGCCCGTAGGGGAACTGCGTTGGAAGGCACCGACAGATGTCGTGCCCGACAGCGGCGTGTATGAGGCCTACTACAATGCGAAGAGCGCCCCGCAGCCGGAGATTGAAGTCTCATCGTACTACTATCAGGATGAGAACTGCCTCTACCTGAATGTGTGGAAGCCCCTCAAAGCGCCTGCTGAGAAGAAGCCTGTCATCCTATGGATTCATGGAGGTGCCTACGCCTACGGCGGAACGGTTGATCCGCTTTATGACTTCCACAACTTCGTAGAGGAGAACCCCGATGTCATCGTCGTTTCCGCTGCCTACCGGCTCGGTGTGCTCGGTTTCCTGCACCTGTCGCACCTGCCCGACGGAAAGGACTATCCCGATGCCCAGAACTTGGGACTCATGGACCAATTGAAGGCCCTGAAGTGGGTGCATGAGAACATCGCAGCCTTCGGCGGCGACCCCGATAACGTGACCCTCATGGGCGAATCAGCCGGCGGAGGCAGCGTAACGAGTCTGTCGCTGGTCGAAGGCTCGCACCAATATTTCAACAAGGTCATCGCCCTGAGCGGCAACCCCTGCCTGTCGATACCTACGGAAGCAGCCGTTGCCGCCACGAATGAACTGATGGAGGCGCTGGGCTGCAAGACCGTCGCCGACCTCCAGAAGATGGATGCTCAGGATCTGGTGGCTGCAGCCACAGAACTGCTCCCCCTGAGAACGGTTCCGGAAAGAGACGGACGGCTCCTGCCTAAGGACCCATGGGCAGCCGTAGCTGGCGGAGCCGTGAAGGACATCACGTTCCTGCAAGGCGTCAACAAGGACGAGATGAATTTCTTTCTTGTGACGATGGGCGGACCGGAGCCTTTCATCAAGTGCTTCGCCGAGAGCAAGGCAAAGAAACTTGCTCAGATGACCGACGAGGAGAAAGCCTTGGTGGAGAGCTACTGGAACGATGTGAAGGGGGAAGACTACGAGCCGTACTGCAAATGGTTCAGCCAGATGATATTCTGTGCGCCGTGCATCCGTATGTCGGAAGAACAGACCAGAGCCGGAGGCAAGTCCTTCACCTACTACTTCACCGTAGAATCCGCCCTGCCGATGATGAAATGCGGTCACGGCATGGCACTTGCTCCTCTGTTCAAGCACCCGGAGTTCGACGGCGACACTGGACGACCTTTCGACGAGACCTTCTCAAAGACGATGCGAAAGATGTGGGTGCAGTTTGCAAAAACCGGCAACCCCTCAATCAGTGCTGATATATCGCCGGACGGAAAGGCTAAGGATTGGCCGCTCTACGACCTGAAAGACAAAAAAGTAATGGTCTTTGATGAATTCAATATCCATCCCGAAAAGGAAGCACAACGAAAGATTACCGACTGGAATCGGACATACTTACTGACGAAGTACTATGGGTTCTGATAAAGGTAAAGAGGATGTATTCAATAATTGAAAACCCCGAAAGTTTTTGGCCTGACTTTCGGGGTTCATTTCAGTTCTACATTCCAGGTTCATCGGAAGAGGGGATATCCTGTTGTGTCGGGTCGGGTGTGGCATGACGGGTATGTCCATGTTTTCCGAGTCGTCTTTTTTCTGAATCTGTTGTTCTTTCGTGCGGGGAGGCCGCCCTCTCCGTGGGAGCTGTGCGGGCGGGGTTCCGCCGTGCGGCGAGGCCTCACTGACGGATCAGAGAACCGTCCCCTGATTCAACAATTTTTATTTTAGACTCATGCATCTTTTGCTTAAAAATCAGCGAAAACGAGAAAATATTTTTGAATTTCGCTGATTTTTAAACATAAAATCTACTCAAAAATGGAAATACTTCAGCCCTCAGACCTCAGCCCTCAGACTTCAGACCTTCGACTCTATATACTGCATGATTATATCTACCAGTTCGTCCTCAGTCTTACCATCGGCACTGAGCACTACATCATAATTGCGGGTATCGTATCGTGAAGTATTCGTATATTTCTTCACATAGTTCTCACGCATCTTATCAACCGTTTCTACTACTTTAACTGCCTCCTTTTTGGTCAGCCCCTGCTTCCGGGCTACCCTATCCACACGAAAATCTTTGGAAGCCTGTATGAACACACTCAGGTGGTTCGGATGATTGCGCAAAATGAAAAAAGCACACCGTCCTGCAATCACACACGACTCGTCCTCGGCAAACTCTCTCAACATCTTCATTTCCGTAAGGAACATATCGTCCGTGATGTCAATGTCGCGAACACCGCCGTCTGACATACCGCCCGACAACTTATCAAATCCCGAGCCTATCCCCATGGCAAACTTGAAATCACTCCACCAATGGTTCTTGCGTCCCTTCAGGCGCTCTATCTCCTCTACACTGAGTCCATACTTTTCAATCATGGCTGTAATAACCACCTTGTCATACAACGACACGCCGAGTCGCTCTGCCAGCTTCTTAGCCACGGTGTGTCCACCGCTTCCTACTTCACGGTTAATCGTAACAACAAATCTTTCGTTTTTGTTCATATATGTATATATTTAAAAGTTACTCCCTTATTGCAAACTACAGCTTCATTAGGGTTTTAGAAAAGATAGTTTGGAATTTAAAAGACATCAGAAAGGGTTCCCGTGTCAAGCAGAAGGAGCGTCAACTCGGTATCATTCTGTTGGTGCAAAGATATATTCTATTTCTCTAATCCACAAATATACTCGACTTTTTTTGAAAGATTTGCCACTTATCGAGTACCCAATAAAGTATCAAGGCTCGTGCGAGATTGCACCCTATAGCATATGCCCATGCCGGGCATAGCTAAAAAGAACTCCCGCACATCGCTGCGCAGGAGTTCAATCAACATATTAATTAGTTTTCAGTACTATAATTTTAACCTGCCCCGTATCTCACAACACGTCTGTAGGCATTTTTATTAACTAATATGAAACATTCTGACTTGCGTCAGTTTTTATCGAGATACCCTCGCCGTCCTCTCTCCTTTATCAGAGGAGGAGAAACGGCTGAGGGTGTAAGATCAAATCAAACTTCCTGTTCACCCTGCTTATTTTTCCGCACCGAACGGAAAAGGGTTCGCAGGGCAATGAATGTTTACCAGTCGAAGTCGTCGTATTGTTCGTCGCCTAAGCCACCGATTTGCATTGAGCCGCTATTATACTCGTTGCTTTCGCTTAATGAAAATCCTTCACCAGATACGCAGATCATCTGCTCTGCATTTACCTTTACCACTTCTGTGAGTGGTGCTTTATATATTTTCTTCATTGTATGTTTCCTCCTTAGATTTATTTGTTAATGAACTTCTTTCCGTTCTTAATCACGATTCCCTTGTAGTCCTTAGATACTACTTGTCCTGCTATGTTATAGAGAATGCCATCTTCTTCTGTCTCTTCTGCAATAGCAGGAGCTTCGATTCCGGTAGCTGTGCCATCGAATGGGATAAAGGATTTTACTCCACCTCCTGTTGGAACCTTTGAACCGTCGAGGTATGCCTTACCTGCTGCAACTGGGGCTGTAGCAGTAGAAACATAGTAGAATCCAGCCGTAGTAGATGGATTAGCTGTCTCGTATGCAAATACATAGTTACCATCAGCAATCGCAGTACCATCTGTTGCTACGAGAGCATTGTCTGTAAGAGCAGTGCCTGTAGCTGCAACCTTGATGTCGTATGTACCAGCTGCGCCTTTGAGAAGTATTCCCTCGCCTGCAGCTACTGTCTGATTGATAGTAGTGAATGGAGCATTGCCAGCAGTCAAATCATCCTTGTCAATGTAATATGCAGTTAATCCACTTGGAGTATTTGCAGTAGTCAAGTCGAGTGCATAAGTTGAAGAGAATGTTGCATAACCTGCAGCGGAGATTGTTACAGGGACGGTAGTTACTACATCACACACCGCAATATACTTAATGTATCCGTAACGGTCAAAGTTGATGTTTGCATTGCCATCCTTATCTGCAATAATATACTTTTCTGTATTCGTTGACATATTGTCAACTAAAGATGCGGCATCAGATACAGATAAGCCTGTCATACCTGAAACAACCATCTTAATATACTGACCTTCTTTAAGTCCTTGAATACCTACTGGTGTGCCAGAACCATTCGATGAGTACAATCCTCTTGAACTATTGCGAAGCAACCAAGATGAGCCAGTTTTCACACCAAAATTATCATTTGATGTCAACCCTGTAGAAGTAATATTACCAAAATTAACGCCGTTTGCAGCAAAAGCTGTTTCGCCAACAGTCACACCACCCTTGTCTTCAGATGCTTGCCCTGCGAAATCAATATACCAAACCTCTGACAAAACTGGACGAACTGCAGATGTTAATGCGGCTTCCTCTGAATTGTCATATTTATCTGCAGAAACATAACCTGATACCGAAGAGCCTGCTTCGAATTCAAAAGGTGCAGAATATGCTACAGGTGTTGCTCCACCGATAGAATAATAAAGAGTAGTACTTACTGGAGGATATGCCAACCCCGACTGATCAGATGTCATAGTAACAGTATATTTGCCATCAGCATAACTTGTCTTTGCAAATGTCGGTGTAGCAAGTTTAAGTATTCCAACAGTAACACCCTGACTGGCTATCGTTGAAGCTACAGATGTCGAATTTGCTATGGTAATTGCCTTAACCGTACAATCAGCATCAACATCGAAAGGAGCAGAATAAACACTGCTACTTGATGTAGGGTCTCCACCGTCTGTAGTATAATATGTTGTAACGGCATTACTTTCGGATGACACTCCTGATGTAATTGTTACTGTACGATTAGCACCATTGTATGATACACCAATGCTTGGTGTACTAACTTCCTCTGCAGTCACTTCTTTTGTAACGCTGATATCAGCATAGGTATTTGTATAGACGCCCCAACCAGCATTATAAGGGCGAGGAAGTAAATCATATATACCCTTCGGTTTAACAAATGCAGCAAGAGTAACATTTTTGGAAAAGACAGATGTAGCTCCATTCTTGATTGACACAGTCATGGAAGTTCCATTTACTGACACGCTAAATGTATATTTGGTTCCATGACTTAACGTTACTGTCTCAGCCTCTGCAACATCATTTACTGTGATGGTACATGGGAACGAACTGTAATCTGTATTCGAAGTTGTAATAAAATTAGCGCCCAAAAGTACATTAGAAGTAGCTAAAGCATTTGAAGGAAATGATGTTGCAGAAGCAGAAAGAAGAGCAACTTGGAAATTTCTCGCTCCATTTGTCCTTGAGTTTGTTGATGACGTTGTAACGTCAAAACTTGCTGTCCAGTTATCATCAATAGACGAAGTTTCCGTGAAACTCAACGAACTGCTACGATCGCCATTTTGTCCAGCTCCAGGATGAGTATGTACCCATGAGTCTTGGCTAAAAATGTTTGTCACACCTCCCCACGCATTTGCGCTTCCTATGAGCAGACCGCACGCCACAAGAAGCGACTTGAAAGAAAAAGTAAATTTTTTCATAGTTTTAAAGTGTTAAAAATGTTAGTAAATAACTTATTAAAAAGTTGATTAAAAAGTCTGTCTTTATTTCAGGGAATCAGCCTGTTGGCACGCCGCCCGCCGGCGGTCACTGCACACTACGACACATCCACAGTGGGATGTCATCAAAACATTTCGCTTGAAATTCCGCCGCAAATCTACGTAAAAAATGTTAAACACAAAAATAATCCGACATTTTTATCTTTACTGATATTACAGAGACTATTCTAAACCTATTCTGCGTCACACCAACGTCTATATTTGTTCAGTATATGTCCAGTACTTGTACACTACTTGTACAGTACTATACTGTACATATACTGTACATATAACGCACAACAACCGAAGTTAATGTGAGGGAATAGAGAGGTAATAGCGAGGGTGATACGAAAAAAACATACAAATCCGAGGTAGCATCAACGAACACTAAGTGTTGCATCACTGTTCTCGACTAATGTAAGCACATATTTTTTCATTGACTTGACTTTTCTCCATAACCAGTTTCTTTTATTTTCGGATGCAAAGTTCGGTGTGTTCTACGAATCCTATGTTCGTCGAAAAAAAATAAATACAGAATTGTAAGTTATCATATAGGCTGATTAATATCTAAAGAAACATTGACATATACATTGGTAGCAATATCAAGTCCCGCTCTTTGCGAATGTCTTTCGAGTGAAGGATGTATCGTTGCAGGATGCGAGCCGAGTACTTTTTCTGGAATTCATCTATGGAAACATGAAGATTAGATGTCGATGACTTGACTTCTATCGGACAGATTTTAGCTTTACGGGACAACAGAAAGTCTATCTCATAGTTGTGTTTGCCCGATGGTGTCGGCCACGTGTGGTAATACAACTTATTCCCAGTAGCTGTCAGTATCTGCGACACCACGTTCTCATAGACGTAGCCCACATCAGCTTTCAGTTTGTCACTCAGCAATTTCTGATAAATGACATTCTCTGTAAATTTATCGTCCCAGAAAGCGAGAGTGACAAACAGCCCTGTATCTCCACAGAACAATTTGAACTGGTCGCGGTTGATGTGTGATGCCAGTCCTGCACTTGGGTCGTTAGCATGATAAGCTATATTGACGGTCATGGAATCTTTGAGGATATTTATCTGGCCTCTCAAACGATCCAGTTTTCCTCCATCAATCACGCTACTAACCTGGTAGCGAGATGCGTTACTGCTTAGTTGAGCAGGAATGGCGTGAAACAAATCTGAGGTTTGACCTGATGGGTCCAAGTCGTAGAAATCCTCATCGTAGAGGTCAAGAATGCTACGCTTGCGTTGATCGACAATACTCATGTCGTGAGTATCAAGGTAGTCATTGACAGCTTGGGGCATGCCTCCAACCAAAACATACAGACGAAAATCGCGCATCATACGACGATTAGTATCATCACTCAGCGGACTCAGACTGTTGAACATTGTTCGCAAAAGGGGAATTGTTTGGTCATCTCCCAATGCCCAACGAAACTCCTCATAGTCCATAGAATACATATCAAGGCGTGTTTCCTCGCTGGGAATGAGAATGTTTTTCTGTTGCCCGGAGTTGCCTGCTGACTTTCTTTTACGCTTGATGCTCAACAGAGAGCCAGTCTCTATATAATCGTAGCGTCCGTCGGCCACAAGCGTTTTAATGGCTTGCCGGGCTAATGGCTGCTTTTGTATTTCATCAAAGATGATGACAGACTTGCGTGGTTTCAGGCTTTTTCGATAATTAAGTTGCAGCTGGGTGAAGATGTAGTTCAGATTGGAGACATCTTCAAACAAACGGTGTATTGCTGGCGTTGCCTTTGAGAAATCAACCAATATGTAGCTCTCGTATTCACGTCGGGCAAACTCCTCGGCAACAGTGGATTTACCGACACGCCTTGCACCTCTGATAAGAAGTGCGGTTGTCCCGTGCTGATTTTGTTTCCAATTCAGCATTTGTTCATAGATTTTGCGTCTAAATATCCTTTCTGCCATATTATTTATTTTTATTCGGTGCAAAGGTAGCTATAAAATCCTAATTACCAAAGGAAAAGAAATAAAAATGCCGAAATTCTCAAAAGTTTGTTGTTGAAATATGCCGAAATTCTCAAAGAGCCAAATCCTGTATATGCCGAAAATCTCAATATGTACTAATCAAACAATCCATTAGTCAGGTTTACTACACCCGCTTTTCTCCATCAAAGACAGACTTCAACTGAAAAAGGTTGTCACTTTTTATTTATATTCGGTAATTTGGCTAAATATTGTTCGGTAATTTGGCTGAATATTGTTCGGTAATTTGGCTTTATTTTGCTCGGCTATATGGATTTTCCCGAAATTCTCAATGATCCAAAGCCGAATTTCTCAAAGGAAAAACTATACGCACAGTCCTTACATTTGATTAACGGCATCCACATTCTTCTCCATTACACGGATGCATAAATCAGTTGTGTGGAGAATATAACGCAGTCATAAAACATTCTTTGTCGGCTTGACCTACTGAACATGTTATATCCCCAAAAAGATTATCCAAAACGGATAAAACGTGCAAGAACAGACCCACCGCTTTGTCTGTCATCCCGCGCCTAAGCCGGAGGGAGGTTGGGCAGACCGGGCGGAATTACGTCGTAACTGGCTTGGAGCAGTTACAGCCGGTTTTGCAGTTTCACCACGAGCATCGTGGGCTTCACATACTCTCTTCTCTTCATCATTGTGTATGCATTTAGTTATTTGACAATCACCTTGCGTCCGTTCAGGATATACAGGCCCTTCCTGGGCTGCTTCACTTTGCGGCCCTGCAGGTCGTAGAACTCACCTGTACCATCCGACATCTCACTTCTGACATCGCTGATGCCCGTCGTGCCGTTCTCCTCGCCATCCTCACCATCGAAGAAGGCTATCCTGCGGACGTAAGCCGCATTCGACGGCGTGCCGCCAAACTTGCTCTCCACACGCATGATCCAACGGAAGGCGCCTACCGTTACCGAGTTGCCAAGGCTCATGCTGCCCTGGTTGTTGACATAGTAGAACGGATCCTGGATCGTGGCCGTCGTGGGGCCGTAGGTGCCGAAGATGGTGTAGGTGTCCTCCATGGTCTGCATGGTGGCTATTTCATCTGTCTGCTTCGCCTTCATCACAACATTCTCAGTGGTGAACGCATAGTCCGTCACGGCCTCCTTCGGTTTATAGACGTAAGGCATGTTGCCATGCAGCACGGTGCCTGCGTCCACCTTCTTCAGGAACACCCAGATGTCGTCGCCGGCATTCTGGCTCGGATCAGGAGCGTTGGCTATCATGTTGATTTTGTAGAAGTCGAACTTCTCCGTATCGTCTGCAGTGATGGTATAGTCGAACGGCACGAGCCACGCCTGATGTTTGTTTATGCGGTCCTCGCCGAGCGTCTTCCGGTAGGTAGCGGAGTTGACTGCGAAACTCGACGTAAAGGTGTAGGATTCACCGTCGGTCAGCGTAACGGCATCCGCAACATAGGGTACGATTTTCTGGCCACCGATATTGCTGCTGGTAGCTTTGGTATCTGTGCCACTGAGCAGGAAGTCCTTGACAAAGGTAATGCTGTTCAACGCGTAGTCGCTGCTATAGACGAAGTCCGTGGGGTTGGTCCAGTCGAGCGTCAGCGTACCGCTGGCTGTTCCATTACAGCCAGGCCCGATACCAGGGGCATCTGAGCCACCCGTGACAGTCACCTGGCCTCCATTGATGGTGATGTCGCCACATTTTCCATAATCACCATCCCCATATTTAGCTCCACCACCGATGCCAGCAGCCCGGCTACCGCCGGTGGCATTCACCACGCCACCGTTAATGATAATGGTGCCACCGATGTTATTATTTGTGTAACCACCGATACCTGCGGCTTGAAGCCCACCAGTAACGTTGATGGTACCGCCGTTGATGACGAGTGTTCCCACACTACTGGCTCCGATGCCAGACTGGTTCCATTTGCAGTCGTTGATGGTCAGCGCACCAGGTCCGTTGATGGTCAGGTTGGCGTTGTTGCCGCTGCTCAGTTCGATGCCTTTCGGGGCGGTGAGCGTGGTGCCCTCGCCAAGATTCAGCACGACATAGCCTGTGATGATGATGCGCGACGGGATGGTCGTGTCGAAATAAACCTTATACGTTCCTGATGTCATCGTGGTCGTTTCGCTGGTGACGTTTTGAGGGTCGCCGTCGCCTAATACTACAAACCGGACAACTTTCTCACCGACATAGTCACCTATACCCGTCAGCGTCAGCGTATGATAGCCATTCGCATTGATGCTGATGGGGAACGCAGTTACGGCTGCATCATTCAGCTTAGCCGTATAGTGAGTGCCTAAGGCTAGGGGGGGCTCGCCGTCCTTCACGGCGGGCGTGATGCTGACTCCGTTTCCTAGCTTGTAATAGGTATCAACGCCGCTGACGGGGCAGGCCCTGCCATATACTGCCGTACCGCGAATCGTTGCTAATAAACCTGTGCAGATTTCACCACCGTAGGCAACGTAGGCCTGCGTACCGTATGAACCCGCACTGGTGGTCTTGTAGCAACGCTCCACGTTCAGGGTGCCGTTGTTATTTACCATATCGAGATTACCGGTATTCTGACCGTCGGCCATGACGTAGAGACAGTCGGTGACAGTCCAGTTGCCGCTGTCACCCCAGCCGACAAAGACACCCTTGAAAGTGCCGCCACCCGTCATCAAGCCGCTGAACACGCAGTCCGTGATGCTGATATTGCTGCTAAGGGCATGTCCCACGATGCCACCGATATGCGAGTCGCCGCTCACGTTGGCCGTCACGGTGCAGTTCTGTATCTTGTTGTCCACACCTTTCGAGAAGCCCACCAGGGCGGCTGCGTGCATATTGCCGGTGATAGTACCTGCCAGGGTGAGGTTCTTGATGGTGGCATTGTTGATATAGCAGAAGAGGGCTGTACCGCCGTTGCTGTTGTCGGTAATCGTTGCGGTGATGGTATAGCCGTTGCCGTCGAACGTACCGCTGAAGGGATTCACCTGCGTGCTGCCCGACACCGAGCCTACCTTCTCGCTGACGCTGATGTTGGCAGTCAGCTTCACCGTCTGTCCGGCGAAGTTGTTTGTGCCGTCGTTCACGCTCTTAGCGAACGCGTTCCATTCTGCTTCGTTGCTGATGTAAGTAGTGCTTTTTGCAGGGTCGCCGGTAGCAGTGATGTTGATGGTCTTCGTCCCAGTATATTTGCCCGTACCGGTGAGCACCAATGTGTGGCTGCCCGCCGTACTGATGTTGACGGGAAGATACTGCGCAGCGTTTCCGTCCAGCGTGACTGTGAAGTCAGTGCCGAAGGTGAGGGCTGCGGCCAGAGGGTCTGTCGGCACTGGGGTGATGAATACGGATCCATTATCCAAATTGTATGATGCGTCCACACCGCTGACAGTGCAGGCATCCGTATAGACCGTAGTGCCGTTAATCGTTATCGGCCTGTAGATTTCACCTTCAGGAGCTGTGGCAATCACCTTCATACCCTGATTCGTGGGCAGGTTGTCGGTGGCTACAAAGTAGCTGTCTTCGATAGTGACGGTGCCATCGGTGGAGCCTGTGAAAGTGTTACTAATCATGCCCTCAGCCACGCCATCGGGTTTCATGAGCGAATTTTTGATGGTTGTCGACGAGCCTTCGTCAGTTTTCCCCACGAATCCGCCACAACCAAGATTGTTGTACGAGCCAGTAATTTTTGTGAAGAAGGCACCAGTGAACTTGCAGCCGGTGATGGTCAGCGTTCCGCTGTTCTCACCGACTAAACCGCCATGGCTTTCGGTGTCATTCAGGTAGCCAGTGAAATAATCCATGCTGTGGCAGTCGGTAAGGTTCAGCGTTCCGTACGACCGGGCCACGATGCCGGCGGCATATTTCCTGTCGGTGTGGATGATAGCATTGACTGTCAGGTTCCTGATGGTAGCATTCTTGACGTGGCGGAATGGGGCGCAATAGTCTTCGCTGACACGACTGTTCGACCCCAGAGTAAAATACAAAATCTTGTCATTGCCGTCGAAGGCACCCTGGAATGATTTGGTCTCGTCCGTTCCTGCGGATCTGCCCCATGTGGGAATGTCCTTGGTTAGTTTTACATACTTGTCGCTAAAGGTGTCACCGCTGTTTACTTTGTCGCAAAATTCGTACCAGTCCTCTTCGCTGCCGATTTCATAGACCGTAAGCAAGTTGAATGCAAGACAAGCACGAACCATACATTGAGCATCGGTACCATGGTCTGCCCAATCTCCATTAGGAATACCGCATTTCCATGCATATCCTTGCGTGCCAGGTGTACTCGACCAATGATCACTGCCACTTATATTTGTACCGCCAACGTTGCTGAACTGCCAAAGCAGTCGCTCGTTGTTGCCTATAGTAGCAAAAAGCATGCTGCTCCATTCGTCTTTTCTGGCCAGTTTCCAAGTGGCGCCTAAGACGGGCAGGCTTGTGTTCTTGGCGTGGCAAACTTCTATACCACGTAGCTGGTTCATATGCCCCTCATCTTGCAGTGCCAGAGCGAGGCCCTTCTTGTTCACCTCGTCCACGACAAATATCATGGCCACAGCCGTCTTGCCGTCAGCCGTTGCTGCCGCCACGTTGTCATAGATGGTGCCGTCGGTACATACCACGCGCCCTTTGTCGCTGGCCGTACACAGGATGCCGTCCACCGCCCACATTCCCTGTACGACGGCGCAGAGCAGGGCGAGCATCCATAATAATCTCTGTTTCATATTATCCTTTATTATTTGTTTCTTTTCTTTCTGCATTAATCTGTGCAAAGATACACAATTCTCCGCAAGAACATAGCCAAGCACTCAAAAACCTTCAAATTTTGCTGATTTTGTAGATTCCAGTTTCCTGAGAGATTTTTTCCCGTATCGGAGCATAATTACAATATTTTTTTTACCTTTGCACCGAATATTCATCTCAATGCGCATTATTATGGCAAGACCTATCAGAGAAACCCCCGTATTGAAGGACGAGGATGAGCATACCCGACTGATGTACTTCGACATGATGGAGATTGCCGACTGATTTCACATAACCAACACCCCCTACGCTATGCCCCACAGAGAGAGGTTAAATAATACCAACGGAGCGAAAAGAGTGACCGACCTACTTGGTCATTCAAATATTTTTGCTACTTTCTCTCAGGTACTAACAGCCAATTCTACATTAAATACTGCGGGTATCCGCGAGATAATATATGGATTTTCTTGCAAACTTGCAAGGAGGTCTGATTGCTTTTTGCCCATACATTTGTGACCATCCACTGCTGATGATGATAATAATAACTATAATAAACTAAACGACAATAAATATGAGAAAAAAACTAAGGACAAGCACGGAGGCTTCGGACTGCAAGTGCTGACGCTTGTGCTCATGTTGCCCATTGTTTCAGTTCATGCATTTTTTCATTTCTGACATAAGGAAATTCCAGAAAAGTTTGTAACTTTGCACACGGTATAACAGTTTAAACATTTGGACGATGACTACAACTTTAAAGATGATGTCAAACCCCATGGCACCATATATGGGGTTAATGAAAGGGATGACTCGCGAACAGAAACTAACAGTGATGGCGTATCTTGTCGATACACTGCAGGATGAAGAACAGCATTTGACTGATGATGAAGATTTTGTACGTCAGTTTCTGGCAACGCCCTACGACAATCCAATGACTGCCGACGAAGCCAAGCAGATGATACGTGAGAGTCACCATTTTGAAGAACGTAACCTAAAGCCACTGCACGATGGAGAATAAGCAATATCTGCTGGACACAAACATCTTGATAGAGTTTGTTCATGGCAACCGCTCAGTCATCAACCGCATCCTACATGCAGGTTTCGACCGGTGCTGTATGTCTGTAGTGTCGCTGCAGGAACTTTACTATGGTGCTTACAAGGCAAAATATAGCAAACAGATATATTTTGACCAAGAGATGGTGCGTATAAATATGTTGCGAAACCGTTTCATGGTGTTGCCTCTGCCTGAAGAGGCTGATGGATATGGGCAAATCAAAGCCAATCTTCAACAAAAAGGGNNTTGACGGTGGTTACTGACAATGTAAGACATTTCGAGCGGATACCAGGACTCAAGATTGAGAATTGGAGGGTTGATTCTGATTAATAGTTTCAAAAATAGAACCGACACGCGGCACCGCAAAGGCAAAGCTCACCGAGGGTGACTACGTCGTTGCCACAGGGCTGAAACTGACACAAAATGAATAATGCTTTTTTAGCCTCTGATGTAAGGAAATTCCGAAAAAGTTTGTATATTTGCAGCAGAATAATTTATTAATACTTAGAATTGTGGCAACAACATCCACAAGAATACAACAGCCACGCCCCATGAGTTATTATTGGAACGTAGTGAAGGACATGAACGATAGTCAGAAACTGGAACTCATTACGCTGCTTGCGGAAAGCGTTAAATCCACTGAAAAGGACGTTCCGCCTATGAAACGCTACACGATGGCAGAAATCAATGCTATGCTTGACGAGGCTGAGGCAGACTTTGCCGCAGGCAAGGGCATACCGCATGAAGAGGTGATGCGTGAGTGGGATGAGGAATTAGAGCAATGGGAAAAGGAAGAACTTGAATTGGCAGAAAGAGTATGAAAGCTTCGGCCTGAGTGCAGCCGCAGGGCTGCAAGTGCTCGTCGCAGTGCTGATGCTGCTCGTGGCGGGGGTGACGCCGGCGTGAGCGTGAAACTCATCTGACAATAATCAACAAAATCAACGATAACAAAGAAACATCTGATATAATTAGAGTGATGGCAATGGTGGCTAACGAAATAGTATTATACAAGTCTGGAGAGCAGTTTCAACTGGAGGTGCAGTTGAAAGATGACACCGTCTGGCTGACGCAGGAACAAATAGCGATCCTCTTCGGAACTAAGCGACCAGCTATAACGAAACACCTCAGCAACATTTACCAGAGTGGTGAATTGGATGAGCATAGCACATGTTCCATTTTGGAACACATGGGTAATGATGGCAAACAACGATACCAGACAAAATACTACAATCTGGATGCAATATTATCCGTTGGCTATCGTGTCAACAGCAAAAATGCCACGCTTTTTCGCAAATGGGCAACGGCAGTCTTGAAAGATTATGTACTGAAAGGTTATGCTGTCAACCAGCAACTGCTATCTCTTCAACGGCAGATTGACTCGCGGTTTGATATACAAGAGCATCGTTTTCAAACTATTGAGAAAGAATTGCATGAACACAAAGAAAAGATCGACTTCTTTGTCCGCACTAACGTCCCTCCTGTTGAGCAAGTGTTTTTCGATGGTCAATTCTTTGAAGCCAGACTCTTGCTTGAACAATTGATAAAGTTGGCAAAGACACGGGTTGTGGTTGTTGATGCTTATATTGACGCTGCTACATTTGAAATGCTTGATGTACGACAGTCCGGTGTAACTGCAGACATATATTCCTCGGGTACTCATGCTACCTTGCGTGATGTACATAATGCCACGACAGGTGCCCAACCTGTCAAAACGCATGTATGGCGTAATCCTTCTCACGACCGTTGGCTGATTATAGACGACCAACTTTATCATTGTGGTCATTCTTTTAAGGATGTTGGACATAAGATTTCAGCTATCATGCTAATGGGTGAAGACCCTAAAACGATATTACAAAAAATGAAATAACTAAACATAGACGAATTAACAACATAAAACTAATAACACAATGAAAACAAGTAAGCAACAACTTTTGGCGATGCTGCGGCACAGGCTTCTGCCGGAGCGCAGCCGCCGGGCCACGCGCTGGCACGTGCTCATGCTCATGCTCGCCCTGCTCATCGGGGGCAGCCCGCAGGC
>DEJQ01000035.1:0-76005 GCA_002353575.1 Prevotellaceae bacterium UBA2744
CACCCAGATGACGTACCTTTGCACTGTCAAAAACGATGAAAATATGCCTCATATGCACACGAAAAAATTTTTCTACGTGCAGCCGCAAATTTTTCTACGTGCAGCCGCAAAAATTCCTGCGAAATAGATTATAGGGATTCTAGTTGTTCTAGAAAAACTAGAAAGTCTAGAAGATATAGAAAGTATAGAAGATCTGGAAAATTTGTTTTAGGCCAGAGTGCATTTTGTCGGCATTCCCTTGCATGGATATAAGCAAAATGTAGTATCTTCGCAGCCGGATTTATGAGCAAGGTTATGAACGACGAATACTATATGCGCAGATGCATACAGCTTGCCAGGAATGGCAGGCAGCGGACCGAACCCAATCCGATGGTGGGGGCGGTAATTGTGCATGATGACAGAATCATCGGAGAAGGGTATCACATACGTTGTGGCGGTCCGCATGCTGAGGTGAACGCTTTTGCATCGGTGCGTCCGGCCGATGAATGCCTGTTGCCGGAGAGTACCATATACGTGAGTCTGGAGCCCTGTAGCCATTGGGGTAAGACTCCCCCCTGTGCCGAACTGCTCATACGGAAGAGGGTGCGCCGTTGCGTGGTCGGGTGCCAGGATCCTTTCGCCAAGGTCCGGGGACGTGGCATTCAGATGCTGCGCGATGCGGGGATTGACGTGACCGTCGGGGTGCTTGAAGAGGAATGCCTCCATCTGAACGACCATTTCATCACCTTTCACAGCAAACACAGACCGTTTACTACGTTGAAATGGGCGCAGTCGGCAGACGGATTCATCGATGGTAAGTTCTCTAATTACTTCACTCAGACACTGTGCCATAAGCGTCGCGCGGAACATGGAGCCATCATGGTGGGCAGCAGAACATGGGAGAAGGATAAGCCCCGTCTCGATGTGCGCCGGTGGTATGGTGAGAATCCGAAGGTGTATGTGGCTCACGGAGGTGTGCCGGAGGTGGAAGAGACTTCACTGCTCGTAGAAGGCGGAGCAATGTTGCATCAGTATTTCATCGATAACGGTCTGTGGGACGATTGTTTCGTGGAGATAGCCCCCTTTAATATCGATGGAATGGTGAAAGCACCCGTTCTGAAGAATGCAGAGTTAGTGTCAACGGAAGTAGTCTGCAATCGTACCGTTCTGCACTATCGACATAAAGCATGATTTTCTGGCTTAGAACAGCTCCAGCTGCTTTGGAGGCAGTAGCGTGAAAGTCATGCGGTGGTAGGGCGAAGGTCCGTGTTCGACAATCCCCTGACGGTGCTCCTTTGTGGGATAACCGGCATTGTGGTCCCAGCCGTAGTAGGGGTATTGTTCGTGGAGTTCCTTCATATAGTCGTCGCGGTAGGTTTTCGCAAGTATAGATGCGGCTGCTATTGCCAGGTATTTTCCGTCGCCCTTTACTATGGTAGTGTGTGGCAGGTCGTGGTAGCGGGTGAAGCGGTTGCCGTCGATTATCAGGGCCTGAGGGCGCACTTTCAGAGCGTCGATGGCACGGTGCATAGCCAGTATGCTGGCACGTAGTATGTTCAGTTCGTCGATTTCCTTTGCTGTCACGATGCCTAAAGCCCAGCTGACTGCATCGCGCTCAATCTCTTCGCGCAGGGCATAACGCTGGCGGGCACTGAGCTGTTTTGAGTCGTTCAGCAGGTCGTTGTGGTAGTCGTCGGGCAGTATCACGGCTGCAGCATAGACGCTACCCGCGAGGCATCCCCTGCCGGCTTCGTCGCAGCCCGCTTCGATAAGTCCTGTGTAGTAGTGGGGTGATAGCATTGGAATGTGTGATGTGAGATGTTGGCTTTTTTATGAAGGGGTGTGGTAGTTTTTGTTTCTTGGGTGGTGGAGGAGTATCTCTTCGCGCAGATGCGAGGTGTCGATATGCATGTATATCTGTGTGGTGGATATAGATTCGTGTCCGAGCATGGCCTGGATGGCTCTGAGGTTGGCTCCGCCTTCGAGCAGGCAGGTGGCAAAGCTGTGGCGCAGGGTGTGGGGAGAGACTGTCTTGTGAATGCCTGCCTTTTCTACCAGATTGCGAATGATGTAGAACACCATTATGCGTGTGAGCTGTTTCTTCTGTCGGAAACTGACGAATACATAGTCCTCGTGACCGGGTTTTATGTCGATATGGCAGCGGTCGTCGAACCAGAAATTGAGTTCCTTTATGGCTGCATGGCTGATTGGCACAAGTCGCTGTTTGCTGCCCTTGCCTTCTACCTTTATGAATCCTTCGTCGAGGTAGAGGTCCGACATCTTCAGGTTGCACAGTTCACTTACTCGCAGTCCGCAACTGAAAAGCACCTCGATGATTGCCTTGTTGCGGTGTCCTTCCCTCTCACCCAGGTCTATGCATGCTTCCATCGCATCCACTTCCTGCAGTGTGAGTACGTCGGGCAGGTGTTTGGGCTTCTTAGGAAATTCCAGCAGCTCTGTCGGATTCGCTTCTATATAGTCTGAGATTACGAGAAAATGATAGAAACTACGGAGTCCGGACAGGATGCGGGAGAGGGAGGTGGGCGATATGCCTATGTCGTGCATGATGGAGGCAAAGGAGTGGAAGTCCTGCAACTCGGGGTGAAGCAGGTCTTTCCCCTCGTCGTCGAGAAAGTGCACGAACTTGTCGAGGTCGCGCTCGTAGGCCTCGATAGTATTTTTTGAAAAATTCTTTTCTAATTTTAAATATTGATAATATCTGCGGAGAATTTTCGCGTTTTCTTTGTTCATAGTGCAAATGTAATTACTTTTGCGCAAATTTATCAACAGAATCGATGAGAAAACTTCTATTTATATTAGTATTGTTCTCTGCGTTAGCCCATAGAGCATCAGCACAGTGCCCGGCGGTGAACAAGGCCTTCAACAGCGGTGAGGAACTGGAATACACGCTTTATTTCAACTGGAAGTTTATCTGGATTAAATGCGGCTCTGCCACGTTTCGTACCCGTGCCGCATACTACAAGGGGCAGGATGCGTACCGGTGCGACCTGCTGTTCAGGACGAATGAGAAGTTCGATATGTATTTCACGCTGCGCGACACACTTGAGGGGTATGTGACGAAAGACCTCGTGCCGCTCTATTTCTATAAGGCTTCGCTCGAGGGGAAGCAGCACCGGCTGGAGAAAGCCTGGTATTCATATCCCGATGGTAAGTGCAACGTGAAACTTGAATATACCAATCCGAGGGGCGAAGTGTATCGCGGCGATGTGACAAAGGATGAGTGTATGTACGACATGATGAGTATGATGGCGCTGGCGCGTTCGTTCGACGGGAATACCTTTAAGGAAGGTGAGCGATTCCATTTCGATATGACATCGAGCGAAGAGGTGTTCCCGCAGACTATGATATACCGCGGAAAGGAGAATTTCAAGGCCAATGACGGCGTGACGTATCGTTGTATGGTGTTCTCTATGCTTGACTGGGAAGAAAAGAAGAAAGAGAAAGAGATTCTGCGTTTCTATTTCTCCGACGATGATAATCACCTGCCGCTGCGCATCGACTTCAAGCTGAAGTTCGGTACTGCAAAGGCATTCTTTACACGCGGAAAGAAACTGAGGAATCCTGTTAGTTCCATTGTGAAGAAATAAAAAATACAGTTTGTCATTGTATATAAACTAATTTGTTGTAATTTTGCAGAGTATATCTTAAAAACCTAAAATAATTGTAATATTTATGGATTTATCAAATTTCTCACTTGAAGGTAAGAATGCCTGGATTACAGGTGCGTCTTACGGTATTGGTTTCAACATTGCAAAGGCTTTTGTTAAGGCTGGTATCAAAAACATTGTTTTCAACGATATCAATGAGGCTGCACTGCAGCGCGGACTTGACAACTACAAGGAAGCTGGTATCACTAATGTGAAGGGCTATGTATGCGACGTTACTGACGAGGTAGGCGTCAAGGCTCTTGTAGAAAAGATTCATGCCGAGGTAGGTCAGATCGATATCCTCGTGAACAATGCAGGTATCATCAAGCGTATTCCTATGCACGAGATGAAGCGTGCTGAGTTCCAGCAGGTAATCGACGTCGACCTCGTGGCTCCATATATCTGTGCTGCTGCTGTGCTGCCAGAGATGATGGAACGCAAGGAAGGCAAGATTATCAATATCTGCTCTATGATGTCAGAACTCGGACGTGAGACAGTAAGTGCCTATGCAGCTGCCAAGGGAGGTCTGAAGATGCTTACACGCAATATCTGTTCTGAGTACGGAGGCTATAACATTCAGTGTAACGGCATCGGCCCGGGCTATATCGCTACACCACAGACCGCACCTCTGCGCGAACGTCAGCCGGACGGAAGCCGTCACCCGTTCGACTCGTTCATCTGTGCCAAGACTCCTGCCGGACGCTGGCTCGACCCAAGCGAACTCGGCGGTCCTGCTGTGTTCCTCGCATCGAAGGCAAGCGACGCTGTCAATGGACACGTGCTTTATGTAGATGGCGGTATTCTTGCATACATCGGTAAGCAGCCATAATCATTTCAGAGTGACAAAGCCTTATCAAGTATAAGTTTTTCTTGAATGCTCCGAGTGATGCCGCTGGCGTGAAGGTGCGCATCTACTCTTCAGATAGTGCTGTTGAACCAGAGAGAGAATTCTGGCTCAACAGCATTGCTAATGACTATTGGGAAAGGGAGGAAGACGACGATTTCATCGGTAAGTATTACACCTACGAACTGTACCCGACAGATAAGGCACACGGACTGGGGGAAACCCCGGGAGTGTTTGCCACTGCCGTAGGCGTGAACGGCAAACGCTGTGCTATCATCGACATGGAAAGCACCAATCCGGAAGGATGGCATGAAGATAATCGACCTGAGTTGGGGAGTCCTTCAGACCTGGTAGTGTATGAACTGCACTACAGGGATTTCTCTGCTCACCCTCAGAGCGGGTATGAGCACAAGGGAAAGTTCCTTGCTCTGACAGAACCAAAGGCTATATTCTATCTGAAAACACTGGGAGTGGGGGCTGTTCAGCTGATGCCTTCGTTCCAGTTTGCCACAATCGACGAGGATCATCTCTCCTGGTTGGAGTACAATTGGGGCTATGACCCCCTGAATTATAATGTTCCGGCAGGAGCGTATGCTACTGATGTGCATGATCCGTCGGTCCGCATCAGGGAGTTCAAGCAGATGGTGCTGGCTCTGCACAGAGCAGGCATACGCGTTATTATGGATGTAGTGTATAACCACTGCTATTCGGTCGAGGACAGTAATTTCCAGCGTACTTATCCGGATTATTATTTCCGCAAGTATAAGAACGAACGGGGCGAAGAAGTCTATTCCAATGGTTCGGGGTGTGGCAATGAGACAGCAAGTGAGCGCCTGCTGATGCGTCAGTTTATGATTAACAGTGTGACGTATTGGGCAAGGGAATATCATGTGGATGGATTCCGATTCGACCTGATGGGTGTACACGATGTGGAAACGATGCAGGAAATCAGGCAGGCTCTTAGCGATGTCGATCCGTCGATCACAATCTATGGCGAGGGATGGAGCGGCGGACAGTGTGCCTTGGACGCGGCTTTGCTTGCCACAAAGCAAAGGGTGAAGGATATGCCCGGCATAGGGGCGTTTGGAAATGAGATGCGCGATGCCATCAGAGGTCCGTTCGACAATGATGCCCAGCCTGGTTGGCTTTCAGGCAATGACGGCTATACTGAGAGCATTAAGTTTGGCATAGTCGGCGGTATAGAACACCCTGATGTGGATATGCAGAAGGTGAACTATACTGACGAACCGTGGACTGTGGAACCCTGGCAGCATGTGTCGTACGTGAGCTGCCATGATGATATGTGTCTCTTCGACAGACTGACGAGGTCTTTCCCTAAGGCAAATGAAGATACTATAGTCAGACTGGCTATGCTGGCATTTACTCCCGTCCTGCTCAGTCAGGGGATTCCGCTGCTCTTCGTCGGCGAAGAGGTGTTGCGCAGCAAGCAGGGAGTGCGCAATTCGTATAAGTCGCCCGACGTGATAAATCAAATTGACTGGGGAAATTTGACTCGCTATCCAAAATATTTTCTGTACATTCGCGAACTGATTCATCTGAGAAGGGAACACAGGGCTTTTCGTATGGGAAGTGCAGAGCTGGTACGTAAGCATTTGCGTTTCATCCCCTCAGACAATAATATCGTAGCCTTCCGGTTGGACGGGGAAGCGGTCGGCGATACGTGGAGAACGATTTACGTGGTGATGAACCCTAACGGAAAACGGCAGGAATTTCACCTGCCTGAAGGAAAATATAAGGTCGTCTGCAAGGGCGGGGATATAAGTCCGAACGGACTTTCCACGTCAAAAGGCGGAAGGATGCTGATAGGTAAGCAGCAGACGGTGATAGTTGTGGCGACGAATTAAAGTACTATTGTAAATTATAAATAAAGTTCTGAATAATAATTAAGGAGATATGAAACTTTCAGCATTCTGTTTGTTTGTATCATTGCTGCAAGTCGTGATGTTGCGGGCACAGGATTTCGTAGTTCCCGACGACGGCGACTTTGTGGCTGCCATATACGCCGCTAATAATCGTAAGGATTATGGCAGGCGTTTCACCATTCTTGTGAAGGCAGGAACTCATGTCAGCAGAGGCTCCGGTGAACTCATCAGTACAAAGGTAAAGAGCCGGCAGGGTGCGGATTCGCTCATCTGGTTTCCGTCGCCTATTGTCACACTGATTGCTCCGCGAGTGACCATTATGGGCGAGGGGAGAGATGTGAGTATTGTGGAGAATCGTCCTGTACATGAGGGAATTGGCATAACGAGCACTTTGTTCGTTAACGGTGCTGACAGTACTGAAATCCGTGACATTACGCTGCGTTGTAACTTCAACAATGACCCGACTGCATTTGCTAATCGCGCCGTAGCATTGAGAGAACGAGGGTGCAGGGGAAATTATCTGAAGAATGTGCGTTTGCTCAGCACGCAGGATACTTATTATACCAATGCCGGAGGCGATACGACGCTGGACAGTTGTGACATACACGGAACGGTTGATTTTATCTGTGGCGGAGGAACCGTGCGTTTCAATTCATGTACGATATATTTAGAGCCCAGAGGCAAGACGGGGTCGCGTGATGTGGTGTGTGCCCCGGCTACAAAATCCGATGAAATGGGATATATTTTCAGGAATTGTATTATCAATGGTTCGCCAGAGCAGGCCGGACGCTACCATCTGGCTCGCCCCTGGCGTAACACTCCTGCCTGTGTGTTCCTGAATACTCGCATGATTCTCCAACCGGCTCCTGCCGGCTATTGCGAGATGCATGGAACGCTGCCCAGGCTTTTTGCGGAATATGGAAGTGTCGATAAGGACGGAAAACCTGTTGACTGTTCACAACGAAAGACCACTTTCAAGAATAGGGCAGGAGAAGTGGTGGCGATGCAGTATTCACCCGTCCTGACGGATGAAGAATACCAAAAGTACGAATAGAAAAATAATCTAAAATAAATCTTAATTGAAATGCTAAAGAAATGTTTCCTTTTATTAGCGCTTGCGGCATCGTCGTCGTTTGCTGCTGAGAGAGTTGAAATCACTGTGAAGAATCCGTCAAAGATGGTGCGTGATTTCGAAGTAGTAGAGGTTCCTATGACCGGCATAAAGAATGCGTTCGGAGCTGATGGCTTCATTATCACCGATGCCGACGGCAAGGAGCTGCCTTCGCAGCTGACTGGCAATAATACGGTGCTGTTCCAGGTAAGCGTGGGCGGGCAGAAAAAGTCGGTTTACTATGCTGTCAAGGGTACGCCAAGCCGATATGAGAAGAAAGTGATGGGCAGACTGTTTACCGAACGTCAGGATGAGTTCGGCTGGGAGAACGACCGAGTGGCATACAGGGTGTTCGGACATGGTGCTGCAGTTGGGTATGACCTGTTTAATAAAAGTACTTCCAGACTGATGCTCGACTATTGGTATGCTTCTGAACAGGACGGGGAAATGCGTTCTGTATGCAGGAAACTAAGAGATAGAGGACAGGCAGAACTGGCAGATAAGGTATATAATGCTTTCTGCTACCATATCGACCACGGACAGGGTATGGACTGCTATACAGTGGGTAATACACTTGGTGCGGGTGCAAATGCGCTGGTTAATGCCGACGGTTCGCTCTGTCTGCCTAAGTGCTATAAGTCATATGAGATTGTCGATGACGGCCCGCTCCGCTTTTCTGTCAAGTTCACATATCCTGAGGTTGAATATGACGGGAAAACAGTGATGGAAACACGTCTGATAACCATTGATGCCGGCACAGCCTTCTGTCGTGTGGATGTACGCTATCATGAGATCTCTGCTCCTGTCACGATGGCATCGGGTGTGGTGGTGCATAATAGTAATCCTGCTGCATTCGTGGTAAATAAGGAGGCTGGTTATCTGGGCTATGAGGACCTGGGCGACGGCAGTGTGTATAATCCCAAATACCGTAAGGAACTGGAACGACAGATGGGTAGGATATATATCGGTACTGTCTATCCTAAACCAGTGTCTGATATGAAATTCACCGACTACAATAGCGGTATAGCTGTAGGTCATGTACTTGCCTATGCTCAGGTGAAACCTTTCGAGGACTATACTTATTATTTCGGTTCCGCCTGGAGCGGTAATGAAGAAACCAGTGTAAAGTCACTCAGGGATTGGGAGGCTCTGCTCAGTAGTCAGGCAACTGTCGTGAGAAATCCGTTGAAGGTTACGGTCAAGGTAAAATAGAATGCAAATGTAGAAAATAGTTCATTTCCTGCCCCGTAATTCAAAAAAAATAAATAGAAGTGTAACTTTTCTGTTAAAAAATTGGAAAGTTACACTTTTTATTTGCACTTTTGCTGCCGAATTTGATTCATTGGCATGGAAGCGCTATGCAGTGAAGTGTAGAGATACACATTATTAAGCATAAAGACAAATACAGACGGTGCGCAAGTGCTGTCTTCAGAATAAAAATAACCTTATTGTTTAACTAATCTTTAAAAACTAACCAAAGTTATGAAAAAATCATTACTTACGTTGGTAAGCGTAATGCTTACAACAATGAGTGCTTTGGCGCAGTGGGTAGATCCAGTACCTGAGTTTACCTCACCGTCGTTCGATGGCACTCCGCAGTTCCTTTACAACGTGGAAGCCAAGGGCTTCTTCTGTGGCGGAAATGACTGGAACACTCGTGCGTCCATTTCCCACACATTCGGAGATTCTATTTACTTCCAGCCTGTTACAGAAGCAGATGGTAAGTATTATTTCCGCTGTTTCCCATCTGTAGCAAAGAAGGGCTTCTTCTTCTTTGTTTCTGCTAACAATTGGGATGCTTCTTGGGTAGATGCTCCAAACAACGGAAAGTTCAATGAGACTCTCGCTGAATCAGATGCTTATCCGGGTGTTGACAAGTGGAATCTTGCTGTACAGCCCAACGGCTCATACAAGATTTACAACACTACTGAGTTGGTTGAGGTTCCTGCTCTTGACCCGGAGAAAGAACATCAGGGCTACTATGGTATAGCTCAGATTTTCTGGGGCGGTCAGCCTGATACCGATACTCGTGTGTGGTTCTATGATGACTCAAGAACTTTCACAACTACAAACGATGAGGGAGAGGAGATGATCAGACCTGCATTCGAGGGTCTGTTCTATGACGAGTGGCGCTTTGTAAGTCAGGAAGCTTATGCTGACTGGTTTGCCAAGAAGGAAATCTACGATGCAGCAGTTGCACTTAAAAAGGCTATAGATGATACTAAGGCCGCATACGATGGAATCGACGTAACTGATGCTGAAGGTGTGTATAATAATTATGCTTCAACAGCAGAGGAACTGAACAAAGCTCGTACTGAACTTATACCTGCTGACATTGAGGCATATGTAAACGGTCAGTTGGATAAAGCTTCAGTTGGCAATCCTATTGAGGTGACAAGCCGTATCGGTTACATTGAGGATCTGAATGCTATTTCAGCTGGTAACGGTTCTCTTCCTAAGAATGGATGGGTAACTACTAAGACTGACGGTAATTTCCATATCAATACATGGTCAACAGAAGGTAATTCAGATGGAACTAACATGACTACTCCATTCATCGAATACTGGAAGGGTAAGGGCAATAACCTCGACAACCAGAAGTTCTACCGCGACCCTGCCAAGGATGCCTTTACAGGCGAAATTCCTGCTGGCGCTTATAAGATTACTGCTAACATCCGTATTTACAATGAAAGCGGTGCTGAATATGTTGACGGTGCTTACCTCTTCGGTAATATCAGCCGTACAAGTCTTACCAATCCGACACCTGAGGGAGAAATTCCAACTCAGGCTAATGCTATCGAGGGTGCTACTTATGGAACCTACAATGGCATGCTTCTTTATTGGAAGGACGGATTCGAGACATACGCTATCGTTCCAGAAGCTAACTCTCTTATATTCGGTGTCCAGACTCAGGATGTAAACTTCAACTGGGTGGCTTGTAAGGACTTCAAGGTTTACTACCTTGGTGATTCTTATGAGTCTCTTGACTTTGTTCGTAAGAACACAGAACTCGTTGCTGACGCATACGATGAATCAGTAATCGCTCAGAAGTCTCTTGTTGCTGAATACAACGCAGCAGTAGCTTCTTATAACTCTGCTACATCTGCTGAGGCTTTGACTGCAGCTTATGCTAAGATTGCTGAACTGCAGGATAGCGTTGCTAACAACATTGCTGCATACAAGGCTTATGCTGAACGTCTTGAATTCATCGCTAATTACATGGGTAACGAGGGTTCTACTCTCGCAGGAGACGAAGTTGACCTTCTGACTGACTACCTCGACGGTGAAGATGGTCCATGTGACGAATATCCAAAAGGATTCTCTAAATATATCATTGCTGAGCTCGCACTTACAACTCCTGAAATCAAGGCAGAGCTTGAGTTCCTTGATAATCTCTTTAACTCCGCACTTGAAAATGGTATGCAAGAAGGTACTGATGTTACTAACCTGCTTGTCAACGCTTCATTCGCAGACGGATTCAAGGGATGGAAGAAGGCTGACGGTAGCGATGCTAAGGGTAATGTCGATTTCAAGACCGTTGAGGTATATAAGGGTGTAGTTGACTGTCAGCAGACAGTTAAGGCAAAGCCCGGTATCTATGCTATTTCTGTAAAGGCATTTGAGCGTCCTGCTGGAAATGGTAGCTATGATGGTACAGAAGATGCAAATGTATATGTATTCATGAACAAGTTCAAGTCGCCTGTTATGAATATCGTTACTGATGCTCTGGATCCTGAAGCTGCTGTTAATAAGACAAACTGTTTCATCGATAATGGAAGCGTTGCAGTAGGTACTTGGCCACTTGACTATGCTTTGACAGGCATCGATGGCAAGGAAGGATTCTACGTTCCAAACTCAATGGAAGGTGCAAGCTATGCATTCTCTGCAGACCGTTATATTAATACCTGCTATGGTCTGGTTGAAGATGGCGAAGACATGACCATAGGTATTACTTCTTATGGTAAGTCAATTCCAGAATGGTCTTTGTGGGCAGATTTCAAGCTTACTTACATGGGTAAGAATGCTGAAGCAATAGCAAGCATTATCGAGTCTATCACAGAAGAGTATTCTATGTATGTTGACAACAGCAAGGCAGACGGGTATATCAACGACTTGGAAGATGCTGCTGCAGGTGATGCCATCGATAAAGCAGAGGCTGCTCTTTCTTCAACCGATGAAGATGTTTTGTGGAATGCACTTATCGCATTGAACGATGCATACGCAAAGACTCAGGACCACGTTGCTCTTATGAAGTCTTTGGTTGATGCTCTTGATGAATTGGAACAGGGAACAAGTGAATTTGCTGAGACTGCATCCGATGAAGCATTAAATGCGGCACGGACAGTTCTTGAAGAAGACTATTCTAACTACTCTAACAATGAGATCTCTGACCTGACAGCTAAAGCGAAGGATGCTTTGGCTAAGTTGAGAATTCCAAAGGCTAACGATGCAACTGATGATAATCCTGTTGACATGACCAAGACTATCGTAAACGCTGACATCGAACAGGGTGCTACAGTTGGTTGGACATGCACTAAGACAGCTCAGAATGGTCCTAACCTTGATGCAGGTATCAATGGTAAGTCAATCGAGTTCTGGAATCCAAGTGCTTCAGGTACTAACTTCAACATCTATCAGAAGATTTCTTACCTGCCAGCAGGAAAATATGAACTCTCATTCGACGCTTCTAACTCTCTCAATGGTGAGTCTAACCCAGGAAATGGTGGCCGTGCATTCCTCTATGCAGCTACTTACACAGCTGAAAGCGACACTACTTGGTTCTCATCTGCAGCTGTAGAGCCACAACCGGAAGGATGTACAGAAAAGTACAATAACTACTCTGTAATCTTCACGCTTAATGAAGGCGAGGATGTAACTATTGGTGCTAAGTCTTCTGGTACAATGGATGCTCGCTGGTTCGTATGTGATAACTTCAAGCTGATGTACTACGGTGCTGAAAGTGCTAAGGAAGACTCTGGTAACCCAATGAGTGTTGACGGAATAGAAGCTGCTGGAGGTCCTAAGATCGTAGCTATCTACACTGTATCAGGTGCTCCAGTTGCAACTCTCCAGAAGGGTCTGAATATCGTTAAGTATGCAGACGGCTCTGTAAAGAAGATTTTCGTAAAGTAATTATTCGATAATCCTAAATAAATGAAGGTGCGAGATCAGTTAAGGTCTCGCACCTTTTAATTTTTTTTTTGTGGCGATAACATGAGAGTGAAATATTTACGTTATCTTTGCGAAGAAAAAAGATAAGACATTGAAAGAATTTGTAATTTCAGAAGCTAAGGTAGAGACTGCCATATTGGTTGGTCTCGTCACACCGGAACAAAATGAACGAAGGACTCAAGAGTATCTTGACGAGTTGGAATTTCTGGCTGATACAGCAGGGGCAAAGGTGATACGTCGCTACACACAGAAGGTGAGCGGACCGAGTGCTGTGACATATATCGGAACAGGAAAACTGGAGGAGATAGCTCAGTTCATAAAAGAAAAACAAGAAGAAGTTGATCAGTATTGGGAGGAACAGGTAGCCTTAGGGAACCCGTATAAAATCACTCAATATGGCGATTATGCAGAGGGACCGCAACCTGTCGGTATGGTTATATTCGATGACGAACTGTCAGCTAAGCAGCTTCGCAACATCGAGAAGGTTCTGCAGGTGAAGATTCTTGACCGTACGTCCCTTATCCTCGATATTTTTGCCATGAGAGCCCAGACTGCTGCTGCTAAGACTCAGGTGGAACTGGCGCAATATAGATATATGCTGCCGCGACTGACACGACTGTGGACTCACCTGGAACGTCAGCGAGGCGGTAGCGTAGGACTCCGTGGTCCGGGTGAGACGCAGCTCGAAATGGACCAGCGTATCATTCGCAACCGAATGGCTCTGCTGAAAGCCCGCTTGGCTGAAATAGACACACAGAAGAGTACGCAACGTAAGAATCGCGGTAGGCTGATTCGTGTAGCTCTGGTGGGATATACGAACGTGGGCAAATCGACACTGATGAATCTGCTTTCTAAAAGTGATATATTCGCAGAGAATAAGCTTTTTGCAACTCTTGATACGACAGTGAGGAAGGTCATTATAGATAATCTGCCTTTCTTGTTGAGCGATACCGTAGGCTTTATCAGAAAACTGCCTACAGACCTTGTAGAGTCGTTTAAATCTACTCTGGACGAGGTGCGTGAGGCAGACTTGCTACTTCATGTAGTAGATATATCTCATCCGGAATTTGAAGATCAGATAAACGTGGTAGAGAAAACTTTGGCGGATCTGGGATGCGCTGAGAAACCACAGCTGCTGGTGTTTAATAAAATAGATGCTTACACATGGGTAGAGAAGGAGCCCGATGACCTTACTCCACGAACCAAGGAAAATATCCCACTCGATGAACTTATGCAGACGTGGATGGCAAAGATGGGTAAGGATGCTTTCTTTATTTCAGCACGCGAGAAAACAAATATTGATGCGTTTCGCCAACTGTTATATAATAATGTACGTGAACTACATGTTCAGAAATATCCGTACAACGATTTCCTATATAGTAATTATGACAATGAAGGCAATATCTCATGATACTGCCTTCACTGTCTATTTTGAGCTGTAGTGCTATTTAGTTATAAAGATATAGCGGACTTTATGCATTAGCCTGTAAACGTTGTTGTAGAACCAGAAAAGCATGAATGCTGTGATGCAGCCTGTGATACTGTCGATAACGTAATGTGCCATAATATATACTGTGGCGAGACAAAGCAGTATGTGGAATGGAAGCAAGCAACAGAAAAGAATCCTGTTGTGTGTTTTCCATGCCATTATCATTGTGACGGTGCTCATGCCTACATGACTGCTCGGAAAAGCTCCTACGGGGTTCTCGCCGGCTAATTGCACCCTGTGTACCAATTCGCTGAATACACCTCGAATCTCTGCGTGGATGATATCAGTGTTCAGGTCGTTATGGTATGCGAAGTAATTGCCCAAGTCGGGATAGATGCCGTTACGGGCTGCCTCAAGACCTATCGCTTTGAAATAGTAGTAGGGGCCTGCAACAGGAAATAATTCAAAACACAGGTAATAGGAAAAGAATGACGCCATAAAGATGAATATGTAGCGTTCTGAGTCTTTATACCTGCGTACGAGACAGAAGAGCAGCACTATCGACATGATGTAGTAGTAGCTGTAGTAGCCCATGTTGAATGCCTCGTACCAAAAGAGTGAGGTGACATGTTTGCAAAATTCTATAGACGGCTGGAAACCGAAGAGTAACCAGTCTATATTCGCGAAGATGTGATCAAAGTACGAGTGACACCTGGCAAAGATGTATGTCTCCGGATACCAATATACCAAGAGAAGCAAATGGGGCAATATACGCATGAGCCATGTGATTCTGCATGGGTAAATGTGGTGTATGACATAAAACAAAAGCATGAATGCCATGAACCATATTCGTATGTTTATGATTTCGAAAGGCTTCTCAATAGAGTTCCATAATAGTAATGTCATAACGGTTGTTATGGCAATATAGAGAGTCGTGACGATTTCACTGACAGTAAACTCGTTTCGCTCTTCACGGGTAAAATATCGTTTCAGTTTCATCAGTTGTGTACTAAGGTGCCTATATTCTCTCCGTCAATTACTTTCTTCAGATTCCCTACAATGTCCATGTTGAAGACGTAGATAGGTAAATTATTCTGCATACACATTGCTGTGGCTGTAATGTCCATTACCTTCAGTCCTTTGGCTATTACATCGGCATAGGTGATATCTGTGAATTTTGTAGCTTTAGGATCTTTCTCAGGGTCGGCAGTGTAGATACCATCCACTCGGGTACCCTTCAGCATTACGTCAGCTTCTATTTCAATACCGCGAAGACTTGAGCCAGTGTCGGTGGTGAAGTATGGGCAGCCGGTACCAGCTGACATGATGACTACTTTACCTGATTTCATGGCTTCGATTGCCTTCCATTTGGTGTAGAACTCGCCTATAGGTTCCATGCGAATGGCAGTCAGAACAATATTTGGTTGTCCGATTGCATCAAGGGCACTACTTAATGCCAATGAGTTGATGACTGTGGCACACATACCCATCTGGTCACCCTTTACACGGTCGAAACCCTTGCCGGCTCCGCTGAGACCGCGGAATATGTTTCCACCGCCTATTACTATACCAATCTCCACTCCCATGTCGGCTATTTCCTTAATCTGTCGTGCATAGTCGTTGAGACGTTCTGCGTTAATACCTTGTTTTTGCTCACCTGCAAGACTCTCGCCTGAGAGCTTAAGCAGTATTCTTTTAAATTTTTTCATATGTGTATTTATATATTATTTTCTCCAGAAACTTCTAGTGAATAGTATCATGATTGGGAATATTTCCAAACGTCCGATGAGCATCAAGAAGGAACACATCATCTTGGCGAATGGAGTGAGGATGGCCCATGAATGGACTGGACCGTAATACCCCATACCTGGCCCTACGTTACTGATACTGGACATCGCAAGTCCGAAGGCTTCGTAATAGTCGAAGTCGGGGTGTACATCGTTGGGCGCAACTCCGAATAGCGCCAGAATGAATGCACCAACAAAGAGAGAACCCACAAAGAGGGTGATGAAGCCAATAAGGGTCTGAGTAATGGACGGCTGTATTACAGCTCCGTTGATTCGTACCGGCATGATGGCTCGCGGGTGCAGGATATGTGTGAATTCGTTTTTCAATATTCGATAGATGATGCTGAGTCTAATGCATTTGAAACCGCCGCTGGTGCTGCCAGAGCATGCCCCGGCAAACATGACAAAGAGGATGATGGGCATAAGCTGCACGGGCCAGAGAGTGTAGTCACACGATGCCAAACCAGTAGTGGTCTGCATGGAAACGACAGTGAAGAAGCTCTCACGGAATGCCTTTTCTACGTCGTGGTCAGGATTGTAGAATACAAGTGTTGTCGTGCAGATAAATGTTGCAGCAAAGACAATGAAGAGGTAAGCACGTGCCTCGGCGTCACCCAGGAACGAACGGATTCGTCCTTTTAGAATGGTGTAATATATCAAAGTGTAATTGATACCAGAGAACAGCATGAATATGGTGAGTACATATTCAATGGCTGGTGAGTTGTAAACATCGTGGATGAGTGCTGAATGGGTAGCATATCCTCCTGTAGCTGTCGTGGCAAAGGAGTAGTTTACGGCGTCGAACCATCCCATTCCGCAGATTGCCAGCGAAAGAATGCAAAGGATTGTGAGCATGACGTAAACAGAACCAATCCAACGGGCTGTAACGGATATGCGGGGGTGTACTTTGTCGTGAAGCGGACCTGTACTCTCAGCAGCAAACAGCTTTACTTCGCCTATTCCAAATGCAGGAAGGATGGCGATGGTGAAGAAAATAATTCCGATACCACCTACCCATTGGGTCAGGCTGCGCCAGAAGAGTATTCCTTTAGGTAAGTTGTCGATTTCATCAAGTATTGTGGCACCGGTAGATGTGAAACCGGACATCGTTTCGAAGAAGGCGCTTGCCACGTCGGGAGTTACTCCCGATATAAGGAATGGCAGCATTCCTATAATTGTAAAGATAATCCATACACTGGAAACTACCAGATAACCGTCTTTGCGACTCATATTTGAGCTGGAGCCCTTGCCTGCATAAAATCCGATACTTCCAAGCAGTAATGCAGTGATTATAGGAGGAGTGAATTCCATGACACCTTCACCGTAAAACCAGCTTACGCACTGACACAAGAACATGAGACCCGCCTCAATGAAGAGCAGACCACCAATAACTTTCAGAATGAGTCTCCAGTTTATCACCTTTCAGCTTATTTGAATAATTTGTCCAATTTCTTTAAGGTATTGCCTATGCAGAATGCAACAACCTTGTCCCCCGCTTGAATCTGAGTTTTGCCACCAATAAGCATAGACTTGCCGTCGCGTACCATTCCACCGAGGTTTACACCATGAGGAATTCCAAGTTCCATAATCGGTCGTTTTGTCACTTTGGAGTTCGGCTTTACGACGAATTCTGCGACATCGGCGTCTGCAAATGAAAGCATTTTTACATTATCTACATCACTCTTCAGCAGCATCTGGTAGATATGGCTTGCAGCAATCATCTTCTTGTTTATAATGGTACCAACATCAAGGTCGGTAGCCATGTCGAAATATCCAAGGTTCTCCACTTGAGCGATGGTCTTTCTGACCCCTTTTCGTCGGGCTGCAACACATGCCAGAATGTTCTCTTCGTCGTTGTTGGTGAGAGCAATGAATGCTTCCAGATTGTTGAATCCTTCGTCAGCTAATAAGTCCATGTCGTATCCTTCACCATTTATGATGAGAGTGCGCGAACGGGTCAGTCCTCCCAATTGCAAACAACGTTCGTGGCTCGGCTCTATAATCTTAAGTGTCAGGTCATCGGGTAGTGCCCAGTCGGTGCGTACAGATAGCTTCCCACCACCTATGATAACTCCATGTTTAACGTGCGGATAACTGTCCTTTCCAGACAGGTGACGGATTTGTTCGAGTCCATCACGTGTAGTCATAAAGAAAACCAGATCGCGAGGAAGAATCTTCTCTTCTCCGTATGGGACTACCGTCTCCGTACCTCTTCTAATGGCTACGACGTGGAAGTGATGGCCATAGGTCATGCCGATTTCCTTCAGGGTGCGACCTACCAGCATATTATTCTCATTACGTATTTCCTTGTCGTAGAGTGGGGTGGAGTCATGCATTTTCACACTGAGCATGACGAGATCGCCATTGTTGAATTCCCATAGCTGGCGCACCCAACTATAGCGGGCTGATGCTGCAATGTCTCTGGCTGCAAGCAACTCTGGGTAGATAAGCGAATCAATGCCCGACTGTGCGAATAATTTGCGGTTTTCGGGCTTCATGTACTCATAGTTATCTATTCGTGCTACGGTTTTTTTTGCTCCCAATTGTTTTGCCAGAGTGGCACAAGTAAGATTCTCGCTTTCATTTGGAGTTACAGCGATAAAGAGGTCGGCATCTTTTACTCCTGCATCCTTCAGGGCATCAATGCTTGAAGGAGATTTTGGAAGGGTCATGATATCAAGCGTAGAGTTCAGGCGAACCAGTTTCTCTACGTCCTCGTCCATGAGAACTACATTCATGTTGTCGTTTGAGAGCAGTCGGGCCAAGTGGGTTCCTACCGCTCCTGCACCAGCTATAATTATCTTCATAACAGTTTTGCTATGCTTTCTGCATCCATTCCGCAGATTTTATATAATTCTTGTACGGTTCCGTGCTCTACGAATTTATCGGGTATCCCTATGCGTATGACTTCTATCCCACTGTAATTGTGATCAGCGAAGAATTCCAATACGGCAGAACTCAATCCTCCTTCAATCACACCATCTTCGACCGTTATGACACGTTTGAATTTTTGTCCCACATCATGTAGGATACCTTCGTCAATCGGTTTCAGAAATCGCATGTCGTAATGTGCAATACTCTTTGTGTGGCCTGCCTTAATCTCTGCTATTAGTATAGCTTTGGATACCTCTATTCCAATCGGTCCAAGTGAAAGTATGCAAACGTCGTACTTCCCTGCTTCTTCGTCCCTCAGTTTCACACCCTTTCCAACTGGAATCGCCTCAAGTTCACAGCGCCAGTCAACCACGGAACCGCAACCGCGAGGATAACGGATAACGAAGGTGCCCATATCTTTTTGTTGGGCAGTGTACATCATACGTCGCAATTCTGGTTCGTTAAGAGGTGAACATATTGTCAGGTTGGGAATCGGTCGTAGGAAGGCAAGGTCGAAAGCTCCGTGATGTGTAGGTCCGTCTTCACCTACTAATCCTGCACGATCAAGACAAATCACCATATTGAGTTTCATTATTGCAGCATCATGAATAATGTTGTCATAGGCTCTTTGCATAAAACTGGAGTAGATGTTACAGAAAGGCAAGAGACCGTCTTTGGCCATTCCTCCGGAAAATGTAACGGCATGCCCCTCCGCGATGCCAACGTCAAAAGTGCGGTCGGGCATTGCCTTCATCATTATGTTCATTGAGCAACCTGTAGGCATTGCGGGCGTGACACCGACTATACGTGGATTTTTCTGTGCTAATTCGAGCAGAGTAATGCCAAATACGTCCTGAAATCTAGGAGGATGAGGTGTGCTGTCTTCATTGTGTATAAGTTCACCTGTATCGAAATCGAACTTCCCGGGCGCATGCCATATTGTTGCATCTTGTTCTGCTGGGGCATAACCTTTTCCTTTCGTGGTAATGATATGAAGAATCTTCGGACCTGTCATGTCCTTAATTATGTTGAACACGCGCACCAGTTCTTTGACATCATGTCCGTCAACAGGTCCAAAGTATCGGATGTCCATGCCTTCGAATATATTCTGCTGGCGGGTAAGCAGTGATTTCACACTGTTGTTGAAACGAATCAGTCCCTTACGTCTGTTTTCTGTCAGCAGTCCCCAACTGGTTAAACGCCGAGCTAAGCGATGGCGAATATTGTTGTATGTGCTGTTCGTGCTGAGCTGTAACAGGTATTTGCGCATTCCACCTACACTCTTGTCAATCGACATATGGTTGTCGTTCAGCACTATAAGCATATCGTTGGGTATTGCTCCAGTGTTGTTTATTCCTTCGAATGCCAATCCTCCGCTCATTGCTCCGTCGCCAATTACTGCAACTACCTTGCGCTTCTCGCCTAAGAGTCGTGCGCTGACAGCCATTCCCAATGCTGCCGAGATAGAGTTGCTGGCATGACCGCAGCAAAATGTGTCGTATTCGCTTTCTGTGGGGAAAGGGAAGGGCTTCAAACCGTGCAGTTTTCGGTTCGTGCAGAATTTATCTCTGCGACCAGTCAGTATCTTGTGTCCATAGGCCTGATGCCCTACATCCCATACAATACGGTCGTTTGGGGTGTCATAGACATAATGAAGAGCTACGGTCAGTTCTACAGTGCCAAGGCTGGCACCCAGATGCCCAGGGTTTTCTGCCAATTCTTCAAGTATGTCAGTACGTAATTCTTCGCAAACTGTCGGCAATTCGTCGATTTTCAGTTTGCGTAAATCTGCAGGAGAGTCAATGTTCGATAGATATTTATATTCTATTTTGTCACCCATTTCAATATTGTTTTTATCAGCACAATCAGTAACTTACGTGAGCTCTTTAATCTGTTTTTTATTCAGTCTCACGGCTTGTCTGAGCTGAAGCCTCTACTTTCAAACTGCAAAATTAGGTATTTTTATTGAATATTCTCTTAGAAAAAGCATAAAACTAATATTAATTATGTGAGATTTGTACGACGACAGATAGACTACTCTGTGTGTTGGGACTGACAAAATGTCACATGTTATGCCATTTTCTTTGCTTGGCATAACATTTGAATGTGTATTGCAGACAAGTTTTTCCGAAAACTCAATCCTAAAAAACTATAAAACTATGAACATTAAACCATTGGCAGACAGAGTACTTATCCTGCCTGCAAAAGCAGAAGAAAAGACAGTGGGGGGTATTATTATACCTGACACGGCTAAAGAAAAGCCTCTGAAGGGCGAAGTGGTTGCTGTTGGCAACGGTACAAAAGATGAGCAGATGGTGCTGAAGGTAGGTGATCAAGTGCTTTACGGAAAATATTCTGGTACAGAAATCGAAGTGGAAGACGAGAAATACCTTATCATGCGTCAGTCAGATGTTCTTGCAGTACTTGGATAAGAAAGAGTACTCTGGATAGAATTTTAAAATGATCAAACAAACAATTTAAGAACATTAATTATGGCAAAAGAACTTAAGTTTAATATAGAAGCTCGCGAAACCCTTAAGCAGGGCGTTGACCAGCTTGCAAACGCAGTGAAAGTAACCCTTGGTCCTAAGGGTCGCAATGTGATTATCGAAAAGAAATTCGGTGCTCCACAGATTACAAAGGATGGTGTGACAGTTGCTAAGGAAATTGAACTCCCAGACGCATTCCAGAATACTGGTGCTCAGCTCGTTAAGAGCGTTGCTTCAAAGACTGGTGATGATGCGGGTGATGGAACCACAACTGCAACAGTTCTTGCACAGAGTATTGTGACAAATGGTTTGAAGAATGTAGCTGCGGGAGCAAATCCTATGGACTTGAAGCGCGGTATAGATAAGGCTGTTGCCAAGGTCGTTGAACACATAAAGAGTCAGAGCGAAAAGGTTGATGACAACTATGATAAGATTGAACAGGTTGCAACAGTTTCTGCAAACAATGATCATGAAATTGGTAAACTCATTGCCGATGCAATGAAGAAGGTGAGCAAAGATGGTGTCATCACAATCGAAGAAGCTAAGGGTCGTGAGACTACTATCGGTGTAGTTGAGGGTATGCAGTTCGACCGTGGTTACCTGTCACCATACTTTGTTACTAATACAGAGAAGATGGAATGTGAGATGGAGAACCCTCTCATCCTTATATATGACAAGAAGATTTCAAATCTTCAGGAATTCCTGCCTATTCTGAATCCTGCTGCACAAACAGGTCGTCCTATCCTCGTAATTGCTGAGGATGTAGAGAGCGAAGCACTCACAACTCTCGTTGTAAACCGTCTGCGTACTCAGCTCAAGATTTGTGCTGTGAAGGCTCCAGGCTTTGGCGACCGCAGAAAGGCTATGCTCGAAGATATTGCCATTCTGACAGGTGGTGTAGTAATCAGCGAAGAGAAGGGCTTGAAACTCGAACAGGCAACTCTCGAAATGCTCGGAACTGCTGAGAAGGTAAATGTTACAAAAGACAATACTACTATCGTAGGCGGCAAGGGTGACAAACAGCTCATCCAGGATCGTACAAACCAGATCAAGAACGAGATAAAGAATACTACCAGCGACTACGACAAGGAGAAACTCCAGGAGCGTTTGGCTAAATTGAGTGGTGGTGTTGCGGTTCTTTATGTAGGTGCTGTCAGCGAAGTAGAGATGAAGGAAAAGAAAGACCGTGTAGATGATGCCCTCTGTGCTACTCGTGCTGCTATCGAGGAAGGTACAATTCCTGGTGGTGGTGTAGCTCTGATTCGTGCTATTAGTGCACTCGAAGGTCTTGAAGGCGAAAATGCCGATGAAACCACAGGTATTAAGATTATCAAGCGTGCTATTGAGGAACCACTTCGTCAGATTGTAGAGAATGCAGGTCTCGAAGGTTCTGTTGTAGTAGAAAAGGTGCGTGCCGGTCAGGGCGACTTCGGTTACAACGCCCGCAAGGACACATACGAGAATCTGCGTCAGAGCGGAATTATCGACCCTGCCAAAGTTTGCCGTGTAGCCCTTGAAAATGCTGCTTCAATCGCAGGTATGTTCCTTACTACAGAATGTGTAATCTGTGATGCTAAGGAAGATAAGCCGGAGATGCCTATGGGGGCTCCAGGCATGGGAGGTATGATGTAACAAAAATTCTTAATAATTTTGCAGTCCGTTCAAATTGCATTAACTTTGCAGGTTGAACGGACTGCTTTTGTTGTGTGATGCAGCAGATAACAGTCCAAAACTACGATTTCATCTGTAAACGCAACAATCTAAATATTAATGAAACTGTACAGAATTGCAAACGATGTCACAGGCTGGCTCGTTTTTTTAATTGCCGCTTTTACATATTGCTCAACCATTGAGCCTACGGCAAGTTTCTGGGACTGCCCAGAGTTTATCACAACAGCAGCGAAGTTGGAGGTTGGTCACCCGCCTGGGGCACCTTTCTTTATGCTTATGGGTAATTTCTTTAGTTTGTTTGCTTCTGATGCTACTCAAATTGCTAAGATGGTGAACACTATGAATGCCTTACTTTCAGCAGGTTGTATCCTGTTTCTCTTCTGGAGTATTACTCATTTGGCTAAGGCTTTGTTTTGTCAGAGGGGCGAGGAACCCTCTCTGGCGCAGACTATTGCTATTATGGGTAGTGGTATTGCCGGGGCTCTTATTTATACATGGTCAGATACATTCTGGTTCTCGGCTGTAGAAGGTGAGGTGTATGCTTTCTCCAGTTTCTTTACTGCATTGGTGTTCTGGCTGATCCTGAAGTGGGAAGATAGTGCTGACAAGCCACATTCTGACCGCTGGCTGGTCTTTATTGCATATCTGATAGGACTGAGTATAGGTGTGCATTTGCTTAACCTGCTTTGTATTCCTGCAATCGTATTAGTTTACTATTACCACAGAACTAACGAACCGACAACCAAAGGTTCTTTACTTATGCTATGTGTCAGTGCCTTGATTATAGTTGCGGTGATGTACGGAGTAGTTCCTGGTATCGGTAAGGTCGGCGGTTGGTTTGAACTGCTTTTTGTCAACTCTCTTGGCATGAGTTACAATACCGGTCTGTATATCTATTTGGTAATATTGGCAGTTGTGCTCGTTTGGTCGATGTATGTGACACAGAAGGGAGATAACAGGACTCAGATGAATATTGCAGTACTGTCAAGTCTTGCTTTACTGGGTATTCCTTTTTATGGTCATGGATTGAGTAGCGTCATCATTGGTGCGTGCGTGTTGGCTATATGTACTTATTTCCTATTTACTTTGAAACAGGTAACAGCACGATTTCTTAATACTGCCATATTGTGCATGGCTCTCATCACAATCGGATACTCATCCTATGCTGTAATCGTAATTCGTTCTACTGCCAATCCGCCGATGGATCAGAATTCACCTGAAGATGTATTTACACTGGGTGAATATCTGGGCCGTGAACAGTATGGAGACCGTCCTCTGTTTTTTGGTCAGACCTATGCAAGCCAGCCCAACGTAATTGTAAATGGTGAAGGTGACTTGGTATATGAAACAGTTAAGGGTGCTCCTGTTTACCAGAAAAAGGAAAAGGAAAACCCCGATGAAAAGGATGAATATGTGGTGATTCGCGAGAAGTTACAGTTGGCATATCCAACCAATCAGTGTCAGTTGTTCCCTCGTATATATGATGATACTCACACGAGTGATTACAAGTCATGGCTTGGTGATGTGAAAACTAAAAGTGTGAGATACGATATCCCTGGCAACGGCAGCCGTCAGGTTGAGATTCCGACCATGATGGAGAATCTGAAGTTCTTCTTCTCTTATCAGATGAATTTCATGTATTGGAGATACTTTATGTGGAATTTCGTAGGGAGACAGAATGATATACAGGGGCATGGGGAATTGGAGCACGGAAACTGGATTACAGGTATCAATGCTATCGATGAAATGCGCTTAGGTGACCAGACCAAACTTCCGTCTGACTTAAGGGAAAATAAAGGGCATAATGTGTTTTATGCTTTGCCTCTTATCCTTGGATTGCTCGGCTTCTTCTGGCAGGCTTTCCGTGATAAGAAAGGTATTCAGCAGTTTTGGGTAGTGTTTTTCCTATTCTTTATGACTGGTGTAGCTATAGTATTATACCTGAACCAGACCCCTGTGCAGCCTCGTGAACGAGACTATGCTTATGCTGGCTCGTTCTATGCATTTTCAATATGGTGTGGACTTGGTGTGGCAGCTATATACGAGTGGCTCAACAAGGCAATCGGTAACAACAAGGCAAAGGGTGCTGTCGTGGCTGCTATTCTGAGCTTAGTTCCTGCAGTGGCAGTTCCATTACAGATGGTATCTCAGACCTGGGACGACCATGACAGAAGTGGCAGATATGTCTGCCGTGACTTCGGGCTGAATTATCTGGAGACTATACCTCACGACGGAGTCATCTTCACTAATGGTGACAATGACACCTTCCCTTTATGGTATAATGAGGATACGGAAGGCAATCGTACGGATGTGAGGGTTTGTAACTTGAGTTACCTGCAGACCGACTGGTATATTGACCAAATGAAGCGTCCTGCATTCACAGGTGAGGGACAGTCGAGCCCGCTGCCGATTTCATGGACTCGTTTGCAATATACAAGTGGCAAGAATGAGATGGTAGAGGTGAACCCGACCATCGGAATGGGTGGCGAAGGCATGAAGATGAAAGAACTCGTTAAACAGATTTATTCACAGGATAGTGCAACAGCAAAGAAAATATGGGGCGATGAGCCTTTCGATGCTCGTACTGCCATACATAAGTTCTTGCTTAAGGAAGGTATTCCTGACGAATACAAACAGTTTACTGACAATCTTCCTGCTTGTCTGCCAAGCGATAGCTTATACCTCACTGTGGACAAGGAAGCTGTAAGGAAGTCGGGCATGATGATTCCCGGTGACAGCATCCCGGATAAGATGCTGATAGATCTATCCGGGCAGGGCAGAGTTTCGAAGAGCTTCCTGATGATGCTTGAGATGATTGTAGAAAGTAATTTCTCGCGCCCTCTATATATGTCAACAACTGTTGGTTCTAGTAACTATGGCAAACTGTTCTACAATTTTATACAAGAAGGCATAGCATGGAGAATTTCTCCGTTTACCTTCTCGCAGAATGCACCAATGGCTACCGTGGTTGATTCTGAGAAGATGTATGATAATATGATGAATAAGTATCGCTACGGAAATCTCGTGCAGCCAGGTCTCTATATTGATGAAACTACTATGCGTATGTGTTATACTCATCGACGTTGGTTTGCTAATCTGATATCCACACTGGTGAGTGAGGGGAAGATTGAGAAAGCAAAGAATGCTTTGGCTAAATGTGAGAAGGAAATACCTGAGTATAATGTTCCTCACGATGCCGCAGGTGGTTCGCTCGATCTGGTGGATTCATATGTGAAGTGTGGTCAGTACGGGAAGGCAGTACATATCATGGAGGCATTGAAGAAGAAATCGGTTGAATATGCGAATTGGTATCTTTCCTTGAGTCTGCCACGTTTCGTTGCTGCATACAGAGACTGCTATCAGGAAATCAGCATCCTGCTCAGCATCGTTAACACTTATGATAAGTTAGGGGAGACTAATAGTGAATATGCCAATCAAGCGGACCGTTTGGATGAAGAACTGACAAGTATATATCAGGCGTTTGTGGCTAAGTCACAGGCTGCAGGCATTGAAATGAAGTAAAAGACGGACGATGATTATAGAACAGCCATCTAAGTGGTTGCGCTGGTTATATCCGAGTGCGATTTGGAGAATGAACCATGAAGAGAAGGCGGTGTATCTGACCTTTGATGATGGCCCTATTCCAGAAGCTACACCTTGGATTATTGAAACTTTGGACAAGTATGACGTGAAAGCCACCTTCTTTATGGTTGGCGATAACGTAAGAAAGTACCCAAAACTATACGAGTTGATTAAAAGTCATGGTCATCAGGTTGGTAACCATACCTATAATCATATTGGCGGACTCAAGCATTCATACAAGTATTACCTGAGAAATGTGCTGAAGGCAGACGATTATATTCATAGTAATCTGTTTCGTCCTCCGCACGGATGGATGCGAATAGATCAATATCTATATCTTCGAAAGAAGTTCACAATCATTATGTGGGACTTGGTTACTCGCGACTACTCTAAACGGTTGAATGCAGATGATGTTTTTGAAAATGTGAAGACATACACCCGTTCTGGAAGTATAATTACTTTTCACGATTCACTTCGTTCCATAGATAAACTGAAAATTGCCCTGCCTCAGTCTTTAGAGTGGCTGAAGGCGCAGGGGTATGAATTCAAGATTTTTGATGATGACCAACAGCGGTCAAGGCATTTGAAATAAAATACAGAAGAAGAGTTGGAGTTCGGTGCTTTAACTCTTCTTTGTTCTTCCGCTTAGCCATGAAATACGTTCTACGTAAGAGGTCAATAGATAGCAAGTAATAAGAATGAACATTGTCAGAATGACACAGTCGTACCAATGATGACGTATGTTGTGGTCGAAGGCAGTGCAAGTAAACCTATAGAGGAATATGATAGGGTAGTGGACTACGAAGAAAACCATCGAATGCTCCCCGATGTAGTTTATAACGGGTATCCGTTTTTTTACAATTGTCAACATAAGTCCTGATATTCCTACAAGTGCGCAGGTCGCATTGATGCCGGCTCCCCAAGGGTGTCCCACCCATTTATTCAGACTCATATCGTATTGCCCATGAAAATGTTTGTTGAAATAAACGAACTCAGCTATCAGAACACATGAGAAAACTACAAGTACAAGTTTCGTAATTGGAATACCCTGGATGGACTTCTTTCCCTGTGAGCTTTGCAGTAACCTCCACCAATGTCCTAACTGAAAGAAGAACAAACCCATGAACACATTATTGAGTGATAGCCACATTGGATTTTTGATAGTGAACAGATAGTAGCTGATAAATGGGAAGGTAGGTACTAGCCAGTTGTAAACTTTGTGCAGATGTAGTTTGTTGACAGTTCCGATGACAAGATAAGAAAAGTAAAAGGAAAACAGGAACCAACAAGGTGGGTTGCCATAAAAATGGCTGAACTTATATATATGACTCCACTCCAGTTTTCTTAATATTGGGTGCAGGGTCGGTACAAAGTAGAGAAAGGAAAAGTAGATGATAGTTCCAATTGCTCCCCATACAAGGTAGGGAACGAGCAGGCGACGGGTGCGGTCGGTTATGTATGAATGATAGTTGATAACTATTCCTTTGTTGAAGTATCCTGCCTTGAAGAAGAAAAAGGACATGAAGAAAAAGGTCCATGCCATGAGCTTGGCAAACCAGAACTCGTTGCGAAATCCACACATACTGACTGTATGGAGCAGAATCATGCGTAGAATGCATAGACCGCAGAGAAAGTCGAATGCGTGGTTACGTTGCTTCATGTCTGTTAACTTATTCGGTGCGAAGGTACAATAAATATTCAACAAATATGGTGTTTTCCTGATTTTATACGTGTAAAATGGCGCAGAGCAAGACATATCATATTCGGAAGAACGAAAAAGTTTTGTTAAGTTTTGTCAATTAAAGTTTTTGTCGTACCTTTGCCGCTCGTTGGGAAAATCCCGGCATGGGGGATGCCTTGTTTTGAACAATGCGACCTCATATACATTATTAATTTATAATAAAAACAAAACTAGAATGATCATCGTTCCTGTAAAAGAAGGTGAGAACATTGAGCGCGCGCTCAAGAAGTTCAAGAGAAAGTCTGAAAAGACTGGTGTTATCAAGGAAGTGCGTACACGCAAGCAGTTTGTAAAGCCTTCGGTTGAGAAGCGCATCAAGATGCAGCACGCAATTTACGTTAACAAGCTCCACTCAGCAGAGGAGTAAAATTTAAATCGTATTAATTTTCTTGATTTTTCTGCATCAAACACTTGTTGTTTGAAATAAAAGTCCTAAATTAGTCGCGTGTTTCAGAATACGCAAGACAAAATGGGGATGTGGATTGATTCCTTCTTGGAATACTTGAGGTCGGACAGAGGTTATTCTCCTCTTACAGTACGGAAGTACAGCGATTCTCTTACGGCATTCCAAAAATATTTCAAAGGGTTGGATGAAACCCTTACATGGAGTACTGTTGATGCCTCTGTCGTGAGGGAATGGGTGGTATTCATGATGGACGAAGAAGGAAAGGATGTTTCAACCGTGAATTATGGAGGGTTGAGCCCTTTGCGTACTTTCTATAAGTATCTGCGTCGGATGGGTTGGACGGATGTTAATCCTATGGAGAAAGTAGTTGCTCCAAAGATGCCCAAGAAACTACCTTCGTTTGTCAGAGAGACCGACATGGATCACTTGCTCGAAGAGATGAAGGAAGACACTTCGTTTGAAGGAATTAGGGATAGGCTGATTGTGATGATGTTTTATGAGACGGGCATTCGTCGTGCTGAGCTGTTGTCATTAAGAGATTCTGATGTGGATTTAAGAGCAATGCAACTCAAGGTGACGGGCAAACGCAACAAACAACGTATTGTGCCGTTTGGAGAAGAACTTAAAGAGGAAATCGTGCAGTATCTCTCCGTGAGAGACAGTTTGCTTGACGAAATTCCTGAAAGTTTTTTCGTGAAAGGGGATGGAATGCCTATTACTTATGCTAAAGTGGGTGAGATAGTTAAAAAAAATCTGTCATTAGTCACTAAGCAGAAAAAACGAACTCCACATGTTCTCCGGCATTCGTTTGCTACCGCAATGTTGAATAATAATGCCGACCTGGGATCTATTCAAAAATTGCTTGGTCATGAAAATATAGCGACTACGGAAATTTACACCCATTTGTCGTTCGAGGAACTGAAGAATGTGTATAAAAACGCACATCCGCGCGAATGAGAAAAGGAATTTAGTTTAACATGGCAGAGGGCAGCCGCTTTGGCAACTGAAGCCGCAAATCCTAAAATTATGGACATTAGTGTAAAGACAATCAAGTTTGATGCAACAGACAAGTTGCAAGAGTTCATCCAGAAAAAAGTGAGTAAGCTGGAGAAGTTTTGTGATAATATAAGAAAGGTAGAGGTGTCATTAAAAGTTGTAAAACCTGAAACTGCAATGAACAAGCAAGCCGCTATAACAGTGGCTCTTCCAGGCGATGAACTTTATGCAGAAAAGGTTTGCAACACATTCGAAGAAGCAATACAGGAATCAATTGCAGCGCTCGAAAGACCACTGCAGAAATATAAGGAAAAACAGGCAGGCAAATAAAAAAGTCTGTAAAAATTTTGGCAATCAAAAAATAAGGTCTAACTTTGCACCCGCTTTGTATGGAGCAATCTGTCATAGCTTAATGCGTGCTGATAATAGCCAGAAGGATAAAGCTCCAAAATGTTGCTGTTATAGCTCAGCGGTAGAGCACTTCCTTGGTAAGGAAGAGGTCCCGAGTTCAAGTCTCGGTAACAGCTCCATAAAGAGTTTGAAACAAAAAATTAGTAGAAATACTGTTTTACATTAATTATATACAAATAAACATTTAATTATGGCAAAAGAAAAATTCGAACGTACCAAACCGCACGTAAACATCGGTACAATCGGTCACGTTGACCACGGTAAGACAACTCTTACAGCTGCTATCACTACAGTACTCGCAAAGCAGGGTCTGTCAGAAGTTAAGTCTTTCGATCAGATTGACAATGCTCCAGAAGAGAAGGAGCGTGGTATCACTATCAATACTGCACACGTTGAGTATGAAACAGCAAAGCGTCACTATGCTCACGTTGACTGTCCGGGACACGCCGACTATGTAAAGAACATGGTTACTGGTGCTGCTCAGATGGATGGTGCTATCATCGTAGTTGCTGCAACTGATGGTCCTATGCCACAGACTCGTGAGCACATCCTGCTCGCTCGTCAGGTGAACGTACCACGTCTTGTTGTATTCATGAACAAGTGTGATATGGTTGACGATCCAGAAATGCTTGACCTCGTTGAGATGGAAATGCGTGACCTGCTCGCACAGTATGAGTTTGAAGATGATACTCCATTCATCCGCGGTTCTGCTCTTGGAGCACTTAATGGTGTTAAAGAGTGGGAAGACAAGATCATGGAGCTTATGGATGCTTGTGACACTTGGATTCAGGAACCAGTTCGTGCTGTCGATAAGCCATTCTTGATGCCAGTTGAAGACGTATTCTCTATCACAGGTCGTGGTACAGTTGCTACTGGTCGTATCGAAACAGGTGTTATCAAGGTAGGTGACGAAGTTCAGCTTCTCGGTCTTGGTGAAGATGCTAAATCTGTTGTAACCGGTGTTGAAATGTTCCGTAAGATTCTTGATGAAGGTCAGGCTGGTGATAACGTAGGTCTGCTTCTCCGTGGTATTGATAAGAAGGACGTAAAGCGTGGTATGGTTATTACACACCCAGGAGTTATCACTCCTCACAAGGGCTTCAAGGCTTCTATCTACGTGCTGAAGAAAGAAGAAGGCGGTCGTCACACTCCATTCAAGAACCACTATCGTCCACAGTTCTACCTCCGTACCATGGACTGTACAGGTGAAATTTCTCTGCCAGACGGAGTAGAAATGGTTATGCCAGGTGATAACGTTGAAATCAAGGTTGAACTTATCTACCCAGTAGCTATCAACGTAGGTCTGCGTTTTGCTATCCGCGAAGGTGGTCGTACAGTAGGTTCTGGTCAGGTAACAGAGGTATTCGACTAATCAATCGCTCTTAGTCAGATTCTGTTCTGATATAGATGCAATCAATGATAAGTTGAGGGTAAGGGTTTCGAACTTTAGTTTGTTATACTATCCCTCAACTAATCTACGGGAATAGCTCAGTTGGCAGAGCACTGGTCTCCAAAACCAGGTGTCGGGAGTTCGAGCCTCTCTTCCCGTGCTAATAGTAAGAATAAAGGTATGCTTAGAAAAGTTATCAATTATTGCAAAGAATCATACGATGAACTTGTTCATAAGTGTTCTTGGCCTTCATATAAAGAGTTGACAAATAGTGCAGTGATAGTTTTATCTGCTTCCATTATCATTGCAATTGTTGTCTTCGTCATGGACTCTTTCTTTGAAGAGGTTATGAAACTTGTCTATTCACTCTTTTAATTTTCAGGAGGTTAAAAATGGCTGAAATTGAGAAGAATTGGTATGTGTTGCGTACTATTAGTGGCAAGGAATCTAATGTCAAGGAATATATTGAACTTGATATGAAGAATCATGGTTACGAACAGTATGTCACACAGGTCCTCATTCCGACAGAGAACGTCATAAAGACAACTGCTACAAACAAGCGAGTTGAACAGAAGAGAAATCTTCTGCCTGGCTACGTTTTGGTTGAAGCCGCTCTTGTTGGAGAAATTCCTCATATGCTCCGTAATACTCCTGGTGTCCTCGGCTTTATTGGTGGTATGGATAAACCATCCCCAGTGCGCCAGTCTGAATTAAACCGTATGCTCGGTGTCGGTTCAGAAGAAGAAACATCTCCAATGAATGTACAGACAGACTTTGCTGTCGGTGAAACAGTAAAGGTCGCTGATGGTCCATTCAGTGGTTTTGACGGAACAATTGAAAGCGTTAATACAGACAAGCAGAAACTTAAAGTGTCGGTTAAGATTTTCGGGCGTGTAACGCCGCTCGAGTTGAGCTTTGCACAGGTTTCAAAAGAGATGGCTTGATGTTACGCAGGCTAAATCTTTATCGTTAATTAATTAATAAATCAATCAAAATGGCTAAAGAAGTTGCTGGATTAATCAAATTACAGATTAAAGGTGGCGCTGCAAATCCATCTCCACCAGTAGGACCTGCTCTTGGTTCTAAGGGTATCAACATAATGGATTTCTGTAAAGCATTCAACGCCAGAACTCAGGATAAGGCTGGTAAGGTACTTCCAGTTGTTATTACTTACTATGCAGACAAGTCTTATGATTTCGTGATCAAGACCCCTCCTGCTGCAGTTCAGTTAATGGAAGCAGCAAAGGTAAAGAAGGGTTCAGCTGAGCCAAACCGTAAAAAAGTAGCTACAGTTACATGGGATCAAGTACGTGCTATCGCAGAAGATAAGATGCCTGATCTGAATTGCTTTACAATTGAGTCAGCTATGGCTATGATTGCTGGTACAGCAAGAAGTATGGGTATTACTGTAAAGTAATGATGTCCCTGGTAACAATTTAAAAATTCAATCAAGATGAGTAAACTAACAAAAAATCAGAAGGCAGTTGCTGACAAGGTTGAAACAGGGAAAGCATATACTCTTGCAGAAGCATCACAGCTTGTGAAGGATATTACTTTCACTAAGTTTGACGCGTCGCTCGACATCGATATCCGTCTTGGAGTTGACCCTCGTAAGGCAAACCAGATGGTACGTGGTGTTGTATCTCTCCCTAACGGAACTGGTAAAGAGGTTCGTGTGCTTGCACTCGTTACTTCTGATCAGGTTACTGCTGCTACAGAAGCTGGTGCCGACTATGTTGGTCTTGAAGAGTATATCGACAAGATTAAAGGTGGTTGGACAGACATTGACGTAATCATCACTATGCCGTCATGCATGGGTAAGATTGGTGCTCTCGGTCGTGTTCTCGGTCCTCGTGGACTTATGCCTAACCCCAAAAGTGGTACGGTTACAATGGATGTGGCAAAAGCAATTCGTGAAGTAAAGCAAGGTAAGATAGATTTCAAGGTCGATAAGTCTGGTATCGTTCATGCGTCAATCGGCAAGGTCTCTTTCTCTGCAGAGAAGATTGCACAGAACGCTCAGGAATTTATCAATACTATCATCAAGCTCAAACCTGCTACTGCTAAAGGTACTTACATCAAGAGTATTTTCCTATCAAGTACAATGAGTAAGGGAATCAAAATTGACCCAAAGTCTGTTGAATAATTAAAACGCAAGGAATCATGAAGAAAGAAGATAAAGCTTTACTTATTGATAGCCTCGTTGAGACGCTCAACAGCTATCCTCATTTTTACGTAGTTGATGTAACGGCTCTTGATTCTACTACAACAAGCGAACTTCGTCGCGAGTGTTTCAAGAATGAAATCAAACTTCAGGTTGTAAAGAATACTCTTTTCATCAAGGCTCTTGAAAGAAAGGGCGGTGAGGAGTTTGATGCACTGAAACCTATTCTTAAGAATACTACAGGTATTATGTTCTGCCAAACAGCGAACGTACCTGCAAAGATGATTAAGAGTTTCGCAAAGGATCATGGCGATATGCCAGCTCTCAAGGGCGCTTATGCAGAAGAAAGTTGCTACATTGGTGCAGATCAGCTCAACACACTTGCTGCAATCAAGAGCAAGAAAGAACTTATTGCAGACGTTATCGCCGCTCTCGAAGGACCGACAAACAGTGTTCTTTCTGCACTCGATGCTGGAACTACTATTCATGGATTGCTTGATGCAATCGAGAACAAAGGTTAATTGCCCAATAGGCAAAGCCACCCCAATTTTTTAAAGTAAAAAATAGTACAAACAATAATTAAAAATTTTAAGACGATGGCAGATATTAAAGCTATTGCTGAAGAATTGGTAAATTTGACAGTAAAAGAAGTTACAGAACTTAAAGCTATCCTCAAGGATGAGTATGGAATTGAACCAGCTGCTGCAGCTGTTGCTGTTGCTGCAGGTCCAGCTGCAGGCGGCGAAGCTGCTGCTGAAGAGAAAACATCTTTCGATGTAGTTCTCAAGAGCGCAGGTGCTGCTAAGCTTGGTGTTGTAAAGGCAGCTAAGGAAGCTCTTGGTCTTGGTCTGAAAGAGGCTAAGGATCTCGTAGATGGTGCTCCTTGCAACGTTAAGGAAGGTGTAGATAAGGCTACAGCTGAGGCTGTTAAGGCTGCACTTGAAGCTGCAGGTGCTGAGGTAGAGATTAAGTAATTTACCTTAGATAACTCAAAAGGTTAAGAATCCTCAGGTTGAGGATTCTTAACCTTTTTGTGTCTTTTCACGACATAATCATAAATAAGAGAATCGATATATACTCTTGTTACAGTTTTAAATTAATAAAATCAGAAGATGTCTAAAATCATCAACAATCGAGTAAACTTTGCAACGGTAAAGAATCCGATGCCTTATCCTGACTTTCTTGATGTTCAGTTGAAGTCGTTTAAGGATTTCTTGCAGCTTGACACCCCGCCAGAAAAGCGCAAGAAAGACGGTCTTTACAAGGTATTTGCAGAGAATTTCCCTATTCAAGACACTCGTAATAACTTCGTGCTTGAGTTCTTGGATTATTATATTGATGCACCTCGCTATTCTATTGAGGAGTGTTTGGAGCGCGGTCTGACTTATAGTGTGCCATTGAAGGCTAAACTGAAACTCTACTGTTCCGACCCTGACCATGAGGACTTTGACACAGTTATTCAGGATGTGTTCCTCGGTCCTATTCCTTACATGACAGAGAGTGGTACATTCGTCATCAACGGTGCCGAGCGAGTAGTAGTATCACAGTTGCATCGTTCTCCAGGCGTGTTCTTCGGTTCTAGTGTTCATGCAAACGGTACACCTCTTTTCTCTGCTCGTATCATCCCATTCAAGGGCTCATGGATCGAATTTGCAACTGACATCAATAATGTGATGTATGCTTACATCGATCGTAAAAAGAAATTACCTGTAACAACTCTTCTTCGTGCTATTGGTTTCGAGTCAGATAAGGATATCTTGAGCATATTCGATTTGGCTGAAGAGGTTAAGGTTACAGCGACAAACCTTAAGAAATTGAAGGGGCGTAAATTAGCAGCCCGTGTTCTTAAGTCATGGAATGAAGATTTTGTTGATGAAGATACTGGCGAGGTTGTATCTATTGAACGTAATGAGGTAATAATCGAACGTGAAACTGCTCTTGAACAAGATCAGATTGATCTGATTCTTGAGTCTGGTGTTGAGTCTATCCTTGTACACAACGAGAATGTGAACAGTTCGGATTTCTCTATTATTTTCAACACCCTTCAGAAAGACCCAAGTAACTCTGAAAAGGAGGCTGTAGTATATATCTACCGTCAGCTTCGCAATGCAGACCCGGCTGATGATGCCAGTGCACGTGAAGTTATCAATAATCTCTTCTTTTCTGAGAAACGTTATGACCTTGGTGATGTAGGTCGTTACCGTATCAATACAAAGTTGGGATTGAATACAGATCCAGATATCCGTGTGTTGACAAAGGAAGATATCATCGAAATTATCAAATATCTTGTAGAATTGGCTAATTCAAAGGCTGTTGTAGATGATATTGACCACTTGTCAAACCGTCGTGTGCGTACAGTTGGTGAGCAACTCTCTAACCAGTTTGCTATTGGTTTGGCACGTATGAGCCGTACTATTCGCGAACGAATGAATGTACGTGATAATGAGGTGTTCACTCCTACGGACTTGATCAATGCCAAGACTATCTCAAGCGTCATCAACTCATTCTTCGGAACTAACCCGTTGTCGCAGTTCATGGATCAGACTAATCCACTTGCAGAGGTAACTCACAAGCGTCGTCTCAGTGCACTTGGTCCTGGTGGTCTGTCTCGTGAACGTGCTGGTTTCGAAGTTCGTGACGTACACTATACTCACTATGGTCGTCTGTGTCCAATCGAGAGTCCTGAAGGTCCAAACATCGGACTTATCTCTTCTCTCTGTGTATATGCTAAAATCAACGATCTCGGATTTATCGAGACTCCTTACCGTCCTATCGTAGATGGCAAGGCTGATATAAATAATGATCATATTGTATATCTGTCTGCAGAAGAAGAAACAGGCAAGATTATCGGTCAGGGCAATGCACCTTTGCGTGATGATGGCTCGTTCATACGTAAGGTGGTTAAGTGCCGTCAGGATGCCGACTATCCAGTTGTGCCTCCGACCGAAGTTGACTATATGGACGTCGCTCCTCAGCAGATTGCATCTATTGCTGCAGCTCTCATCCCATTCCTTGAGCACGATGATGCTCACCGCGCGTTGATGGGCTCTAACATGATGCGCCAGGCAGTTCCACTTATCCGTACTGAGGCTCCTATTGTAGGTACAGGTATAGAAAAGCAGGTATGTGAAGACTCACGTACAATGATTACTGCTGAAGGTGATGGAGTTGTAGAATATGTAGATGCTACGACAATCCGTATTCTTTACGATCGTACAGAAGATGAAGAATTCGTAAGTTTCGTTCCGGCTCTTAAAGAATACAAGATTCCGAAGTTCCGTCGTACTAATCAGAATATGACAATCGACCTCCGTCCTATTTGTGATGCAGGTCAGCGTGTGAAGAAAGGCGACATACTTACCGAGGGATATGCTACAGAGGCTGGCGAACTCGCACTTGGCCGCAACCTTCTCGTTGCCTACATGCCTTGGAAGGGTTACAACTATGAAGATGCTATCGTGCTCAATGAGCGTCTCGTACGTGAAGATATTCTTACATCTGTTCACGTAGATGAATATTCACTTGAAGTACGTGAGACAAAACGCGGTCTTGAGGAGTTGACTTCTGATATTCCAAATGTAAGTGAAGAGGCAACAAAAGACCTTGATGACAGTGGTATCGTACGTATCGGTGCCCGCATCGAACCAGGCGATATTCTTATCGGTAAGATTACTCCTAAGGGAGAGTCAGATCCTTCTCCTGAAGAGAAATTGCTTCGTGCCATCTTCGGTGACAAGGCAGGTGACGTCAAGGATGCATCCCTCAAGGCAACTCCGTCGCTCTCTGGTGTCGTAATCGACAAGAAACTCTTCTCTAAGGCTATCAAGACTCGTGCTTCTAAGGCTGAAGATAAGAAGATTCTTCCTAAGTACGACCAGGAGTTCGATGATAAGGTTAACGACTTGAAAGATATCCTTGTTGACAAGCTCCTTCAACTTACTCAGGGTAAGACATCTCAAGGAGTTAAGGACTTCATGGGCGCAGATCTCATTCCAAAGGGTGCTAAGTTCATTGCTGGTGCACTCTCTAACCTTGACTGGACGTCTGTTCAGCTTTCAGGTTGGACTGATGACGAACATACCAACCAGTTGATTCATGACCTCGTAATAAACTACCTCAAGCAGTATAAACTTCTCGATGCGGAACTTAAGCGTAAGAAGTATGCTCTTACCATTGGTGACGAACTTCCGTCAGGCATTATTCAGATGGCTAAGGTCTATATTGCTAAGAAACGTAAGATTGGTGTAGGTGACAAGATGGCAGGACGCCACGGTAACAAAGGTATCGTTTCAAAGGTCGTTCGTCAGGAGGATATGCCATTCCTCGAGGATGGAACTCCTGTTGATATAGTGCTCAACCCACTTGGTGTGCCATCTCGTATGAACATCGGTCAGATATTCGAGACCGTTCTTGGTTACGCAGGTAAGAAGTTAGGCGTCAAGTTCTCTACTCCGATCTTTGATGGAGCTCGTCTTGAAGACCTTTGTGAATGGACTGACAAGGCAGGTTTGCCACGTTACAGCCGCACATATCTGTACAACGGTGAAACAGGCTTGCGTTTTGACCAGCCAGCCACAGTCGGTGTTACGTACATGCTCAAACTCGGTCATATGGTTGAGGACAAAATGCACGCACGTTCTATCGGTCCGTACTCACTTATCACACAGCAGCCACTTGGTGGTAAGGCTCAGTTTGGTGGACAGCGTTTCGGAGAGATGGAAGTCTGGGCACTCGAGGCCTTCGGTGCATCTCATGTACTCCAGGAAATCCTTACCATCAAGTCCGACGACGTCACAGGTCGTAGCAAGGCCTACGAAGCTATCGTTAAGGGTGAGCCAATGCCTACTCCAGGTATTCCTGAGTCACTCAACGTATTGCTCCATGAGCTGCGCGGACTCGGTCTAAGCATTACATTAGATTAATAACAAAGAAGATATACAAAGATGGCTTTTAAGAAAGAATCTAAATCAAAAACAAATTTCACGAAGATCACTATTGGTCTTGCTTCTCCAGAGGAGATTCTCGAAAATTCCTATGGTGAGGTGTTGAAGCCTGAGACTATCAATTATCGCACTTACAAGCCTGAGCGCGATGGTCTCTTCTGTGAGCGCATCTTCGGTCCGACAAAGGACTATGAGTGTCATTGTGGTAAGTACAAGCGCATTCGTTACAAAGGCATTGTCTGCGACCGTTGTGGTGTCGAAGTGACAGAAAAGAAGGTGCGTCGTGAGCGTGCCGGTCATATCGCTCTTGTAGTACCTGTTGCTCACATTTGGTATTTCCGTTCATTGCCAAACAAGATTGGTTATCTTCTTGGAATACCTACAAAGAAACTCGATGCAATCATATACTACGAGCGTTATATAATCATTCAGGCTGGTATTGCCGACAATGGTGAGAATATCGTTGATGGCGAACTGCTTTCTGAAGAGGAGTACTATGATATAATCGACAATCTTCCAGAAGGCAATCAGTACTTACCGGATGAAGATCCTAACAAGTTCATCGCCCTCATGGGTGCTGAGGCAATCGAGTACATGCTCAAGCGTGTTGACCTCGACAAACTCTCTTACGAACTGCGTGACCGTGCTAATCAGGATGGTAGCGCACAGCGTCGTACAGAGTCACTGAAGCGTCTGCAGGTAGTCGAGTCATTCCGTGCCAGTAGTGGGCTCAATCGTCCTGAATGGATGATTATGCACAATATCCCAGTGACTCCTCCTGAGTTGCGTCCGTTGGTTCCACTCGATGGTGGACGTTTTGCGACTAGTGACCTCAACGACCTCTATCGTCGTGTAATCATTCGCAACAACCGTCTGAAGCGTCTTATCGAAATAAAGGCACCAGACGTAATTCTTCGCAACGAAAAGCGTATGCTTCAGGAAGCTGTCGATTCACTTTTCGACAACTCTCGTAAGGCAAGCGCCGTTAAGGGTGAGAGTAACCGTCCATTGAAGTCTCTCTCTGATTCTCTGAAGGGTAAACAGGGACGTTTCCGTCAGAACCTCCTCGGTAAGCGTGTTGACTACTCTGCACGTTCCGTTATCGTCGTTGGTCCTGAACTTAACATGGGCGAGTGTGGTCTTCCGAAACTTATGGCTGCAGAACTCTACAAGCCATTCGTTATCCGTAAGCTCATCGAGCGTGGTATTGTAAAGACTGTCAAGAGTGCCAAGAAAATTGTTGATCGTCGCGACCCGGTCATTTGGGATATTCTCGAGTACGTGATGAAGGGTCATCCCGTTCTTCTCAACCGTGCCCCGACACTCCACCGACTCGGTATTCAGGCTTTCCAGCCTAAGATGATAGAAGGAAAGGCAATTCAGCTTCACCCGCTTGCATGTACGGCTTTCAATGCCGACTTCGACGGTGACCAGATGGCCGTTCACCTTCCACTCTCTAACGAGGCAATCCTCGAAGCACAGCTTTTGATGCTTCAGAGTCACAATATCCTTTCTCCTGCCAGTGGTGACCCTATTACTGTTCCATCACAGGATATGGTACTCGGACTCTACTATATTTCAAAGGTACGTCCAGGTGCGAAGGGTGAAGGACTTACATTCTATGGTACAGAAGAGGCCATAATCGCCTACAACGAAGGTCGTGTTGATGTTCATGCTCTCATCAAGTGTGTTGTCAATGATATTGATGAAGCCGGTAATCCTATCCGTCCGCTCGTTGAGACGACTGTTGGCCGTATCATCATCAATGAGGTTATTCCGGATGAAATCGGCTACGTTAACGAAGTTATCGGTAAGAAGGCCCTCAAGAAAGTCATTACTAAGGTTATCCGTGGTGTAGGTATGGCACGTGCATGCCAGTTCCTCGATGGAATCAAGAATCTTGGTTATAATAAGGCATACGAAGGCGGACTGTCGTTTGTGCTTGACGATATCATCATTCCGGAAGAGAAGGAGGCTATCGTACAGGAAGGTAACGATACAGTCGATCAGATTACTGCAAACTACTCATTCGGTCTTATTACAGACAAGGACCGTTACCAGCAGGTGGTTGAAACCTGGACAAAGGCGAACGAGAAACTCAAGAAGACACTTATGACACAGATGACAGAGGCCGATCAGGGCTTCAACGCGGTGTTCATGATGCTCGACTCCGGTGCCCGTGGTTCTGCCGACCAGATTTCTCAGCTTGCAGGTATGCGTGGACTTATGGCTAAGCCGCAAAAGGCAGGTGCAAGCGATAACAACATCATCGAGAACCCTATCATATCCAACTTTAAGGAAGGTATGTCAGTGCTTGAGTACTTCATTTCTACTCACGGTGCTCGTAAAGGTCTTGCCGATACAGCCCTCAAGACAGCCGATGCAGGTTACCTGACACGTCGTCTTGTCGATGTGAGCCATGACGTGATTATCACAGAAGAAGACTGCGGCACTCTTCGCGGACTTATCTGTACGGCACTCAAGGATGGCGACCGCGTCGTTGCCAGTCTTGAAGACCGCATTCGTGGTCGTGTGTCTGTTCACGATGTGGTTAACCCGGCCAACAACGAACTTCTCGTTGCCAGCGGTGAGGAAATTTCCGACCGTATTGCACACGAGATTGAAGAAGCTGGTATCGAAAGTGTTGAAATCCGTTCAGTGCTCACCTGTGAAAGCAAGAAGGGCGTCTGCATGAAGTGTTATGGTCGCAACCTTGCTACTCAGCGTATGGTACAGAAAGGCGAGGCTGTCGGTGTCATTGCGGCACAGGCAATCGGTGAACCAGGTACTCAGCTGACTCTGCGTACATTCCACGCCGGTGGTGTTGCAGGTAATGCTGCTGCAAACGCACAAATCAAAGCAAAGAACCGTTCTCGTCTGGAATTCGAAGAACTCCGTACCATCGAACGTCCTACAGCAGAACATCCTGATGGTCAGATTGTAGTAGGCCGTCTGGCAGAACTCCGTTTCCTCGACGTCAACACAGGCATAGCACTCTCTACAGTTTCCGTGCCTTATGGTGCAAACCTCTATGCAAAGGATGGCGAAGTAGTTGAAGCGGGTACAGTCATTGCCGACTGGGATCCATTCAACTCAGTTATCGTCACTGAATTTGCTGGTAAGGTACAGTTTGAAGGGGTTAAGGAAGGTGTTACATACCGTGTTGAAACCGACGAAACCACAGGTCTTCGTGACCTCATCGTCATCGAGTCGCGTGATAATAAGGGAATCGTCCCGATGGCTCACATTCTTGATGAGAACGGAGAACTGTTGCGTACATACAACTTCCCGATCAATGGTCATATATCCATTGAAGACGGACAGGAACTCACAGCCGGTGACGTGCTCGTTAAGATTCCTCGTTCGGTAGCAAAGGCAGGCGATATCACTGGTGGTCTTCCGCGTGTCACAGAGCTCTTCGAGGCTCGTAACCCATCCAACCCGGCAATTGTTGCAGAAATCGACGGTGAGGTGACAATGGGTAAGGTTAAGCGTGGAAACCGTGAAATCATCCTTACTTCTAAGGTCGGTGATGTCCGCAAGTACCTCGTTCCGCTGTCAAAGCAGATCCTTGTACAGGAGAACGACTACGTGCGTGCCGGCACTCCGCTTTCCGATGGTGCTATCACTCCGGCCGACATCCTTGCCATCAAGGGTCCTACAGCCGTTCAGGAGTACATTGTAAATCAGGTTCAGGACGTTTATCGTATGCAGGGTGTGTCTATCAACGACAAACACTTTGAGATTATTGTTCGCCAGATGATGCGCAAGGTACAGATCAACGATGCCGGTGACACCCGCTTCCTTGAAGACGGAATTGTTGACAAGATTGATTTCATCGAAGAGAACGATCGCATCTGGGGTAAGAAAGTAGTTACCGACGCAGGCGATTCAGAGACAATGGTTCCAGGTATGATTGTCACTGCCCGCAAACTTCGTGACGAGAACTCAATGCTGAAGCGTCGTGACCTGAAGATTGTACAGACACGCGACGCAGTCCCTGCTACATCTACCCAGATACTTCAGGGTATCACCCGTGCAGCCCTCGGAGCAAAGAGCTTCGTCAGTGCAGCTTCCTTCCAGGAGACAACCAAGGTGCTCAACGAGGCTGCCATCTCCGGAAAGAGCGATACACTCGAGGGAATGAAGGAAAATGTAATCTGCGGACACCTCATCCCTGCCGGTACGGGTCTGCGCGACTTTGACCGCATCATTGTTGGTGATAAGGAAGAATATACAGATTTGCGCCGCGGACAGTTCAATCCCGATCTTGCTTTCTCTTCTTTCGGTGAATAATCTGACAGTAGGGTAATAATATAAAAAGAAACTCGGAGTACATCATCTGTATGTATTCCGAGTTTTTCTTTTTCTGTATGTAGGCAGTGTTACTAACCCATCACTACGTCTAATATCATCATCAGTACGAAACCAAGTGCAAAACCGATAGTGCTTAGATTGCTGTGTTGGCCTTCCGACGCTTCGGGGATGAGTTCCTCGACTACGACGTAGAACATCGCTCCTGCAGCAAATGCGAGCATATAGGGCAGAAGAGGTGTGAGCAGCGATGCGAGCAGAATGACGGCCAATCCGCCGATAGGCTCTACAGCCCCGCTGAGACTTCCTATCATGAACGAACGCCACTTCGAATTGCCTGCAGCACGCATTGGCATCGAGATTATAGCACCTTCCGGAACATTCTGTATTGCAATACCCAATGACACTGCAATAGCCGATGTAATGGAAATATTTGCCAATCCCTGTTCAGCTCCAGCAAAGACCACGCCCACAGCCATTCCTTCAGGCAGATTATGTATGGTTACTGCCAAGGCAAGCATGGCCGTGCGGGAGAGATGCGAGCGCGGACCCTCAGGCTTGTTGGTGCCGATGTGTAAGTGTGGCGTTATGTCGTCGAGTACGAGCAAGAAACCGATACCGGCCAGAAAACCTATCGATGCGGGTACTACAGACCACGCCCCCTTATGGGCTTCCATGTCCATTGCCGGTATCAGCAGTGACCATACCGAAGCTGCTACCATCACTCCTGATGCAAAACCCAATAGCGTCTTTTGCAGTCGGGGCGACATCCCGTCCTTCATGAAAAAGACGAATGCAGCCCCGATGACAGTTCCTATGAAAGGAATGAGCAGTCCAATGATAACCGTCATTGTGCTGGTTCCCATTTGCAGCGGACGGGTGATACGATAGCACCTTCCTTCTTCAATTCTGCAAATGCCTTATCCACTTCCTTGCGGTCAGCACCCAACGCCTTAGTTACGTCACCGGCGGAAACTGGTTTCCCAGCCTCGCGCATAGCCTTTAATACTTGTTCTTTCATAGTCTGTTGCCGATTAGAAATTAAATGTTTCTCCCAGTTCCATCATCTTGAAGAAGTCAGCCTTTGCATCCTTCAGATAATACATCACGCCGTTCTCACTTCAGATTCTTGTCGAAGAACTCAGCGAGTTTATCCCATGGAATGAGATTCTTCGGTTTGCCCTCTCCTTCCGGTTCCGTATAGCCGCCGTCATATAGATCGCAATGTGTGGCACCTGGAATGATGAGCAGTTCTTTATTCTCCGGACTTGGATTGGGCTTGCCGACCGTGTTATACCCCTCAGCCCTGCCCTCCACCATATACCTGTAGGCAGCCTCGCCGAAGTAGCGTGAATGGGCCTTTTCGCCGTGCATTACGAGGACGGCAGAGCGAATCTCGTTGATATAATAGAGGAAACGGCTGTTCGAGTAAGCCTGAGTGCCGATGGTGCGCCAGCCGTCGTTCGAGTTGCCGCTGCGCTTGTGGTAGCCGCGCTCGGTGATATAGTAGTCGTAGTAGTCCTTGACAAATGGCGGAGCATCGTCGGGCAGCGGGTTCACCACCCCTCCGGCCATTGCCGCCGGGTCGGCAAGCCGCTGCTTCGCCATCGCTTCGCGTGCAGCATGGCGCGACTCCTCCTTGTCCTCGTTGTCAAAATAGCCGTTGCCGCTGACGCGGGTCATGTCATACATCGTCGAGCTCACCGTAGCCCTGATGCGTGTGTCGGCGGCAGCAGCATTGAGGGCAATGCCTCCCCATCCGCAAATGCCGATGATTCCAATTCTGTCAGCATCCACATCCTCCTGGCGCGACAGGAAATCGACAGCCGCCATGAAGTCCTCGGTGTTGATGTCGGGCGAAGCCGTGCGCCGCGGTTCGCCGCTGCTCTCGCCCGTATATGAAGGGTCGAAGGCCAAAGCCGCGAATCCGCGCTCAGCCATCCGCATGGCATAGAGCCCGCTCGACTGCTCCTTCACGGCACCGAAAGGACCGCAGACCGCGATGGCAGCCAGCCTCCCCCTGGCATTCCTCGGCGTATATAAGTCTGCGGCAATCGTCAGGCCATACTGTGTTTCAAACGTCACCTTCCGGTGGTTCACTTTCTCGCTCAGCGGGAACACCTTGTCCCACTCCTCAGTCAATACTAACTTTCTCATATTCTCTTCTTGTTTTAGTTTGGTTGTCTTTCCGCCCCAGCATGCCGTGAGCACTCAGGCCGCGAGCATAGCTGTGAATAATACATTCTTTATCGTTATATATATATAAATTAAATACTCCTCCCTTAAAAAACACATCCGGTTCAACTCCTGCGGAAATCAGCTATGGGAGCCACCGTCATCGTGCCAGCGCGATACTCTTTTATTTTATTAATGTTTCTGTTGTCTGTTATGTGGTTTCCCGGTGCTCTTTTGGCGAAACCCCGTACATCGTACGGAAGCAGCGGCTGAAATAGCTGACAGAAGAGAACCCGGTGGCATCGCTGATTTCTGAAATTGTCATGTCAGTTTGCTGCAGCATCTTTGCAGCATGACTCAGTCTGATTGTTCTTATGAACTCACTGGGCTTTTGTCCTGTTACGCTCTGAATCTTTCTGTATAATGTCATGCGACTCATGCAAAGGTCGCTGCTCATCAGTTCCACACTGTAGTCAACGTCGCTCAGATGGTCTTCCACGCATTTTATGGCTTTGTGCAGCCATTCTTTTCTTTCGGCGTTGCCTGTAGTGCCGTCATCCGTATTGTCATCCGATTCCTGTGCATCTTGTCCTTTTATATTCTGCAGAAACAAGTGCCGCTGACGTCGCAGGTAAAAGTAGTGGATAAGAACAACCATCGACACTGCAAGAAGCATGATGCCGATGCACAGCATCCACCATGATGTAAGCCAGTTGGGTATCTCCTTCACGACAATGTTTTCTTGCGGACGGTTCCACCGCTTTCCCGGTTCCGTTTCTGCCATTTCTATACAATACGTACCGTTGGCTTCACGGCTTTGCTGACGCAGGGTTTTCCGGATCGGGTCGTATATGCGTGTGTATTTATTATACACGATAAGCAGCCGGTTACCTTCGTATGGTAGCAATTGTACTACTCCGTCGCCATTCTCGTTGCTTGCATAGTCATCTGCATCCGCCTTCCCGTTTCTGTATCGGTACAGATTGCCGTAGGCAGATGCAAACCACAGATTGCCGTCATCTGTGACGGCGAGTGCCGAGATGTCGGGAATATTGAGAGTAGCAGTTTCTTTGTGCGTTACAAGCGACATGCAGCGCACGTCTCTGCCCGTACTGAACCATAGTTTCTTTTCCCTGTCGATGACAAATGCCTCAGGAGGTGTGGTGAATGCCGTACTGAGGGCTATGCTGTCCATGCGTGAAGTGTCGTTTTGGTTAAGCCTCCTCCTGGCTATGTCAATCCATGATGTCTGCGGCTGTCGTGTGATGACAAACGATTCAGGTTTGCTGCTCGCTACCAGGAGTCTGCCCTGCCTGTCCGAAGCCAGGCGGTTCAGACGGTCTGTCCCTGACAGCAGTGGGTTGTCAGGCAACAGCATTTCTGTCAGTTCGCTGCTGTTTTTAAACAGCCTGACTTTGTTCATTGCTATCATCCAGAGGTGTTGTCCGTCAGCCGACAGTCGCAGGTCCGTACAGATAGTGTTGCCTGTCTGCGGCTGGTGTGTGATGGTTCCGTTGTCTGTACGGTAGCGGACTATGCCTTCTCCTATGGTGCCTACCCATAGGCAGCCGTCCTGCCCCGTCTCGGCTATGTTAGTAGGATGCGCACTGGTATTCCACGGCATTTCGGCGAATTTGTCACCGTCGAACCTGGTCAGTCCGCCATTCCACTGGGTAGCCCAGATGTCGCCGCTGCTTGTTTCGGTCAGTCGTGCAACATAGGTGTCGTGTCCGTGCCACCTTGACGTATAGACAGCATTGATGCTTAAATCCGGTTGCAATGAGTATATTTTTTTGTTTGCTGTCAGGAGGATTTTTCCGTTTTTGCATACCAGAATGTCATCCACGCGCTTGTCATCTACGCCATCTATGCGTTTGATGCTGAAATCTAATTTGTTGAGTACATAAGCTCCGTGGAAGGTCCCTATGATGATGTTTGACCCCGACTCAGCCAAACTGGCAATGTTGTTGCTTCCTAAAAGGGTCGGATGGGATGCATCGTTTCTGAATGCATTGATATGACGCCCATCGTCGCGATAAACTCCGTCGCCTTCCGTACCATACCACATACATCCTTCGCTGTCCTGAATCACGCAAAGCACATGGTCTGTCTGCAGCATTTCCTGATTGGGCATTTGCAGAAAACTATAATCTTGTGCGACAGAGAAAGCCACGTAATACAGACAAAATATGAATATTGCAAGCAGACGCATTTTGTTTTTTTATGAAACTGCACAAAGTTACAAAAGTTAAACTATAAGTTACATTTTTGAAATGGTTTTTTATTAAAACAATGTACTTTTGCGGCGATGAAATCGTGAAAAATACATGTTGAAATAAATTTTTTAAGAAAAACAGGACTTTTTATGAAAAGACTATTCTTTACAATTACGTTGGTGGCTGGCTGCCTGACAGCCACAGCCGAGACGACACCGATTCAGATTGATGTTGCCAAAAAGGGAGCCCTGGTCTCACCCAACCTCTATGGCATTTTCTTTGAAGAAATCAGCCATGCAGGCGATGGAGGCCTTTATGCAGAACTGGTACAGAACCGCGGCTTTGAGGAGCACGTACTCCCCTCGGGCATGACTTACAAGAAAGGCCGTGCCTATGCACCCGATGCCATGAACTACGAACATCGTAATAACCGTAAGTGGAACATCCCCTGGAATCTTGAGGAGAAGAAGATGACCGGTTGGAGTGTGCAGAACGAAAACAGCGTGGTGAAATACGATGTAATCGAAGCCTCAACTCCTCTGCACCCCAATACACCTCATGCCATGAAGCTGGAGATAAAGAAAGTGGATGCAGGCGGCAAGGTTCTGCTGACCAATACCGGCTACTGGGGTATGGAGTTCAAGTCGGGCGAGAAATACGACTTGCGCTTCTATGTGAAGAGTAATAACTACAATGGAAAGATAGTTGCCCGCCTGCGTGATACCGACAGCAAGACGATTCTCGGATCTGCCGAATTCTCTGGCAGGCAGCTGAAGGACTGGACCGAACTGACAGCAACCATTACTTCTGAGGGTTCTACAGGAAAGGGCGAACTATCTGTTGAGTTCGACCAGAAAGGTGTCCTTCTTATAGACTATGTGTCCTTGTTCCCTCAAAACACCTTCAAGGGACGCAAAAACGGACAGCGTGCCGACGTGGCACAGATGCTCGTCAATCTGCATCCTAAATTCATGCGCTGGCCCGGAGGCTGCATCGTCGAGGGTGCTACATACGAGAACCGTGTGAAGTGGAAGGAGACGCTTGGCGACCCGATGACACGCCGCGGCGAATGGGACGTCTGGGGTTACCGTGCCACTTGGGGTATGGGCTATCATGAGTTCTTGCAGTTCTGCGAAGACTTGGGTATGGACGCAATGTTCGTAGATAATGCCGGCATGTCGTGTTCAGTGCGCAACGGAGACTTTGTAAGCAGCGATGCCGACATGGATGCAGTGGTTCAGGACTTCCGCGATGCTATCGACTACGCACTTGCCGACCCTGCCGCAAACAAATGGGCAAAGATGCGTGCAGATGCAGGTCATCCGGCTCCCTTCCCGCTGAAATATGTCGAAATCGGCAACGAGAATGTAGGTCCCGAGTATGTCAAGCATTTCAATTATATATTCAAGAAGCTCAAGGCTGAATATCCTCAGATAATTTTCATCAACACCCTGGGACACACCGATGCACTGCTCGAGCAGATACCGGGCGACTACATGGTAGATCCTCATTGGTATCGCAACCCTGATTTCTTCTTCAACAACAACCATCTCTTCGACAATGCCCCTCGCACCCATGACATCTATGTAGGCGAATATGCCTGCAATGGTGGTGTAGGAGCCGGCAACCTGCTTGCTGCCCTTAGCGAGGCTGCTTTCATCATGGGCATGGAGCGCAACAGCGATGTTGTCAAGATGTCAAGCTATGCTCCGCTGTTTGAAAACGAAAACCGCCGCGACTGGCCTTGCAACCTCATCCACATAAACAGCAGCGAGGTGTTTGGACGTGCCTCTTATTACGTGCAGCAGATGGCGGCAGAAAACCGTCCGGCATACAATGTTTTCGTAAGCGAGACGACGACTCCGGGGAAAATAGAGCCTTACAAGGCTGGCGGAATCGGACTGGGCAGCTATGCCACTCAGTGTGAATACAGGGATATAAGGATTACTACAGCCGACGGCACCGTGAGCCAGGTGAACGTTGACAGGCTGATGGCGAAAAAGGGAAAATGGACTGCCGACAGTCAGGTCATACGTCAGACATCTGACGAACAGCTGACAATGGCACAGCTGCCAGATTTTCAGGGCGACAATTACACTCTCGAATTGAAGGCCCGTAAGCTCTCCGGTGCCGAAGGCTTTTTCATCTATTACGGATTAGACAGAGACGGGCGTAACGGCTTTGCTGCCAACATAGGCGGCTGGAACAATCGTACTACAGCCATTCAACCCATGCACCGCGGCAGGGTAACAGACGTGGTCGGTCGTCGTCATCGTCAGTCCGTTGCAGAAGACAAGTGGTACGATATCCGTCTCGTGGTCACTTCAATGGCGGCTACCCTATATGTCGATGGAGAAGAGATGACCGTTGCCAAGCCTGCAGCACCTACACGTCAGTTCTGTCAGGCAGGCTACGACGAGCAGAGTGGTGAACTCGTCGTCAAGGTAGTAAACGGAACCGACAAACCCTACCGCCGCAGTTTCCAGATTGGTGGAGCAACGGACATCATGCCTACAGGCAAGGTAATCACGCTTGCGGGCGAAGCTAATGATGAGAACACCTTTGACAATCCCACAAAATTGTCTCCTGTCACTACCATGTACGGAAAGTTCGGAAAACAGTTCGACTACGAATTTCAGCCTATGTCGTTCACAATAATGCGTATTAAAACAAAAATATAAACAATGCCATGAAAAAACACATTCTGTCTTTTTTGCTGTCACTGACGGCGAGTATCAACTGTAGTTTCGGAAACGGAACTACAGCTTTCATGAACCTTTTTCCAACCGAAATAAATTAAAATAAAAACTGAGATGAGAAGAATTCTTATTGTATTTGTACTGTTGCTGTCTTCATTAAGCAGCCTTGCCTATACCGTGACCGACACAATCTTCAACCGTTCAGAACACGAAGACTTCGCTTTCGGAGCCGATGTGAGTTTCATACCGCAGATGGAGAGTTGGGGCACGAAATGGCTTGATAAAAACGGAAAGCAGCGTGACATCCTTCAGATTCTGAAAGACCAGGGAATCAATAATATTCGCCTGCGTGTGTGGACCGTGAACAGCGGCGCGAGCAGTAAGCAGGAGGTAGTAAACATGTGTAAGCGTGCCAAGGCAAAGAATATGGGCGTGATGATTGACTTCCACTATAGTGACACGTGGGCAGACCCAGGCAGCCAGACGATTCCCTCTACATGGACCGACCACAGCGTAGATGCCTTAGCGCAGAACGTATATGACCACACCTATGATGTCCTCTCAGCCATCAAGGCTGCGGGCGTCATCCCTAAGTGGGTCCAGGTAGGCAACGAAACCAAGCGTGGCATGCTCTACCCCGTGGGGCAGACCAATAAGGGCGGTTCGGTGGCATTTGCCAAGTTCGTGCAGAGCGGTTATAACGCAGTGAAAGCCGTTGACCCTTCGATGCAGGTCATCGTACACCTGCCCGACGGACACGACAACTCACTTTATCGCAGTATCTTCGACGGACTCAAGAAAAACGGTGCCAAATGGGACATCATCGGTCTGTCTGCCTATCCGCGTTGGTCGCACCTCGACGGACCTACAATGATTACTAAGGTGATGGCAAACATAAATGACCTGAAACAACGCTACGGCACCCCCTGCATGGTCGTAGAGACCGGCCATTATCCTCGCGAGGCAGTCGTAGGCAACCAGTATCTCGTAGGTGTCATGGATCGCATGATCAAGAATGGCGACCTGGGATGCTTCTACTGGGAACCCGAATCCATGGGCGGTTATGACATGGGTGCATGGGACGAGACTACAAGGCAACCAACAGTCATGATGGATGCCTTCCTCGGTATCAAGCATACTGAGGTGGCATGGATTATGAAGGCACAGATGCAGTCGCCTGCAGACGACCAGACGTTTGCTTCTGGCGACATCGAGTTGCAGACCCGCATTCAGCATAGGCGTAAGGGGCGTATCCAGTCTGTACAGTTCTATCTTGACAATAAGTCTGCAGGCACATACAAGTTTCCTAACCCTGCCGAAACGAGTACTACGACCGACGCCGCATTCCTGATTAATGACGTCGAAACTGGTGTACATACAGCCTGGACTAAGACCACCGACACTTCAAAGAACCTGCAGACATCCGACACAGTGACTTTCATGGTAGGCGAATCCGCCCTATTGCACGATGCGACCCTGAAAGATGCCGACCAGAAAGACGGCTCTGCCAGCTGGGGCATTTCATTCCCGGCAACAGGCAAATACCGCCTTGTGTTGAAATATACCTGTTCATCAGTCCGCGGCATAGAGACCCGGCTCAATGGCGACAGTATAGGAAGGACATTCCTGTTGACAAAAACCAATGCCCATCAGGCTATCGACATCGAAGTGCCGAAGGCGGGAAACGGTATTCTGCAATTAGTAGCCACCAGCCGTTCCGGCTTGCCCGACATCTCTTCCGTGCGCATCTTCCCTCTCGAGGGACAGGCTTTGCCTGCACAGGCAGACGTCACTGCCGTCACATCCATCACCGGCGGTTCCGATGCCGAGGTGTATGTGTATAGTATGAACGGAACATTCATCTACCGTACGACACAGTCTGCACTGGGTGTCAGACTTGGCAACAGACCGTCTGCCGTCGTCTATCTGCCGAACAGCGGATTCAGTTCTCCCGTAATAGTCAGAAAATATCCTAACCCATAAACCCCATTGAAACTATGAAACTACTACTCATCGCAGCAATGTTCCTCTCGTCGCTCACAGCAGCGGCACAGACCGAACGTAAAATCACCGTCACCGAAAACGTAGCCTACCGCACCGACGTAGGCAAGAGTACTGTGCTCGACCTCGCACAGCCCCAGTTCGGACCGCAGCAGAACCGCCCCGCCATCCTCATCATCCACGGCGGAGGATGGAGCGCAGGTTCCAAAAACGACATGGTGTATCGCACCCTTATGATTGACTATGCCCTGAAAGGCTACGTCGTGTGCAACATGAACTACCGCCTCGTGCAGGAAGCACCCCTGCCAGCCTGCATAGAAGACGTACAGGCAGCCGTACGGTGGATGAAGTCCAATGCACAGAAATTAGGAATCGACCCCGCCCGCATCGGCACTTACGGCCATTCGGCAGGCGGTCACCTCTCCTTGATGGCAGGTCTCACGGCAGGAGTAGCCTGTGCAGCCGGCGGAGCTCCGCCTACGGAGATAGGCCGCCCTGGTCCCTGGGCAGATCACAAAGAGTGGTGGCCCATTGGTCATATAGACAAGAGTCCTGTCCCCTTCCTCGTACTTCAGGGAGCAGAAGACCCCGTTGTGCGTCCTAACCTTACCGAAGACTGGGTGAAGAAAATGCATCAGGCGGGTGCCGACATAGACTATGTCAAAGTGCACGGCGACCATGGAGTAGCATTCGACCGGCAGCTTGAATTTACACGCCCCGCCATCGACGCCTTCTTTGCCCGACATCTGAAGTTCAACGACCAATCCATCAGCTATGAACAAGTGAAGGTGCCTGACTTCGGCGGCAGCGGACGCCTGAAGGCCATCGCCCTTCGCGAGAAGTCTCTTCCTGACTTTGTCGTATATCGTCCAGCCGACCTCCGTGGCGCGGTGGGCCGCAACCGTGGTGCACTTCCCGTGCTCGTCTTCTGCAACGGCGGTTGCATGGACACCAGCATCGGATATGAGAATATGCTCACCGACATAGCTTCTTACGGATATGTAGTAGTAGCTATTGGCGAACTGCAGATGTTTGCTCAGCACGAAAACGACACGCATACCCCCTCTTCGATGGTTCAGAAAGCCCTCGACTGGATTACTCAGCAGGCAGCCGATTCTACCTCCTATTACTATAAGCGAATCGATGCAGACAAGATAGCAGGTGCGGGTCATTCGTGCGGTGGAGCACAGATCCTTGCCAATGCAGCCGACAAACGTCTGAAGACCTACCTCATCCTCAATGCCGGAATGGGTAAGATGGAGATGGCAGGAGCCAGTTCCAAGTCGCTGAAAAACCTCCATGCCCCCATACTCTATCTCGTCGGAGGGAAGAGCGACGTGGCATGGCGGAATGCACAGATCGACTTCAAGTCTATCAAGAAAGTGCCAGCGGTGCTTGCCGACAATACCGAAAGCGGACATGGCGGAACCTACGAACAACCCAACGGCGGTGCCAATGCGCGTATGGTTCGCAGTTGGCTCGACTGGCAGCTCAAAGGCAGCAAGGAATACGATAATCTCTTCCTTGGTGGTGACCTGAAAGGCTATGATGGTTGGACTATAGAGAAAAAGAACTTCAAATAACAGAGTAAAAAATGCTACACATCCCCATCAGGCAGTTATTGCTATCTGCACTGTTTCTGTTTCCACTTATTCCCGTCAGTGCTCGAAAACGCCCTGCCGACACCACTTTTGTCAAGGGTGCTGACGTAGGATTCCTCCTCGGTCAGGAACGTCGCGGTGTGAAGTTTCACGACCGCAGCGGCCACGAGCGCGAATGTCTTCAGATGCTTCGCGACGATTATCAAATTAGTGCTATCCGCATGCGCGTGTGGGTAAATCCGCGTGGCGGAACCTGCGACAAGAACGAACTTCTCCTTATGGCTCGTCGTGCGAAAGCCCTCAGCATGGACTTCATGGTTGATTTTCACTATAGTGACTCGTGGGCAGACCCTGGCAAGCAACCTATCCCGAAGGCATGGCTCGGACACACGTACGAGGAGATGTTGCAGGACGTGCGCAATCACACCATTGAAGTTCTCACCCTGCTCAAGGAGGGCGGAATCACACCCCGCTGGGTTCAGGTAGGCAATGAAACTACTAACGGACTCCTATGGAGCGTGAAAACCGATGAACGCGGATGGGAGGTTAAGGACTCAAATGGGAAGACTACCATCACCCATTCCATGGGTCACATAAAGACTCAGCCGCAGCAGTATGCCGGATTTATCCGTAGCGGTTATGATGCTGTGAAGGAGGTCTTTCCCGATGCTATCGTGATTGTGCATCTCGACCGTGGACACCGTCAGAGCATCTATGACCACAATCTCGACACACTCGTCAAATATGGAGCTAAGTTCGATATGGTAGGCATGTCGCTCTATCCTTACTGGGCTATGGAGGGACATCCTGAACTCACTGCCGACAGCGTCATTACCAGTTGTATGGCGAATATTCGTCATGTCAGTCAGAAGTACGATTGTGATGTGATGATAGTGGAGACTGGCTACGAGGTTGACGAGAAGCATCCCGAAGTGATGGAGGAGGGGAAACGCCAACTTTCGCGTGTCATACGCGAAGCCCGTACTCAGACCGGTGGTCGCTGTCGTGGTGTGTTCTACTGGGAACCGCAGTGTATGCCTGGTGGTTACAGACTCGGTGCCTTCGATAGTAAGGCAACTCCTACAGCCATCATGGACGGCTTTCTGGAGTAGTAAGAATACATGTCTATTCCACAGTGATGCTTGTCTTCTTCACGTCTCGGCTATTCGGACCAATCATGATGTCGAACTCACCGGATTCCAGGACGTAGTCAAGATTATAATTATAGAATTTCAGTTTATCAGCCGTGATGTGGAACTCCACATTGCGGCTTTCTCCTGCCTTCAGCGTGATGCGTCGGAAGTCCTTCAACTCCTTCACCGGACGGCTGATGCTTGCTGCAATGTCGTGGATGTACAGCTGTACGACCTCGGTGGCTTCCCGCCCTCCTGTGTTCTTCACCACGATGCTGGCAGTGATGCTGCCGTCAGCATTCATCGTCCTGCTGCTCAGTTGAATATCGCTATAACTGAATGTGCTGTATGTCAGTCCGTATCCGAAGGGGTAGAGCGGACCCTGTACGGCATCCAGATAGTTCGGACTCCACACCCTGTAATCCTTGGTCCCGTCGGGAACCGGACGTCCCGTAGGCAAGCGGTTGTAGTACAATGGCTCCTGTCCTGTGCTTCGCGGCATAGATACGGTCAGTCTGCCCGATGGCGATACCTTTCCGAAGAGGACGTCGCACAGAGCATCTGCACATTCGCTGCCATACCACACGTTCATGATGGCATCTACATTCTCGCTTTCCCACGTCAGCACTGTGCCACGTCCTGCGAAGTTGAGCAGTACGATAGGCTTACCCGTCTGTCTGAGTGCTTCGAGCAGTCTGCGCTGGGGCGGGTACATCTCCAGCCTGCTGCGGCTCGTGCCCTCACCGTTCATCCATGCACATTCGCCCATGGCACATATCACTACGTCTGCCTTCCGGGCTATCTCCACTGCCTCCATCATCGCCTGGCGGCTATCCACAAACGGGATGGGCTCGCAGTTGTGCCCCTTTGCCACTGCCTGCTGCGTCTTCGGGTTGTCTGTCAGATTACATCCCTGCGTGCACAACAGCTGAGCCTTGTCAGCCAAAGCCCGCTTGAAACCCTCGCGCAGGGTGGAGTATTTCGTTGCGTCCTGCGGCATCGACCACGACCCCGTAATGTCTGTTCTCGTGTCAATCATCGGACCTATCAGGGCTATCGTTCCCTTCATCTCTAATGGCAGGACTGGGTGGCCGTCAGTGCCGTTCTTCAGCAATACGAAACTCTCTGCCGTGATGCGTCGCGCTGTTTCGCGGTGTTCCTTACAGTAGGTCACACTTGCAGCCTCTTTTTTGCTTCCGAACCTGTATGGGTCTTTGAACAGTCTCAGACGATACTTCGTCTCCAATACCCTGCGGCATGCACGGTCTATGTCCTCCATCGCTACCTTGCCTTCGTCGAGCGACTGCTTTAAAGTGCCGATGAAACCGTTGGCACACATATCCATGTCCGTTCCTGCCAGCAGAGCCCGGGCTGCATTATCCTTGAGCGAGCCCAGTCCGTGGCTGGTCATCTCGTGTATGGAAGCATAGTCTGTCACTACCATTCCCTTGAATCCCCACTGCTCCCTCAACACCTCGGTCAGCAGCCAGCGGTTGGCGGTTGCCGGGATTCCGTCAACGATATTGAACGATGACATCACGCTGCCTGCTCCCGCCTCCACGGCAGCCTTGTATGGCGGGAAATACTGGTTGTACATGCGCAGGTGGCTCATATCTACGGTGTTGTAGTCCAGTCCTGCCTCTGCAGCCCCGTACAGTGCGAAATGCTTCACACAGGCCATGATGCCCGCCTCGGTTCCGTCCGGGTTGAACAGGTCGCCCTGATACCCCCTTACCATTGCCTCGGCCACCAGACTCCCCAGATAGGGGTCTTCGCCTGCGCCCTCAGCTTGTCGCCCCCAGCGCGAGTCGAGTGCTATATCCACCATCGGACTGAAAGTCCATGCCACTCCATTCGCGGCGGCTTCTACGGCGGCTATGTGTGCTGCCTGGCGCACCGCCTCCATGTCCCACGTGCACGACAGACCCAGGGGAAGCGGAAATATGGTGTGATAACCGTGTATCACGTCCATACCGAACAGGATGGGGATGCCCAGCCGGCTCTTCTCCACTGCAATCTTCTGTAGGGCATGGATCTTTTCCACATCCATGATGTTGAATATCGAACTCAGTTTTCCCTCGGCTGCCAGTTTGCTTGCATTCGAGTTCACCACCGGTCCTGTCGCTATCTCGTCCGACGGCTGCTGGTTCAGCTGTCCCAGCTTTTCCTCAAGCGTCATGCGGCTCATCAGTTCGGTGACGAAACGGTCCATCTCTGCTTTTTCTTCGGCAGGGGTGTTTGCAGCCATCGCTGCTGCTGAAATCTGGCAGCAGGCAAGGCATATCAGGGTAGTCCTTCTTAGTGTCATGTTGGGTTAGGGGTTAATGGTTAGTGGTTAGTGGTTAATGGTGGCAAAATTATGGTTTTATGCTGAAATCTCAAAATCTTATCATGTGAATATGGCAGTTTGTATCACATATGTGTGGTATGTAATTTACCATTGTCGTGGGATTTCAGGATTTTCAGGTTCGCCGTACCTTTGCGCCATGAATCAGTACATCTTAGCTGACAATCAGCCATTGACATCTATAGCATTGGAGCACATCCTCGGTAACGATGGGGAAACAAAGATCCATAGGGCTTCGGGGAGGAAGGAGTTGGTAAGGCTTCTTCAGGAGCATGGAAACTCTGTAGTAATCCTCGATTACACACTGTTCGATTTCATCGATGTAGAGAGTCTTCTTGTGGTGAGCGAACGTTTCTCCATGGTCTCGTGGATTCTGATAAGCGAGGATCTGACCGAGAAATTCATCAGGAAAATCGTTTATTCCTCGCATGCTTTCAGCATTGTGTTCAAGGACTCTCCGCTGAAGGATGTGCGCGAGGCCATCGCGTCTGCGTCGGAAGGTCGCCGTTTCCTGTGCCAGAGAGCTACGGAGATTATTCTCACAAGTCAGATAACCGAAGAGCAGCCGGCTGTCCTGACTACTACGGAAATGGAGATTCTGAACAGCATAGCACACGGCAAGACGACCAAGGAGATTGCGACTGAGCGTTATTCCAGTGTGCACACCATCAATACTCACCGGAAGAATATCTTCCGGAAACTGGGTGTGAACACGGCCTACGAGGCCATCAGGTATGGAGTCAGGATGGGAATAGTCAACCCGAGCGAGTTCTATATATAAAATAAGTATTACAACATAGGTGAAAATATAATTTAAAAGGTAGTTGTTATGTATATCATTCCTGAGAGTCTGACAGCAGACATTCAGTACAATGAGCGGCTTATAGAGCAGTTCAGAAAAGGAGAAATTAGTGGGGCACAGTTAAAGTCGAACCGTGTGCCTATGGGTATTTACGAACAGCGTGAGGATGGTCACTATATGTTGCGCATTCGTTGTACGGGTGGACTTATCACTCCGCGCCAGTTGCGACGTGTGGCTGAGGTGGGCAACCAGGTGGGTTGTTCTCATATTCACATCACTACTCGTCAGGAGGTGCAGATTCACGATGTGAGCATCGAACAGGCTACTCCGGCTCTGCTGTCGTTGCAGGAGGCAGGACTTGCCACACAGGGCGGTGGAGGAAATACTGTGCGCAATATGCTGGTAAACGAACTGGGTGGCATCAGCAACCGTCAGACTTTCGACCCTTATCCATATGCTATCGGTCTTACTACTCGTCTGATTGCTGAGAAGGATTCGTGGTCGATGCCTCGCAAACTGAAGATTGCTTTCGACATAAACAAGGAGGAGGCTAACTTCTCTTTGGTGGCAGACTTGGGTCTGATTCCTGTAATCAAGGATGGTCAGCGTGGTTTTCAGGTGTTCTTAGGCGGTAGTGTGGCAAGTAATCCACATAAGGGTTGGCAGGTGTTCGACTTCCTGCCTGAAAAGGACTTGTTTCGTGCTGCCAAGGCTGCTAAGAATTTCTTCAATTTGCATGGAAACAGGAAGAATCGTCATAAGGCGCGTATCAGATATATCTTTTACAAGAATGGTGAGGAAGAGACCAAGCGACTCTATTTCGAGGAGTATGACAAACTCGTTGGCGACAGTTCACTCGATTTCGAACCTGCCACTCTGCCGTTCGAGTACAGAAAACCGTCGTTTGCACCGATTGCTCTCGATAGTGATGCTTTCAAGACATGGAAAAAGCGTTATGCTGCAAAGCAGACGATAGGAGAGGGTTACTATGTAGTCATTCCTTTCCTGCACGGCAATACGTCGCCTGATGTGTTTGCGAAGATAGCTGACTTCCTGGATGAATTCGGCAACGACGTGATTCGTTTCACTCCGCGCCAGAACATGCAGTTGCGCAACATCCCAAAAGAGTATTTGCCTAATGTGTATCAATTCTTCAGCGATTTGGGTCTTACACTCGACATACCTGTCATCCTCAATAATCTGACTTCCTGCACAGGTGCCGACACTTGCCGTTTGGGCATCTGTCTGCCTAAGGGACTGGTTGCTGGCATTCGCAGAAAACTGGAGAAAAGCGGACTCGACCTGGATCAGTTGCCTGACCTGAAAATCAACATCAATGGTTGTTCAAACTCTTGTGCCCAGAATGCATGGAGCGACTTAGGTTTCAGTGGTCGTATAGGTCGTGTGGACGATCATCCTTATCCAGCCTATACTGTTTGGGCACGTGTCAACGGCAAGACAGAACTGGCTGTGTCACTGGGCTATCTGGCAGCAAAAGACATACCGTCGTTTGTCGCAGAATACTTGGGACAGTACCTGCAGGTGAAGGACAAATACGAGAGTTACGATGCCTTCGTGCGTAGTGAAGGTGCTGAAGTCATAAGGAATATCATCTCCAAGTACGAAGATGTGCCTTCGTTCGATGAAGATAAGAACTACTATTTCGACTGGGGAGCAGATGAGGTGTTCTCACTTACCAGTCACGGACAGGCAGAGTGTTCGGCAGGTCTGTTCGACATCATAGAAATCGACTTGGCTACCATCAAGGAAAAGCAGGCAGCCCTGCAACAAACAGGAGCCGACAAGCAGCAGTTGTTGCACGATATAGTATTCTCTGCTTCGCGTATGTTGCTTGTGACACGCGGTGCCGACCCTCGTACCGATGACGAAGTATATGCCAATTTCGAGTCTCTCTTCATCGATGCAGGCATTGTCTCTTCCGACTTCAAAGGCATAGTAGAAAAAGCCAGAAAGGGAGCGTCGTTGCTCGCTGATGAACAGCAGGTCGAAGCACTTGCTGCTAAAGTGAAAGACCTCTACGCTTCGATGGACGACTCATTGCAGTTCAAGATAAGTGAAGAGGGGAACGAAAAACGAAAGACGAAAGACGAAAAACAAGACGATGGTGAGGAGGGTGAGCCGATAGTGAAGAAGGACCTTCGTGGTGTGGCGTGTCCGATGAACTTCGTAAAGACCAAAATCACCCTGTCCACCATGAACAGCGGACAGTTGCTCGAAGTGCTCCTCGATGACGGCCAGCCTATTCAGAACGTGCCGGGTAGCGTACGTCAGGAGGGACACGAAGTGCTCTCTACAGAGCAGGTGGATGACTACTGGAGAGTGGTCATAAGGAAGAGGTGAGAGGGGGAGAGAGTTTAGAGTTTAGGGTTTAGGGTTTAGGGTTTAGAGTTTAGAGTTTAGGGTTTAGAGTTTAGGGTTTAGCGTTTATTGAGATGGATTTCCTTCCTGTAAACATACGGATAAGCGAGGGCACTCGCATACTGATAGTGGGTGGCGGCAAGGTGGCTACTCATAAGGCTGCGATACTCAGTCGTTTCACGTCGAGCGCTACGATCATAGCCCCTGAGGTGAGCGACGGCATCAAAGCCCTGCCGTTCCACTGGGAAGAACGCGAATTCAGCGAATCCGACCTGGAGGGCGTCACACTGTTGTTCGTATGCACAGGCAACCGTCCGCTCAACCGTCATATCCGCTCTCTTGCCCGTCGCCGCGGTATCCTGACCAGCGTGTGCGACTCCCCATCGGAGTGCGACTTCACCTCGCCCGCCATCTGGCGCCAGGGCAACCTGACCGTCAGTGTCGCCTCCGACGGTAAAGACGTGAAACGCAGCATCAGAGTAAGAAACAGAATAAAAGAAGCCATAGAACATGATACAATACAAATCGATTGACCGGCAGAACTATTCTCTTGAAGAGCGCGAGGCATACAGTCGTACCCTCCGGCGACAAGAGGGCACCGTGCTGCTTCAGACCTGCAACCGCATAGAGCTTTACTTTGGCGAGGGTGACGTGCCCGACACCGTAGCGCGCCATCTCTTCCGTGTCACCTCGGGCCTGGAGTCAGCCCTGCTGGGCGAACGTGCAGTACAGGGGCAGGTGAAGAACAGCTACCTGCAGGCTCAGAGTCTCTACCGCCTGCCAACGGCGATGCACAAACTCTTCACCTACGCCCTGCAGGTAGGCAAGCGGGTCCGCACGGAGACCGAAATATCCCGCGGCGCAGTAAGCCATTCGCTTGCTGCCCTTGAGATACTTGAACAGGAACACATAGACCTGGGTGGCAGCCGTATCACCATTGTCGGAGTGAACAAACTGACATCCGACATACTGAAATTTCTGAAGGGCAAAGGCAGCCGAATGGTCTTCCTTGCCAATCGCAGCGAAGCGAAAGCACACGAACTTGCCGACCCCTTGGGCATCAGCGTCTTCTCTCTTCGTGACAAGCGCCGGCTGCTTGCCGACACCGACGTCATCATCACTGCCACGTCAGCTCCCCACACTCTGATCCACCCGGCCGACATTCCTACTGGCCACCCCCTCCTTGCCATCGACCTGGCATTCCCGCGCGACATATCGCCCGAGGTAGCCGCTATGCCCCATGTGAGGCTCTATAACATCAGCGATATAGAACAGCGCGTACGCACCAATATCACTGTCCGCGAAAGCGAAGTGATAAAAGCCGAACGCATTATCGAAGAAGGAATAGCAGAACTGCAAACCACCCTGCGCCGCCGCAAACAATACGTGCGCCGGCCGGTTCAATAAAAACGAAAACCATCGCCAGCATATATGAATATTAGAATCGTTGCACGAAAGAGCCGTCTGTCTCAGTTGCAGGTAGCAGAGGTCATGAGCCGATACCCCGATGTCGGTTATCAGTTGGAGGCACTCTCATCCTATGGCGACCTGAACCAACAGGTATCATTGCTCAACGGAGAGGCTCCGGCCGATATGTTCACCCGCGAACTGGACACAGCCCTGCTGGAGCATCGTGCAGACATAGCCATACATTCGGCAAAAGACCTGCCATATCCGCTCCACGAACGTCTTGAGGTGATAGCCCTGTTCCCGCCGTTCGACCAGACCGATTCGCTGGTAAGCCGCTCACGTCTGACGCTGGGGCAGCTGCCTGCCGGCAGTCGCGTGGGCACCAGTTCCCCGCTGCGCCGCCGCGAACTGCTGGCTCTGCGCCCCGACCTTACCGTCGTCGGACTGCGCGGCAGCATAGAAGAACGGGTGCACAAAGTGCACAGCGGAGAAATCGATGCAGCCATCGTGGCCACTTGTGCCCTCAAGCGCCTGGGCATGGAGAGGGAGATCAGTGAGGTATTGCCCTTCGACACCCACCCTCTCCAGGGGTATCTGGCAGTTACCGCCCTTCGGGGCAGGGACGAACTGAAAACTCTCTTCGGACAGAACGAGGTGCTGCACCGTCAGGGGCAGGTGACTATCGTGGGTTTTGGTCCCGGCGACCCGGAACTGCTTACTGTCAAGGCTGTCAAGGCGCTCCGTCGGGCTGACGTCATATTCTACGACGATCTGATAGGCAAGGAGTATCTTGACACCCTTTCTGCCGAGAAAGTCTATGTGGGTAAGCGTAGCGGTCTGCACCATGCTGAGCAGAGCGAGATAAACCGCATGCTTCTGGGTGCTGCCCGTGAGGGCAGGGATGTGGTCCGGTTGAAGGGTGGCGACCCTATGGTTTTTGCTCATGCAGGCGAGGAGATAGAATACCTGCAGAGTAATCTGGTCAGTGTGTCTGTAGTTCCTGGCATCGGTACTGTCTCGGCTCTGGCTGCCTCTGCTAAGGTCAGTCTGACTCAGAGAGGCATCAGTTCCAGCATCGCACTGGTCAATGGCCATTCGACACATCCGATTATCCCTGCTACCGACACTATAGCCTATTATATGGGTGGAAGCCGCATCGCTCAGATCGGAGAGGCTTTGCTCTCGGAGGGATGGGCTGCTGCCACACCCGTACTTCTGGCACACAATGTGTCGCTGCCAGACGAGCAGGTCTTTGAGACCACTGTCGGTGAACTGCCTGCACTCAGAACTCCGCTGTCCACTCCTGTCATTATGCTGGCAGGTGATGTGGCAGGACTGCGTCATAAACCTGCCTCTGCCGTCTCCCGCACCCTCTACACGGGAGTGGAATGCCCGGATGAGAACTACATACATACCCCTATGATAGAGATCGTACCGGTCGGCTACGAAGTGCCGCCTACGGACTCTTTCGACTATCTTCTTTTTACCAGCCGCCATGCCGTAAGGCATTGGAAGGGGGATTTTCAGGGGCATATAGTGTCTATCGGAGATACTACGACCAGGGAACTCAGGTTGGTCGGCGTGGAGACTGTCGGACAGCCGGAGCAGGATGACAGTTATGGCGTGATAGAGTATTTCAGTAGGCTGCCCCGCGGACGGGTGCTCATTCCGCGTTCTGATCTGGCTCTCAGTATCATTCCCGACGGACTCCGTGCATTGGGCTTCCAGGTCACTGCATTGACGGTGTATAACACTGTCTACCCGCATCATGTGGCCTGCGTCAATCTGACAAACATACAGCGTGTGGTGTTTACTTCGCCCTCGACCATCGATAATTTCATCAGGACCTACGGCGGACTCCCCACTCATATAGAATATATTACGCGTGGCAGTGTCACTGCCCGACATTTAAAGAACAGACAAAATGAAACGATTCAGAACGTACAGGAAAGATCAGGAAACAAGGGATAGCTATGCTGATGTGAGAGTCAGTGCCGAGGATTTTATCTATCCTTATTTCGTAGTTGAGGGAAAGGGTGTGGTAGAGCCTGTTGCCACGATGCCCGGTATAAATCGCTACAGCATTGACACTCTGGTGGATGATGTGTTGCAGATAGGTGCCTTGGGCATCAATAAGGTGTTGCTCTTCGGAGTGGTGGGCGACGAGGTGAAGGACGAACGCGGTTCGGCTGCCTATGCTGAGGATAGTCTGATTTCGCGTGCCGTGAGAGCCGTCAAACAGGCTTCGCCTGCAACCATTGTGCTGACCGATGTATGTCTCTGCGAATATACCAGTCACGGTCATTGCGGCTTGGTTACGGAACGCACGGAACCGGCTGTCGAGGGCGGTGTTCTCCGGAAGATTGTAGATGTGGATAACGACTCGACTCTCCCGCTTCTGGCAGAGATGGCTTATCAGCATGCCAAGGCCGGTGCCGACTTCGTGGCTCCTTCAGCTATGATGGACGGACAGGTCGGGGCTATTCGACGCCGTTTGCACGAGGCTGGACTTGATCGCGGCACAAAGGTGCTGGCCTATTCGGCAAAGTATGCCTCTGCCTTTTATGGCCCGTTTCGCGATGCCGCTGATTCGGCTCCTTCGTTTGGCGACCGGAAGACATACCAGATGGACTTTCGTACACGCGACCAGGGACTGGGGGAGATTGAGGCAGACATAGAGGAGGGTGCTGACTGGACTATGGTGAAGCCGGCGTTGCCTTATCTCGATGTCATTGCCCGTGCTGTGGAGCGATTTCCCGATGTGCCTATGGTGGCTTATCAGGTCAGCGGAGAGTATTCGATGATTAAGTCGGCTGCCCAGTCGGGATTCCTCGACGAAGGAAGGGTTGTATATGAGAGTCTTGTCGCTATTAAGCGTGCCGGTGCCAAGTATATTATCACGTATTATGCAAAGGAGTATCTGCAGCGGTTGGCGTTTGCAGGTTAAGATTGGAATTTATGATACAGGAAAGATTATTATCAGAGAAGGCTTTTGAACGGGCACGGAGGGTTATATCCGGAGGGGTTGACAGTCCGGTGAGGGCTTTGAGCAGTGTCGGAACCACTCCTCTGTTCATCGAGAAAGCCGACCGTGCCCACATAACGGATATAGACGGGAGGGTGTATATCGATTTTTGTATGTCGTGGGGTGTGTTCATCCTCGGACACAATAATCCTGCTGTGAACCGTAAGGCTATCGAGGCAATAAGGCGGGGCAGCAGCTATGGCATACCTACGGAGGCGGAAACCATGCTGGCGGAACGCGTCAGGGAGGCTTTCCCTTCGATGGAGCGTCTGCGTTTTGTCAATAGCGGCACGGAAGCCACTATGTCTGCCATCCGTGTGGCGCGCGGTTTTACCGGACGTGACACTCTTGTGAAGTTTGAAGGCAACTATCATGGTCATGCCGACCATCTGCTGGTCAGTGCCGGCTCTGCCGTGGCAAATATCAGCAGTGCCAGCAGTGCCGGTGTGCCGGATGACTTCACGCGGCATACTGTTTGTCTGCCCTATAACGATGTCGATGCCCTGAAGCGGTATTTCCGTGAGCAGGGTGAGCATGTGGCTGCCGTGATTCTGGAGCCTGTGGCTTGCAATATGGGGGTGGTGCCGCCGTTGCCCGGTTTTCTGGAGGCGGTGCGGCGACTGACGAGGCTGTACGGTGCCATACTCATCTTCGACGAGGTGATCACGGGGTTCCGTCTGGCTTTCGGCGGTGCACAGGAGCGATTCGGCATCAGCCCCGACATGACTACTGTGGGTAAGATCGTAGGAGGGGGATTCCCTGCGGCTGCCTTCGGAGGCAGGGCTGACATAATGGCGCTGCTTGCTCCCGAGGGTCCTGTCTATCAGGCGGGCACCCTGAGCGGCAATCCTGTGGCTATGGCTGCCGGACTGGAGACGCTGCATCAGCTTGCCTTTCCCGGTTTCTACGAGAAGCTGGAGGAGCGCAGCAATCGGTTTATGGCGGAACTGGAAGAGGTCGTTCGCGGACACGATATTCAACTGAACCACTGCGGGTCTATGTTCACTCTTTTCTTTAACCCGGAGCCGGTCCGCTGTTTTGCCGATGCCCGCCGTAGCGACCAGGGACGGTTTGCACGCTATTTCCGCCGTATGCTGGAGCGCGGTGTGTATGTGTCGCCTTCGCAGTTTGAGGGTAACTTCATCTCTGAGTGTCATAATGACGAGATTTTGGAATATGTATTAAAATCAATAAAAGAAAGTATTGTATGAGTAGTATCACACATTTGAAGGAACTGGAGTCGGAGAGCATCTATGTGCTCAGGGAGGTGGCAGCGCAGTTTGAACGGCCTGTCATCCTCTTCTCCGGCGGTAAGGACTCTATTGTCGTCGTTCATCTTGCCTATAAGGCGTTTTATCCGGCTAAGATTCCTTTTCCATTGTTGCATATCGACACGGGACATAATTTCCGGGAGACGATCGAGTATCGCGATGCGCTGGTTGAGCGTCTCGGTGCGGAGCTGATAGTGGGCTCTGTGCAGGAGAGTATCGACACGGGGCGCGTGAGGGAGGAGACGGGCTATTATGCTTCGCGCAATAAGTTGCAGACTACCACGCTGCTTGATACTATCGAGAGGTATCATTTCGATGCTGCCATCGGCGGTGCCCGCCGCGATGAGGAGAAGGCACGTGCGAAGGAGCGTTTCTTCAGTCACCGTGATGAGCTGGGACAGTGGAATCCGAAGAATCAGCGACCTGAGCTGTGGAATATATTCAACGGCAGGAAGGCGATGGGCGAGCATTTCCGGGTGTTTCCTATCTCCAACTGGACAGAGATGGACGTGTGGCAGTATATCCTGCAGGAGGGGATAGAGATGCCGAGTCTGTATTTCACCCACGAGCGCCGTGTGTTTGAACGCGACGGGCAGTGGCTGGCTGCCGAGCCGTGTATAAGGCTGAAGCCTACGGAGCAGGTGGTGACGAGGCAGGTGCGCTGTCGCACGATTGGCGATATCACATGTACGGGGCTGACGTTGTCAACGGCTCATTCCCTGGAGGATATCATCGAGGAGATTGCTGCCACTCGTGTGACTGAACGCGGCGGACGCGCGGATGACAAGCGCAGTGAGACTGCGATGGAGGACCGCAAGAGGGCTGGGTATTTTTGATAGTTGATAGTTAAAAGTTGAATGATTGAGAAAAAATGGAAACAGAAAGAGGATATTTAGATATGCAGCTGCTTCGTTTTTCGACTGCGGGCAGCGTGGATGACGGCAAATCGACTCTTATCGGGCGGTTGCTGTACGATTCAAAGTCGATATTCGAGGATCAGCTGGAGGCGGTCGAGGCTGCTTCCAAGTCGCGCGGCAATGAGGAGGTGAACCTGGCTTTGCTGACCGACGGACTGCGGGCTGAGCGCGAACAGGGTATAACGATCGATGTGGCTTACCGCTATTTTGCCACGCCGAGGCGGAAGTTCATCATTGCCGACACTCCGGGGCACATACAATATACACGTAACATGGTGACCGGGGCTTCGACAGCCGACCTGAGCATCATCCTGATCGATGCCCGCCACGGGGTGCTGGAGCAGACTGTGCGCCATTCCTATATCTCCAGTCTGCTGGGCATTCAGCATATTGTGGTGGCTGTGAACAAGATGGACCTTGTGGATTTCTCGGAAGAGGTGTTTGACCGTATCGTCGCCGATTATAGGGATATGGCACAGGCTCTTCATATCGGGAACGTTACCTTCATCCCTATTTCGGCAAGGGACGGTGACAATGTGGTGAACCGCTCGGAGCGTATGCCGTGGTACACGGGTGCTGCGCTGCTGGAATTCCTTGAGACGGTTCCCGTGGGCAGGGATGCCTGCGACGAGACGGCTGGTGGACTGGGCGCCTTCCGTTTCCCGGTTCAGTATGTGATACGTCCTATCAGCAGCCGCTTTCCTGATTTCCGGGGCTATGCAGGGCGTGTGGCAGGCGGTGTGGTCCGCGTGGGCGACCGCGTCAGGGTGCTGCCTGACGGACTGGAGTCGGAGGTGACTCATATCACTCAGGCTGCCGATGAGCTCACGGAGGCTTTTCCGCCGGAGAGTGTTACCATACGGCTGGCAGACGATATAGATATCTCGCGGGGCGATGTCATCGTCCGTGCCGACGAACCCCAGCCCTGTCAGCAGCAGGACCTGACACTCGATGTGTGCTGGTTTAACGAGAACCCGCTTCAGATTCGCTCCAGGTATGTGGTGCGGCAGGCTGCGGGCGAGAGCCTTGGCATTGTGCGCAGCATAAATTTCCGGCGCAATGTCAATACGCTGGAGAAAGAGACGGGGGTGACAAGTCTGAATATGAATGATATTGCCGAGATTAGTGTTCACACTGCCCAACCGCTCGTCTTTGATGAGTACCGTCAGAATAAGATAACGGGCAGTGTAATATTCATCGATCCCGACACCAACGAGACGGTGGGTGCCGGTATGATAAAAAACTGATTGGTCATGGAAGCAAAACAACTTATACTCGAATTGAATGAGCGTTTCCGCGAAGCGTCGGCACAGCAGGTGCTGGAGTATTTCCTTACGGAGTATGCCGGACGGATAGCTCTTTCTTCCAGTCTGTCGGTTGAGGACCAGACTCTGACCGATATGATTGTCCGCCAGTTTCCTTCGCTGTATAAAAATGAAAAGGGCGGGTGCCGTGTGTTTACCCTCGATACTGGGCGTCTCTTTCCGGAGACTTATCAGCTCATCGACAAGACGAATCTGAAGTACGGCATACAGATTGAGGTGTTCTTTCCCGACTACCGTGAGGTGCAGCGTATGGTTCGCGAAGAGGGCATCAACCTGTTCTATAACTCCGTCGAGAGCCGTCATCGCTGTTGCCGGATCCGTAAGCTCGAACCCCTGAAGCGTGCCTTCCGGGGTCTTGACGTGTGGATTTGCGGCCTGCGCCGTGAACAGAGTGTCACACGCAGGGATATGCAGGTCGTGGAGTGGGACGAGATACACGGGCTCATCAAGGTCAATCCTCTTATTTCCTGGACCGAGGAGCAGGTGTGGGACTATGTCAGGGAGCATCGGGTGCCGTATAACAAGCTTCACATCAGGGGGTACCCCAGTATCGGATGCGAACCTTGTACACGTGCCGTTGAACCGGGCGAGGATGTGCGTTCGGGCCGCTGGTGGTGGGAGTCTCCCGACCATCGCGAGTGCGGACTGCATCAGCGTCATTGACCACTTCTGGTTAGAGCTTTATACCAAACGTTAGTGACTGAATGTCACAACTGTATGTGAATGAATTTACCCCGCTTATGGTATTGCATAGGCGGGGTTTTCCGTCGTAACTTTGCACCCGAAAACCTAACCAGGGAAATAAGTATTATAAGTATTAATTTAATTAAGAAAAAAGATGAGAAATTTAAAAGTTGTACTCCTGAATGTGCTTGCATTTACTGCGGCTCTGTCTGTTGAGGCTCAGGAGTTGAAAGTGCCCAGGATTTCCGGGCTTGTGAACGGACGTTATTCTGTCAGTAACAAGGATGGCGATACTCATGGATTTGATATCCGCCGTGTCCGTCTGGCTGCCGATGGTGCTCTGCACAGCAAACTGGACTATAAGTTCCAGGCGGAGTATGAAACGACCGTGAAGGTAATCGACGCTTATCTTCGCTGGAAGATTCTCCCCGAACTGGGAGTGCAGATAGGAGAGTACAAGGTGCCGTATTCGCAGGAGTCGCTCTATGGACCTGCCACATGGCTGACTATCGAGAATCCGGCTGCCGTGTCGAAACTGAATGGGTATAACGACCTGAACGGACTGAAGGCTAACGGACGCGACATCGGTATTTCGCTTTTCGGCGATCTGTTCGGGAAGGTGGTCAGCTATCGCATCGGTCTGTTCAATGGTAACGGCATCAATGTGAAGGATGACAACGACAGGAAGGATTTTGCCGGACTGATATGGGTGCGCCCCGTCAAGGAACTGGCGCTTACTGCCGGACTCTATGCGGGCAGCTATGGAAAGAAGGGCGATGAGCACGTGCGCAACCGTTTCTCGGCGGGTGCTGAGTATAAGAATTCGCGACTGACCGTAAGAAGCGAGTATCTGAGCGGTAATACTGCCGGAAAGAGGAGCAGCGGTGTTTATGCCATCGTGTCGTATTGGGTAACCCCCGCGGTGCAGCCTCTGCTGAGCTTTGACTTCTTCAAGGAAGACCGCGATGCCGACGAACGGCAGCTGAATTACCAGGTGGGTGTCAACATCATACCCGTAAAGAAACTGCGCATTCAGGCCGCTTATACTTATACGGACAATAAGGTGGCTAAGAATATAAATCAGTTTGAAACTCAATTTATTTTACAATTCTAAAAATTCGGTGTATTGTTATGAAGAAAAAGAATTTTGTAGTTGCGATTCTGGGTGCAGCGGTGCTGGCCCTGTCGCTGACCGCTTGTGGCGGTAAGAAAGAGTCTAAGATTGGTCAGAACGGCGAACTGGAGGGCGAGATTTCTCTCTCGGGAGCGTTCGCGCTGTATCCGCTGGCTGTGCAGTGGGCGGCTGAGTTCCAGAAGCTGCACCCCGGTGTGAAGATCGATGTGTCGGCCGGCGGAGCTGGCAAGGGCGTTACCGATGCGTTGGCAGGGGTTGTTGACTTTGGTATGGTAAGCCGCGAACTCAGCGATGCGGAGATTGAACGCGGTGCGGTAGGCTTTGCCGTTGCAAAGGATGCCGTAGTGCCTACCATAAATGCTAAGAATCCTGTGTTCGAGGACCTGAAGAAGCATGGCGTTACACGCGACGACTTCATCGCCGTATGGATTAAGGGCGAGAAGAAGACGTGGGGACAGCTGGCTGGTACCGGGAACAGTACGCCCGTCGTGGCATATACCCGTAGCGATGCCTGCGGCGCTGCCGAGACCTGGGCTTTGTATCTGGGCGGTAAGCAGGAGGATCTGCAGGGCACTGCCGTGTTTGGCGACCCCGGTCTTGCTGCTGCTATCCAGAAGGATGAGAACGGACTGGGACTGAATAATATCGGCTATGCCTATGATACGAAGACGGGTAAGCCTAATCCGGGCATTGCCGTGGCTCCTATCGACGTGAACGGAAACGGAAAGATTGACCCCGAGGAAGATTTCTACGGTACGAAGAAGGAGATTGTGGCTGCCATTGCCGACGGTCGCTATCCATCGCCTCCTGCCCGCGACCTGTATCTGGTAGCGAAGGATGTGCCTGCGGATACTGTGGTGGTTGCATTCCTGGAGTACGTACTGACGGAGGGACAGAAGGAGAATGGTCCGCAGGGGTATATAGAAATTCCGCAGGATAAGTTGGATGCAGGACTCAGAAAGCTGGGTGTGAAAGAATAGCCGGTGATGATGAAGAACAATCGTTTGCTTAAAGACCGTATTGCAGAGCAGCTGATGGCAGTGATGACCATCAGCAGCCTGCTTCTTGTAGTGGCAATGGCTGTGGGGCTGTATCTGAAGTCGGTGCCGATTCTGCAGGAGCATTCGCTGTGGGAGTTGCTGAGCGAGGGCGAGTGGCGGCCGATGGCGGGCAGGTTCGGTTTCTTCCCCTTCCTGATGGGCACGCTCTATGTGTCGCTGCTGGCACTGGGCATTGCCATTCCCATTTCGCTGCTTATGGCTATCTATCTGACTGAGTATGCCCATTCGGCAGTGAAGCGCTATGTGTTTCCGCTGCTCGACATCCTGGCGGGACTTCCCTCGGTAATCTATGGTGTGTGGGGCATGCTGGTCATCGTGCCGTGGGTGTCGGATGTGGTGGCTCCGTCGCTGCGTCGCGACAGCAGCGGATATACGGTGCTGGCTACGGGTGTCGTGCTCGGTGTCACGGTGATTCCGCTGCTGGTAAGCCTGTTTATCGAGATATTCAGCAATGTAGGCAGGGAGAGCCGTGAGGCGGCGTTGTCGCTGGGGGCTACCCGCTGGCAGACGACCATGGATGTCGTTCTGCGGCAGACGGCTCCGGGTGTCATTGCTGCCGTGGTGCTTGCTGCCAGTCGTACGCTGGGCGAGACCATCGCCGTCATCATGGTGTGCGGGAATCTTGCCATCGTGCCCTCGTCGCTGCTCGATGCCTGCTATCCCATTCCGGCTCTGATTGCAAACAACTACGGCGAGATGCTTTCGCTGCCGCTCTACGAGAGTGCTCTGATGTTTGCTGCCTTCATACTGTTTTTCGTGGTGTTGGGGTTCAACCTCTTCTCACGGCTTGTCTTACGTAAAATGAATAATCGATGAAACGTGCTATTGTCATAGAGAAGGTGTGGAAGCTGCTCATGTACGCTTCCATAGCCCTGGTGCTGTTCTTCGTGGTCAGCGTGGTGTGGTCGGTGTTCCGTCGCGGACTGCCTGTGCTCTCGTGGGAGATGGTGTCGTCGCTTCCTGGCGGCGGTTTCTATATAGGGAAGGAGGGCGGTTTCCTGAATGCTATCGTGGGCTCGCTCTATATAGTCGGGGGTGCTACGGTTCTGGGACTCCTGGTGTCCATACCGGTGGTGTTTTACCTCAATGTGTATCTGAAACCGCATTCTGTGCTGGGCAGCGTGGCCCGCATTGCCTACGACATCCTGTTCGGCATTCCGAGCATCGTGTATGGGGCGTTCGGGTTTACTATCATGATTTTCTTCGGTCTGCGCACGTCGCTGCTCGGTGGTATCATCGTTGTCACGTTGCTGATTATCCCTATCTTCATCCGCTCGATGGACGAGGTGGCGAAGACCATTCCGCAGGACATCATGGAGGCGGGCTACAGCCTGGGCTCTACGCGTCTGGAGACCATCGGCGTGGTAGTGCGCCAGATTGCTCCTGCCATTGCCACCGCAACGCTGCTGGGCATAGGACGTGCGATAGGCGATGCTGCCGGTGTGATGTTCACGGCGGGGTTCAGCGATTCGATTCCGACGAGTCTGACCCAGCAGACGGCTTCGCTGCCGCTGAGCGTGTTTTTCCAGCTTAGTGCTCCGCAGCTTGAGGTGCAGGACCGTGCCTATGCCGCCGCCGTGGTGCTGACTGCCATCGTGCTTGTGCTTAGCCTGAGCGGCAGATTCATTATGAACCGTTTCTCGCGGAATAAGGTCTGAGCGTGCTCCCGGCATACCAAACTTAGGGTATGCGATTTACTAATCAAATGGTATTGCGCGGGTTGTGGGTTTCATCGTAACTTTGCACCCGGATTTAGTATTAACAGAAAAAACGGAAAGAGATATAGTTATTATGAGTATAGCAATAAGTATTCCTCAGATATTCAGCGCCGGTGTCATCCACCGTGTGCCCTGGACGGTTCATATTCCGTTCGTTGTCGATCGTAAGTTCCCGCGTCTGGAAGATACGAGGCTGACGACTCGCAACCTGAACATCAGTATCGGGAATTCACACATACTGAAGGATGTGAATGTGGAGATTCCCCAGAATAAGATTACATGTATCATAGGTCCCTCGGGCTGCGGTAAGACTACGTTGCTGAGAACTTTCAACCGCTTTGTCGATTCGATCGAGGGTGTCAGGATTGACGGTGAGGTGAATCTCGGCAAGCAGGACATCGTGAGTGCCGGAGCGGGTGAGATGTCGGAACTGCGTCGCAACATAGGTCTTGTGCCTCAGCGTCCCTGTCCGCTGCCTATGAGCATCTATGACAACATAGCCTACGGATGCCGCATCCACGGGGTGCGCGGAAAGCGTAAGCTCGACCTTGTCGTGCAGCACTATCTCGAAGCTGTGGGGCTGTGGGAAGAGGTGAAGGACCGCCTGCACACTCCTGCCAGCAAACTCTCGGGCGGTCAGCAGCAGCGGCTGTGTCTTGCCCGTTCTCTGGCAGTGGAGCCCAGCTATCTGCTTGCCGACGAATCGACGAGTGCCCTGGACCCTATATCGAGCAGGACCGTGGAGGATTTGTTCGTGAAGCTGAAGCGCGACTACTCGATTGTGATGGTTACCCACACACTGCGTCAGGCGCAACGCATAGCCGACTATGTCATCTTCATGTATCTGGGCGAGGTGATAGAGCAGGGCGATGCGAAGGAGGTGTTCGGCAACCCCAAGCATGAACTCACAAGGAAATACCTGAGCGGTGGCATCAGTTAAGGGGGGGGGAAGGCTGGAGTATGAAGTATGATTATCTGCCATCGGGTATCAGTCTGCAGAACGAAGAGAAGCAGAGCCGCCGCAGAGCCTTTGTAGAGGTTCTGGTTGCTCTGCTCATCCTTCTTCTCGGCCTGATAAGGAACGGAGTCCTGGGGTTCTGAGATTACACGGGGAGGGGTCAACGACATGGTAGGCGTCTGTCCTCACCGCACTTATTGGAAGCAACGGGCCAGCAGGCCTATAACCGCCATGTGGGCGGGATAGTAATTCAACTTTTCTTTTTTATTTTGTTATTCCACTTTCTTCAAATGCGCGGTGATGGTGTAAGTGGAGCCGTCGGCGCGTCGGTGGAAGGCCTTACTGACCATCTCGCTGCCCGTGCAGGAGACGATTTCCCAGTTCTCGTGCCGTCCTTCCTGTCCCGGCTTTTGCCAGCGGAAGCAGAACAGGGGGCCGTCGGCGAAGTATTCGTTGTAGGTCGTCTCCTCCTCCACCCACTGCCCGTCGATGAAGTCGTAGAAACTGGCGGTGCCGTCGCTGCGGTACAACTCGCGGTAAGGCACAGAAGATTCGTACTCGGGATTGTCGCTGGTGAAGGTGATCTCCCAGAGGCCCACGACGGTCTCGGTGTAGTCGGCCTCGGCACGGGTGAAGTGCTCCTGGCGCGGGCCGTAGGCGGTTGTCACCTGTCCGTCCTTCGAGAGCGTGGTCTTGGCGGTGAAGCGCAGGTCGTCGCCGCTGACGGTGACGTTGGTCAGTTCCACCACAGACTGCAGTCCGTCGGCCAGGCGTGATGTCATCGTGATGGTATTGCCGCTGATGGTCAGGTCGGTCTCCTGCCTGTAGGTCCACACGCCGCTCTCCGTCATCGACATGCTGTAGAAGCCCTTCAGCGCGGAGCCGCCATCCTTCGTGAAGGTATAGACTGACTTCATGTCAGTCGTGACCGCCTCCCCGTCCGTGTCGGCATGAATCCACTTGCCGACAATCTTTTCGGCGAGGCTTTTTCCGGCTACCGGATTGTCGCCGTTGTCCGACGTACATGCCGTGAATATACTTGCGCCGCAGATACAGAGGGTGGCGGCGAGCACCCAATTCATCATCTTTTTCATGAATGTTTATTGTTTGAATGGTTATACTTGTGTATTGTCTTTACGGGGAACGCTGCCTAAGGGGAACGAGTCGAAGTCGTGCCGTCCGCGGTCGGTGTAGGCCGTGCCGGGGAAGAGGGCGGCGAGTTCCTCGTGGATGACGGTGGCCAGGCGGTCGCTCTCAAACGACTGCATGAGCCTCATGCGGAGGATGCCCTTGTACTCGCAGGCCGCAATCCACAGCGGATAGGAATAGGAGCCGGCACTGAAGCCCACGGCCTGCACCTCGCGGGCGATGGCATCGCCACCTTGATGGTCAGAGAAGTCGAGATGTCCTGCGTAGGATATGCCGTAGGTGCAGAAGGCTGAGTCTTTCAGCCTGCCGCTCTTGACGACCATAGGCGACACCTTTGTCACGGGCAGCGGCGCGGCGAATATCTGGTCGAAGTCAGCCCGCAACTGGGCCGCCGTCGTGTAGAGGTTCTCCGGACGGGTCTGCACCATCATCTCCTCGCGCAGCCGTCTGGCCCTCTCGCCTGCCGACAGGCGGTCGGTCTCTGCCGTATAGGGGAGCGAGAAGGGAATGGCGCCATTGCCGTCGGTCTCGAAGTGGAACACCGGGCGCAGGTCCTTGGGCGTGTAGCACACTATCTCCTTCTGCCCCACGTCGTAGCGCTGGCGGATGGCCCGGCCAATGACGGCATTCAGGGCCGGCACCACCGAACTGCCGCTCTCGCGGGCGAAGGCCAGCAGCGGTGCTATCGGCACGTCGATGTCGATGATGTGCTGCCGCGTGGTTCTCGTGCTGAACAGCCTCTCGGGCAGATGGAAGATGTCGTGCTCCTGAGGGATGAACTTACCCTCAGGCGCTCCCGGTGCGCCTCCCCCGAGGATATGCTCGTGGCAAGGGAAGGTGTCGATGCTGTCGGCAGCAGGCAGGCTGTCGCCGCCCGCCTGGCAATATAACTTCAGCACGGTCCCGAGAAAGCCGCAGATAGACCGCATGTCGGCCAGTCCGTGGAACACATGGAGCGTGAAGCGACGCTCGCCGTAACTGACATAGAGCATCAGACCCCCGGTCTCCTTGGTGCCAACGTTCCGCGGTAGTCCGTCGGCTTCACTTACCACCATGACCTGCTCTGCCTCGGAGTCCTCCACGAGGAACCGCCGCCCCACGATGACGGGGCGTGCCCTGAAGTTGCGGTGTACCCTCAGGGCGCT
>DEJQ01000035.1:76069-77392 GCA_002353575.1 Prevotellaceae bacterium UBA2744
CCCCAGTAGAATGTCTCATCAAAAAAATACAGTTCTTTCATATCTTCTCTTATATTATCACACGGAGACTCTTGCCTGTCCCCGTGTGAACCTAAGCTAATTTCCTCAGTTCTTTACTCGCTTAATCATGACCTTCTTGCCGTGGTGGATATACACGCCGGACTTGGTAGGCTTGCGACCTATCTTAAAGCCCTGTATCGACCACCAGTCTGAGTTGTCGTCGGCATCGTCAGCAGCGATGGTGCTGATACCTGTCCGTATTTCACTCAGGTCGATGATGTAGGGATTCCACGGTGTGCCGATGTTCACGTCGCTGATATAGGTCTGTGTGTTGTCTATGACCACCATCTCACCATTGATACAGGTGCGCAACTCTATCGGATGTCCGCTGCCCTCACCGGCGATGATGAGATAGTAAAGTCCACCGTTGGCACGAGTGGCGCCGCGGCACTCGCCACCGATGTAGGCAGCCACCTCGCAGGTGTCCACGCTCTGCTCACCGTCCTTCAGTGAGATCACCATCGACATATTGTCGGGATAGTTGCCGACAGTGGGCGAGAAGAGTACCGTCTGCTGGCTTTTGAACTGCGGTTGAGCCATGAGGGGAGCCCTCTTTGTTGCCACACCGTTCGTGCTTGTTGCGTCAGGATAGACAAACGACTTCTCCTTGTCGGCCGTGCTGTTATACATATAGCCGTGTCCGCTCTCCATCACCTCCAGGCTGCCTTCCCAGCCGTTCAGGCTGTAGAATGCGATGCCGTGCTGCGACTTGACACAGTCACCCACCTGCGGGTTGGCGGCAGCCAGCGCCTCGCCGACGGTCATCGTCGTCAGTGGCGTATAGCCTATCCAGTTCCATCCCGGTGTCAGCGTGACGGGCGTTTCCTTCAGCTTCAGCTGCTCACCCGTTACAGGCACCTGCTCCGGCAACTGCTGCCCCTCCACGACGGGGCTGATCTTCACCTTGTACATCGTGGCGGCCTGTATCCGGGCATCCTCCGGCATCCAGTTGTCGCCGTTGCTGAAGATCATCGTTGATGCCTTGTCCTTGATGAAGACCTCCCATGGCGTCAGCAGCGGGAATACGGCAGCCGGACGCTGGTCGGCAGGACGTACGCCCAGTGCCACCCAGTTCCAGTTTGTGGTCAGCTTCAGGTTCTGCTCCACGTCGGTACCCTTTGTCCAGATGACGGGCTGGTCGAACGAACCCCTGACGGCATTGAGCTGGAAGCCGGTTTCAACGGCAGAACCGTTGAACGCAGCAATATTGACATCCGTATAGGCAATGCCCGCCGAGGCATCCCAGATGCGGAAGCTGATGGG
>DEJQ01000024.1:0-170067 GCA_002353575.1 Prevotellaceae bacterium UBA2744
TTGTTGTTAATCATCCATGCACAGAACCAAACGGCGGCAATCACCAGACATCCGCAGCCGAAATCGTTTTATCCCTCCCCCCTGACGGAAGACAGAGACATCGACTTGGCGGAAGACCGCTGGGATTTCGGTATGGCGGCAGGGTACGGACTAACGGAGTTTCTGTCCGAGGATGGTGTACGTCTTGTCACCAGATCATAGCTCCTGTTCCGCTGATAGTGAGGACACCGTCGGCATAGTTCCATGTGGCGTTATCACCCAATGTGCCGCTCTCGGCAAAAAGTGTTCCTGCGCTTGCTACAAGCGCGAAGATAAGAATGAATAATCTTGTTTTCATAACGGTATGATTTGAGGAGACCAACTATGCTAGTGCTTCAGTTCTTTGATGAATTGGTCTATCTTTTCTTTTGTGACATGCTGCATCACCACCACGTGGGCGAGTTCCCCGCCGAAACGGTCGTCATAGCCCTGGGCAAGCGTGTATTTCCTGACAATCTCAGGCAACGGGCGCCTGAATAACACCGTGTTGCTGTATTGGTTCACCCAGCACGGCCAGTGGATGGCATCCAGTTGCTGCTTGAGATAGGCGGTACACTCCCTCATCTGCCGAGCCTGCTTTGCCCAGCCGTCGTATCCAACCGTCTGAATGAGCCACCAGAATTTCAGCGGCTGCAGAGCGTCGCGTGAACAGTTAATCATGCGCATGTTGCTGTTCAGATAGGTCACATTGAAGTCTGCCTGGTTGTCATACACATCACGTGTGCAGAGGAAGAGGCCGCAAGGTGAATCGATTCCGAAGAACTTATGACCGCTGATGGCGATAGACTCAAATCGCATGGCCTTCTGGCTGACCATTCTCCTGTCGTCCGTAAACGGCAGATAACCGCCGAACAGGGCAGCATCCACATGGCGATAAACCGCCGGTATTTCGGGATGACGGTCAAGTACGGCATTCAGAGCCTCCTGATCGTCGATGGCACCCTTGAAAGTGGAACCCATAGCATAGATGAGCAGTGCGGGGCGTGTCAAGTCAAGCCCCTTCTCCAGTCCTTCCGGAATCATACGCCCCATGGGGTCGCTCTTTATCAGCTTAACCTCGAGGTTCTGCAGATGCGCCAGACGCATGTTTGAATAGTGCGCCTCGTCGCTCACATAGACTATCGGCTCCAGCTTCGTCTTATTCCTCAGATAGTTAGCACCATAATAAATGCCGTGGCTATTACCATCGGTACCGCTGTAAGTCACGATGCCCCACACATTGTCTTTGTCGAAGTCATAAAGTGGTGCGAAAAACTCTATTACCTCACGTTCAAAAGCCTGCGATGACAACCGCTCCGGATTGTCGGTCATAGGGTCACCGGCATTATTGAGGTTTACAACATCCATACCCGCCTGAACATACCACTCATAAAAGCTGTGAAGCGGTGACACCTGATTGGCAGGATAGCCGAAAGTGGTTTGTTGTGCACTTTTCCATACTGTAACCCAATCACCGAGTTTTTGATAGCCTGATGTTTGGGCAGCGATATACTGCGATGCGAAAAGCAGAGCAGTAATAATTATCAACTTCTTACTGTAATTCATAGGCTATTATTTAGTTGATTTTTTATTCCGATAATACCATACATAGAACCAAAAGATGGCAATCACCATACATGCGCCGCCAGCGACGTAGGCAATGACCTCTGGCAGATGGAAAGTGAGCTTCGAAATGAAAAGGAACGTGAAGCAGACGCACGTCATGAAAAGAGCTGGAATAAGTGCAATCCAGTAGTTCTTTTTCTGACGAATCAGATAGACAGTGATGGCCCAAAGCATGAATACCGCCAGCGCCTGATTGCTCCATCCGGCATATTGCCAAATTGTGTTGAAGCCATTGGCGTCCTCTACCTGCCATATCAGCAGTGCAAGCGAAACCCCAAAGAGGGGCAGACTGACGAGCAGACGTTTTGGAATGGTCCGCTGTTCAATATGAAATGCTTCAGCGATAATCAGTCTGGCAGAACGGAAAGCCGTATCGCCCGAGGTAATGGGAGCTGCCACAACACCAAGAATTGCCAAGATGCCACCTGTGACACCGAGCCAGCTGTTGCACATGATATTCACCACGGCCGGAGCACTTGTCAAGAAGCCTTTATTGCCGACAGACTCTATCAACTGATAGCCTGGAGCAGGTTCCCCATAGAAGAAATACATTGACACAGCAGCCCATACAAGTGCTACAAGCCCTTCGGTGATCATCGAGCCGTAGAACACGGCACGCCCCTTGCGCTCTGAAGATAGACATCGGGCCATGAGCGGGCTTTGGGTGGCATGGAAACCACTCAAGGCACCACAGGCAATGGTGATGAACATACAAGGAAACACCTGATCGGTGAAGGAGCTGTCAGCTGCCTTCCCCATGTTTTCAGGATGCGACCACAACTCGGGCAACAGAGGCCATTCCACAAACAGGCATACCATCAGTGCTGCTACCATAAAAAAAAGGGCAATGGCAAACATTGGATAGAAGCGCCCGATAACCTTGTCGATAGGGAGCATCGTGGCCACGATATAATACACAAAGATACAGATAATCCACAGCAGAGCGGTACCGCCATACTCCTGGAGGATTGTGGCAGGACTGAACACAAATACCGTGCCTACCATCAGCAGAAGGAGTACTGAAAACACCAACATGACCTTACGAGCCTTATCACCCAGGTATTTCCCGACAATTTCCGGACAACTGGCACCGCCGTTACGCATCGAGAGCATACCAGTGAAATAGTCATGTACACTGCCTGCAAAGATACATCCCAATACAATCCACAAGTAGGCAACGGGACCGAACTTGGCGCCCATGATAGCACCGAAGATTGGGCCAGTACCTGCGATGTTTAGGAATTGGATCATAAACACCTTCCAGTTAGGAAGCACAATGTGGTCAACCCCATCGGCCATGGCAATAGCAGGAGTCACCCTGTCGTCAGGACCAAACACTCTGTCCACAAAACGGCCATATAACAGATAGCCCAACACAAGTGCTATAAGACTAATACAAAATGTAACCATCAATCAAAAATGTTAAGTGACTCCAAATAATATCTTGAAAAGTTACTTTGTCACAATTCTGCCGACAAATGTGAAAAAAAATACGCGAACTGCCAAGTTTTTTATTCGTTTTCTATCTGTTTGTGTCCTTTTGGGGGGGCACAGACTTATATGAGCGACAGGGCAAGGTAAGAGCCGAGTATATTCCTCAAGACAGATTTCGTTCACAGTGCAGACGAAATTAAATATCGTCAATGGCCCGTTGACGAAATTGTCCACCATGTTGGTGGTAGCCCTATTCACAGAAAGAAATTTGCAATGGAGTAAAGCCAAAGCGGGTTAATACCCGTTTGCTTTTTCATTTTGAGCAGGCAACTGCTCTTGAAAAAAGTGTTTAAACAGTTCATAATTTCCCTCGCGGTTCGCGAGAATAGCGAGGAATTTTTTTGAAAGAAAATATTATAGTTTTAAAAATAGTTTGTATCTTCGCGAGTTGAAAACTAACATCATGACTACACAGACGAAATCACAGCCGATGCAGGAGTAAGTACAGCAGTCCTTGTCTTCACCAAATAATAAAGATGTTACAAATTGGGGCAACGCTGTTGCTCCAATTCGTCTGCCACGTTTTACACTTTCTTGGTCACACTATCTTATATTAATGCGTATTGAGAATGTTGAAGCCAGAAGTTTCTACGAAATAGAAGCCTATGAACAAAGAGACCTTTGAAGCCCGTAAAGCCTTCGCAGGCGAGAAGAAAGCCTCCATGCTTCGCCGTTGCGTGGGTCACGATTACACAAATCGTCAGATCTATATGATAACGATGGTGACAGAAGGGCGCAGGCCTCTCTTTGGTCAGGTTATAGGCAGGAGTGAAGCAGAAGCTGGCAGCCCTGATGAGCCTCGTATGGAGCTCTCAGCATTAGGGCAACGTGTTGCTGACGAATGGTGGGCAACAACATCCCACCATCCTGAGGTGGAGGTGCTTGCTCTTCAGATGATGCCTGACCATCTGCATGGCATTCTCTTTGTAAGGGAGAAGATGGAGCAGCCATTGGGGATGGCGCTTCGTGGCTTCAAGCAGAGCTGTAATCGCCACTATCGCGAGCTGGTGCTTGGCTTGCCTCCTGTGTCGTATGTTGCGTTGCCAACGCAACAAACTAAACCCCAAACAACGCAACAAACTGACCCCCAAGCAACGCAACAAACTAAACCCCAAACAGCCCCCCGAGACCGCCGAGGTGAAGACCGTACACACGGCATGCTCTTTGCTCGCGGCTATAACGACCGCTTGCTACTGCGCTCTGGGCAGCTTGACACTTGGCTCAACTACCTTGCTGACAACCCACGACGCTTGCTGATGAAGCGCGAGCATCCTGACTTGTTCAGAGTTAAGCGAGGGGTGGAGTTTGCAGGACAGACCTTCTCTGCTCTTGGTAATATCTTCCTGCTTCAGCGTCCCACGCGCTTGCAGGTGCAATGCTCCAGAAGGCTGACAGATGCAGAGATAGAGGAAAAGATTAGCCAATTTTTGGAATCAGCCAATAAGGGAGCGGTTCTTGTTTCGCCTTCTATCTCCAAAGGAGAGAAGAACGTGATGAGGGCAGCTTTTGAAAAAGGTTTCCCCTTGATTTACCTTCAGGAGAATGGTTTTTCAGATTTGGCGAAGCCAGGTGGAGCGCGAATGGAAGCCTGTGCGCGAGGTCAGCTGCTCATCCTTGCCCCCTGGGAACATCATAATGAGCGGATTACAATAAGTCGTAATCAATGCCTGTCGCTTAACGAAATGGCAAAGATTATATGTGAAACGAATTGAGAAAACGCATGAGAGAAAATCCCTCCTCCGAGAGAAGTGCCAGTTTGAAGATTTCTCAGGAGTGCGATGCACTGAAACAAGCAATATTAAGAGAAGTATTTGAATAGCGATATATTAAAAGAAGCGTTCTTTGACATCGTGGCACAGAAAAATTGAGAAAGGTTTGGTGGTCTCATATTTTTATAGTTTTTTTGCAGTATAAAAACTGCATTGACGATGAAAGAGAGCAAACCATATCCCATCATGGAAGAGGAGGACGTCAGCGTTATGACTGCTGGGGAACCCGCTGCTGACGTGGCCTACGCATACGAGGAATCTGTCATTCCCGACGATGTGGAATACGCCCACACCGTGGATGGCGTGCTACAGGTAACACCTGATATAGAGCAGGAGATAGCCGAGGTGGAGCGTGGCGAGGTGGTTTCAATGTCAGAATTTAAAACCATGTTCTCCCGATGGCTCTAACCATTGAATTCAGTCTGCGCAGCACCAAGCAGTTGCATAAGATTCTGACATTCTATGACGAGCGTAACGGTTCGGACAAGTACAGCCGCCGGCTGTTGCACTGCCTTCTTGAAGATTTGCAACGGCTTGCCCAAACACCCACAACAAGCAGCCCTTCCACACGACCTGACGTTAGGTTCTTCTATCTGATGGGGTTCACCATCATTTTTCGATATAACACTCGCAAACTGATTGTGCTGAGTATTCGTTCGTCAGCACGCAAACCGCTGAAGGTATATCAGAAGAAATAACGATCGATTTCCATATTTCTGTGCTACGTTTGTCAGTTAGGACAAAAGTAGAGTATAATAGAAAACAGAAATATGAACGAAGCTCAGACTCGACTGAACAAGAAGACTCAACAATGACGGCTCACTATGCATCAGTTTTTTTCTGAATGTTAATGTCGGTTTTGCGACGCTGCTTCGGGCGACGGATTCAGGTACAGAGGACGCGGATGCCTGATGCTGACGGGCAGGGCAAACTACGAGCGCTTTCTCAGTGTGCTGAGGCAGGAATACAATATGTACCTGCTGCCCGACGACGTGGGCCGATACCCGGCGGCTATGCTCAGCGCGATGTGGTACTGGCGCGACCACAGGCTGAACCAGCTTGCCGACATGGGGGCGATAGATTCGGTTACTCTGTTCATCACCGGCAGCAGCGCGGATGCAGAGGCGAGAAAACGCAGATACCTGAGGATTCTGCAAATATTGGCAGCACCATCAAGAGGGTAGGGTGCATCCCCGACAGGCAGGACTCTTGTCTTTCCGGTCACTCTATGCAGCAACGAAAGCAGCCGACAGGAATGCCGGCTGCTGTTTTTTTAATGTTCAAGGTAGGGTTTCTTATTTCTTTTCTTCTTTGTCTGCAGTTTTCTTTTCTTTGGCATAGCGCTTGTTGAGTGCCTTCACGACAGAGTTGGTGATGTCGTACTTGGGGTTGCCATAGAGGACATTGTCGATGCCGGAGGATTTGCAGAGGATGAAGTCGTAGCCCTTTTCCTTTGCGTATGACTTCATGAAGTTCTGGATGGTGTCGGTGAGCGACTGGAGTTCCTTGGCATATTCTTCCTGGAGCGACTGGGAGAGGCGTGCCTGGAGGGCTTCGATGTCCTGCTGTACTTTCTGCAGACGAGCCTGTTCGCTTTCAAACTGCTGCTGAGTGAGCTGGTTGTTCTGCACCTTGCGCTGGAATTCCTGTACCTGAGATGCGAAGCTCTTGCCCTTGGCGTTGATTGTAGCCTCGGCATTTGCCTGCTTCTGCTGGAAGGCGTCGCTTGCCTCCTTGTAGAGTTCGTACTGGCTGGTGAGTGTGTCGATGAGCACGAAGGCGATTTTCAGTTCGCCGTCCTTTGCTGCTGTCTGTTCAGCTGCAGACTCCTCGGCAGTGTCGGCGGAGTCGTTGTTGCCACATGCTACCATCATGGCAGCTGCTGCAAATGCAAATAGAAGTCTCTTCATAGTGTGATGGTTTATAGTTTCAAGTTTTTATGCTTTTTTAGGGGGCACTTTAGGTCTTCGACCTTTGCCTTCGACCTTTTGCCTTTGACATTAATATTCTTTGATTCTTTTTTTCTTGTGCCTGGCAGCGAAGTCCTGTCCCTGTACGCAGCCGATTCCACGTTCGCGCATAGCTTCGCTCTGTGACACGTGGGTCTTTACGAACTGCCCGTCCTTCTTGAGCAGAATCCTGATACTCAGCATCAGTATGCACAGTGCGATGATGATGGCGCAAAGGATGAAAGTCTTCATGATAATTGACAATTGATAATTGATAATTGACAATTGATAAATCAATAGAGTTTTGCTCTGAGTTCTTTGATGGCATCGTCGTGGATGTAGTCGTCGTACTCCATGAGCTTGTCGATGCTTCCCTTCGGACCGAGTTCGATGATGCGGTCTGCCACAGTCTGAATGAATTCGTGGTCGTGGCTGGCGAAGAGAATGTTGCCCTTGAACTGCTTGAGGTTGTTGTTGAATGCCTGGATGCTTTCGAGGTCGAGGTGGTTGGTGGGGGTGTCGAGTATCAGGCAGTTGGCGTTCTTCAGCTGCATACGGGCAATCATACAGCGCATCTTCTCGCCTCCGGAGAGTACGTTGACTTTCTTGAGCACTTCTTCGCCTGAGAAGAGCATTCTGCCCAGGTAGCCCTTGAAGAAGACGTCGTTGCCTTCGCCGAACTGGCTGAGCCATTCTACGAGGTTCTTGTCGGACTTGAAGAATTCTGTGTTGTCGAGCGGCAGGTAGGCTGTAGTGATGGTTACACCCCACTTGTAGGTGCCTGCCTGTGGTTCGCGGTTGCCGTTGATAATCTCGAAGAGGGCAGTCATGGCTCGTGGGTTATGGCTGAGGAATACTGTCTTCTGTCCCTTCTCGATGACGAAGCTGAGGTCTTTGAACAGCACGGTGCCGTCGGGTTCGATGGCTGTGAGTCCTTCGACTTCGAGTATCTGGTTTCCTGCTTCACGTTCCATCTGGAATATGATGCCGGGGTATTTGCGTGTGGATGGCTGGATGTCAGCGATGTTGAGCTTTTCGAGCATCTTCTTGCGCGAAGTGGTCTGCTTGCTCTTTGCTGCGTTGGCACTGAACCGGCGGATGAACTCTTCGAGTTCGCGTTTCTTCTCTTCTGCCTTCGCCTTCTGGTTCTGAGCCTGCTTCAGGGCTAACTGGGAAGACTGATACCAGAACGAGTAGTTGCCGGCAAACATATTGACCTTGCCGAAGTCGATATCTACGGTGTGGGTGGATACGGCGTCGAGGAAGTGGCGGTCGTGGCTCACTACGAGCACTGTGTGTTCGAAGTTTGCCAGGAAGTCTTCGAGCCACTCTACGGTGTCGAGGTCGAGGTCGTTGGTAGGCTCGTCGAGCAGCAGGTTGTCGGGGTTGCCGTAGAGAGCCTGTGCCAGCATGACGCGCACCTTCTCCTTACCGGTCAGTTCCGACATCATCTTGTAGTGGAGGTCTTCCTTGATGCCGAGTCCCGAGAGCAGCTGGGCTGCATCGCTCTCTGCGTTCCAGCCGTCGAGTTCTGCGAATTTCTCTTCCAGTTCGGCTGCACGAATGCCGTCTTCGTCGGTGAAGTCCTCCTTTGCATAGAGGGCATCTTTCTCCTGGATGATGTCCCAGAGTACGCTATGACCCATCATCACGGTGTTGATGACTGTGCAGTCGTCGTACTTGAAGTGATCCTGCGACAGTACGCTCAGACGTTCGCCGGGACCCAGTGTTATGGTTCCCTTCGTTGGCTCCAGCTCGCCGCTGATGGCTTTCAGCAGCGTACTCTTGCCGGCACCGTTGGCACCGATTACGCCATAAATATTTCCGTTGGTGAACTTGATATTTACGTCCTTGTACAAAACTCTTTTGCCAAACTGTATGGCGAGGTCACTTATTGTTATCATCCGCTTCTTTTTTTTAAATCGGCGCGAAGGTAAGCAATATTCGGCATATTTATTCAGTAAATACATTTTTTAACTCGATAACGATTTGATACATTGAGAAAATTCTCTACTTTTGTGACTTTAACTCCCAACTTCTAACTATTGAGACTGAACATGAAAACTTTCCTGCAGCTTGTGGCTGATGACCTGTACGATCTGTTCGGGGGCAATTACGGTAAGGTCAGGGTAGTGTTCCCTAATAAACGTGCCGGACTGTTCATGAACCGCTGTCTGATGGCTCATGCTGCAGGGCGGCCTGTCATGATGCCGGAGTACCTGACTGTTGATGATTTGTTTTCGCGCGTGTCGTCGCTGGTGGTTGCCGACCCCGTATATCTGGTTGCAGAACTGTATGAGGCGTACAGGGAGGTAACGGGCATAGATGAGGGGCTGGACCGCTTCTATGCATGGGGCGAACTGCTGCTGAGCGACTTCGAGGATATAGACAATAATATGGTGGACGCAAGGGCTGTGTTCCAGAATATAGAGGATCTGGACGAACTGACCACCTACGACTACCTGAGCGAGGAGCAGCAGCAGGCGATAAGGCAGTTCTTCAATGTCATGCGACGCAGTGAGAGCAGCGATTCGCAGCTGCAGCAGAACTTCCGTTCGGTATGGAAGTATCTGTATAAGGTGTATGAGGTGTTTCACAAGCGGCTGAAGGCGCAGGGCTGGGCATATAAGGGGATGATGAAGCGTGAGGCTGTGGAGAACTACACGAGTATGTCGAACGGAGCGAACGACCGTGACTACAGCTACTGCTTCGTGGGATTCGGCGTGCTGAACGAGTCGGAGCGGCGGCTCTTCAAATTCATAAAGGGCGAATTCCGGTCCTACTTCTATTGGGACTACGACAATGCCTATCTGCAGACAGAAGCGGGTATGTTCGTAAGGAACAATATGAAACTGTTCCCCAACCGCTTTGCAGGCAGAGACTTCTATGACAACATGAGGGCAGAGCGCAAGACGATCAAGTTTGTGGCATCGGCTACGGAGGATGCCGGATGCAGGTATGTGGCTAATCACTCTGAACATAAATACGACATACGTACTGCCATCGTGCTGTGCAACGAGAAGGTGCTCGGGTCGGTACTCCACTCGCTCTCTGCCGTCGAAGGACTCGGGGAGATGAATGTGACGATGGGTTACCCGCTGATGAATACTCCGATATACAGTCTGATGACGGCACTTACGGAAGTGCAGATACACGGCAGGACGAAGGCGGGCAACTGGCGCTACTCGGCTATAGCCACATTGCTGCGCCACCCCTATGCCGCATTGCTGACGGGCGGTACTGCCACACAGGCTCTGGCTCAGATGAAGCGTCAGGGAATGTGTTTCCCTACAGATGACTATCTGCGGGAGGCGGGAGTGGGAGATCTGTTTCCAAGAACGGATACGGTAGAGGCTCTTGCCGACTTTATGCTCGCAGTGGTGGAACGGCTGAAGACTCTGGACGATACGCTGGCTATAGAGAGTGTGTATGACACCTATACGACGCTGAACAGGCTGAAGTCGCTGATAGGACAGATAGAAGGATTCACACACGATATGTTCGGCAGACTCCTGCTGAACGTGCTGAGAAGCAGAACGATTCCGTTCCACGGAGAACCTGCCGTAGGACTGCAGGTGATGGGATTGCTGGAAACACGAAACCTGGACTTCGACAACCTGATAATGCTGTCGGTCAACGAGGGGCAGATTCCGAAGATTCACATGAACAATTCGTTCATACCATACACTCTGAGGGCTGCACACGGAATGACTACGATAGAGCGCCAGAACGCTCTCTACGCATATTATTTCTACCGTCTGATTCAACGGGCAAGGAACGTTACGTTTGTGTATAACACCTCTACGGAGGGAATAAACAAAGGCGAGATGTCGCGATTCCTGCTGCAGCTCGGACTGGAGAGAAAAGAACTCTTTGCACCCGATACGGTGTTTACACACACCACGCTTGCTGCAGGCAACGAGATGAAGCCGCCGAAGCCGCTCGACATAACCGGAGGACCAGAGGTGACGGAGAAGATCTGCCGCAGGTTCGACACTGTGTATGACGAGGAATACAAGGAGGCGCACAACGGTAAGTTAATGACGTTGAGTCCGTCGGCAATAAACGAGTTCATCAGTTGTCCGCGCAGGTTCTTCCTGCATTATGTCGCCGAACTGCAGACCAACGACGACATAGACGATATGGACATAGACGATGCTACCTTCGGAACTCTCTTCCACGAGTGTATGGAAAAGCTGTACCGCCCGCTGGAGAGAAGGCAGGTGCAGGGCGGGGAACTGCTGGCTATGGCCAAGGACAGCGCAAAGATAGAGGAGGTGGTGGATGCTGCCTTCGCGAAACACGTGTTCAAGACTAAGCAAGGCGGAGCAATGCCCAACTACAACGGACATCAGCTGCTGAACCGCCACGTGCTTATCAGGTACATAACACGGCAGCTGGAGTATGACGCACAGACTTGTCCGTTCACTTTGAATGGTCTGGAACATACTGTATATACGCTGATTCAGGTCGGCGGACACAAGGTGCGCATAGGAGGAGTGATAGACCGCAGTCAGCTGAACGCCGACGGACGGCTCTGCATCATAGACTACAAGACGAGTGTGCATCCGCAGACTGCAAAGGATATAGACTCCCTCTTCGACGGCAGCAAGGCTTCGCGGGCATACCACATTCTGCAGGCTCTGTACTATTGTGATGTGCTTACTGAGAACGGAGAGAAACGAGCTGTGTATCCGCAGCTGATGTACGTGAAGCAGTCGGCTGCAGCCAGGGAGAATGCAGTAAAGATAGATAAGGAAGAAATAGCGGATTACAAGTCGGAATACAAGGAGGAGTACCACCGGCTACTGCTGGAGACGGTGGAAAGGATTTTCGCACCCGATGCAGAATTCCCTGCCACGGAGCTGGCAAGGAACTGTGAGTATTGCGATTTTAAGAATCTGTGTGGAAGATAGTTGTGTGTCGGATTGCTGCTGATTATGCAGAGCCATCGGATTACTCCGCTTTCTTTTCAATCAGTGCAACGGCATAGGCACTGATGCCTTCCTTCCTGCCGGTGAACCCGAGGGTTTCGGTTGTGGTGGCCTTGACTGATACACAGTCAGGGTCGATATTCATGCAGCGGGCCAGTGTCTGTTGCATAGCCGGTATGTGCGGGTTCAGTTTCGGCTGTTCGGCACAGATGGTGGCATCTATGTTGCCGACTGTGTAGCCCTTCTCTGCAATGAGTAGGACAGTCTTCTGAAGAAGAATCTTCGAGTCTATATTCTCGAATTCGTTGCCCTTGACAGGCGGAAAGTGGTAGCCGATGTCGCGCATATTGGCAGCGCCGAGTATCGCATCGCAAATAGCGTGGATGAGTACGTCGGCATCGCTGTGTCCGAGGAGTCCGTGGGTATGGGGAATCTCAATGCCGCCAAGAAATAGTGGGCGACCAGTGATGAGCTGGTGTACGTCGTAGCCGAATCCTATGCGCATAAAGTGTTGGTTTTAATTATCTGCGTTTTCCGAGCAGGTCGCGAATGCCGTCCATATCGAATGAGAGCGACAGGCGGAGTGTCTGGTCGAGCGGGTTGGACTGTGCTGTAGATATTACATAACCGGCATCGATGGCAAATACAGACATCTTGAATCCGGCACCGACAGTGAAGTATTTACGGTTTCCCTTGTTGGGGTGCTCGTAGTGGTAACCGGCACGCACGAAGAACTGGTTGTTGTATGAATATTCAGCACCGATAGACCACTGAATCTCCTGCAGTTCTTCCTTGAATCCGCCCGGAGCATCGCTGAACGACTTGAAGATACCCGAGATGGAACCTACGTTGTAGTAGCCCTCGCCTTCGAGCCATGCACGGTAGCCGGAGTAGTCTTCCTTGTCGGCTCCCGTTGCCTTGATGTACTGTTCCATAGTAGGACGTGTAGGCACGAGAAGCTTGTTGGCATCGGCTGACAGGGTAAGGGTGTTGTATTGGTCGAATGGAACCATGAAGGCGATACCGAGACGGAGGTTCGTAGGGATGAACTCGCTGGTGTTTCCGCTATCGTAGGATATCTTACTACCGATGTTGCTGATGTTAAGACCCCATCCTAACTGACACTCACGACGCCCCATGTTCAGGTAGCCGTTGTGGTATATCGCGACGTCGGCTGCGAAGGCGTTGCCAGGAGTGGTACCGTTGTCGTTCCAGCCGAGGTCGCTGCGGATGTAGCGCAGTGCAACGGCAGCAGAGAAGGTCTCGCTCAGCATACGGGAGTAGGCTACATCGACTGCCAATTCGTATGGCTTGATGGTCAGGTCTTCTGTGGCTATTACCTCGCCGAGAGAGAAATAGCGCAGTGACGCAGAGAGGGCATTGTATTCGCCAAGTCTTAAATAACCTGTTATGTTGGCAAGGTCGATGTCGTTGACGAGTTTGCGCAACCAAGGTGTGTAGTTGAGCGATATACCTGCACGGCTTATGCAGAACGGATACTTTGCCGGGTTCCAGTACTGTGAGTTTACATCCGGGTCGGTAGCTACGCCGACATCGCCAAGACCGCCTGCACGTGCATCGGGAGCAATGGCAAGAGATGTGACTCCGTAATAAACGGGGTTGAGCTGGTTCTTTATGTCTTGCGCAAACGAGGTTGCGCATGAAAATACGAACAGCAGTGAATATATAATTCTTAGTTTCATCTTCTTAGTTTAAGGTGTGTCCTTCTTATAAAACTCTATTTTCTATTTTTTATTGCCTACGACGAGGAATTTCTTGGAAATAGTATCTTCTTCGCCGTTGGTAGTGGAGAGTCCGACACGTGCCACATAGATGCCTGGAGGGATAATTCCGACTGTACTGGTCAGGTTCCACACGAATTCGTAGTAGGTTCCGTTGTTTTCCTCGCCGTTTTGCGACTGCTGGTACAGCAGCTTGCCATAGACATCATATATCCATAGATTCACGTTGATGGTCGAACCTCTGCGGTTTGAATAGACATGCATCTTGGCTGTATCATAGACAGGACCGAAGATGTGTAGGTTGGCGAGTTCAGGCTTCTGACCCCGTACGACCTTGAAGTGTATGGTCTTCGTGCCCATGTTGTTAAGTACGTCGAATGCACGTATAATCATGGTGTGATCGCCTTCCTGCAACTCTGGAATGCTGAATTCGACTGTTCCGTCGGAATATCCGCCTACGGCTGGCTTGAAGTAGCTGTTCAGATTGTAGGTCGTCTGTTCGTTGTTGTCGATGATGATACAGATGTCGTGTCCCAGTCCGTTGCCTGTGGTATTGATGCCGTCAGGGTCGTGGAGAGAGAAGAAGAGATATGGGGTTTCGTTCACCTCGTCGCCATCCTGGAAACTTTCTTTATTGAGCCAGGCGGTGATGGTCGGTCCCTCGCCGTCTTGGGTGTATGTGCCTGTGCCTCCGATGAGGAAGTCGGTATTGCTTCCCTGTGCCTCGTTCGTTCCGTTGGTGGCATACAGACTGATGAGTCCGTTGAGATTGCTGTAGTTTATGTCAAGCGGAACAGGGAACGTGAAACTGAACTGTCCGTTCTGCACATTCTCGGAACCGTTATACAACTTACGTGTGCGGTCCATATAGACGAAGGCAGTGTCGGCTTGTGAGTTGTTCTGGCACGTTACCTTTTCCAGATTGTCGAATATGACAGGAGAAATGGTGCCGTTATAGTCGTTGACGGTTTTACCCTCGATGTCTTCGATATGTCCGCTTACTGTCACTTTGTTGCCGGCGCTGATAGTAGGCGGATTACTGCTGCTTACCTCCTCGTCGTTGATCTTGTCCACTTTGACCGTGTAGGTCGGAGCAGCCAGTGTGATAGCCGGGTCGCCGATGAGTACGTAGTGGGTTTTGTTGAGCAGGTCGCGCGTAGAAGGATTCTTTGACGTGGCTATGTCTCCCTTGGCAAGGGTGAGGGCCTCGCCTATGGTCAGGCGTCGGCCTGTGTCGTCTTTCCCCAGTACATAGTTCATGAAGTAACGGTTGATGACGCGGTTCTGTGTGGAATATACAGTGCGGGCTGTGCCTACGAATCCCATTGCCGCGCCTTTTTTGTTGAACAGAGCTTCGGTACCCTGATTCACCTGGTTCATGTCGTACGGAGTGACATCACAGGCTGCGGTGAACCATAGTGGCAGACGCTTCGACGACCATTTCTGGAAATTCTCGGTCTTGATAAGTGCTTCGTGCGACAGCTGTACGGCTGAACCGTGACCTGTGAAGTTCATAATCAGTGCTCCGTCCTGCATGGTCTGATTGATGAGGTTTATAACCTCGGGATAGGTGTTTCCTGTAGCCGTCTGCACTAACTTGTAGCGGTCCCAGAATATCTTCTGATAGTAGAAGTTGGGGTATTTGGTTTCGAGCGACTTGATTACCTGACGCGCATCCTCCATGTGTATGTTCTTGTCGCCGTCGTCGCCCATGAAGCAGATGGTGTTTTTCCAAGCCCCCTGCTCTTCATTATTTATATAACTGATGAGTTTGGTGACTACGTCTGCGGCTGTAGTCTGGTTGGTCACAGGGATGCGTCCGATACCTATCTGTGCGCGTTCTTTCAGGTGGTTGCTGCCACTGCCGTCTTCGAGCAGTCCGAAGTATTCCTCACAGATATAACTGTCTGTCATCGACCAACTGTTGTCTGATTCGTATGTGAGCAGAAGGTCGGCCTGCGATTTGCCTGAGAGGGCAGAGGTGAGCAGTCGGTTGTCCCAGTAACAGTCTCCGAAGAGCAATAGGTTGCGAGGAGCCGAAAGTGATGTGTCGTTCTTTGCCTTGTCGTAGAGCATCTTCATGAAACGGCGGTAGGCTGTGGCATCGGGTGTGCCGGACGAGAATTCGTTGTATATCTGGTCGGCTCTCACCACTACGCATTTCATGCCTTCCTTTGTCTTGTGGGCATCGGCCAGACGCTGTGCCTGGGCTGTGAAGCGGTTGTTTTCCGGAACTATGATGACAAATTCTATGTCCTGTATGCTGTGGAGGTCTTGGTTCGTCACCTCGCCCACCTTCTCGGGAGTGGGGAAGGTGGCGTTTATGTTTACAGCCACATACTCGTCGTTTCCGTTATTAGTCAGGTCGCATACGTAGTCGGAACCGGAGAGCGAACCGCTCTGTTCGCAGGTTTCTGCCGGCGAAGTCACCTTCCACACTCTTGTACCGCCATCGGCACCGCTGATGGTCGCTCTGTAGTTGTAGTTGTCGTGAGTACGGAACGGCAGGTATGTGATGCCGCTCATGTCCAGATTGCGTGTGTAACATGCCTGTATGTAGTCGAGATACCCTGTGGTCAGACTTGATGGTGCATTGAGGCTTAGCGTGATATCCGTAGTGCCGGAATAACTGTTGGCTACGTTGGCAGAAATGGTGTTTACCCTCGCATTATAGTAGCTTGACGGTGCAATGAACGTACGGGAAGCTACTTGGTTTCCATTGGCATTCACGCTGAGCGTAGCAGCTCCGGTGACGGCAAACTGCAAGTCAAGCTGCACATCGCCATCGCTGATGCCGGCGGTGTTTACCGTGTAGGATTTGCTGCCATTGTAGTTATATTTATAACTGTCGAACATGGTGCGTCCGCTATTGATGATGGAGTAGGCATCATTATCAATTACGGTATGTTCGGGAAAGGTAGTCGTTGTGTGGATAGGTGTTGTCGCTGGACTCTCGATGCGGAATTCTGCCGGGGTGCCCTCAGTCAGAAAATAATACAGATAGCGGGAATATGGGTTGTTCTGATGTGTGAACTTGGCACCTTCGCGTGTCCAGTTTACTGTACCGAACGAATAGAAGAGCAGGGTGCCGTCGCTGCGACGGTATAGTGGAATCTCCTGCAGATCGTCATAGATCTCCTCTATATTCTTTTCCGGAAGTATCGGCAGGTTGTAGCCGTACAACCGTACAGATGCGGGATTGTTGAATCCCATACCCGAGAGGGCGGATGGAGACAGCTGATATACTCCTTCGTTTGCCACACGTATCTTAACCCACTTGCCGGAAGAGAGTACGGAGTGGGCTGCATAGTCTGTAGCATGACTGCTTGAAAAGACAAGCAGGAGCAGTGTCAGAAGAGTATATAAAAATTTTGTCATTTACTTTATACGCAGATGGAGCAGGTGATGATCTCCGATGTAGCCATCAAGGACGTCGCCTTCAGCAACCGGACCTACTCCGAGTGGAGTTCCTGTAAATATCAGGTCACCGGTTTTGAGCATGAAGAAACGGCTGACGTAGGATATTATCCTGTCGATGGTGAATATCATGTCGCGAGTGTTGCCGTGTTGCACTGTCGTTCCGTTTTTCTCCAGATGGAAGTCCAACTGCTGCACAGGCACGCCGAGGTCAGCTGTCTTGATGAATTTTCCGACTCCGGCACTGCCGTCAAATCCCTTGCATAGTTCCCAGGGGAGGCTGTCTTTCCGTAGCCGTTCTTGCAAATCGCGTGCCGTGAAGTCGATTCCTACGGTCAGTTCGTCGTAGTAGCGGTATGCGAAGCGTTCGCTGATGTCTTTGCCTGCCCGGTTGATGCGAACTACGATTTCTGTCTCGTAGTCAAACCGTTCAGCAAAGTCGGGCACGAAGAATGGCTTCCCTGGTTGTATGATGGCAGAGTCGGGTTTCGAGAAAATCACAGGCTCTATAGGTAATAACGATTTTTCTCCGTTATTATTGTCTGAATTGCCACACTGATTACTCAGTTCGTCGATGTGCTTGGCATAGTTCATGCCTACGGCAAGTATTTTCATAGCTCGTACGTATGTGTTAGAATCCTAATACCCTGATTATGTCGTTTGCCTGAGCCAATATCATCAGTCCGATGAGCAGAATCATTCCTATGTACTGCACACGCTCCAGAAATTTCTCGCTGGGCTTTCTGCGGGTAATCATCTCGTAGATTGCGAATACGGCATGTCCGCCGTCGAGAGCCGGGATAGGCAGGAGGTTCATCACACCCAGTGCGATTGAAAGGAAAGCTGTGAGAAGCCAGAATCGTTGCCAGTCCCATATAGATGGGAATATGCTTCCGATACCGATGAATCCGCTTACATTGCGTGCGCCCTTGGCCGTGAAGAGATACTTCAGCTGGTCAACATAGTTCACCATTGTGTTGTAGCCCAGGACGATGCCTGCAGGGAAAGACTCAAGCAGTGAGTACTCTTTGGTAGTTATTTTATCCTGATATGGAATTGCGTTTACGAATCCGATGGTGAACTCAGGCGTGAGCACAGCCTTTACCGTGTCTGCTGCGTTGATGACCAGAGTCACGGAACGCTGTTTCAGACTGTCGGCAGCCGATGAATCTTCAGTAAGCACATCCTGCAGAATGGCAAGCTGCAGGAGCAGGTCGTTGAAGTCCTCTATCTTCTGTCCGTTCAGAGACGTGATTTTGTCACCTTTCTTCAGTCCTATCTTGTCGGCTGGAGAATTTGGCAACACGCTATCTACCTGCATTGGCATCAGCACGGACGCATATCGTGGTTCCTGCTGAATCATGTCTATCAGGTTCAGGTCGCCAGGCAGCTCCACTATATGTTCCTTACCTCCGCGGAGTACGGTTACCTGCGTCGCATTGGAGATTTCCTGCAAGTACCCCGGTTTCCATGTCTCCAGTTTGGTGTCGTCGATCTTTACTATGATATCGCCGTCGCGGAATCCGTCAGCCTTAGCTGCTTCGGAGAATTTCATTCCGTAGTTCATGTCCTCGCTCTTCACATAGGACTCGCCCCAGCAGAAGAGTACCATCGCATAGATGAAGAATGCAGTCAGGAAGTTCATGATGATACCTCCAAGCATGATGAGCAGGCGTTGCCATGCCGGCTTCGTGCGAAATTCCCAAGGCTTCGGAGGCAGAGCCATCTGTTCCTTGTCCATCGACTCGTCAATCATACCGCTTATCTTCACGTATCCGCCCAGTGGAATCCATCCGATACCATACTCGGTACCGTGGTATTCATATTCCTCTGTGTCGTTTCCGTCCTTATCCTTGCGGTGAGGCACAGGTTCTTTGCCCATCAGTCGGCGAAACCAGTTGGCATAGGTGCTGAAGAGCGAGAATTTATAGTCGAAGAAAAGGTAGAATTTCTCTACTCTGGTCTTGAAGAGTTTTGCGAAAAGGAAATGTCCGCCTTCGTGCAGGACGATAAGTAGCGAGAGTGCTACGATGAGTTGTAATGTCTTTATCAGAATTGATTCCATGATGATGTGTTCTTGTTAAATAAGCGATGCGGCATATTCGCGAGCCACCTTATCAGTGTGCAGGTAGCATTCGAGCGATGAGTCGGTCGAGAACTCTACCTTTCCCATTGTCTGTTCGATAATCTGTGATATCTTGGGGTAGGCTATGCGGTCTTCGAGAAATGCACGGTTTACGACTTCGTTGGCTGCGTTAACTATACATGGCATATTGCCTCCCTGCCGCAGAGCATCGTACGCTAATTGCAGACAAGGGAAACGCTCAGTGTCGGGCTTTTCGAAAGTGAGGTCTTGCAAGGCAAAGAGATCCAGCCTGTCTCCGTTAAGCGGTAGCCTTCGAGGGTAAGAGAACGCATATTGAATGGGTAGTCGCATATCGGGTACTCCGAGTTGTGCCTTTACGGCTCCGTCTTCAAACTGCACTGCCGAGTGGATTACGCTTTGCGGATGTACGACAACCTGAATCTGTTCAGGACGAACTCCAAACAGCCATCGTGCTTCAATCACTTCGAATCCCTTGTTCATCAGCGTTGCGGAGTCGATGGTTATCTTTGCTCCCATGTGCCAAGTTGGGTGGGCGAGTGCGTCGTCTTTGGTTACATGCTTAATGTGTTCCCTCGAGAACTTACGGAATGGTCCTCCAGAGCAGGTGAGCAGAATCTTGTCGATTTTATTTCCCGGCTCCAGACACTGGAAGATAGCCGAGTGTTCTGAATCTACAGGCAGGATCGGTACCTGGTATTCATTTGCCAGACGTGTGATGAGGTCGCCGGCAACTACCAGGGTCTCTTTGTTTGCCAATGCAATCACCTTCTTGGCTTTGATTGCAGCGATGGTGGGTTCCAGACCTGCAAATCCGACCATGCTCGCCAATACGATATCTACGTTTTCGTCCTGAACGACTTCGCATAGTGCCTTCTCGCCTGTATATACCTTGATAGGCAGGTCGCTCAGAGCTTCTTTTACAGTGTCGTATTTGGCTTCGTTGGCTATAACTACCACTTCTGGACTGAACTTCCTAGCCTGTTCGATGACCAAGTCGGCATTGTTGTAGGCTGTAAGCACATAAGCCTCGTACAGGTCGCTATGCTGACTGATGACATCGAGTGCCTGAGTGCCTATCGACCCTGTAGAACCAAGTATGCAAATTTTCTTTGTCTTCATATCCTTATATTAAACCAATCGGCAGGTCAACCGTCATTACTTTCTTCTCCTTGTCCAGACCAGCTATGAAATCTTCGTGGGCAGGAATTATGGCTTCGCTGCCGTCTTCTTTTTCTATGATAAACAGCCAGTTTTCTGTGCTGTCGTCAATATCCGTTATTGTACCGATGAACTTTCCGTCTTCCTCTACCCTGAAACCGATGAAGTAGTTTAGTGGCATCTCATCTTCGTCTTGTTCCTCAGCGTATTTCTTTTCCAGATATACATCGCAACCCAAAAGGAATTCAACCGTCTCGACTGAGTCGAGATCTTCAAATTTCACCAAGGCTGCTGAGTCATTCTTAAACCTGTATTCTTCGATGTAGAAAGGTACCAGAATGCCGTCTATGTCACAAATCAGGTAGTCGCAGTCGGCTCTGTCCCATATATCGTTGGTGAACATGAAGTTCACCTCGCCCCTCAATCCGTGAGCCTTGGTAATCTTCCCTATCGGGAATACGTCTTCGTGTCGTATCATTCTACTCTCCTTATCATTGCACCGAGTGCGGCAAGACGTCCTTCGATGTCCTCATATCCGCGATCTATCTGTTCTATGTTGCTTATCTCGCTGATGCCTTTGGCACTCATGGCTGCTATGAGCAGGGCTATTCCCGCACGTATGTCTGGGCTCGACAGTTTCATGCCTTTCAGCTGCTTGTTGCGGTCGTGACCTACTACTACGGCACGATGCGGATCGCAGAGTATGATTTGTGCTCCCATGTCGATGAGCTTATCAACAAAGAACAAGCGGCTCTCAAACATCTTCTGGTGTATCAGCACACTTCCCTTTGCCTGTGTGGCTACGACGAGCATCACACTAAGCAGGTCAGGGGTAAGTCCCGGCCAGGGGGCATCGGCTATGTTCAGTATGCTGCCGTCCATGTACGACTGCACTTCGTAGTGCTCGTGCTCCGGAATGTGTATGTCGTCGCCGATCAGTTCCAGAATTATTCCAAGCTTCTGGAACATATTAGGTATGATTCCTAAATTCTCGTACGAGACATTCTTGATTGTCAGTTCGCTGCCAGTCATCGCAGCCATGCCGATAAACGAACCGACCTCAATCATATCTGGCAGTACTGTGTGCTCTGTGCCGTGAAGGCTATCGACACCCTCGATGGTCAGCAGGTTGGAACCGATTCCTTCAATCCTTGCTCCCATCCGTATGAGCATCCTGCACAGCTGCTGCACGTATGGTTCGCAGGCGGCGTTATAGATGGTTGTAGTTCCTTTAGCCAGTACGGCTGCCATGATGATGTTGGCAGTACCAGTCACACTGGCTTCTTCCAGCAGCATATATTTTCCCTTCAGGTTGCTTCCGTCGATGTCATATACCTGCCGGTCTGAGTCATATTCGAATTGAGCTCCCAATTCCTTTACACCGATGAAGTGGGTGTCGAGTCGGCGGCGACCGATGTTGTCGCCTCCGGGCTTTGCTACACAGGTGGTGTGCAGGCGTCCCAGCAGCGGCCCCATAGTTAGGATGGAACCTCTCAGTTTCTCGCATCGCTGCACGAAATCCTTGCTTTTCAGGTAGTCTTTGTTTACGTCGGCAGCACAGAATGTCCATTCGTGATTCCCGGTGCACCGAGCATCTACTCCCATCTTCTTGAGCAGTCCTATCAGATTGTTGATGTCAAGAATGTTTGGTATGTTCTTTATGACTACAGGTTCCGTCGTAAGCAGTGTGGCGCAAATCACCTGCAGGGCTTCGTTCTTCGCTCCCTGCGGTTGTATTTCACCTTTCAGCTTATATCCTCCTTCTATGATAAATCTTCCCATGTGGATGTTGGGTTGTAGTGTTATCTTTTCCTTTTCTTCTTTACGGTGGTCGGGTTGCGGCTGCTCAGCAGGTCGCCGTCGCTTACCAGTGGGGTGAGCTTCGTGTCTATGTGTCCCTTCCCGTGTGTGTATTCGTCAAGGTCGTCCACGACCTTTTCGTCACTCATGGCATCCAGATTCCAGTTCGACAGGTCGCGCTTCATCTGGTTGCCCACCATCAGAGCCAGTTGTTCTCTCTTCTTCTCGTCATCTTCGTCTTCGATGGCGTGGGTGAATGCCTCGACGATAGCTCCGTAGTGGCGGCGTTTGATATTCTTCTGCGGGTAGGGAACTCTCTCGCGTTTCATACCCATCGATTCTTCCTTTTCGATTTCTACGGGATATCGGATGTCCAGTTCGTAGTTGGCGATGGCAGCCAGGTGGTTCCAAAGTTTCGACATGAACTCTTCAGCATTGCCAGTGCGTTCAGCCTTCCCTGCCATGATGCCGATGATGCTCTCAGCACATTGCTGACGTTCGTCATCGTCTTCTATCTGTTTGCAGTATTCCACCATGTCCTGTACGTAGCGTCCGTACTCGCCCATGATCAGTTTTGGTCTTTGTGTGTTGTAGTCCATTCCTTTAGGTAATTTGGTTCAAAATAAGCAACATCCTCAGTCTCATCCCTCAGCAGAGCCTGTTCTGCCAACGGAGCCATGTATTTGGCGTTAAGTTCTATGTTGTCTATAAAATGTGCATTCTTGTGCTTGATGACAGCCTTGCATTTCTCTGCACCGTTTCCCATGAAGTAGATAGGATGCTTGTCCAACTCTTCCCTGAACGAGTTTTCGTCTATCACCTTGGCGCATACATCCACGACAGGCTTCAGTGCTCGGGTGTAGAGTGCAGTATATACCTCCATTCGTCTGGCGTCGAGCATGGGGCATACCAGCGCATCTTCTTCTATGTCATCATGTCTCAGCAGGAAGGGAACACACAGCACCTTCAGTGTCGGCACGGATACCAGTTTCAGGTCTCTGCCATAGCACACACCCTTTGCCATGCTGGTTCCTATTCTCAGTCCTGTATAGCTGCCAGGACCGCTGCTTACGGCTACTGCATCGAACGGTATAGCATGATTGTCGGTGAACGACAAGGCTCCATCGACCAGACTGCCCAGTACACCCGTATTCCCGCTTACCGATTTCTTTCCTCTCGCCGTCTCCTGCGGTGCCTCCTGTTTCTCGTCGTAGATGACAGCACCATCCTGACTTACAGCTACACTACACAGCTCACCTGCTGTCTCGATATGTAAAATACACGCCATTTTTGACTTACTATTTGACTATTGACGATTTGCTATTTGTGAAATTCGGGGACAAAGGTACATATTTTATGTGAAAAGTGAAAAGTGAAAAGTGAAAAGTGAATACATAAAGTGAAAAGTGACAAATTAAATGCGTAACTTTGCAGCCGAAAAAATAATAAAGGCAATTCTATGATACAGTCAATGACTGGCTATGGCAATGCCGTAGCCGAATTTGGTGGAAAGAAAATCCATGTGGAGATCAAGTCGCTCAATTCCAAGGCTCTTGACCTCTCTACTCGTGTTGCACCGCTTTATCGTGAGAAAGAAATGGAGATTCGCAGTTTCATTCAGACTCATCTCGAACGCGGAAAAGTCGATCTCGTAATATGGGTGGAGAAGGATGCCGCCCTCACTGCCGACCCGATCAATGTGGCTTTGGCTACGCAGTACTACAACGAACTGAACGCTATGGCTTCAGCTCTGAATATCGATACAAAGAATGCTGACTGGATGTCGCTTATAATGCGTATGCCCGACATCATGTCTCGCACCGATGTAGAGGTCCTCACAGACGAAGAATGGCAGGTTGTCAACAAGACCCTCTGCGATGCCGTCAGTGCCCTCATCGATTTCCGCAAGCAGGAAGGTCAGGCTCTTGAGCGTAAGTTCACGGAGAAGATTGAGAATATCCGCAGCCTGCTCCTCTCCATCGCTCCTTACGAGCAGGGCAGGGTAGAGAAGATCCGTCAGCGTATCATCGACGGACTCAGCCAGATTTCAGGAGTCGAGTACGATTCCAACCGACTCGAACAGGAGATGATTTACTACATCGAAAAACTCGACATCTCTGAGGAAAAGCAACGCCTCACCAACCACCTCGACTACTTCCTGCAGACCATGCACGAAGGTATCGGAGGCCAGGGCAAGAAACTCGGTTTCATCGCACAGGAGATGGGTCGTGAAATCAACACTACAGGCAGTAAGTCTAACCAGGCAGAAATGCAGAATATCGTAGTACGGATGAAGGACGAACTCGAACAAATCAAAGAACAGGTTCTCAACGTCATGTAATAATATCTCCAACTCAGTATCGTCTTAACCTCTCACCTCTAATAGTACAATGTCAAAACTAATCATCCTCGCAGCCCCATCCGGATCGGGCAAATCGACTATAGTAAACTACCTGATGCAGAACGAAAACCTCAACCTGCATTTCTCTATATCATGCACTACCCGTCAGCCTCGTGGCACAGAACAAGACGGAGTGGAGTATAATTTCATCACGCCCGACGCCTTCCGCCAGCATATCGCCGATGGTGATTTCATCGAATATGAAGAGGTCTATGCCGATAAGTTCTACGGCACCCTGCGCTCTCAGGTCGATAGCCAGCTCGATGCCGGTCAGAACGTCATCTTCGACGTAGATGTGAAGGGCGCACTAAACATAAAGAAGGCATACGGCTCTCGTGCCCTTGCCGTCTTCATCCAGCCGCCAAGCATCGACGAACTCCGCCGCCGTCTCGAATCGCGCGGCACCGACTCTGCCTCCGACATCGAACTCCGACTCTCCAAGGCGGAATATGAACTGTCCTTCGCCCCTCAGTTCGACGAAGTAGTAATCAACGACAACCTGCAAGTAGCACAGATAGAAACCGAAACTCTCATCGAAGATTTTCTCGACGAATGAAAAAAGCCATAATGTTCGACATGGATGGAGTTCTCTTTGACTCCATGAAGAACCATGCCCAGAGCTGGTGTGAAACCATGCTCCACTTCGGATTTACCGACTTCACAGCCGCTGAGGCTTATATGCATGAAGGGCGCACTGGTGCCGGAACCATCAATATCGTTGCCAGCCGCAATGGTGTTCGCAACGTGACCGAGAAAGAAGAAAAAGAAATCTACCAATACAAATGCGACATATTCAATCGTATGCCCGAGGCGCAGCCTATGCCCGGAGCCTACGAACTGCTGAAGAAGGTTGTCTCTGCCGGTATCACGCCGTTGGTAGTCACAGGCAGCGGGCAGCGTACACTTCTCAATCGTCTGAATAAGAATTTCCCCGACATCTTCCGTCCCGAACTTATGGTGACAGCCTTCGACGTGCATCGTGGAAAGCCAGACCCCGAACCTTATCTGATGGGTATGCAGAAATACAATGATTTCTTCCATACCTCCCTCACTTCCGACAGTTTCGCAGTGGTAGAGAACGCCCCACTCGGTGTTCAGGCGGGAGTCGCAGCCGGAGTCTTCACCATCGCTGTGAATACAGGTCCTCTGCCCGACGAAGCCCTATTGTCGCGTGGAGCTAATCTTCTCTTCCCCTCCATGCAGTCTCTGTCGGATCATTTCGACGAGGTGTTTTGCTGACTGCGCCAATCCCTCGGCGACATACCCATCTGCCTGCGGAATATTCTTGAGAAGTAGTACTGGTCGTCAATTCCGACCTTATGACAAATCTGGTTTATCTTCATGTCTGTCTGCAACAACCATTCGCAGGCAGCCTCTATGCGTAGTATGTTCATGTAGGCGAGCGGACTGCTGCCCGTCTGCTGTTTGAAGAGCAGCGAGAAGTGCGACGGAGAGTAACCCGTATAGTCAGCCAGTTGCTTCAGCCCGATGGACTTCTCCATGTTTTCCTTCATGTAGTGGATAGTAGCATTAACGATGCTGGCAGAGTCCCAGAGCTGTTGTGTCGTATTTTTAGCTCCGCGATATTGCGACAGATAGCGCATCGATGCCAGATAGTAGTGCAGGCACGAAGAGGCATAGCGCAGGCTTTCTCTGCTGTGGCTGTTGGCAATTGTGAAGAAAATCTCCTCGAAGATATTGTTTCGTTCGCCTATCCTCGAGTTTATGCTTGGACTGATTCGCCCGGGCTGCACAGCTCCTTGGGCATACATATCTGCATGTGGTCCCTTGAAGTGTATCCAATAGATGGTCCAGGGATTCTTCTTGTCTGCCCCGTACAGGTGTGGTTTCCCTGCTGGCAGAATGCAGTACTCATTCGTGTGCAGTTCGTATCGCTGTCCTTGGGCTGTGCAGAACCCGCAGCCATTCACACAGTAGATAAGCACGTGCTGGTCTATGCCTGTCTCTCTCTTCACGTAATGGCCTTGGGCTGTGGGGTAGTAGCCTATATCAGTTATGTACAGGCTCGATGTCAGGGGGTCCGCCTCCTCCATCTCTACTATCATCTTCGGCAACACAATACTGCGTTCGCCTGAGAATCCGTCTTTCATAGTTTTCCTCTTTTTATGTGTGCAAATGTACAAACAATAAGAATATTATCCATCTTCTTCTTGTTTTTTTCTATCTTTATAATGTAAAATACCCCATACCTTTGCACCTGAAAAAAAGTTTACGAATAAAAAACGAAGCATCGTCTTAACTCCTTTAACTCCTAATGTCCAAATCATTTATCTATTTCATCTGTTTAGTGTCAGCTATGGGTGGTTTGCTTTTTGGCTACGACTGGGTAGTCATAGGTGGAGCAAAACCATTCTACGAACTCTATTTCGGCATCTCCGAAAGTCCCGTCATGCAGGGTATTGCCATGTCAACGGCATTGGTGGGTTGTCTCATTGGAGCTATGGTAGCAGGAGCCTTGGCGGATAGGTATGGCCGTAAGCCTTTGCTCATCGTCTCAGCGGTTCTTTTCACCGTGTCGGCCATTGCAACGGGGTTGTTTAGCGATTTCTCATTATTTAATATAGCACGTTTCATTGGCGGAGTGGGTATCGGTGTTGCCTCGGCTCTTTCTCCTATGTACATAGCCGAGGTGAGTCCTGCGGATATACGTGGCAGGATGGTCAGCCTGAATCAGATGACCATCGTACTGGGCATCTTGGCTGCACAGATAGTCAATATGCTGTTGGCACGCGACACCTCGGTGGTCGAGAGCCAGATGTGGAACGTAGAGTGGGGATGGCGTTGGATGTTCTGGGCAGAGACGCTACCTGCAGCATTGTTTCTCTTCATGAGTTTCTTCATACCAGAGTCGCCTGTATATCTGCGGTTGAAAAGTGATGCCGCTGAGACTGCAGAGGAGAAAGCCGGACTCCGCGAGCTCCTCCAGGCAAAGTATGCCAGGGTGCTCCTTCTTGGCCTGGTTATAGCCGTCTTCCAGCAGTGGTGCGGCACTAATGTCATCTTCAACTATGCTCAGGAGATATTCGTCGGAGCCGGATTCGACGTAGATGGGATGTTCATCAATATCGTAATTACAGGCATAGCCAATGTGCTGTTTACCTTTGTCGCCCTCTACACCATAGAGCGTTGGGGGCGCCGTTCGCTCATCCTGCTCGGTGCCGGCGGCCTGGGAGTTATCTACCTCGTCCTGGGCACCTGCTACTTCCTGGGCATGACGGGCCTCATGATGGTAGCACTGGTTGTGGCGGCAATCTCTGTCTATGCCATGACGCTTGGTCCTGTCACCTGGACTCTCCTTGCCGAGATATTTCCGCATCGCGTGCGTGGAGTGGCTATGGCCACCTGTACCTTCGCCCTCTGGGTCGGTTGCTGCACACTTACGTTCTCCTTTCCGTCGATGAATGCCGCTCTTGGCAGCAGCGGAACCTTCTGGGTCTATTCTGCCATCTGCTGCTGTGCCTTCCTGTATCTCCTCAAGAATTGTCCCGAAACCAAGGGCAGGAGCCTCGAACAGCTGGAGAAAGAGTTGGTGGAAAAATGAAATTAAAAGTTTTTAATACAATATGGTAAAAGCATGGAAAGAACAGGTTGTGATTCCAACCTATGAGATTGGAGAACCTGAGAAGAATCCTATTTTCCTTGAGAAACGTGTATATCAGGGCAGTAGCGGAGTGGTATATCCCTATCCTGTAGTTGAGTCGATTGCCAACGAGAAGACCGACAAGGAGTATCAGGCTGTGTGGATTGAGAACGAATACCTCAAGGTGATGATCCTGCCAGAACTGGGCGGCCGTGTGCAGATGGCATACGACAAAGTGAAACAGCGCCATTTCGTATATTACAATCATGTTATCAAACCGGCTCTCGTGGGGCTCACCGGACCGTGGATCAGTGGCGGCATTGAGTTCAACTGGCCCCAACACCATCGTCCCTCTACCTTCCTGCCTGTGGATAGCACCATCCAGGAGAATGGCGACGGCAGTGTTACCGTGTGGGTAAACGAACAGGAACGTATGTTCCACCAAAAGGGTATGGCAGGCTTCACACTGCGTCCCGGTTGTGCTTATCTTGAGATAAAGGGAGTACTCTATAACCGCACCGACATACCGCAGACTTTTCTCTGGTGGGCTAACCCCGCAGTCGAGGTGAACGATGCCTACCAGAGTGTGTTCCCGCCAGACATCAATGCAGTATTCGACCACGGAAAGCGCGCCGTATCGTCGTTCCCGATTGCTACAGGCACCTACTACAAGATGGACTACTCGGCAGGTGTGGACATCTCTAACTATAAGAACATCAAGGTGCCTACAAGCTATATGGGAGTCAACTCCCGTTTCAACTTCGAGGGTGGATACGAAAACGATACCAGGGCAGGTATGCTCCACGTAGCCAGCCATCATTTCTCTCCGGGCAAGAAACAATGGACTTGGGGTAATGGCGACTTCGGACAGGCTTGGGACCGCAACCTGACCGACGAGACTACTCCCGACGAGGCTCGCCAGTGGCACATCGACCGTCCGGGCTTCCGTCCCTACATCGAACTCATGGCTGGCGTATATACCGAGAACCAGCCCGACTTCACATGGCTCATGCCTTACGAGGAGAAGCAGTTCACTCAGTATTTCATGCCATACCGCGAACTGGGAGTCGTAAAACAGGCGTCCAAGGACATCATCATGAACATAGACATGGAGGAAGGCAAGGCTCGTGTCAGGCTTTTCGCCACATCCAGGCAGAAGGTTGCTGTCGTGCTGAAGAACGACAACGGCACAGTCTATCTCGACAAGCAGATAGAGATGTCTCCCGAGACTGTTTTCAATCAGCTGGTTGACGTAGAGGGCACCCCTCTCGACTGTCTCACTCTCTCCGCCGGCCGCCTCGTGTGGCATGCAGAACCCGACGAGATAAAGTCTGTGCCCGACGCTGCTGAGGCTGCTCTCCAGCCCGAACAGGTGAAGACCAACGAACAACTCTACCTCACTGGTCTCCACATCGAGCAGTACCGTCATGCCACATACTCTGCCACCGACTACTACGAAGAGGCTCTACGTCGCGACCCCGACGACATCCGTTGTCTCAACGCCATGGGGCTGTGGTTCATACGTAAAGGGCGTTTCGCCAGGGCTGAGGAATATCTGCGCCGGGCTGTGCGACTCATCACAAAGCGCAATCCTAATCCCTACGACGGCGAACCCATCTATAACCTCGGTCTCGCACTTAAATATCAAGGCTTAACTGATATCGTAAGTGGTAAATCGAATACAGAACTGTCAAATAGTAAATTAACAGAAGCTTACGAACGATTCTGGAAAGCCACATGGAACAAAGGATGGGCTGATGCAGGCTATTTTGAGGCAGCAAAAATATCGATGATTCAAGAACGCTGGGACGATGCCCTCGACGAACTGAACCGCGCCATCAACAATAACTGGCACAACCACAAGGCTCGTGCTCTCAAGGCAGCAGTGCTCCGTAAACTCGGACAGCCAAGCATCGACTTCATCAACGAAACCCTCTCGTTCGATCTCTTCAACTATGGAGCTCTCTACGAGAAGTACCTGCTCACGGGTGATGAGTCCATCATCCGACAGATGAAGTCGCTCATGCACAATAGCGACAATAACTACGACGAACTCGCACTCGACTACCAGTCGGCAGGTCTCTGCCAGGAGGCTGACGCCATCTGGCAACTCGCCATCCGGGAGGGTGCTGTCACTCCTATGACATATTTCTATATGGGCAAGGCAAAGGAAGGGGAGAAAACCGACCCGAAATACTGCTTCCCTAATCGTCTTGAGGCTATCGGAGCACTCGAACAGGCAAAGCAGGAGAATCCGGACGGTTTCATGGCTCCTTACCTCCTCGGCTGCCTCTACTACGACAAACGGCAGTACGATCTTGCCATCTCTAACTGGGAACTCTCCGCCCGGAACAATCCTGAGTTTCCTACCGCATGGCGCAACCTCGCACTTGCCCGCTTCAACAAACAGAACCGTCAGCAGGAAGCAATCGAATACATGGAACGTGCATTCAGACTCGACACGTCCGATGCCCGCATACTCATGGAACTCGACCAACTCTATCGTCGAATGCAACGTCCGCATGCCGAACGGCTTGCCTTTCTGCAGCAGTATCCGCAGCTTGTGGCTCAGCGCGACGATCTCCTGCTCGAAGAGATTACCCTGCTCAATCAGGTCGGACAGTTCCGCGAGGCTATGTGCCTGCTCGACAACCATCAGTTCCATCCCTGGGAGGGTGGGGAAGGCAAGGTTCCTGCACAGTACCAGATTTGTCGTGTAGAACTCGCCAAGCAGGCACTCGCTGAGGGCAACGCCGACGAGGCTATCATGCTGCTCAGGCAGTGTCTCGAATACCCTCACCTTCTGGGTGAAGGCAAACTATACGGAGCACAGGAGAACGATTTCCTCTATCTGCTCGGAGTTGCTTCGGAGATGAAAGGCGACAAGCAGGCAGCTGTCAGCTACTGGCACCAGGCTACACTCGGACCTACCGAACCCGCTGCAGCCATGTACTACAACGATGCCAAACCGGATAAGATATTCTATCAGGGACTCGCACTTCGTCGGCTGGGCAGACAGGGTGAGGCAAACGGACGTTTCTACCGACTCGTCAACTACGGGCAGCAGCACATCTTTGAGAAGCAGATTATGGACTACTTCGCAGTCTCTCTGCCCGACCTGCTCATCTGGGAAGATTCGCTCGACACGAAGAACCGCATTCACTGCCTATATATGCTTGCATTGGGCTATTACGGACTTGGCGACTTCGCTCACTCAGCCCGTTATCTTAGCCAGCTGCAGCAGATGGACATCAACCACTATGGCATCCAGGCATTCCTCTCACTAATGAAATATAAATTCTAATTCATCTAAGAAATTTGTGTGATAAGTAATTTTTTATCAAAGAAAAGCGCCTGCGTAGTGATACGCGGACGCTTTTCGTATTTATGAAGTCTATGGTCTAATGTCTAAGGTTCTGTATCCTCTCGCCACTCACCTCTTACTCCGGGTCATTCAGCCATTTATTGTTCCTCTTTATTTATTTGTGCGATTATGGTTGCAGGGTGAATCCAAAAACGAAATAGGCAGTCTGTTGACGCGGGTTTGCGATAATCTGTCCGAAGATAGGGATGCTGAACGTGTCGGTCACCTTTATGTCCTTGGCAGCTCTCAGCGAGAGGTTGGTCACGGCAAAGCCCGATGTGTCGTAGAACGTGGTAGCGTAGGGTACGGCACCAGCCGTCGCGTTCCAGTCGAGTGTTGCGAGCCGGAACGGCACGTTCACCTCGAAGTAGCTGCTGTATGCCCGCTTGCCGCTCTTCGTATATCCGTCGTTGCCGGTGAAGTTAGTGTACCATTGGAACGACAGAATCTTGAAGTCGTAACCTACGTTTGCTTCAAAGACGTGGTTGGTGCTGTGGGCATAATATATGAAATAGCGTCCCTGCGGCTCCAGTCCCTCCGACATCCAGTAGTCGGTCACTCCGATGTTCAGTCCTGCAATCTTGTAGCTGAGCGTCAGGTCAAACTCCTTGACGTCCTTTTCGTTGGTAATGCCATAGCTGCCCCATGCGCTGAGGGAGAGTCCCTTGTAGCTGATACCGAGAGTGGGCTGTATGGCAGCACTTCCCTGGTCCAGTCCACGCCAGACGTACTTGCTCACCATGTCGGCACCTATTGTCGCCTTTACCTTATCTTGTGCCGGAGCCATAAAACTACATAGCGCAGCTCCGAGGAAAAGTATTGTTCGTTTCTTCATCTTATTGTATTGTTTATAGTATGCATAATTGTGCACAATCATAACATTTCTCTACAGAGTGCAACTCTGAGAAAAAGTATCGTTTGTTTTCATATTGTAGCAAAAGTACTAAATTCGATACTGCCTGCCAAACGTTTCTGAATAATAATATTTTATTTCTCTTTTTTGTTTGTAGAATATGTACGTATCTATACCATCGGCGGACAGCTCGTAAGCGAGCAGACCCTGCAGCATAATTGTTATTATACTACTTTTCATATCTCCTAATCATGTATTTCTCCAGTCCCAACATTTCTGTTTGTCGGCTTCTGTAATCGGACGGATGACATGACAGGGATTACCTACTGCTACGGAGTTGTCGGGAATGTCTTTCACAACTACGCTGCCGCCGCCAATGACTACGTTGGAACCAATCGTGACTCCCGGCATCACCTGAACTCCAGCTCCTATCCACACATTGTCTCCGACGGTGATGGGATAGGCATATTCCAGTCCCTTGTTGCGCCGTTCAAAGTCGATGGGATGACCTGCCGTATGGAATCCGCAGTCGGGTGCAATGAATACATTATCGCCAAATGACACCTTTGCCGCATCAAGGATGACAAGATTATGGTTGGCAAAGAAATTCTCGCCTAATTCTATGTTGTAGCCGTAGTCGCACCAGAAGGGAGCGATAATTGTAAACGATTTCTTCGTGCGCCCAAGTAGTCCGCGGAGGATAGCCTGCTGTCCTTCCGTGTCAGATGGGCGCAGGTGATTATAGTCGTAACAGAGGTCTTTAGCCCGTGCACGTTCCAGTATCAATTCTTGGTCGTAGTTGGCATCGTAGGTGAGTCCTGCCAACATCTTTTCTTTCTCAGTCATGTTGAATATGTGTTTTGCAAATATTTCGCAAATATACAATAATCCGTAGAATAGTTGTGTTAAGGAATACCTTCATCATTGTTTATACCCTAAAATATATTTTGTTCTCTCACTTCATTTTTGACACAACTTCTTTTTTATTTGTTATTATAGGATCCGATTATTTTCTTTCCGTTCTTGATATATATTCCGTTGGTTGGAGGAGTACTGAGCCTTCTTCCTTGTATGTCATATACGCTTCCAGCGGAATCATTATTTGAATAAATTTGATTGATTCCTGTGACATACTCATTATCCCCAATATGGATAAAATAATTCCCTTCTTTTGGACTTGGCAACCCTGAAAATGAGAATACATCTTTTCTGAGAGCGTATTCTCCGCTGTCAACATGAGGCTCCAATTCCCAAGTATATATGTTATAAAAGTTATCTCCGTCTCTATAAAAACAGGAATAATCACGATGCTCCCAACTCAATTGTATGCTTTCAATTACTAATTTTCCGTCTTCATAATGACATTTGATGCTGTTATCTCCACTTTTGGGACTATGTGTTCCTTCCATCCATCCGGAATCGTGAGTGTAGAAAGGATCTGAGTTGATTTCACGTGTGAAATATTCTCCCATTTTATATTCCATCCATAAAGTTTGAGACCATATCTAAGACTGAAAAAGGTGTTGTGGGAAGTATACACTTCTCCCACCTTATTTTTGTTCCTGGATTAAACAAGCATTGAACGAGCATTGAACGAGCACTGAACGAACACTGAACGAACAGTGTACTTGAGCTATACAGAAGCAGAAGCCGAATCGGAAGAACATTGCAAAGGTAAGTGTAGAATAGAGGAGAATTGCAAAAAGTGTACAAATCAGGCATTTTTTTAACATTTTAAGAGTAATTTTCTCCACTGAAGTCGGGGAAAAATGCAGGGGATTTATTTTTTGTAAAATTTACGTTTTGAGATATTCTGTACGAATTTATTATCGTCTTAGCACCTGAAAATCGCAATTTTTTTCGTGAAAATCGTCATGATTTTGCAGCAGAGAGCACATTTGCTAACCTCAGATTGCAATGTGCAGCTGTTGAGTTAAACGTTAAATGGCGGGCGTTTTGCAGAAAACTAAAACCAGAGCGGACCGTTGCCTTTGCCGATATGGAGTGTAGAACCGCGACGGATGGCATCGGTGATGAGCTGTTTAGCCGTTTCCACGGCGTTGGCAAGGGACTGGCCCTGGGCAAGGGCTGTGGCGATGGCCGAAGAGAGGGTACAGCCGGTACCGTGAAGGTTTGAAGTAATAATTCTGGGAGTGGTGTATGTGTGGTGCCGACCTTCCTGTGTGAAGAGGTGGTCGGTCATGTCGCTTGTGTCGGCATGACCGCCTTTCAGCAGGAAGGCTGCCTGATAGCGGGAGGTAAGCTGTGTGCCTGCTTCGATGATGCTGTCGGCAGAGGTGAGGCTGAGGCCGGTGAGAGCTTCTGCTTCCGGCAGGTTCGGAGTGATGAGTGTGCAGAGAGGGAAGAGATGGGCTGCGACATATTCGATGCAGTCGGGCTGCATGAGCGGAGTACCACTGGTGGAGATCATCACGGGGTCGTAAACGACAGAGATAGGATTCGTCTCAAGGTAGGGATGCAGGATGGTGATGATTGCCTTTGCTGCAGCCTTGGTCGGAATCTGACCTATCTTGACGGCACGTATGTCGAGATCGTCGAGGAGGGACTGTAGTTGTGAACTGACTACTTCGGGCGGCACGGGCATGACTCCCTGCACGCCCCGGGTGTTCTGCGTGGTGAGGGCTGTGATGACGGTGGCACCATAACTGCCCATGTGGGTGATGGTCTTGAGGTCTTGTTGTATGCCTGCCCCTGCTGAGGGGTCGCTGCCTGCTATGCTAAGTACTGTTTCCATGCGTCGCCGAGGATCATGGCTCCTCCGAAGCCCATTTGTTGTATTTCTTTCAGTTTGTCGAAGGTGACTCCACCCAATGCCATCACGCGCCGGTCGATGATGCCTTGTCCGTGTGCCTGAAGCAGCTGCTCGCGTGTGAAGGCAGACCGATACCCCTGTTTGGATATGCTGTCGAAGACAGGCGACAGACTCATGTATGCGAAGGGCTCACGGCGCCGTTCCGCCAGTTCGCCTATGCTGTGGCACGAGATGCTCACCGCTCCCTGCCACCCTGCAGGCGGCTGTGGATTACGACTGTTCAGATGAACTCCGTGCAGGTGATACTGCTGTGCCAGTGAGTGGTGGTCGTGGAGCACCAGCCGGTCGTAGTAGTGCGAGGGTATCTGCCCGATGAGTCTTTGCACTGCCAGCCGGTCGGCCTGTGGCTTGCGTATGTGGATGAGGTCTATGTCGCCACGCTCCAGATAGCCGACTATGGCTCTTGATTCTTCAGGGAAGAATGTAGGCAGGGTAATGAGGATGGTCATGATGGTCGCTTTATGCACCCGAAGAGGTCGAACGAGGCATCCCAGTCTTTCCATACAGGTTCGCGTCCGAGTTCCTTGAGTCGCTGGTTGATGGTCTTGGCAGTACGCTCGTCGCTGACGGTGAACTGCTCGAGAGCCTGTGGATAGGTGTGGTAGCCGCCCGGATTGACCTTGCTCTCTGCCGACATTGTAGTGACACCGAGGGTGCACATGTTGTCGCGGATGTAGGCAGGTTCGCGGGTAGAGTAGGAGATATCTACATCGTGGTCGAAGATACGCATGGCGAAGGTGGCCTGCGCCAGTTCGCGGTCGGTCATGAAGCAGTTGGGCCGGAACCCTTCGTTCTGTGCCGGTCGCATACGGGGAAAGTTGACGGAGTACTTCGTGCGCCAGTAGTGCTTCTGCAGGTAGCGCAGGTGGTATGCCATCATGGTCACGTCGGTGCGCCATTCCTTTTCGAGTCCTATGAGTACTCCCATACCGATGGAGTGGACGCCTGCCTGACCCATGCGGTCGAAGGCGTCGCAGCGCCATTCGAATTTACTCTTCATGCCGCGAGGGTGGTAGAGTTGGTAGTGGTCGCGGTTGTAGGTCTCCTGAAAGCAGATGACCCCGTTGAGGCCGTGACGGGTCAGTTCGTGGTAGTCTTCTGCTGAGAGCGGCATCACTTCAATCTTTATGTTTGAGAAGTATTTCTTGGCTATGTCGATGGCCTTGGCAAGATAGGGTACACCTGCCTTCGCCGGATTCTCACCTGTCACAAGCAGGATGTTCTCGAACGGAGCCAGTCGTTTAATGGCTTTATATTCATCTTCTATCTGCTCGGGTGTGAGGATGGTGCGTGCCATGGGGTTTTCGCGGTGGAATCCGCAATAGACACACGAGTTGGAACAGGAATTGGTGATGTAGAGCGGAATGAACATGGAGATGGTGCGCCCGAAGCGTTCTTCGGTGTATTTGCGTGAGAGATGCGCCATAGTCTCGAGATAGGGTTCGGCTGCCGGCGAGAGGAGCGCCATGAAGTCATCTACGTCGCAGTGGCTCTTTGCCAAGGCACGGCGTACGTCATTGTCGGTCATGGAAGCTATGCGCTCGGTAGTTTCCTGCCAACTGATATTTTTAAGTTCGTCTGAAAACATGATTATATTCTTTTTTTATTCAAGTGGTCAAAGGTCGATGGTGAAAGAGAAAAGTGTTGTGAGATCTATGGTGAAGAGACGGTCGATGAGTGGATTGCCATAACCGCAAATCAACTGAATGACCTGGCTGGCCTGAATGCTGCCTATGACACCGGGGGTAGTGCCCACGACCGATTTGTCGGGATTGGGTGTGTCGCCGTTCACTCCCATTGCATTCATCAGGGTGCGATAAGTGGCTTTGCCCTTGCAGAGTACGGCTACCTGACCCTCCAGTGCACGTATGGCACCATAGACGAAGGGCTTGCACAGACGTTCACAGGTGTCGCTGATGAGTAGACGGGTAGAGAAGTTGTCGGTGCCGTCAACCACGATGTCGTACCCCGAGATGATATCCTCTGCATTGTCGGCGGTCAGCATATAGGGATAGGACTCGATGCACACATCGCTATTGAGCGAATGGAGTCTGCGGGCTGCACATTCCGTCTTCTGCCTACCCACCTCGTCTTCTGTGTAGAGCACCTGACGTTGCAGGTTGCTGATGCTGACGGTGTCGCCATCGATGATGCCGAGCGTGCCCACACCTGCTGCCGTGAGGTAGAGGGCAACAGGACTGCCCAGTCCGCCTGCACCGACGAGCAGTACTCGCGACTGCAGCAGTCGCTCTTGCCCCTCGATGCCTATGCCGCCGAGGATGATGTGGCGGTCGTAGCGTTGCAGTTGTGCTTCGGTCATTTCAGTTTTCTGAGGTCGTGGGTCAGCTTGGCTGCGCAGAAGTTAGGACCGCACATGGTGCAGTATTCGCCGTCGGTATGTCCTGCCTCTTCAAAATACTTGAGTGCGAGTTCGGGGTCGAGGGCGAGGTGGAACTGGTCGCGCCAGCGGAAGTCGAAGCGTGCCTTGGAGAGTGCATTGTCACGAATGACAGCACCGGGATGTCCCTTGGCAAGGTCGGCGGCATGGGCTGCTATCTTGTAGGTGACTACTCCCGTACGCACGTCTTCACGGTTGGGCAGGGCGAGGTGTTCCTTAGGAGTGACGTAGCAGAGCATTGCCGTACCGAGCCATGCTATCTGTGCTCCGCCGATGGCGCTGGTGATGTGGTCGTAGCCCGGTGCGATGTCTGTAACGATCGGACCGAGAGTATAGAATGGAGCTTCGTGGCAATGGGAAATCTGGCGTTCCATATTCTCGCGTATCTTCTGCATGGGTACATGACCGGGACCCTCGATGAAAGCCTGCACGTTCTTGTCCCAGGCGCGGGTGACGAGTTCGCCCATAGTGTCGAGTTCGGCAAACTGTGCAGCGTCGTTGGCATCAGCGATGCAACCGGGACGAAGGCCGTCGCCGAGTGAGAGGGCTACGTCGTACTGAGCCACTATATCACATATCTCGTCGAAGTGTTCGTAGAGGAAACTCTCACGGTCGTGAAGCAGGCACCACTTGCTCATGATACTGCCGCCGCGGCTTACTATGCCGCAGAGACGGCTGTCGGCAAGGTGTACGTTCTGACGACGTATGCCGGCATGGATGGTGAAGTAGTCAACTCCCTGTTCACACTGTTCGATGAGGGTGTCCTTATATATCTCCCACGAGAGGTCTTCCACCTTGCCATCCACCTTCTCGAGAGCTTGGTAGATAGGTACTGTGCCTATGGGAACGGGACAGTTGCGCACAATCCATTCGCGTGTTTCGTGGATGTTGGCACCGGTGGAGAGGTCCATCAGGGTGTCGCCTCCCCATTTGCACGACCATACTGCCTTATCTACTTCTTCTTCGATAGACGATGTGGTGGCAGAGTTGCCTATGTTGGTGTTTATCTTCACTGCGAAGTTTCGGCCGATAATCATCGGCTCGCTTTCGGGGTGGTTGATGTTGGCTGGCAGAACGGCACGTCCCTCGGCAATCTCCTTGCGTACAAATTCGGGGGTGATGTGCGACTGAATACCCAGTTCGGCGCAGTTCATATTTTCGCGGATGGCTACATACTCCATCTCTGGAGTGATGATGCCTGTCTTTGCGTATGCCATCTGGGTGATAGACTTGCCTGCCTTGGCACGGCGGGGCAGCTGGATGTGCTCGAAACGAAGGGAGTCGAGCGAATGGTCGGCAAGACGCTGACGACCATATTCAGAACTGACTTCAGAGAGCTGTTCGGTGTCGCCGCGACTCTCAATCCATCCTTGGCGCAGGCGCGGAAGTCCTTTCTTCAGATCCACCTTGATGGCAGGGTCGGAGAACGGACCGCTGGTGTCGTAGATATATACTGGAGCATTCTGCTCTATGTGGGTTTTGCCGTCGGCATCTTTAGTCACTGTCGGGGTGAGGTTCACCTTTGTCATGCCTACTCGGATGTCGGGGAAGAGTTGTCCCTGCATGTAGGCTTTTTCGCGTTTCGCGTATGCTTTGTTGTCGTTGGGCATTTTGAGTTAAAAGTGAATGGTTAAAAGTGAGGGGCTAATTAAGGAATGCTGTGAGTGGGCTGGATGCTTCGGCACTGTCGCTGATGGCACCGAGTCCGGCTTCGTAAGCCTGGCGACCGGCAATGACTGCCTGGCGGAAGGCATCAGCCATCTGTATCGGGTCGCCGGCTACGGCGATGGCTGTGTTGACGAGGCAGCAGTCGGCACCCATCTCCATGGCTTCAGCTGCATGGCTGGGAGCTCCTATGCCTGCATCGACAACTACAGGAATGGTCGATTGTTCGATGATAATCTGCAGGAAGTCCTTCATGCGCAGACCCTTGTTTGTGCCGATAGGTGCGGCAAGTGGCATGACGGTGGCAGCACCGGCTTCTTCAAGATGTTTGCAGAGGGTAGGGTCGGCCTGGCAATAGGGAAGAACGACGAATCCGAGTTTTACGAGTTGCTCGGTTGCCTTCAGAGTCTCGACTGAGTCGGGCAGGAGGTAACGGGGGTCGGGATGGATTTCGAGTTTGAGCCAGTTGGTGCCGAATGCCTCGCGTGCCATCTGCGCTGCAAAGACAGCCTCTTCGGCATTGCGCACACCTGATGTGTTGGGGAGCAGCTGAATATTGCTGTACTGGGTGATGTGGGTGAGCAGATCGTCTTGCTTGTCATCGAGCTCGATTCGTTTCATTGCCACTGTGACCATCTCTGTGCCTGATGCTTCGATGGCCTTTGCCATGAGTTGGTTGTTACTGAATTTTCCTGTGCCCAGGAAGAGACGCGAATTGAACTCACGTCCTGCAATTATAAGTTTTTTCATTGTCCTGTTATGTTGATTATACGTTTCATTTCTGCTATAGGGTCGGAGGCGTGGAGCACAGCTCCGCTGAGGGCGATGCCGGTGACTCCTGTCTGCATGATGGAGCTGATGTCGGTTGCTGTGATGCCGCCGATGGCTACGATGGGTATGCGAATGCCGGCTGCCTGCATCTGACTGACTATGTCGCGATAGCCGTCTATACCGAGGATGGGCGAGAGCTTCTGTTTCGTGGTCGTGAAGCGGAATGGTCCACAGCCTATGTAGTTTGCACCGGCTTCATAATGAGCTTTTACGTCGGCGAAGGTGTTGGCAGTGCCACCGATGATGGCAGAGTCGCCCAAGATAGTGCGGGCCTGGGAGATGGGCATGTCGTTCCTGCCCAGATGAACTCCGTCGGCTTGCAGTTCGCGAACGAGTTCTACGCGGTCGTCGATGATGAATGTAGCACCAGCCTCGCGACACATCTGCTTGGCTTGAATGGCTATCGGACGAACTTCGTCGTCACTGACATCCTTCATGCGAAGCTGAATCCAGCGGCAGCCACCTGCGAGTGCCATGCGTATGGAATCGAGGTAGTTGTAGTGCTCAGTGTAATGGGAAATAAATTGTAGCATCTCTGTCGTGTTTGTGTGTGTGGATAAAGACTATCCGCCACAGGCTGCTTTGATGATAACTACATGAGCACCCTGACTGAGGGTGTGACTGCTCCACTCATCTCGTGGAACCATCTGATTCTCTACTGCTACGGCAACTCCCTTTGAGGGAAGAGAGAGCTCTTCAGCCAACTGCTGCAGAGTCTGTGCTGCAGTGTCCGTAAGTGTGTTGTTGATAGATATTTGCATAAAAAACTCGAATAACTGTGTGTGTTGGTTACTCGAGGTATAATCTGCTATGAAACGAATAGGCTTGTTCTGCTCCCTACGGCGGCATTACCCGCACAGGTTCAATGGGTATAATCTCAGCTTCAGCCTTCAGGCTTCAGCACCCCGAGTACGTTTACGGGTGCGAAGGTACGAAGAATAGAACTAAAAAACAAATATTTTTGATTTTTTAGAACTTATAGCGAAGTTGTAGTTGCAGGTCGGAACGCGAGGATGAGGCTATCAGTTCGTTGCCGGTACCGATAGTTTTGTGGTCGAGATAATTTGTTATGCTGAAACGTGTGGATACTGTGAGCCCTTTTATAGGAGTTAAATTAGCTACCAGAATTCCGCGTATGGCTTGGTAATAGTATGAGTTTATGCCGAAAGAGTAGAGTAGGGAGGGTTCGTAGTTATATACTCGTGCATTGTATGTATCGGTATCTACATAGATGAGCGAGAAGTTCAGTTTCAGAAGATTGGTCAGGACTGTCCAGCGTACATTCTCACTGATGGAGAATCCTAACTCCGGAGAGTTTTGTGCAAAGGTGATGCAGATTCCGTTGGCGGTAGTGACGCAGGTGAGTTTCGGATGAAGCTGTATGGTGTGCTGCAGTTTCACGGTCTGACGTGTGTTGTAGCGCAGAGAGACTGCGTTGTTCTCAGTGAAGTCCTTCTGCTTTGTCTTGATGTGGTAGCGAAGCATGAAACGGTTTTTAGTACCTGGCGTCCAGGTGGCTTGTGCCATGTAGTCGATGCCATAGGACGGAGAGCCTGAAACACCACTCTTGAGCCATGGGAAGCGCATCAGGTCGAGATATGTAAAGATGTCGAGCGATGGGGTCAGTTGAGATGTCCATGACAGGTAGATGGCCTGTTCGTTTTGCGGTTTGGAATTCTCGCTGAAGGCATGTCCGTGAATGGTTGTGTATTTAGCACCATAGCTGCGGACCATTAGTTGCAGGGTGTTACGAATGTTGGGACGAAACTGAAAACCATTGAGTGTGGCAAAGCCGGTCTGTCTGGTACTGGTATGGCTGAGAGCCGTCTCGCCTATCAGTTTGAATTTCCCGAATTGGTAGGAGTAGGCTATACTGTAGTTTTGAAATCCATTTCCACTCGGACTATATTTATTATATAATGTGGCAGGAGTGTTGCTACGTGGAATGAGAGGCAGGGAGTAATGGGAATACATAGAGGTGAGGGATACCTGAAACCGGTTCAGATCCAGATGCAGGTTACCTCCGATGTTAGTTTCTTCCAGGTTGTGTCGTTTACTGTATTCAAGGGCTGTGCGGCGCAGTCCGTCAGATTTTATAGATGTGATACCTGTTGAGTCGGCATTGTAGTTGCCGTCGAGTTTGTTGAAAGCGCCAAAGAGTGATGCCGTAAGGCGCTTGTATCGATAACGTACAGCACCGCCGCTAAGGTAGTTGGAAGCGACAAAGGACGAATGGGGCGAGAAACCTTTGTCGATGGTAGCCACAGGTGTCGCCTGCATGTTTTTGCCATAGCTGATGCTTGTGTTGATGGCAAGACCCAGTCCGAAGTTGGCACGGTAGTTACCTGCTATAATCTCACAAATCTCGCTGTTCTTTCCTGTCTGCAGATTTTTCAGCATGGCATAGCCGGCAATATAGTCGTAACCACGTTCGCCTTCGTCCTTTTCTGTTTGTATGCTGGCAAAGAAATGCCCCATACTGCTAAAGGTGTAACGCAGTTTGTTTTTCAGGCCATTGCCTCGGTAGGCACCATTGCGTTGTCCTTCCTTGGTATAGAAGGGTATATCGCTGCGAATGAATACTTCGTGCTTACTGCGTTTGAATACCTTTTTGAAGGTTATGGACTGGTCGGGTTGCACTTCCTCGATAATACAGAATAGTTGAATGACTTCCCGTTCTTCCCGATTCAGTGACTTGACGAACATCAGTTCGCCTAAAGACTGCATAGGAAAATTCTTGTCGCGATAGTCGATGATGTCCTTTGCCTGTTCTTCACTGATGACAGGTATCTGTAACAATTGGTCGGCTGTGGCAGTGTTCAAGTCGATAGGGTGGATATGCAGTTCGTTGAGTTGTTCGAAGATCAGCTCTGTCTGCGAACCGTTCTCCTCATTGTTGAAGATGTAATCCTCAACAAACTCATTCCAGCTGATTTGGGCAAAACCAGACATGTGCGTTGTGAGAAACGCAAGAAGAATAATGCAGAACCTGTATGATTTCGTAGTTTCCAACTCCTGACTATCAACTCCTGACTATCAACTCTTAACTATTCAGATGCACCCATCCCTGCGCTTTGAGCGGGAACTCATTGCCGTCGCGAGTGATAAGCACACTGCCCAGGTCGGCTTGGGTAATATATCCGATTTCCTTCACACCTTCCATTGCCTCTATCTTTTCATGGTCGGCAACAGGTACGGTGAAAAGGAGTTCGTAGTCTTCACCGCCGTTGAGGGCTGCTGTGGTGAGGTTCATATTCATCTCTTCGCTCATCACGGCTGTCTGGTAGTCTATCGGAATGCGCTCTTCGTATATGCGGCAGCCGACACCCGACTGCTTGCAGATGTGGAGCATTTCGGACGACAGTCCGTCGCTTATGTCAATCATAGATGTAGGCTGAATGCCTTGCGCACGCAGCCCTTCGATGATGTCACGACGGGCAGACGGGCGCATCTGACGTTCGATAAGGTATTCTTTCCCTGCAAAATCGGGTTGGCTGACTTCTGAGAGCTGTTGCTGCAGTTGTTTCTTTGCAGTTTCGTCGGTGGTCTCAGCCATCTTCTTCTGTATTTCTTCTATCTGCTTGTAATATACCTGCTTTTCGCGTTCCAGAAGCTGGAATCCCATGTATGCCGCTCCGAGGTCACCGCTGACACATACTATATCTGTAGCCTTGGCTCCGTCGCGACGGATAGCCTTACCGTGTTCCACGGTACCGATGGCTGTAATGCTGATGGCGAGACCTGTCATGCTGCTGGTCGTGTCACCGCCAACGATATCGACTTTATGTTCCTGGCAGGCGATGCGCAGACCTTCGTAAAAGTCCTCCAGGTCTTCAACCTGAAACCGTTTGCTGATGGCAAGGCTCACTGTAATCTGTTTGGGTGTTCCTCCCATGGCATAGATGTCACTGAGGTTTACTATGGCACTCTTGTATCCCAGATGTTTCATGGGAATATAAGTGAGGTCGAAGTGTATGCCTTCCATCAACAGGTCGGTAGTGACGAGGATGTCGGTGTTGTCGTCACCTCTCAGGATGGCACAGTCGTCACCTACTCCGCAGAGGGTTTCTGTGTTCTGCAGTTTTATGTCTTTAGTCAGCTGGTCGATCAGACCAAACTCTCCGAGTTCTGAAATATTCATGAATGAGAAATATATATAACCTTAAATCTGTTTGAGAACTTCCTTTATGAGTGCAGTCATGCGAGGCTGTGCGGCTGTGGCAGCTTCCTGTACCTCTTCATGGCTTACCTCCTTCACATTTTCATATCCGCCTAAGTCGGTAATGATGCTGAATCCAAGTACGCGGATGCCACAGTGGACAGCAACGATGACTTCGGGTACGGTACTCATGCCCACTGCGTCGGCTCCCCAACCGCGGAACATACGATATTCGGCAGGAGTCTCGTATGTAGGCCCTGCTGTTCCCACATATACTCCGTGCTGAATGCTGATATCGAGACGCTTAGCTGCTTCGTCAACCAGTCGGATGAATTCATGGTCGTAAGCCTCGTGCATGGAGGGAAAACGCGGACCTGTCGGGAAGTTCTTTCCTCGCAGAGGGTTTTCGGGGAACGAATTGATATGGTCTGTGATGACCATGATGTCGCCTACGGAGAATGCCGGGTTCATACCTCCGGCAGCGTTGCTGACAATCAGATTCTTTATACCCAGTTTATACATGACACGAATGGGAAAGGTCACTTCCTTCATGCTGTAACCTTCGTAGTAGTGGAAACGTCCGTCCATCGCGATAATATCTACGCCTGCCAGTTTTCCGAATATCAGTTTTCCGGCATGACCCTCAACCGTTGATACGGGCATATTGGGAATCTCGGAGTAGGGGATTTCGCAACTCTTGTCGATAAAACTTGACAGGTTGCCCAGTCCTGAACCAAGTATGATGGCTGTCTTAGGCTTGGCACTTAGCTTTTGATTAATAAATGCGGCTGTTTCTTGTATTTTTGTGTACATAGTCAAGTATGATTTTATTGAACTTCTTTTCTGTTTTGTCAATGAATTCCACTTCGACGGGGATGACAGTGTGAGGCAGGGAACTGAGTCGTGTGGAGTCCTTCTCTGTGGTTATGATATGTCGTCCGGCAGCATGCTTTTTGATAGCCTCTATGTCGGCATCGGTGAAAGCATGGTGGTCGGGGAATTCCATCAGTTCGAGTTCCGGATAGAAGAGGCGCAGGTCTTCTTCCATCTGGTGTGGAGAGGCAATTCCTGTGACAAGCAGTGGTGCCTCTTTAAACTGCGGCATTGGCATAGGGTAGGACATCTTTGTGAAGAATAGTTTCTGGTGGTACTGCAATGACAGTTCACGTTCTATTCCTTTGCGTTCCACCGGAGTTATTCTGGCAGGACATTTCGTTACAATCACTATGTCGGCACGTTCCTTTCCCGTTACAGACTCGCGCAGTCGTCCTGCCGGCAACAGATAGTCGCGTGTGATGAGTCGATTGTAGTCTATCAGCAGGATATTGATGCCGGGCAACACATACCGGTGCTGGTAGGAGTCATCCATGAGAATCACATCTGCTGCAGGCTTGATGTCATCGGCAAGCAGTCGCCTGATGCCATTCCTGCGGTTTGCATCCACAGCCACGTGAATGTCCGGAAACTTGGTCTTCATCTGCAGCGGTTCGTCTCCTATATCCTTCATTGTACTCTGTTCGTTGGCAAGTACAAAACCGTTAGACTTGCGTTTGTATCCACGAGAGAGCACTGCTACTTGATAGTCCTTGCTGAGGAGCCTGATCAGGTATTCAGTATGCGGAGTCTTACCCGTTCCGCCTACGGTGATGTTACCTATGCCGATAACGGGAATGTCGAAAGACTTCTGCTTCAGCACTCCTGTGTCGAAAAGCAGATTCCTTATCGTAACTACAAATCCGTATATCCATGCAATGGGAAGTAGCAACGGGTATTTTTTTATCTGTGGATCACTCAAAACGGCAGATGTGTGGGGGTTATGACTGATGGGTGTGAATCATCTGTGGTTAGAAATTGAACGAAATGCTATATGGCAGACTTGCCTGAATGCCTGATTTCTTGTTGATGGATTGCACCTGACGGAACATCTCATAGTATTCGCCTAAGGAAGTCTGCAGTTTTACGTCGGCATACGAACTGTTCTTCTCTTCATTCAGCAGGTCATCTATGAATGTGTTCTTTGCAGGGTATTCTATGATGCTGTATTCGCTGATGTCGGCACGCTTCATTGCTACTTTGATAGCATCGTCGAGTGTGCCGAGTTGGTCGATGAGGCCGAACTGAAGTGCGTGCTTGCCCGTCCATATTCTGCCTTCGGCGATTTTCTTTATGTCCTCAACCGATTTTCCTCTGCTGTAGGCACAACGTTTAGTGAACAGGTCATAACCGTTGTTTACGTATTCCTGTATGATGGCAGCTTCCTCAGCCGTGAATGCTCTCGCCATACTTTGTCCCAAGTCGGAATGGGCGTTGGTCTTTACTGTGGAAACGTGAATACCCAGTTTCTTGTTCAATAGTTCGTCGGCCTGAGGGAAGAGTCCGAAGATGCCTATTGACCCGGTGATGGTAGTTGGCTGTGCTACAATCCAATCAGCTGCACAACTGATGTAATAACCTCCGCTGGCAGCATAGTCGCCCATGCTTACGATGACAGGCTTTTCGTTCTTCAGCTGACGGATGGCATGCCAGATCTGCTCTGAGGCATAGGCACTTCCTCCTCCGGAGTTTACGCGAATCACGACAGCCTTTATATTTTCGTCATTGGTCAGTTCCTGCAAGTCCTTCACAGTCTTCTTGCCGACGATTTCGTGCTCGCTGTTGTAGCTTGGAATGCTATGAGAAGTTTCCTGGACAATATCGCCATAAGCATAGTAAACGGCAATCACATTGCCCGATGTCCCCTTTGGCTTCGACGACGAGATAGAAGCCAGGTCGTTTACGGAAATGGTCTTGTATTCGTCCGGTTCGTCTATGTCTTTTATCATATTGCAGATAATCTGTGGCACCTGGTCGCTGTATGCCAGTTTGTCTGCCAGCTTCTCTGTCTTGTAGTTTGCCGGTTGTGTGAATGCCATGAAAGTGTCTGCCAACTGATTCAGTTTTGCCACACTTATCTTTCTGCTTGCGCTCACCTCGCTGGTCATCTCACCCCATAATTCGCTCGAAACAAGTGTGAGCTGTTCGCGGTTTGCATCGCTCATCTCGTTCAGCAGGAAGGGTTCTACGGCACTCTTGTATGTACCTACCTTGAATACCTGCATACCGACACCTATCTTATCGAGCAGATCCTTATAGTATCTTGTCTGCATGGATATTCCGTGCCAGTCGATTACGCCTTGTGGGTTTACTATCAGCGAGTCGCTTACACTGCACAGGTAGTATGCTCCCTGGGTATAGACATCACCATAGGAGATGATGAATTTCTTCGACTTCTTGAACTCAATCAGAGCCTTTCGAATCTCTTGCAAAGTGGCTGGGGCTGCACCTACGAGTGTCCCTGCCTCGATGTAAATACCCTTGATGTTATCGTCATCCTTTGCATGGCTGATAGCTTTCAGTATGTTTTCCAGACTCTGATTCTCGGCAATGCTACCTGCAAGGAGTGATGACAGCGGATCGTCGTCTGTGCGTTCACTGATTATACCTGTCAGGTTGATGACGAGTACAGAGTTTTTATCCACAGTAGTCTTTGAGGATTGAATTCCTGCAAAACCGATTATTGTGCTTACGGTAGTAAACAAAAAGATGATGCTTACTATAATCATGCCGACAATTGTGGCAAGAACATATTTTAGGAAAGATTTCATTTTCGTTTTTTTCGTTTATCGTTCATTGGTTAACGGTTAGCAGTTAGAATCCCGGTACGTCTTGACTTCTCTAACTCCTTGCCTTTTCCAAATCCTTATCTCACATACTTTGTGTATTCGCATGCTGCGAGCAGCCATGCTCCAGTGCCGAATGGAGCCTGCGACTTAGCATCTACGGTCTTCGTTGGGTCGGGTTTCTCGCCTATAGGTTGTACGTAACCGATGCTGCCGTCTGTCTGCATGGCAGTGTTGTTCAGGTAGTTCCATGCCTTGTCGATACAGTTCTTGTAATCTTTCGCAGGGAGTATTCCGTTGTTCACGCCCCACAGGATTCCATAGGTGAAGAACGCAGTTCCGCTGGTTTCGTAGCCCGGAGCATCATCTTCGCAGAGCATCGAACGGCTCCAGTAGCCGCCTTTCTGCTGACATGCCTTCACGCCCTCTGCAAGTTTCTTGAAACGGTCAACATAGAATGCCCTGTATTTGCAGTCCCTCGGCATGTCCTGCAGCACCTTGGCAAGACCTGCCAATACCCATCCTGCACCACGGGCCCAGAAACTCTTTCCTCCGTTGCAGGCAGTCTTTACCTTCGGATACACGTATTTGCCGTCGCGATAGTACAGTTTCGCATCTGTGTCGAAAAGCAGACTGTCAGTCCAGCGGTAGCATTCATACTGTTTGTCGAGCAACTTCTGGTCGTGGGTCACCGTGTAGAGTTTTGAGAAGATAGGCATACCCATATACAGGGCGTCTGCCCACCACCAATAGTCGCGCTCGGGTGTAGTTGCCTGATAGCACATTACTTCCAGGGCTCTTTGCAGGCGTTCTGCTCTGTGCTCCAGCTTATAAAGGTCGATATATACCTGAAAACATATCTGCCAGTCGGCAAAGAGTACATGGTCCATACCCTCGCCATAGGTCTTGTATTTCCATTTGCGCTTATCTGTCTGAGTAGCTCCCTTCCATTTGTTATATTCAGCCCATCTGATGGCATAATCCAGATATTTCTGTTCGCCTGTCAGTTCATATGCCGCTTGATTCCCAGTGAAGTAGGCTGCATTATCCCAAAAACCGCGACACTGGGCAGAGTTGTGCTCTTGCCAATAGTTATTTACTTTCTTGATAGAATTGATTATGTCCTCTCGTCCCTGTGCATAAACAGAAGAGAACGATATGAGAAACATCAGTAATGATAGCAGTTTTGTTTTCATGGAGTTGTTAATTTTTAGTGTTGCTGCAAATATACGGATTTATTCCGATTATCTCCGCTTCTTTCATCAATAGTTTTTTTGCGGGTTCATATTCATTTGGTATTTCACCGTCGAGAATGGCGTCTTTGATACGTGTTTTCAGCATGCCTACTTCCTTGCTTGGCTGCAGGCCGAACATCTCCATGATCTCCTCTCCGCTGATGGGGGGCTGGAAATTACGTATTCGGTCCTTCTCCTCTATGTCGATGAGTTTTTGGCGCACCAATTCGAAATTCTGTATGAAACGCTGCTTTTTCTCTTTGTTCTTCGATGTTATGTCAGCAGTGCAGAGAGTCATAAGGTCATCTATGTTGTCACCTGCCTCGAAGAGCAGTCTGCGCACGGCACTGTCTGTCACTTCCTCGTCGGCAATGACTATTGGTCGCATATGCAGTCCTACGAGTTTCTGTACATACTTCATCTTCTCGTTCATGGGCAGTTTCATCCTGCGGAATATATTCGGAATCATGCGTTCGCCGATGTCGTTGTGGTTATGGAATGTCCACCCCAGTGTGTTGTCCCACCTCTTCGACTTGGGCTTGCCTATGTCGTGCAGTATGGCTGCCCATCGCAGCCAAAGGGTGTTCTCCTGCTCGGGGTCGGTGTTGCGAGCCACGTTGTCGAGTACCTCCAGGGTATGGTAGAAATTATCCTTGTGCGCTCTGCCGTTTCTGGTTTCCACACCCTGCAGTTGTGTCATCTCCGGAAAAATGATTGCCAGCAGTCCGCTGCGTTCCAAGTCGATGAATCCCTTCGACGGGATGGAGGAAAGGATGATTTTGTTCAGTTCGTCGCTTATGCGTTCATAGCTGATTATCTTTATCCTCTCTTTGTTCCGTTCAATGGCATCGAATGTCTCGTCTCCTATCAGGAAGTTCAGCTGGGTTGCAAATCTTATGCAGCGCATCATCCTGAGCGGGTCGTCGCTGAAGGTGATGTCGGGGTCGAGTGGGGTGGCGATTATCCCGTCTTCCAGGTCGAGCAGTCCATCGAACGGGTCGATGAGTGTGCCGAAGTGCTGTCGGTTCAGTTGCAGTGCCATTGCGTTGATGGTGAAGTCGCGCCGGTTCTGATCCTCTGCCAGAGTACCGTCTTCGGTAATCGGCTTGCGCGAGTTGTGGTCATAGCTCTCGCGCCGTGCCCCCACAAATTCTATTTCTATGTCTTTGTGTTTCAGTTGTGCTGTTCCGAAGTTGCGATATATGGCGATGTGTGCTTTCACGAGTTTCTTCTTCAGTACCTCTGCCAGCACGATGCCGGGACGCTCCGTTCCGTGTCCCACTACGACTATATCTATGTCCTTCGATTTTCTTGCGAGAAACAGATCTCTTACCCATCCGCCAATGACGTAGCAGTCGAATTCCAGTTCATCGGCAGTGTCTCCAATCAGCCGGAACACCGGATGGTCCAGCGCTCTCACAAGGTCATCATGTGTTAAGTGTCTCACTCTTCTTCTCTTAAAATTTCAGCAAAAGTACGATTAAGCGAGCACAATACAAAACAAAACGTGTTTTTGTTTTTATTGTCGAGCGAAAGTACTTTATTTAAAGGAAGGAAAATTAATTGATAATTGATAGCTGGTGATTGATAATTGACAAATGTTTTGTACTTTTGCAGAAAAATTGTGAGGAAATATGTCTGCAGTGGAAAAACTATGGAATAGCAATTATATAAAGGTATGGTGTGCCAATTTCATGATATTCTTCTCGTTCATGGTAGTCACCCCTTTACTGCCCCTTTACTTGAGCGAGGAGTTCGGAGCCGACAAGCATACGATCGGTGTAGTCCTTTCGGGTTATACGCTGACAGCTCTCTTCATGCGTCCCTTCAGTGGGTATATGGTTGACAGTTTCCCTCGCAAGGTAGTTCTGCTGACATCCTATTTCCTTTTCTTTGCACTCTTTGCAGGGTATCTTGTGGCTGGCTCTCTCACTCTCTTTGCATTGGTCCGTACCCTGCATGGCGGACCTATGGGTATGGTCACCGTGGCAAATTCCACCTGTGCCATCGACGTGCTCCATCCAAGCCGTCGTGCCGAGGGAATAGGCTATTATGGTCTGAGTAATAACCTCGCCACGAGTATGGCTCCGACCATCGGACTGCTCATCTATGAGCTCGTCGATAGCTATAATGCCATCTTCATTGTAGCATTGTTGGTTTCATTCGTCGGACTCATGCTCAACTCCTCTGTCCGATTCCCTGAGAAAGAGATTGTTCCGAATAAGGCTCCTATCTCGCTCGACCGTTTTTTCCTTGTCAAGGGAACCCTGCTCGGAGTATGTATGGTGTGCATAGCGTTCTCCTATGGTGTCATCGCTACTTATATCGCCATCTACAGTAAGGAAGAACTGGGTATGACGGCTGGTTCCGGACTGTGGTTCGCTGTTCTTTGTATCGGACTAATGGCATCGCGCCTCCTCGGTATTCGCAGTCTGCGTGAGGGCCGTATAGTAGAGAATGCCAGTCATGGACTTCTGGTCAGTCTCGTAGGTTACGGTTTGTTTGCCACAGTCCATAACTACTTCGGCTATTATGGTGCTGCACTTATCGTCGGACTTGGCAACGGTCACGTATGGCCGGCTATGCAGAATATGTTCATCAACCTGGGCACTAACCGTCAGCGTGGCACTGCCAATTCCACCATTCTCACCTCGTGGGACGTGGGCGTAGGTATTGGCGTAGTTCTTGGCGGAATCATTGCTGAGTACTACGGTTACACGTCTGCCTTCCTGGCCGGTTTCCTGTTTAACGCAGTCGGAGTAGCTGTATTCTTCCTGTTCGCACGCGAAAATTATCTGCGCAACAGGGTTTCGGCTTAAACCATATGTACATCAAGCTGTGGGAACGGAATAGAAATGCCAGCAGCATTCAATGCGTCATAAATCTTCTCAATCAATTCAAATTTCACTGAGAAATAATTACTTGTGTCTGTCCATACCCTCAGTTGGAAAGTGATACTGCTGTCTGCCATATTGGTCATCGGACAGAACGGTTTTCTTTCTCCCTCTTTTTCTATTCGGCTGTCAGCATCGCATAAGTTGAATACAATTTTTCTTACGTCCTCGGGATGTGTGCCGTAAGCTACGTTTATGTCTATATCTACCCGTCGCTTGTTTTCCCTTGTGATGTTCTTAATCGTACCGTTTGCCAGACCACCGTTCGGGATGATTATTGTCTGGTTGTCAGGAGTCGTTATGATTGTGCTGAAAATCTGAATGTAACGTACTATTCCGCTGAATCCTTGTGCTTCGATATGGTCGCCGACCTTGAATGGTTTCAGCACCAGTATCATCACCCCTCCTGCAAAGTTCTGCAGTGTGCCCGACAATGCCATACCGATAGCTACGCCTGCCGATGCCAATAGGGCTGCAATCGAAGTAGTCTCTATACCCAATACGGCTACAATCGAAACGACGAGAATTACATAGAGTCCTATCGAACACAGACTGTCAAGGAAGGTGTATAGCGATGGCTCCACCTTTTTTCTCATCATAATCTTTTGTATGAGCTGTGTCAGTTTTCCGATTATGAATTTTCCTACTATATATATAAGGATGGCAGCCAGCACGTTCTTGCCCAGCGTCACCAGATACTCTATTATGTTGTTAAGGGCAAGGTCGCCCATCTTGTTTGTCAGTGTCTCTGTGATTTGATTCTTCATTGTTTTCAGTCTCTATCTTTAAGTACAGGGAATTTCTCTCTGAATAGGTTAAGTTTGTCCATATTTATCTCTGCCGTCAGCCAGTCTTCCTTACCATCGTCACACTCAGCTGCCACCCTGCCATAGGGGTCTATGAATTCTGTACCTCCACAGTACTCACAGGCATTGTCGCTGCCTACGCGGTTCACCCCACACACGTAGCATTGGTTCTCTATCGCGCGGGCCTTCAGCAGGGTCTTCCAAACTTCGATTCTCGACGTAGGCCAGTTGGCTACATACAACGCACAGTCATAGTCCTCGTGATTTCTGCTCCACACTGGGAATCGCAGGTCGTAGCACACCTGCATGAGGAATCTCACCCCGCGCCATTCTGCAATCACCCTCTCATTCCCGGCTGTGTATCGCTCGTCTTCTCCTGCATAGGAAAAGAGATGACGCTTGTCGTAGAATACAGCCGTTCCGTCTGGTTTCACGAAGTACATTCTGTTTGCATACCTGCCATCATTGCAGCAGGTAGCAATACTGCCAACGATGGCTGCGTCGGTTTTCCGTGCCATCTGCTTCATCCATTCCAGCCCTTCGCCTTTACTGTCAGCTATACCTTCGGGTTTGGTAGCGAATCCCGTGGTGAACATCTCAGGCAATACGTACAGGTCTGCCTGTCCGGCTTTCTCTATCATTTTTTCTGCTCTCAGCAGATTAAGCCGAGGCTCGTTCCACGATATATCAGTCTGTAAAAGGGAAATTTTCATCCTTTTTTTATAAATATTGGCACAAAGGTACAAAAATACCTGCATTCTGTATTGGATTTTACTTTTTTTATATAATTTTGCGCCGCTAAAATAAAATAGTAATCAAAATTTTTAAATCAGTAACAAAAAGTCAGTCGGATATGAAAAAGAACTTAACATTGAAAACGAAATTGCTTATTTGTCTTACTTTTTATTTTTTGTCTTCTGTTTGTATGTTTGCAGCAAATCCCATTGAGACAGGGACAGCAAGTCATTCTGATGAATCAAGTACACCCGATTTTACGACCGAGAAGGCTGTAAAGGCTATTAGTCCCAATGCACCCGACTGGGCACTCGACGTAGCCTCGCGCATCAAACTCCACGGCTATGCTCAGGGTGGTTATTTCTATAAGCACACGTCACGCGACAATGCCGATGCCCATTCGTTTGAAGTGAAGCGTACCCTCCTGTGGGCTGAGGCTCAGATTACCGACCGATGGTCATTCCTCTTCATGCACGATTTCAACAGCGTCGTTCAGGAGTTCTATACCGACTTTCGTATCACTAACAATAAGGCTCTCGCTGTCCGTTTGGGTCAGTTCAAGACTGCGGTGACGATGGAGAACCCCTGGTCGCCTACCTCAATGGAGACAATCGACGTCTATTCCGAAGGTGTTACATATCTTGCCGGATGTGGTTCCGACCCCCTCTACGGAGTGCAGTATGGTCGTGACCTGGGTCTTTCCTTCTTTGGTGAATTTGCAAAGGGTAAGTTTGCCTATGTTGTGGAGATGCTCAATGGTCAGGGCATTCAGAATGCAAAGCGCGACCTGAACAACAAGAAAGATTTCGTGGCTCGTCTTGAGTTCCGTCCCTTCAGCGGATTCAATATCGTAGCTACTGGTCAGATAGGGTGGGGCAATGCACTGGTCAATGCCCCTGTATTCTGTCCTACTGTTAAACTTGGTGACAGCTACCGCCGCAACCGCTATTCTATTGGTGTCGATTATAAATCCAAACCATTCAATGTGCATGGCGAATTCCTCGGTGGCAAAGACGACTGCACAGTCAGCCGTGGAGCCTACGTCACCGGTTCCGTGCGTCTGTTTGATAAAGTAGATTTCATTGCATCATACGACTTCTTCAACTTCAATGTCGATGACAAGATGGACATGCACAAGGTCGTAGCCGGTCTGCAGTACTGGTTCTTCAAGAAATGCCGTTTCCAGGTGCAGTACATCTACAAGAATGCCGATACAGACTACAAGTCTTACTTCACTCATGGCAAGAACCATGCAATTATGGCACAGATGCAGATACGATTTAACTAAGGTCAAAGGCTGAAACTTTACACTTTTAAATTTTCACTTAAAATATGTTTTTACGAATTTTTCTTACCGTCCTATTTCTCGCCATCATGGTCGGGGTAGGCATTTACTCGCGCAAGCAAGCCAACTCTGTTGATGGCTTCGTCTTGGGCGGTCGCAATGTAGGCGGCTGGCTTACAGCCTTTGCCTATGGCACCAGCTATTTCTCAGCTGTAGTATTCATCGGCTATGCCGGTCAGTTCGGATGGAAATACGGACTCTCAGCCACATGGATTGGCATAGGTAACGCCATCATCGGTTCACTCTTTGCATGGTGGATACTCGGTCGCCGCACCAAAATCATGACGCAATACATCGGATCGCGCACCATGCCTGATTTCTTTGGCATCCGTTATGGCAGTCAGCGTCTTCGTATCGTGGCATCCATCATTGCCTTCGTATTCCTGATCCCTTATACGGCAGGTGTGTATAAAGGCATATCAACCCTCTTCGAGATGGGCTTCGGTATTCCCTACATCTATTGTGCTATCACCATGGCAGTGCTCACAGCTATCTATGTCATCCTTGGCGGTTATAAGGCAACAGCCATCAACGACTTCATTCAGGGTTGTATCATGATCTTCGGCATTGTGCTTGTCATCGTAGCCGTCATCAACAGTCAGGGCGGACTCACAGAAGCTGTTCAGAAACTCTCAGTAATGCCTTCCGATGCCGATCCTGCCGTGAACGGTAAGTTTGCCGATCTGTGGGGACCAGACCCTTGGAACCTCCTCGGTGTCGTCATCCTCACTTCTCTCGGCACATGGGGCTTGCCTCAGATGGTAGGCAAATTCTACTCCATCAAGGATGAGGCTGCCGTGCGTCGTGGTACAGTCATCTCCACTGTCTTTGCTCTGCTTGTAGCCGGAGGCTGTTACTTCCTCGGTGGTTTCGGACGTCTGTTCGACAGTCCTGCTATCTATGCTGCCGACGGCAAGATAGCCTTCGACAGTATCGTCCCTTCTATGCTTGTCACGCTCGACGATGCTATCATCGGTCTCGTCGTCCTGCTTGTCCTTGCTGCTTCCATGTCAACCCTTGCGGGTCTGGTGCTCACCTCCAGTTCTACGATGACCCTCGACCTCATCTATCGTGATAAGCGAGCATCCGAAGACGAAGTGCAGTCGGGAGAAATCGATGACTCCGTACGCGGTAATATCGAACGCCGTAAGGTGGTAGTCATGCGTGTGCTCATCGTTTTCTTCATAGCAATCTCTCTTCTTATAGCCTTGAACCCGCCTACGTTCATAGCCCAGCTTATGGGTATCTCATGGGGAGCACTTGCCGGAGCCTTCCTTGCTCCTTTCCTTCTTGGTCTCTACTGGCGTGGGGTCACCCCTGCAGCCGTATGGGCAAGCTATATCTGGGGCGTAGGACTTATCGTTCTGAATATGCTTACAGGCAATGCCATTGCCAATCCTATCAACTGCGGTGCTATCGCTATGGTTGGCGGCTTCCCNNGTTCTCGTCAGTCTTGTCACTCCTAAGATGAAGCAGTCGAAGGTTGATAAGATATTCGAATGCTATAAGAAATAAAATATCTGTTCTCAATAAGTAGCGAAAGGAGGGTATGCCAGATTCTTGACATACCCTCCTTGATCATTTTATGCAAGTTCACCTCCCCATTCTGATTCTTGCAACAGGTGAGTCTGATGCAACATTTCCACAACTTCCATGCATGGTTTCTGATATTTTTTCTTTTTCATATCTATTGTTGGCTATTTGATAAATATTTTCTTTCCATTCTTTATTACAATACCCCTGTAGTAGGTATTAACGCGCTGTCCGTTCAGGTTATAGATCTCATCATTGCCTGAAAACTGAATCTTGGAACCTGAAACCATCGGAATTCCTGTAGCATCGTCTTCGAAGTCGAAATCGCTGTCGTATAGTTTGGAAGGGAAGTCGGTTACTTCACCTTCTTCATCGTCGGCTTGTCCTGTGCAAACGTATTTAACAATGTATCGGTCATTTGCAAGGGCTTCCAGTGGAGTAAAGTAGCCTACGAATGGGTTTGTAAAGGCACCTTTATACCCCTTTGTCGGACATCTGAATTTGCCTGTGCCTGTACCAACAAATACATTCTTTTCAATCATTTCGTCATTTTCAATTCTCTTGAATGTACCCATCCATCCGCCGATAGGCTTGGTGTTATCTGTCGTACTCAATACATTATACGACACTACAGGGGTGTCAACTACAGTCACGTTCTTGGCAGACAGAGCTATCGAACCTTTTTCTACGACGATGACATAAGCTTCGCCTGCAGTCAGTTCGGGAAATACATAGGTGAAAATGAGTTCCTTGTTGTGAAGGTCTATTTTGTATGCCTTGTATGTCTTTGCATACTCATCGACATCTGTTATATTCTTTATGTCTGGAAACTGATCTTTGATATTCAGGTTAAACGGCAGACAGACGGAGTACGCCTTGCTCTGCCAAGTCCCGTCAGCGTTCTGTACAGCCGACAGGGTAGTGCGGTTGTTCAGTGTGATGTCATATCCTATCAGTTCTTCTGTGAGTCCGCTTATTTCGGTCAGGAACTTGTCGCGGGCTGCGAGTCGTGTCAGGAAGTTGGTGTTGTCTGTCGTCTTGTCTGGCATTAGCTTCGCACTGCTGTCCTGAAGGGTAGGGGATGTGAAGTAGCAGTCGGTTACTACTGTCCCAGTGGACTTGTTGCCTACGATGGCATAATTATGGTACAGACCCGTACCGTGGGTGAGGCTCTGACCTAAATAGAAGCAGTTCTTCACCTGACCGCCAGACATCGTACCCACTATGCCACTGGCATTCGACTGGTTTGAAATTACGGTTGCTTGACTGCTGCATTCTGAGACAGTTGGTGTGCCGTTATACATATTCTGCACCAGACCGCTTGCAGCGTAGTAATTAGACCTTATGGTTACGTCCTTCAGTACATGGCAATTCTCCACGGATGCGTTGCCGCTGAGGTTTACGGCAATGCCGGCACTGCCTCTTCCTGTGATGGTGCTATTTGCAAGAACCATATTCTTCACCCAATATTTGTCTGTCAGTTCGCTGAACAGTGCTGCATCATTGTCGGCAGTTGTGCCCGACTTGTTGATGTTCAGTCCGCTGATGATATAGCCATCACCATCGTAGTATCCATTGAAATTGCTTATCGGCGTGAAGTTATTCTCCACAGTCTTGTCGAACGCTATATTCGCAGCCTGTCTGAAGTACTTGCCTGTGACCGATTCAGCATTGCTGCTGAAGGTAGTTGCTATCAGCTGCAATTGTTCTCTGGTATATATGATATAAGGCGACTCGGCAGTGCCTTCTCCTTCCCATCTTTCGTAGAGATTAGCTTGCAGGGTGGCGTCCCCCTCGAAAGTGAGTCGCAACGAAGTCACGGCAATTTCACCATTGTCGTTTTTCTCGCGTGGAATATATATGTAGCTTGTGAAGGCATTGGCGATGCCTGCGGGCAGTCTTGTCAGTTTCCCGTTCTCAACGCTATACACCTTCTCGTCGTCATCGAAAACTTCCAAGTCGTATGTGCCTCCCAGCTCATAATACTGATCCTGCACGGCAATAGTGCCGTCGTTGATATATACACCTGTGAATGTAGGATTCTCTATAGTTGTACCCTGTGCCCACTTCACGAAGTATGGTTCGCCAGCTACTACCCATCCGTCGGTAACGGGCTTGAAGGTCATCTGCAGTTCGTTGTTTGCGATGGTTTCGCTTGCAGAATAGTATATGGTAGCTCCCTCCAGTGGCGACCCCTCTATCTTTACCGAGAATGGTAGGCATAGCGGATGCAATTTCCCGTCCTTTTTTAATGTGATTCCATGGATTGTTACGGATGCCTCCTTCTCGTTGTTTGCCTCGATGACATCTTCATTGTCTTGCGCATAAACATCGAGTGAGATCTCTGTGAGGTTGTAGTATTCCACTACCTGTTCGTCGGTGAAAGTGTAGGTTACTTTATGTTCTGCGTATTTATCTTCGCCATTTACTTTCTCTTTTACGGTTTCTTTCGTCTCATACGTAGCCGTAGCTTTGTATGTGAGGCGTCCGAGCTGTTTGTCGGTAGGCTTCTGGTCTTCCTCCAGCTGACATGTAGCATCGATGGTTACTGCTCCGTCGAGCAGTGTATTGGTGATTGTCACCTTAGCCGCTGTGTAGTCATCGTTCCACTCCCATTCTTTCATGAAATCGTAGCGATAGCGGGCATAGTAATCCACGTTGTCTGTCACGGATATTTGTTGACCTGCCTTGATAAGTTCTGCTTCCTCGCTGTCCCACATCTCGTCCTTTTCGTTTTCTTTCACTTCCCTGGTGGTATAACCCATGAATACCATGCCTTTGAATTCTGGTGGTGCGGATATTGTATATTTCTTGTTGCGGGCAACCCTCTCTTCTCGTGTCTGGATTTTGTATGAGTTATTATCAACATAAGGGTAGTGGATTGTTACCTTGAGCACGGTGGTTTCGCTGTCGAACTTCTGTCCGCATGCGCAGTCGTGGTGATTGCCGGTCGGACCGAAGTCATGATCCTCGTCGTTATTTGCAGTACAATATGTACATTTGCGCCGGTGCTTCTCTCCATTTATTATGGTGTATGTGGCATCCTTGTGCTTGCATGTGTCGATGAGAGCGTAATTGCGCCATTGGCAGGCATCGGTACGTTCCGGTGCAGTGAAGGTACGCTCTATGTTGTTTTCCGCGTCGCCTGCCGTTACCGACATGTTGTCGCCTATCTTCAGCATCTCTGCATTGTAGTTCTTGTCTTTTCCTTTGCCATAACCTATAGCACTGCCTTTGCCGGCATTTCTGCCTTTACAGTCTTCTCCGATGATTGCAGTTACCTTACCGCCCAGTATGCGACACTTACCAGGTAAGCCCTCTTCACCTCCACCGATGCCTGCGGCTTTCTTGCCACCCTTAGCCCAGACTGTTCCGCCTGTTATCTCTACATCGGCTCCTTCGCCATTACAGCCACCGCCTATGCCGGCACCGTAGTCTCCGCCTGTAGCATTCACTGTGCCACCATAGACTCTAAGTACTCCGCCCTTGCGCAGATTTTTCTTACCCGTGTCGGTACTGCCGGCACCTATACCTGCAGCACGAGAACCTCCCACAGCTTTCAGGCTTCCGCCATATACATAAACTTCGCCGCCATCCTGACCTGCTCTCTCTCCCACGTATAGTGCATAGCTGCAACCTCCTCCTCCGCCTACACCGGCACCCATGTCTCCGCCTGTTGCCTCAACCGAACCGCCGTAAACGTACAGTTTGCCGGAATCACTCGTCTGACGTCTCCAGGCGCTGCCACTTCCTATACCGGCAGCTTTGTGACCGCCGAATGCCTTTACTGAACCGGCAAAGACGTAAACCTCACTGGCGCTGGTGACCTCACTTTCGTCAACGTTGCCGCCGCCAATGCCTGCACCGTATTTTCCTCCTGTGGCACTGATGTTTCCCCCATGGATATATACCTCCCCAGACTGTGTGTCTGTAGCACCACCGATACCTGCAGCTCCCTGATAGCTGTTGGTAACTGTTAAGGCTCCCATCTTGCTTTCGTAACTCTGGCTGTGGATATGCAACTCGGCATTGTTCTGTTTTTCCTCTTTGATGCCGCCCGTACAGGTCAGTTTACTGCCATCCGTCAGAATAATGTGTACCTCGCCGAAACAGTTGAGCGTCTTTCGCTTCACGTCGCCCTTTACGGCATAGTAGGTTTCCTTGCCCTTTTCACCCAGTCCCTGCCAGTTGTCGTTCTGTCCTTCAAGAATGATACAGTCCTTTGTGTCATCAGCAACTTCCACGATCTTCTTTTCACTGTTCCACTTGCAGCATTTGAATGTAATTCTTTCTGCATGCACTCCATAAGAGACGGATAGGCATAAACTCAGAAGAGCAATAAAATATCTTGGTTTCATAAAACTATCTCTCAATTCAGTGTTATTTGCGTAAGTTAACTATGTAAGTTATTGGTATCTGTTTGACTCTACGATAATTCTGGGTAATGCGTAGCAATTGGTGTAACGTATTCCCCATTTCTCACTTATACCTAAAAAGTCCATTGTTATGATTCCTAAAGGCGAGTTCTTATGCTGAAGCACAAAGTTGACAACCCAGGGATGCATAGTCTCGGCATTCTGACTATATGACATTGTAACATAACTGCCTACGTATGCGTTTACCTGATTCCAGCTCCAAACAGTAGTCTCGTTCTTCCGGATTTTTTCGAATTCCCAGAAACATGTTTCAAAAGCCTCTTTCTTTCGCTTAAAGAAATTTTCGGTACTTTCAGTAAAACTTGATGTCATCTCATACAGGTTCTGATGGGTCATTGTTACGTTCTGCACTTTGCCGTCAACCATGAAAGACAGATTAGATTTCGAATATCCGTTACCATGTTTAATTTCTACTATTGGTCCGTAGAGTTCATTCCGTTTATCCCCGAACTCATACGAATAGAAAATAATCAATTTTCCTGCACAGTCGCTCAGTTTCATGTTGGGTGTAGGGTTAAGCACGATCTTACCTTTGTCGGCGAACTTCTTCAAAGTCGATAGAGTCACCCTTAAATGATTATCTGTTTTTTTGTCGTCGAAGGCGATACAGGCAATAGCTGTTTCGCCCGGGTGGTTGTCTAATTGGTCAACAATCTCTTGAATACCTCTCTCTAAGCTTATACTGAGGTCGAACGTATGATACAACTGCATGTGCTCGGGAGTGTTATCCTTTTTTTCTACGTATCTTAGTCTGAAATCGAACATTCGCGCTCCAGATAACCACTGTCCCATGATGAAATGCACCTGTGTTACTGTGTGGAATGTAAATTCAAGATTACGCAGCCCCTCAATAAAATATGGCGTAAAGGAATCGTGTGTACCAGGGATGTTCATGTCGCAGATGCGAGGATTTTTTCCATTTTTAGTGTATATCTCAGTCATCCACTCGGCATAGTTTGTCTTACCTGCATTGAAGTCTTTCTGCATCTGACTCAATGCATTCTCAGCTTCAGATTGGAATTTTTCGCACTCTGCCTTACTGAGTCCTTCAAGTTTGTTTGCACTGGAGATGGTCTTGAAGGTAGTGCCTACTATCTTCTTTATCGTCGAGACGGTGTTTGCTACCTTCTTGAACTTTCTCTCAAAGGCATCGTTTTTGAATCCTCCGGTGACGGCTCTTGTCTCGTTATTGTCATCCACATCGTCGTCGTCGTGCTCCACCATTACCTGATAGCTGATGGCTACGTCGTTGAGCATTACGAGTACTGGTTCTCCGTCTTCATCCTCTGTGGTGCTGACGTAGTAGGTCATCTTGAATTCCTCGTTGTCCGGGTCTTCTTCGTCTTTGTCAAATGTAGCCCTGAATCCGCTCACTCTCTCAGCCGAACTGTCCCATGGATTTTCCTCATTCACGAAAACCTCCCATTTGCCGGTGTAGATATCGATGATATTTTCCTCTTGAAAAGGATCTTTGTCTTTTTCTGTGCTTTCGCCTGCTTCATTTCCTCCGTCTTCTACGCTTTCTTCACTACCTTCTTCCAGTTTTATCTCTGACGACATGTTCATTACCTCGAACGTTCCGTCTTCGTTGAACATCCATAGAGCGATGTCATCGTCGCCCAACACATTGCTGCTAAGATCCACCTGAAGTCCTAACAGCGACTTTCTTAGTTCTTCTTTCTGCTGTGCCTCCGCCTCTTGCTTAATCTCGCCTTCCGATTTCTCCTTTACGTCAAGGTCGTTACTATCACTGCATGCCGTTATCAGCATGGTGCTGCATAAAGCCAGAATGGCTGCCAGCATCGTTGATAGTTTGGTTGTCTCTTTCATAACAGTTATCTTGTGCTTTTGTAAAATTTAAATAGTTATACCAATAAAAATCGCTGCAAAGGTACGGACATTTATTTTTTTCATGCGTTTTCTTCTGAAAAAAGTGCAACATAAACATTTTTGTAATAATGCTCCTGTCTTTGTCTTCTCCCCAAAACACCCGCTTTTACTTTTTTACTTTTTTTACCGCTTGCGATGTCCTTCATACGAGAGTAGTTTGCGGCTACAGTCTTGATGATGATACGCTGGAGGATTTGCTGAACGGTCTTGCTGTTGTAAGCGGCAGACGACATCTGTCGTGCTACGGTCTTACCGTTCTTCTGATAGTAAACGACGTTGCCAATTTTACCTGTTGCACCCGTCATCATACCACTAATGATTTTTGCCATAGATTTGAAAACACACCTTCAGATTGCATTATTTTTCATCAAAACACTATGCTGTTTTTGATGAAAATGCTCTATCTTTGCAGGTCGAAGTTAAACTATAAAAAGATATTGGACTCTATATGAAAAGGAATATTACGGTGCTTTCCGCCATCTTTTCTGTCTGCTTTGGTATGATGATTTTGACATCATGCTCAAATAGTGATGACGAAGCGCAAAAGGAATCAACCCCAAAAGAAACTACGCCCCTCGAAGTTAAGGTTACTAACCATCGCGACTGTCATGCTATGAAGATGATAGCCGATGACATTCTGAATCTTTGGTTTAATCAGATTATTTTCGAGTACACCAGCGTAGGTCCCGACATGAAGACGCCTGTACGTCTTACGGGAGTTATTTCCATGAACCCCGCTGTGTATAACAAGGAGGCTGAGCCCCGCGGTCTGATGCTCTACAACGAGTTTACCTGTGCCAAGCATGGTGAACGCACTTCTCAGAACGAGATTGACGACCTTGGTCTCTACATGAACAAATATCAGAATCTTATTTCTGTGTCTGCCGACCTCTACGGCTGGACTCTTACCGAGGACAAAGCGCAGGCATATTGCTGTCCTGAGATTACAGCCCGCGAAACTATGGATGCGTGGGATGCTGCTATGAAGATTCTCAAGGACGAGGAATATGCCATCGAGGGTCTGCCTTGTTTCAATGTGGGCTATAGCAGCGGAGGATTCTCGGCTATTGCTGTTCAGCGCTACTGCGACGAGAACCGTCCCGACATTCACTGGAGTCTTACTTCGGCTGGAGCAGCACCTTTCAATCTGAACACTGTTTACGACGACAACGTAAAGAGTGCCACTTCGGGCTATGCTTGTTCGTTCCCGCTTGTCGTGGTTGCATACAAGGAGACCTACAATATGGACTTCAAGTATAGTGATGTGTTTGTAGAACCCCTTGCCAGCAATATTCAGAAATGGATTCTCTCAAAGGACTACGGCACTTGGGATATCAATAAGCTCATTGCCGGAGGCGACGAGGCAAAGACCAAGGACTGTCCTATAGAGATGATTCTCACTCCCGAAGCCCGTAACCCCCATTTGGCTATCGGCAAAATGCTCTCGAGTAAGTTCCGCGAGAACTCCCTCTGCGGCGAAGGCCAGAACTGGAAGCCTAACACCAAGACAAAGTATTACATCATGCACTCTTCAACCGATAAGTATATGGACTGGCATGTAGGCAAGGAGATGTCCGATTATCTGACTGCTCACGGTTGCGAGGTCAAGACCGAGTTTGGCGACTGGGGCAACCATGTATTCGAATTCGAGGGTATCTCGCTGTAATTTGTAATACACATAAAACAAAATAAAAGTCTCTATATAAGATGAAAAGAATAGTTATCATGGTAATGGGGCTGTTCGTGCTGTTCGCAGCCGGTGCGCAAAATGTTGCGACAGACGGTATGCACGAACCCGTGGACATTGACAAGGCGGTCATAACTGGAGGTGTGCTGCGTACACAGATTCTGCGCGACTCGCTCATGATGAATCCTGAAACAGGAGAGATGGAAACTACGCCCATCGTCGTTGACAACCTCGACATTCCGGTAGATCAGCTGGAGGATGATCCGAAGAAGGCGATCGAGGAAGCGAAGGCTGCCCGCCAAAGCAAGACTCCACTGACAGCCAATGCGTCCAACGAACTGAGCTATGCCGAATACTACTCGGGTGTTGCCTATTATCTGTACACCTTTAACTATCCGTCAATCGATAAGCACGGCAATACGATAATCCTTTCGTCGCTGATGGCTTTCCCTTATTTCGAGGAAAGTGATTGGGATAAGGGTTATCGCTTCAACAACGTTGTCATCGGCTGCCATTGCACTATCACCAGCAATAAGGAGTGTCCGAGTTGGTACACGATCGATGGCTACTTCAAATCGGATGTCAACATGATGCAGTATTATGCATCGTGGGGAAAGGGTCTGGTAAGGAAGGATAAGGACGACCCGGCATACTTCAACGTACTCATCATGCCCGACTACGAGGGCTATGGTGTCACCAAAGAGCGTCCGCACCCATACCTCTATCAGGAGTTGACCGCACGCCAGGTCGTTGATGGTGTGCGCTACGGAGTCGCATTGTTCAAGGCAGGAAAATTCAAGGGCAAGAATGAATCCGTTTCGTCTCAGTGGGCACAAAAGGCAGATGCTTTCCGCTATGGCAAGTATTTCTCTGTAGGTGCTTCGCAGGGTGGCTCTGTAGCAATGGCAGTACAGCGATTCATCGAGCAGAACAACCTGACCAGTGAAATGCCTTTCGCCGGCTCGGTCTGCTGTGACGGTCCCTACGACCCGGTAGCTACGCTGAAATATTTTATGAGAGCCGATCTGAGTGCCGAGCACGAAGCTGGTGAACTGACCATGCCCGTTGCCATCGCTCTTATCATCAAGGGTATGCTCGACACGAACCCGCTGATGATGAAATATACGGCAACAGACTTCTTTTCGCAGACTTTCATCGATACGGGCATACTCGATATTATTGCCAACAAAAAATCTAAAGCACTGGAGAAGACTACTACAGATGTGGAAAAGCACCTGAAGAAGCTGGCGAAGCAGACAAAATACAAGAATATGCTCACGTCGAAAGGCAGGGCAAAGCTGCAATATGTCCTTACGTCAAGAGCCTGGGAATATATGTGTGCGCTGAGAGACGGAACCAAACTGCCCGACTATGAGGAGATGAACGACCTGATGAGTGCGCTGGAGAGCAACAACCTGACTAAGGGATGGACTCCACAGAACCCTATATGTCTGTTCCACTCTACAAAGGATACGGTGGTGCCATACGATAATTGCAAGAGTGCAAAGGATGCGTTTAAAGGCAATACAACTCTCTATGTTGACGAGAGCAATACCAAAGACCACGTGGATGCCTGTTCAAACTTTATGTTTACTTTCTTCGGAAGTGCTCCTGATATAAAGTTCATACGTACCCTCTTCAACTGGGGAAAGAGTAAATATTCTCCGCTTTCCACTTCAAAATAAAAAGGAATAATATGTTGTTCTCATTCAATTAAGACATTATAAACGACACACATCTATGAAACGATTCATATTATCAATACATATCCTTCTACTTTCAGCGATTCTGGTCGCAGCTGCCGACTACAAAGTCTCTGTGGGGGAGACACAGTTTACGGTCGCAGTCACCCAGTCGGGTACTACCTACACCATAGGTAACGGTAGAAACGCCTGTATTCCGCAATTTCAGAGCGGCACACTGACCGTACCCAGAATAACGACCACTGCGGGTGACCAGAACATTATCGGCAAGTTTGCATTCCGCTTCTGCAGCAATATCACGAAAATTGTCGTTGAGGAGGGTATCACCGCTATTGAGGACTTCGCCTTTGTTGGCTGTGGCAATGTCGAGAGTATCGTGCTGCCGGCATCGCTCACCAGGGTGGGGCGCGGTGCGTTCATCGGACTGCCCAACCTTAAATCCGTGGAGTGTAAGGGTACCGCTGTGCCTACGTGGTCGCGTGCCGACGTCTTCTCCTACGAGGGTACGGAATACAGTATGATAGTCGATGCAATGAAGAGAGTCCTCTATGTGCCTGAGGGCTGTGCCGAAAGCTACAGGGAATACAAATACAATAACGATGTGGGATGGGGTGATGCCTTTACACGTATCTATGAGACGAGCAGTGACAGGCAGACTATATCATCGCTCGACGAACTGAAAGCCTTCCGCGATGCCGTGAACACTGGTGCCCGTTATAAGGATAGCGACAATAAAATGGTGGTGCTGACAGCTGATATCGACATGTCTTCAATAGACAACTGGGTACCGATCGGCATTAGCAGTGAGCATCCCTACGAGGGTGTCTTCGATGGCGGCGGATTTGTCATCAAGAACCTCAAGGTTAACAGGTCGGAAAATTATAGCGGACTATTTGGTTATGCCAAAAAATCAACCATCTATAACATGCACATTCAGAACCCTACGGTAGTCGGTTCAGACTATGTGGGCACGTTGGTAGGCTATGTTGAAGGGAACACTCGTGTAACCGACATACTTGTCAGCAGCAATGTTGCCTCAGATAATGCTTATACAGTACAGGCAACTAACGGAAGTGTAGGAGGTCTCGTCGGTCGTGCAGAAAATGCCACCATTGAACGTTGTATGTTCCGGGGGCATATCTCAGGTTCCGAATCCGGATGGACAGGCGGCATCGTCGGCAATATAGGTTCTAATGTGACTGTTGCCGACTGTTCTGCCTCAAACATCCTTGCCAAAGGTGCAGACGTCGGAGGTATCGTTGGCGGTGCTGCATCAGTAACGGTGAAACGTTGCTTTTCGCAAAACGAATATCACAACACGCCGACAACAAGTGGCTGGATAGTAGGACATACAACCCATGACAATGTAAAAAATACTGTTTCGAACTGTGTCTATTGGAATCCGGGCGGGAGTAATGTTCCCCATAATATTATTGGAAGATGGAACCCCGGTGACTCTAAAGATTATTCAGGGAATTTGGAAAAGACCAATAAAAACGACATGAAGCAGGATGGAGTCAAAACTACGCTGGGTACGGAAAACTGGTACTACTTCACTGGTGGCTACATAGATTACCCTGTTCCTATTACGTTGAAGGATATGTATTTAGCCAACTGCGTAGATTGGAAAGATGATAAAGGCATTGTCTATCGTTCGGTAGGTAAAGATGATGACCTTTACTACGAGGTAATAGGCTATACGGGTAATGCCAAGTCGCTCGCCATTCCTGATTATTATAACAGCAAACCAGTTGGCGGTATTGCATCGGAAGCCTTTAAGGACAATGCTACGTTAGAGTCGATCACCATCGGTTCTAATGTGACAAGCATCGGTGCCAGAGCCTTTGAGGACTGCGACGCGCTGACATCCATCAGCCTGCCCAACAGTGTAACCAGTGTTGGCGAAGATGCCTTTCTCAACTGTGGAAGTCTGACGAGTTTCAACATAGGTACAGGTTTTAAGGACTATACCGGCAATTTCCTCGCCGATTGTCCGGAACTGACTACTCTGACTGCATCAGCGGGCAACAGTAACGGATACCAGTGCGTTGACAATGTGCTGATACGTAATGTCGCAGGCGATTGTAGCTATCTCGTAGCCTGTGCACCGGGCAAGTTGGGCGACTACACCATTCCGACCGCAAGTCTGACAGAAACGAATGTCTCTGTGATGGATAACTGTTTCGCCAATTGTACCGGACTGACCAGTATCACTTTCCCGGCGGGGAAGAACTACAACCTGAAGAGTGGGCTGTTTGACGAAGCCTACAATCTGAAAGTGGTGGATATGTCGAATGTCGATAACTTCATTGACGGTAGTAAGTCAACAATACATCTCACGGTTGACCGTATGAAGAAGGAAAATGCGTTCTACGGACTCGACGACCTCACCATCGTATATCTGCCTTCCGGCAACGAGGCAGAAGACTACGAACCCAACGTATTTGTCCTGAACGGCGATAAAACTGCCGCATCAGCCAACTTCATATCACTTGAGGACGGTATCGACTTCAAGCCGAAGGTTCCCGTCACGGCTACCGTCGGCATCTCCTACCTACGGTATGTCAACTATACCCAACAGCAGGCAGATGAGTCATATAAAGCTTTGGGTATAACCGCCTGTCTGCCCTACAGCCTGACAATAACAGACGACAATGTCAAGGTGTATGCACCTTCTAAGATAGAGGGCGTGGAGGGTAGCACCACCGCTACCTTCACTGAGGTGACAAACAAGCAGATGGCAGCCTATAAACCTTATTATATAGTGATAGAGGAAAACTTGGAAATAGACTTCGGTACTGAAGAAACTACAGAGATTGCCAAAATACCGACAGCTGAACCTGATGCCATAGGCGGATTTATGTTCAAGGGCACCACGGTGACTATCCCCAATACGGAGCTATACAATTCCCAGAAGCCTGCATATTTGCTGCAGAGCGATGGCAAGTGGCACAAGGTGCCCCAGAACCAGCCCTTGGCATACGTAGGACCCTTCCGTGCCTATTTCCAGGCTACAGGTAGTAGCCCGGTACGTGCCTTCAATATGGTTATAGGGGATGATGATGCTACCAGTATTCAGCAGATTCGCACCATCGACGCAGACGGCGCAGAACGCTACTATGATATGAACGGACGACTTCTCGACGGCAAGCCACAGAAAGGCATGTACATCCATAAAGGAAAGAAGTATGTGAATAAGTGAACAAGTGACGAGTAAACAAGTGGACAAGTTGGATGAGATTAGTCAGAAACAACCTGTCAACTCGTCAATCTGTCAACTAAAAATAAGAATCTATGAAGAAAACATATATAAAACCCGTTACCGATGTGGTAAAGACATACTGTGTGACACGACTTCTGGAATCCAGTCCTGTAGAAATTCCATTCGTCGATGACGAAAACATTGACTGGGACACAGGCGGTGGAAATTAATTATTTAACGTGAGTTCGATGAATTCAGAAGATTGAGAATTTTGAGGGTTACCTTTAGGGACTGCCATTTTTGTGTCTATACCTATTATAGCTGCGGATGTTAGGATTAATATTGAATTATGCTTCTATTTTAAGATTTTATTTGTACCTTTGCAGATGACTACTGGTACGAAGTGTCTCACCTGCGGCCGTATGGGCAAGCTATATCTGGGGCGTAGGACTTATCGTTCTGAATATGCTTACAGGCAATGCCATTGCCAATCCTATCAACTGCGGTGCTATCGCTATGGTTGGCGGCTTCCCTGTAGTCGTTCTCGTCAGTCTTGTCACTCCGAAACTCTCCCAGACGAAGATTGACAAGATATTTGCATGCTATAAGAAATAAACATTTTCACTTATAAATTAAATCGAGCCGATTTGACTTCCCTTCGTATAAAGCGGGGTCTAATCGGCTCGATTCTATTCTTATTATTTCAGTGGAATCTCAGGATGCTGCACAGCCAGTGGCAAATCCTTCTGCGAGAGATAGAACATATAGAGGATAATGGGTTTCGTGCCTCGGTTCTCACCGTGGTGAATGGTGTTTACCATCTCCACTATGGCCTCGCCCTCATGTACGGTCTTCTCCTTTCCGTCTAACCCGATGATTGTCAGTTCTCCCTGAACCAGAATACCGTAGTTCATCACGGGGTGATGATGCCAGCCCAGTTTCTGTCCGGCAGGGAATTCGTACTTTACAGCTACCAGTTCGGGGCGGCCCTGCAGATAGTCGGGTAGTTCAACGCCGTCCCAGCTCTGCGACGTGCGTATCAGTTCCACATTTTTCACTGCCTGGGCGGTATTATCTTCCTGTGCTTTGGCATCATTGCATGATGTCAGACCAAATGTTGTGCCGCTAATTACGAGGGTGACGGCAAGCACCCAATTCAACATTTTTTCATAATACTGCTGTTTTGTTGTTAAACATATTGTTTGTTATATAATTGTATTTCCTTGTATTTCCTTCGGCATTTGCCGCAATGACATGGCTCCTTCCGTGCCTACTTCAAGATAGGTGACTTTATTTTGCCAGTCGATTGCGTCTGTTCTCCTACAAACTTTCAACCTCTAACCCCTAACCATAAGTGACTCTCCTCCGAGGNNGACTCAGTTCCGACTCAGTTCCGAGTCAGTTCCGAGTCAGTTCCGAGTCAGTTCCGACTCAGTTCCGACTCAGAGATTCCCCTGAGCACTCTCCGAGATCTCCCCAGGCACTACCGTTTATTGACTATTTCTTTTTAGTCGCGGCGGAAGATGTCGCGGGTATATACTTTGTCTTTTACGTCATCGAGGACTGTGTCGTAGCGGTTGGCGATGATGGCATTGCTGCGGGCTTTGAATTCGGCGATGTCGCCCACTACCTGCGAACCGAAGAAGGTGGTGCCGTCTTCGAGTGTGGGCTCATAGATGATTACGTTGGCTCCCTTTGCCTTGATGCGCTTCATGATGCCCTGTATGGAGGACTGGCGGAAGTTGTCGGAGTTGGATTTCATCGTGAGGCGATATACCCCGATGGTGACTTGACGTTCCTGCTGCTGGTTCCAGTGTGTGCGGTTGGTATAGCTGTAGTAACCTGCCATCTGTAGTACGCGGTCGGCAATGAAGTCTTTGCGTGTGCGGTTGGAATCGACGATGGCGGACATCATGGTCTGCGGCACGTCCTGATAGTTGGCAAGCAGCTGCTTGGTGTCCTTCGGCAGACAATAGCCGCCATATCCAAACGACGGGTTGTTGTAGTGTGTGCCGATACGGGGGTCGAGTCCTACACCCTTGATGATAGCTTCGGTGTCGAGTCCCTTCACTTCGGCATAGGTGTCGAGTTCGTTGAAGTAGCTGACGCGCAGGGCCAGATAGGTATTGGCAAAGAGTTTTACGGCTTCAGCCTCCTTCGTTCCCATGAAGAGAACAGGTATGTCCTGCTTGATGGCACCTTCTGCGAGGAGTGAGGCGAAGGTGTGGGCAGCCTCTTCGAGGTGTTCGCCGCATATGGCGAGTATGGTCTGGTTCTCGGTTTCGTTCTCGACTCCCTTGAGCAGTTTCGGGTAGCCCACGATGATGCGGCTGGGGTATAGGTTGTCGTAGAGAGCCTTCGACTCGCGCAGGAACTCAGGCGAGAAGAGCAGGTTGAATTTCTTACCTGCCAGTTTTGGGGTGGTCATGAACTTGATGGCATACTTGCAGTAGAGGCTGCGGCAGTAGCCAACGGGGATGGTGCTCTTTATGACCATGACGGCAGTGGGATTGACGTCGAGGACGAGGTCGATGACTTCCTCTACGTGGCTCGTGTCGAAGTAGTTCTTCACGGGGTCGTAGTTGGTAGGTGCTGCGATGACCACGAAGTCGGCATCCTTATATGCGGCAGCCCCGTCGAGGGTGGCTGTGAGGTTGAGAGGCTTCTCTGCCAGATATTTCTCTATGTATTCGTCTTGGATGGGCGACTTGCGGTTGTTGATGAGATCTACCTTTTCAGGTATTACATCCACTGCTACCACTTCGTTGTGCTGAGCCAGGAGGGTAGCAATGCTGAGTCCGACATATCCCGTGCCGGCAACGGCTATTTTGTATTTCATGTTTCGTTGATAGTTAGGAGTTGATAGTTGAGGAGTTGTGAAGTTAAAAAAGTTAAGGAGTTGAGACAATCCTTCGACCTTTGGCCTTTGACCTTCGACCTTTGACCTTCGACCTTTGACCTTCGACCTCAGACCTTCGACTTTTTACCTTTGACAATTCTTATCGTTGCAAAAGAATAGGCGGGTAGAGTGACGGTGAAGGTCTTGCCTACGCTGACGGTCTTGGTTGTGTTCTCTGCCCATTGGTTAGCCTTGTTGGGGTCGTCGGGCTGACTGAGCAGGAGCATAGTAGCTTCTTTCTTGTACTGTTCGAGGTCGATGCCTTCACCCAGGTCGATGGTCAGTTCGTTGTCTTTACCGAATAGGCTGACAACCTTGATGATGATGTCGCCCGTCTTGGAATCCATTACTATTGAGTTACGTACGCGCAGGTCGAGGTCGCCACGGTTGGCTTTCTTGTCGTCGCTGACGATGTCGGCATGGAGTCGGGAATAGATATACTTGTCGCCGGCATTCTGTCCGAAGGCGCGATGCACGTAGTAGTTGGCCGTAGGGTCGGCTTTTGTCTCGTTGAAGAAAATCATGTCTGGCGACCAGTTCTTGTGGTCGTAGTGGCAGAGCAGAGGTGCGTAGCTTGACATGACTACTACGTCGGCATTGCGCTCTACGTTGGTCAGGTACAATGCCTCGATGAGAGCGTTTGTTACGCGATTGCCCTTCGATGCCCATTCGCCAAGATAGACCTTCGTGCCCTTTCTGTCGTAGGAGTCGTAGAAATCCTGATGATGGAAATACCAGCCTGGAGTGTTGTAGTAGTGCTCATCTACGATGTCAATATTATGCTTGCGGGCTGCCTGCCATCCGTATTCGTAGTCGCTGCCTTCCCAGAACGGACCGACAGTGCCCACGACGGTAATCTCAGGATGAGCTGCCTTGATGCCGTTCACGAGGAAGAGGTAGCGTTCCATGAACGTATCGCTGATAAGGTCTTCGTTTCCGATGCCGATATACTTCAGGTTGAACGGTTTCGGATGTCCTGCCTTGGCACGCATCTTAGCCAGCGGACTGGTCTTCGCGTCGCCGTTAGCCCATTCGATGAGGTCGAGCAGTTCCTGCAGGTACGACTCCATAGTGAGGGGCTTGCCGTTGTAGGTGTATGGCGAGGGTTGCCCCTTCAGGTCGCGTTCGAATGGTATGCCTCCCTGCTGTCCGTTGCCTCCGCGCCATGAGTTCTGACAGGGTACGCCTGCTGCAAGTACTGGAAGCGGTTCGGCTCCCATGTCCTCGCAGAAGAGAAAATACTCATAGAAGCCGAGTCCTCGACTCTGGTGGTAGTGCCAGATATTCATGTCCGACTGGCGTTCCCATAATTCGCCGACAGTAGCCTGCCAGTGGTATATGTTGTCGATGCCCTGTCCGTGGGAAGCACATCCACCAGGGAAACGCACGAAACGCGGGTGCAGGTCGGCGATGAGCTGGGCAAGATCCTTGCGGAGTCCGTTCTTGCGCCCCTTATATGTATCCTGTGGAAAAAGACTTACGAAGTCGATGTCGAGCCAGCCTGTCTGCAGTGGTTCGATGACCAGCTGGGCCTTGTCGGCAGAAGCAGAAGGCGTGAGTACCGCCTTCGATTGTTTCCATTCCTTATGTGCAGAGAGAGTGGCGGATGCGAGGACGGTGCCGTCGGCAACGAGGCTGACGCGTACCTTACCGCTACCCTTGACGAAGGCTGAGAGGTCGTAGTGTGCCTTTGCCTTCACGGCGATGCCGTTCCACCCCTTGTTGATGAGGCGGGTGCCGACAGTGTTGGTGGTCAGAGTGACATAATGTGAATTGTTCTTGTGGAGCGGAGCCTGAGTGTTAACCTGCCACGAGCCGTCGCCTTCAAAACTCCATGCTGTCTGCGAATTCCATCCGTTGTGGTCGTCGGCAGTGTATTCGAAATCGCGGTTCTGCAGCAGTTCGGCATAGAGTCCGCCGTCGGCAGCATAGCTGATGTCCTCGAAGAAAGCTCCGAAGAGCAGAGGTGAGATGTCCTTCTGGTCAGAGAAGTCAGCATTGATAGAAGTGCGGAACGACTGAGCCGACTTGTTGAGGGCAGCCCCGCTCTGTATGATATTCTCCTGTTCGTTCTTTGCGTTGGCGGCTGCAACCTGAGCGCGCTGAATGAGCTGTTTTATGTGGCGGAACGGAACCTTTACCGCCCAGTCTTTGCGGGTGCGCAGTTCCTTTTGCTTTGCCTCGAAGTCTGCCTGTGACAGACGGGGGTAGTCCTGCGGTTTCCAGTGTATGAGATCTTCACTCTCGGTGATGCCTATCTGCGGATTCTTCGGACTTGGGATGAACTCTGCAACGTAACGCTGGCCATCGGTGCGAATGACTACGTCGTGGAGTTTCTTTTCACTGCCCCAGGGTCCGTAGTCGCTGCTGAAAATAGTGTAGTCGATGAGGTGCCAGTGCTTACCATCGATGGTGTATTCGAGTTTCAGTGGTGACGTACCGTTCTTGTAATGAGGACGGATGAGAGCTGAATCGGGTGTGGGTTGTGCCACGGCAGAGAGAAATCCGCTGAGGAGAACCGATAGGATTGCAAGGTGTTTTTTCATAATTTAATTTGGTGTGTTTTGTTTGTACTCGATTTATTTGGTGTATTTATTTGTAATAAACATTTTCCCGTTGAGGACAGTCAGGGTGACTGTGATGAGAGAGCCGGACTTGGCGTGACGGCAGCGGAACGAATAACTCTTCACCGGCTTGTCGTTATCGACGAGGTCTGTAAGGAACGGTTTCCACTTGGATGCATCGTTGTCGGCGGCAAGGGTGCCATAGGTGGCTTTTGCCGATTCGGGCTGGTAGGTGTCGCCAGAGAGCAGTTCGTCAGCAATGTTGGAGATGAAGAGTTCGTTGGCTTTATTCATAATGGCAGCGACGTCGTCGTCGGAGATGGTTACCTTGGCATTCTCGTCGCGTATGATGCCGGTGAAGTCGTAGGTGTATTCATCATCGACCTCGGTAAGCTTGTTTGAGTTGAACTTATAAACCAATTGGCGGGTGAAACTGTTGGATGTTGTCTTGGCAGAAGCCTTGCCGGCAGGATCGAAAGTGCTACCCTCGAAGGTGGTGTCGCTGACTGTGATGTAACCGGCTACAGTCTCGCGAGAGTCACCGAAATTGGCATTGATGGCATCGGCCTGCTGCACGATGATGGTTGTCTGCTTGCTGAGAGAGGGAAAGAGAAGCGATTCGCCCTCGGACGATGTGCTGCTTTTGTTTACCGACGGAGTGCGGACGGTGAGAGTGTAGTTGCCGGGAGCAAGAGGAAGTGTGACGGGAAACGAGAAATTAGTCGGCACTCGCAGATCCTGATCCTTAAATACGGGAATGGAATCTGTCTTTCTGCCGCTTTCACTTATCAGACAGGTGAAATAGGCAGAGGAAGAAAAATAGACGTGTTCGCCGTAGTCGGCAAAGGAAACTCCGACAGTGGCCTTCTGACCGGTGTAGAGACGTGCAGGAGTGACGGTAAGGTCGCCCAGTGTGGGAGATTTAGATGATACTTTGTCGTTTGAACAACTGCTCATGCCTGCCGCAATGAGTGTGGAGATGAGAGTCGCGTGTAATGCTTTCATAATGTATGGAATAATCCTTTGTAAATAATATTTTGCGACAAAGTTAGTCGCTTTCATGAGAAAAATCAATATCTTTGCGCAAAATTATATTTTATTATGTTTAGCGGAATAGTAGAAGAATTTGCTACGGTAGTAGCTGTCGAACACGAACTTGAGAATATTCACCTGACGATGACCTGTTCGTTTGTAGGAGAACTGAAGATAGACCAGAGTGTGTCGCACAACGGAGTGTGCCTGACTGTGGTGCGCCTGAAAGACGATACTTACACGGTGACAGCCATGAAGGAGACACTGGAGAAGTCGAACCTTGGACTGCTGAAGGTCGGTGACAAGGTAAATGTGGAACGCTCGATGATGATGAACGGCAGACTGGACGGACATATCGTTCAGGGACATGTGGATATGACAGCTGTGTGTACGTCGAAGAAAGACCAGCAGGGCAGCTGGACATTCCGTTTCGCCTATAACTTCGACAGGGATATGGCCCGCAGGGGATATTTCACTGTTGATAAGGGCAGTGTGACGGTGAATGGCGTGAGCCTGACTGTGTGCAACAGCACGAACAACTCGTTCGAGGTAAACATAATACCATATACATACGAACATACAAACTTCTGTGAGATTGAGGTGGGCAGTACAGTGAATCTGGAGTTTGACATCATCGGAAAATATATTGCAAGACTTACACAATTGACAAACTAACTAAGATATTTGTACACTTTAACTAACCATTCGACTATGAAAAAAAATTTATCTATCCTGACTTTTCTGCTTATGGCTGTGACAGTCGTGGCACAGCAGAAAGTAACAGTGACGTGGGGATTCAGCGACAAGGACAACCTGAAGGCAACCGCTATCACCGGTGACACGGAAAATCTGTTGACTACAAATTATCTGAGCGGAACCAATATCGCAACAGCAGAACCGATGAGCAGCGGTAATGCCGATACGGGTTTCGACATTCCGGTTTACGACCCTGTATTCATGAAATTCGGGGTGAAAACAAGAGTGACGGCAAAATCTGCAGGGCATAACATCGCAGTGAGCGTAGGACCGGCTACGGGACACACGTTCAAACCATCGAAGATTTCGTTTGATGCAGCCAAGTGCGGTACCGACGGAGGAAACTTAGACGTGTATATCAAGGGTGGTGCCGTGACTACGGAGAAGGCTCTGGCTACAGGTGTGTCGCCTATGCGAAACAAAGCAACAACAGGCAACCTTAATGGCTATTCACACCATGAATATACAGTGAGTGACGTGCTTGTGGAAAACGGCAACTTCGTACTCTTCCTGTATATCTATAACATAAACGGTACAGATAATGAAAATCCCAAGCAGATAGCCTTCCGCAACGTGGTGATTGAAGGTGTGCTCGACGAACCCATCTACGATGTGAGCCACTATGTGACTGCCGCTACGTGTAAGTCGGCTACAGGCGAAGAACTTAATCTGTTTGACATTGCAAAGGGACTGAAAGACAATGGACGGGCTACCTACCCGACACTGCTGTACGGTGCCCCGACAGACTTCAGTCTGACACTTGCCGACGGATTCACATATAGTGCAGAATATAATAATAAGACTGTCACATATACTATCAAGGACGCGTCGAACGAGACTGTGTTTACGTTCAGCATACTCTTCAAGGTGACGAACCGTACTCCGAAACCTGCAGCACAGGCTTTGAAGCGCGGACTGATGGCAGTAAACCTGTCACAGTCGGGCGGAGGCGGAAACCTCGTAAGCTGGCGCTCGAGAAAGACGGACGCCAAGAACTACCGGTTCGTGTTGTATCGCGGAACGAATGCCACCACTCAGGCTACAAAACTGAACAATGGCAAGCCAATCATGGGTAAGACCAACTACGTGGATGCCAGCGGTACAAGTGTTGACTACTATAAACTGGAAGTCTATGACGGAAACAATAATCTCATCGAAACAGAAGTGAGCACCAAGACCTGGGCTAACCAGACACGCAGCATACCGCTTGCCGACGCTCCGGTTGACAAGGTGAATGGTGCTACTTATACTCCACACGACATAGAAATATGCGATATGGACGGCGACGGTGAGTATAATTTTATTGTAAAATGGTTCCCAAGCAATGCAAAGGACGCTGCCAGCAATGGTACGACTTCCAATATATACTTCGACTGCTACAAGGCTGACGGCACGTTCATGTGGCGTATCGACATGGGGCAGAACTTCTTCGCTTCGCAGCATACAGTGCAGTTTATCTGCTGGGACTTCGACGGCGACGGCTATGGCGAATTCATGGCAAAGACAGCTCCCGGAACTAAGGACGGTGAAGGAAACTGGGTACTCCTGGGAAACGATGACCCGAACGAGAACCTGAAGAGTAGTCGCGGGAAGCAGGATCATGGCAGCGAATACATCACAGTCTTCGACGGACTGACCGGTGGCGAGATTTCCACTATCCCATACCATACAGACTACAATGCGGGACTTTCATACTGGGGTGACAGCAAACAGAATAAGTCGGAACGCTATTTGGCTGCTATCGCATGGCTCGACGGCGATGGTAAGAACCCGAGTCCTATATTCTCACGCGGTTACTATGACGGAGCCTTTGTAGGTGCCTACGACTTCGACGGAGCAAACCTGAAGGAGCGTTGGGTGAGCCGGAATACTGTAAAAGGTCAGGGACTCTGGGGCGAGGGCGCCCACTGGATACTTGTAGGTGACTGTACAGGAAACGGCAAACAGGATATTGTCTATGGTTCGGCAATACTGAAGAACGACGGGACTTTGTTGCATCGCACGGGATTTGGTCATGGTGATGCCCTGCACATGAGTGATTTCAATCCTGCAAACCCGGGCAAGGAAATATTCATGGTGCTGGAGGACAAGCCGAACTGGGGATGGAGTATGAGAGATGCCAAGACAGGAAAATCGCTGCAGCATGTGGTTACCGGTACGGATACCGGTCGCGGACTGGCTGCACACTTCGACCACGAACAGGATTGTTCGCAGTTCATACATAGTGCTTCGGCTGCTATGTTTAATTGTGACGACTATTCTGAATTAGCCCCCACATGGGCGTTGGGCAGTTCCGGCGCTACTGCAAACTACCGTATATACTGGGACGGCGACCTTGCAGATGAGTTCTGTGACAAGAGTATCATCGGACACTGGAACTCAACCGGCAAGTATTTCGATCGCTATAAGATAAACGGTGGTAATTATGTGCCGGGCAACCTGAACGACGGAACAAAATACCATCCGGGACTGCTTGCAGATGTATGTGGAGACTGGCGTGAGGAAATCATCAACTGGACAGAAACTAACGGAAAGTACTCGCTTGTAATCAACGCGACAAGTTATCCGACTGATTATATGTTGCCGCACCTCATGGACGATATGGACTATCGTGCACAGGTGATTGCACAGAACGTGTGCTACAATCAGCCTCCTCACCTTTCGTTCGACCCGATAGTGGAATACACTGTGAAGCGTACTGCTGTAAATATCGGTAAGACTGCGGAATTTGCTGCTGCACATCCTGAGGTGGGAGACTATTGGGATTGCTTCTACACTACTTATCCAGTGGAGATACCAGAAGGAGTTGATGCGTGGGCTGTTGCAGGACGCGATGTAAATGCTGATACTCTGAAACTGACTAAGATAGCTGTTGGCAAGACTATTCCTGCTAATAGCGGTATTATTTACAATACCAAGAATGCTACGGCGGCATTCAGACCGTCTATCAAGACTGCAATGACAGTGTCGAATGCTTCATTGAAGGGTTCATATTGCGATTCACTGCTGACAGAAGGTATGTATGCCTACTATAAATTCCGCGACGGCGAGAACGGACTCGGATTCTATCGCGTGAACGGTGAAACTGTAGAGGGCGGAACAGGATTCATGCAGTTGCTGGCAAACGGTGCGGCAGACTTCTATCGCCTTGGCGACTCCATGAACCCGACATATGTAGCTCCGCTGATAGACGTAATCGATTCGGCAACAGAAGTGGTTAAGGCTGCAGAACCGGCAGAGTATTATCAGATGGATGGCAGAAGGGTAGAAACCCCTGTCGCAGGAACCACCTATATTGTCAAGATGACCGACGGTTCTGTCCGTAAGCAGATGTTCAAGTAAAAAACAATACATATCCAAAAGAAATCACAATCTGACTCAGGTTGTGATTTTTTTGTTTTTTTTACTAACGTACTCTCTTTATTTCATTTATTATGCGTATCTTCGCGGCAAATAATGGAAAATAGAATGAATATACTGGAATTGTCGGAGCAGGAGATTCAGCGTAGGGTTAACCTGGAGGCTCTGAAGGCTATGGGTATAGAAGCATATCCTGCTGCAATGTATGAGACAAATGCGTTTTCAACTGATATAATCTCTGAGTTTGTTGACCCGGAGACAGATGAGGAGGGGAAACCTGTAGGCAAACTGAGAGAAGTGAGCATCGCTGGACGTATGATGAGTCGTCGTGTGATGGGTAAAGCTTCGTTTGCTGAACTGCAGGACTCGAAGGGCAGGATTCAGGTATATATCACACGTGATGACATCTGTCCTGACGAGAATAAAGACCTTTACAACGTAGTGTTCAAGAAATTGCTCGACCTGGGCGACTTTATCGGTGTGAAGGGATATGTATTCCGCACTCAGACTGGCGAAATCTCTGTGCATGCTCAGTCGCTGACTGTACTTGCAAAGAGTCTGAAACCGCTGCCGATAGTGAAGGAAAAGGACGGACAGGTATTTGACGCCTTCGAAGACCCGGAACTCAGATACCGTCAGAGATATGTTGACCTGATTGTGAACCAGGGTGTGAAGGATGTGTTCCTGAAACGAGCTACTATCCTGAGAACGATGCGACAGGTGTTCGACGATGCCGGGTTTACAGAGGTGGAAACTCCAATCCTGCAGCAGATTGCCGGCGGTGCCAGCGCACGTCCGTTTATCACCCACCACAATGCACTGAATATAGACCTGTATCTGCGTATTGCTACAGAACTGTATCTGAAACGTCTTATCGTAGGTGGTTTTGAAGGTGTATATGAGATAGGCAGAAACTTCCGCAACGAAGGTATGGACCGTAGTCATAATCCTGAATTTACTTGTATGGAACTCTATGTGGCATACAAGGACTACAACTGGATGATGTCGTTTACTGAACAGCTGCTGGAAAAGATCTGTGTGGCAGTGAACGGTTCTGCAGAGGTTAAGATAGGAGATAACATAGTAAGCTTCAAAGCTCCGTACCGTCGCCTTCCTATTCTTGATGCAATTAAAGAGAAGACAGGCTATGACCTGGAAAAGATGTCGGAAGACGAGATGCGTGAGGTGGCAAAGAAACTGAATATAGAAGTTGACGACACAATGGGACGCGGAAAACTCATCGACGAGATATTCGGCGAGACTTGTGAAGGCACATTCATTCAGCCTACATTCATTATCGACTATCCGGTTGAGATGTCTCCGCTTACGAAGATGCACCGTTCGAAGCCCGGACTCACAGAAAGATTCGAACTTATGGTCAACGGAAAGGAATTGGCAAATGCATATTCTGAGCTTAACGATCCGATAGACCAGGAAGAGAGATTCGTAGAGCAGATGAAATTGGCAGACAGAGGTGATGACGAGGCAATGGTTATCGACCACGACTTCCTGCGTGCACTCCAGTACGGTATGCCTCCTACGAGCGGTATCGGAATCGGTATAGACCGTCTGGCTATCCTTATGACGGGGCAGCCCACTATTCAGGAAGTGCTTCTCTTCCCTACGATGAAACCAGAGAAGAAAATGCCAAGAGACGGTGTGGAGAAATTCGTGGAACTGGGATTCGGCGAAGATATCGTACCAATTCTGTACAAGGCAGGATATAACCTGGTGAGCGACTTGAAGGACGGCAATGCCCAGAAGATTCAGCAGCAGATTGGTGAAATCATCAAGAAATTCAAGTTGGATGTGGCGAAACCAAGCGTAGATGAATTGAACAATATAATCGGTAAGTTGTAATGCAATTCCAAAGTACAGGCAGAGTGGCAGTCTTAGGAGGCGGCAGCTGGGCAACAGCTGTGGCTAAGATAGTGATGCATCACGAAGAGCATATCACGTGGTATATGCGTCGTGACGACCGAATCGAGGATTTCAAACGTTTGCATCATAATCCTGCATACTTGACTGGCTTACATTTCGACGTAGATAGAATCACGTTCTCGAGCGACATCAATGATGTGGTGAAGAATAACGACACCCTGATATTTGTGATTCCTTCGCCATATGTGAAGAGCCATCTGAAGAAGCTGAAGGCAAACATGAGGGAGAAGATGGTGGTTACGGCTATCAAGGGAATTGTACCCGAGGAGTCGATGACAGTGAGCAGCTATCTGGAGAAGATGTACAACATACCGGAAGAACAGGTGGCATGTATAGGAGGTCCCTCACACGCAGAGGAAGTGGCATTGGACAGAATCTGTTATCTTACGGTAGGATGCAGCGGACTGGAAAATGCACAGGTGGTGGCAGACCTCTTCACTAATAAATATGTGAAGACCAGTATCAGCCAGGACATCGAAGGAATAGAATATGCATCAGTACTGAAAAATGTATATGCTATTGCTGCCGGTATCTGTCACGGACTGAAGATGGGTGATAACTTCCAGGCTGTGCTTACAAGTAATGCCATTCAGGAGATGAAGCGATTCCTCAACGAAGTGTTGCCTGATGACGAGCGCCACGTGTCCTCGAGTGCATATATGGGCGACCTGCTGGTTACGATGTACTCTAACTTTTCACGAAACCGTACGTTTGGAACGATGATAGGACAGGGCTACTCTGTGAAGACCGCGCAGTTGGAGATGGAAATGATAGCTGAGGGATATTACGGTACGAATTGTATGAAGATCCTGAATAAGAAATATCATGTGAGTATGCCTATTCTTGATGCAGTATATAATATATTGTACGAGAAGATAAGCCCTGCTGTGGAGATAAAGATTCTGGGTGATTCCTTTAGGTAGAGTGCATTTGGATAATCGGACTTTACAATGTACGTTGAACAGTAGAAAAAATAAAAACAAATTCTAATCATAATTGCTATGAAAATCAATATTTCAAAAGCGCAGCAGTTTGTAGCTGCTGGAGCAGTAGAGGCACTGGAACCTCAGGTTAAGGCTGCACAGAAGGCTCTCGAAGAGGGTACTTGTGCCGGTAATGATTTCCTTGGTTGGTTGCACCTTCCAAGTTCGATTACTCCTGAATTCATCAAGGAGATAAACGAGACAGCAAAGGTACTTCAGCAGAACTGCGATGCTGTAGTGGTAGCAGGTATCGGCGGCAGTTATTTAGGTGCACGTATGGTAATCGATGCTCTGTCGAACACATTCGGATGGCTGCAGCCGTCAAAGATGCCACGTATCCTGTTTGCAGGAAACAATATCGGCGAAGACTACCTCTCTGAGCTGATTGGTTATCTGAAGACTGTAAAGTTCGGTGTCATCAATATTTCTAAGTCAGGTACTACAACAGAGACAGCCATCACGTTCCGTCTTTTGAAGAAGATGTGCGAGGAGCAGATGGGCAAGGACATAGCTAAGAAAGTAATAGTTGCCATCACTGATGCCAAGAAAGGTGCTGCACGTACAACAGCCGACAAAGAAGGATATAAGAGCTTCGTAATTCCAGATAACGTAGGCGGTCGTTTCTCTGTGCTTACTCCTGTTGGTTTGCTGCCGATTGCTGTTGCAGGTTTTGACATTGAGGCACTTGTAAAGGGTGCTCAGGATATGGAAAAGCAGTGTGACATCAGTGCTCCGCTTGCAGACAACCCTGCTGCTGTGTATGCAGCAATACGTAATGCAATCTACCAGAGCGGCAAGAAGATAGAGATTATGGCTAATTATCAGCCAAAGCTCCACAACCTCGGTGAGTGGTGGAAGCAGCTTTACGGAGAGAGCGAAGGTAAAGATGGAAAGGGTATCTTCCCTGCTTCTGTTGACCTGACAACCGACCTGCACTCAATGGGTCAGTGGATTCAGGATGGCGAACGCACTATCTTCGAGACTGTCATTTCTGTTGAAAAGCCAAATACATCGCTCCAGGTTCCTTCTGATCAGGAAAATCTGGACGGACTGAACTTCCTTGCAGGAAAGCGTATCGACGAGGTTAATAAGATGGCAGAACTGGGTACTCAGTTGGCTCATGTTGACGGTGGAGTGCCAAACATCAAGATCTCAATCGAAAAACTTGACGAATACAACATCGGTCAGTTGATCTACTTCTTTGAGAAGGGTTGTGGAATCTCAGGTCTTATCCTTGGAGTTAACCCGTTCAATCAGCCTGGTGTAGAGGCATACAAGAAGAATATGTTCGCCCTGCTGAATAAGCCCGGATATGAGGCTGAGAGCAAAGCTATTCAGGAACGCCTGAAGTAAAAAGAAAAAGCTGAATATATAAAGAAAGTGTCATTTGCGAAAATTCGTAAATGACGCTTTCTTTCTGTCTGCTTTACTGCATATCGTGGTTGAGCATACGGTGTTCAGCCATCTTCTCGTATTTCGTGCCGGGAATACCGTAGTTGGCGTAAGGATAAATACTGATGCCGCCACGTGGCACGAACAGTCCGAGGACTTCGATATATTTGGGCTCCATCAGTTTAATCAGATCCTTCATGATGGTGTTCACGCAGTCTTCATGGAATTCCCCGTGGTTGCGGAAAGAAAAGAGATATAGCTTCAGCGATTTGCTTTCCACCATCTTCTTGTCGGGTATATAGTTGATGCGTATCTCTGCAAAGTCCGGCTGACCTGTTATGGGGCAGAGGGATGTGAACTCGGGACAGTTGAATCGTACCCAATAATCATTGTCGCAATGGCGGTTCGAGAATGTTTCAAGAACCTCTGGGGCGTAGGTCGTCAGGTACTCAGTATTCTTGCCTAAGGCTTTCAGATTTTCATTTTGGCGGTTGCTTTCCATAATTTTGTAATTTGTTGGGCACAAAGATACACATTTTTTGTGTTTCTGATTTTATATTTTATATTGTATATTGTATCTTTGTGGCAAATTATCCGATTATGATGAAAGGCATAGACTGTTGTATTCCTTACATTGATGAGACTGCAACGCAAAATCTGATTTCCCAATTGAGTAGTACTTCTTTAGTACGTAACATCTTCTTGTTGCTGACATCCGATATGTCGGTGAATATAGAAGGAGTAAAAAAACTCTCTGCCAAGACATTCTACAGTTCTGACATGATGCGCAGAATAGCAGAGAACGTATCTACCGATTATTTCCTCTATGTGCATCCCAAGGCAGTAGTCCTGGGTTATCAGGCATTGGAGCGTATGTACAATATTGCTCAGAATGTGAAACCTGCAATGATTTACTCCGACCACTATGCCGAGCACGGAGAGCAGACGGTTAAGATGCCGAAGATCGATGTGCAGTGGGGCAGTGTGCGTGATGATTTCGACTACGGTTCTGCCCAGCTGATTTCCACTGAGAGCCTGAGAAACTGCGTGAAGGAACACTCGATGAGTCAGTGGAAGTATGCCGGCTGGTACGAGCTGGCATTGTATATGCTGCGCAATTCCGGACAGACTCCAATGATTCATCTTCATGAGTATCTCTATACCGAAACTGAACTCGACCTGCGCAAGAGCGGCGAGAAGCAGTTTGACTATGTCAACCCGAAGAACAGGGATGTGCAGGTGGAAATGGAGAAGGCTTGTACCGATCATCTGAAACGTATAGGTGCATTCATTCCTTCCGATGTCATTTCCGATATAAATGTAGAGTATTCCGATTGCCCTGTCGAGGCATCTGTAATCATTCCTGTACGCAATCGTGCAAAGACCATAGCCGATGCAGTAGGCTCGGCATTGTCGCAGAAGACCACTTTCGAATATAATGTGATAGTCGTTGACAACCATTCTACCGATGGAACAGGCGAGATAGTGAAGGAAATAGCCGCTAAGGAACCACGCCTGATTCTTATCACCCCAAAGCGTTCCGATCTCGGAATCGGAGGTTGCTGGTCGGTAGCCTTCAATGATGCCCGTTGCGGAAAATTCTCTGTTCAGTTAGATAGTGATGACCTCTACAGCAGTCCTGATACTCTTCAGCAGATAGTAGATAAATTCTATGCTGAGAAATGTGCTATGGTAATCGGTTCGTATCGTATGTGTAACTTCAAGTTGGAAACTCTCCCTCCCGGCATCATCGACCATAAAGAGTGGACCGATGAAAACGGCAGAAACAATGCTTTGCGCATAAACGGACTGGGAGCCCCGCGTGCTTTCTACACTCCTCTGCTGCGCAAGGTCGGTATGCCAAACACATCCTATGGTGAGGACTATGCTCTCGGGCTGGCATTCTCGCGTAAATTCAGGATCGGACGCATCTACAACGAACTATACCTGTGCCGCCGTTGGGAAGGCAACAGTGATGCTGCATTGACTCCTGAACAGGTAAACACCAACAACCAATATAAGGACTTGCTGCGTACGATGGAGATAGAGAGCCGTCAAGGTCTTAATAAATATTGGAGTATGAATCTTTCCTACGACGGTGCAATGGAATTCTATGAGAACGAACTCAGACAATGGAAAGAAGTAGGGGAGAGATATGCAGCCCTTGCCAACGTGAAGCAGAACGAAATGCAGATCGACAATGTGAAGGCGTGTGTCCAGTGGAATCCTGCACGCATACAATCAACGGGTGCTAAGGTGGATGAGACGTCGATTAAGAAACGTCCGTGTTTCCTCTGCGAACTGAACCGTCCTCTGGAACAGTCCGATTTCCCGATTGCAGGTAAATACCAGTTGCTTGTAAATCCTTATCCTATATTGCCTAAGCATTTTACCATTCCTCATCATCAGCATCGTCCGCAGCTCATTCGCAGTTCATACATCGATATGATGCGGATAACTGTGCAACTCAGGAATATGCTTGTGTTCTACAACGGACCTAAGTCCGGTGCTTCAGCCCCAGACCATCTGCATTTCCAGGTAGGTCCGTTGAATATAGTACCCTTGCAGAGGGATTGGGAAGAACTCTACCGCTACAAACGTGACAAGTTGTTCCCGCTGACCGACCAGGATTATCTCGAGTCGCTGCGTATGGAGACTCTGTCCGACAGCTTCGGACTGTTCAAACTGAAAGAATATCTTTGTCCGGGCTTTGTAATCGTCACCAAAACCCCAGAGGCAAACAATGCCCTGTTCCAGAAACTCTACGATGCAATGCCTATGCAGGAAGGTGACAGCGAACCGCAGATGAACATCCTGTCGTGGATTACCGTAAGTACTGTGACCGGTGAGAACTACATCACTACGGTTGTGATTCCACGTTCGAAGCATCGTCCCGATTGCTACTTCAAGGAGGGCAACGAGCAGATTATGGTTAGTCCAGGTGCACTCGATATGGCAGGACTTGTGATTACTCCCCGGGAAGAGGATTATAATAAGATTACGCCCGAACTGCTTGCCTCTATAATACGTGAATGCGGATGCACACCGGCAGTAGCCCAGGAAATCATCGGCAAGATCAAGAAATGATACCCGAGATAAAGGTTGGTATAGTAACGGCAAAGCAGATACACTTCCGATTGAACGACGTATATTTGTTTGACGGAGAGGAATCCTGTGCCTGCGAAGAGACAGTGACAGCTACTGAGACCTCAATCAGCTGGCGCGGCAAACTTTATCACGAAATTCTGCTTATACCGAAGGAGACATCCAGTGCCTCCTTCTCCTTGTTTGATGTCACTATCGGAGTCGATTTCCATTGGCAACGCCAGGAGATGCAGACTTTCCGCGGTTCACTCCGACTGATAAACGACGGCGGACGTGTCTGTGCCATCAACATTCTGCCACTTGAGGAATATCTGAAAAGCGTCATCTCAAGCGAGATGTCATCTAAAGCGTCACTTCCCTTCCTTAAGGCTCACGCAGTGATTTCGCGCAGTTGGCTGCTGGCGCAGATAGGTCGAAGGTCGAAGGTCCGAGGTCTGAGGTCTGAGGTCATACATCATACATCATACATCATACATCATCGGATTATCCGATGGTACGACCGTGAAGACCATACCCTCTTTGATGTCTGTGCCGATGACCATTGCCAGCGTTATCAGGGAATCACGAAAATAAGTAATCCGACTGCTATCCGCGCTGTCGAAGAGACTGAAGGCGAGGTGCTCACTTATGAAGGAGAAATCTGCGATGCCAGATTCTCGAAGTGTTGCGGTGGAGTGATGGAGGAGTTCGCTTCCTGTTGGGATGATCAGCAGAAACCATATCTTGTCTCCAAACCTGATATCATAGACGATGAACGTGCAAGGGGCGTGAAAGAAGCTTTCTGTAACACTGCCGACCCTGAGATTCTCTCCCAGGTGCTTAACGACTTCGATCAGGAAACGAAAGACTTTTACCGGTGGACTGTTGAATATTCTGCAGGTGAAATCGACAGACTGATAAAAGAAAAGTCAGGAATCGATTTCGGACACATACTTAGTCTTACACCTGTGAAACGCGGACCTTCGGGACGCATCATCCTCCTCGAGATTCGCGGCACCAACCGAACGGTAGTGGTAGGTAAAGAACTGGAGATACGCAAATGGCTCAGTCCCTCGCATCTCTATTCTTCTGCCTTCGATGTCATTCCACTTGCCGACGGATTTCGTCTTGAAGGCAAAGGGTGGGGACATGGTGTAGGGCTCTGCCAGATAGGTGCAGCCGTAATGGGCTCGCTTGGTTATGATTATTGTGAAATACTCCGGCACTATTATCCTGACACACAAATAAATAAGATATAACTCAATAAAAGTAAATAAAAATATGGAAAAAAAACGAAATCCCTGGCTATGGATTCCTTCTCTTTACATGGCTGAAGGACTGCCCTATGTGGCTGTAATGACTATATCTGTCATTATGTACAAACGACTTGGCGTATCCAACACGGATATTGCCTTCTATACAGGCTGGCTCTATTTGCCTTGGGTAATCAAACCCTTCTGGAGCCCGTTTGTGGATTTGGTCAAAACGAAACGTTGGTGGACCGTCACCATGCAGTTTCTTATAGCTATTGCCTTTGCTTGCATAGCCTTTTCACTGCCCACTTCATTTTTCTTCCAACTCACTTTAGCTGCATTCTGGTTGGTAGCCTTCACGTCAGCAACTCATGATATTGCAGCCGACGGTTATTATATGCATGCTCTCGATGACCACGAACAGTCGCTCTATGTAGGTATTCGCAGCACTTTCTATCGTATCGCTACTGTTGCTGGTCAGGGACTCCTGGTTATCCTGGCAGGATTTCTGGAGGAAAGCAATGGTGACATCCCATTCGCATGGACAGTCACCTTCTGTTGCTTGTCGGCAATCTTTTTCGTTGCAGCCCTCTACCATCAGTACATACTGCCGCGTCCTGCATCCGACCATCCTGCCGTAGAGATTACTGCCAGTTCCGTTGCAAAAGACTTCCTTGATACATTCAAGTCGTTCTTTACAAAACGCAATGCTTTGGTAGCTATTCTGTTCATGTTGCTTTATCGTCTTCCAGAAGCTCAGTTGGTGAAACTTATAACTCCTTTCATGCTCGATCCAGTGGAGAAGGGCGGTTTGGGTCTGACTACCGGTGAAGTCGGATTCGTATATGGTACAGTCGGAATCATCGGACTCACCATTGGCGGCATCCTCGGTGGTATAGCAGCTGCGCGTGGCGGTCTGAAGAAATGGTTATGGCCTATGGTTTGTGCCATCACTCTGCCCGACCTTGTGTATGTCTATCTGAGTTATGTTCAGCCGGACAGCATGCTCATCATCAACTCATGTGTCTTCATCGAACAGTTCGGCTACGGCTTTGGTTTCACGGCTTACATGCTTTACCTCATCTATTTCTCGGAGGGAAGTCACAAGACAGCCCATTATGCCATCTGTACAGGCTTTATGGCTCTCGGCATGATGCTTCCGGGCATGGTGGCAGGTTGGTTGCAAGAAACCATCGGTTACCAGCACTTCTTTGTCTGGACCATCATCTGTTGTCTTGTCACCTTTGTCATAACAGCCTTCCTGAAGATAGACCCTCAGTTCGGAAAGAAAAAATAAACAAGAATCTGAATGCATCTCGGTGAGATGTAATATATAAGATGGATATGAAAAGAATTATAATGCTCATGTCAGTGATAGCCGGCATGCTGACTGTGAATGCCCAGAAAGACATTCCTGTCACCGATCAAAGGAACGGACAGCTATGGGCTGACACAGAGGGCAGACATATTAATGCTCATGGCGGTAATATTATCCGTTTCGGGGATACTTACTATTGGTACGGTGAGAACCGCCCATACAGAGGATTCACAACAGAGGCAGGTATCCAAGTCTATTCTTCCAAAGACCTTCGCACGTGGAAGGACGAGGGTGTAGCCCTGGCAGTAAGCAATGAAGCCGGCAGTGACATTGAGCGCGGATGTATTATGGAGCGCCCTAAGGTGGTTTACAACGAAAAGACGCACAAGTTCGTAATGCTTTTCCACCTCGAACTGAAAGGAAAAGGCTATGCTGCAGCCCGTGTGGCATTTGCCCAGAGCGACACACCTGTAGGTCCGTTCCTTTTCATCCGCAGCACACGAGTGAATGCCGGTATATGGCCCTTCGATATGGATCAGGCTGCCCGGCAGGCGGCAATGCAGACAGATGCCAGTCGATGGAAAGAGTGGTGGACTCCTGCCTGGCGCAAGGAAGTGGAGAAAGGAATGTATCTGTGGCGCGATTTCAAGGACGGACAGATGAGCCGCGACATGACCGTCTATATCGACGATGATGGCAAGGCATATCACATCACCTCGTCGCAGGAGAATCTGACCCTTTTGGTCAGTGAACTTACTGACGACTACCTTGACTTTACGGGGAAATACAATATGGTGGCGCCGGGTGGCCAAAATGAAGCACCTACTATATTTAAGAACGACGGTGTCTATTGGCTTATTTGTTCCGGCTGTACCGGCTGGTCGCCAAACGAAGCGCGTATGTTTTCTGCAAAAAGTATCTGGGGACCCTGGAAACAACACAAATCGCCTTTCGTCGGTCTGGCTACCGGCTATCGTGATATGCCTGCTGATAAAACCTTCGGAGCACAGGGCACGTATGTTCTTCCGATAGGGAAGCGATTTGTCTTTATGGCTGACATTTGGAACCCTCGTCATCTGTCTCAGAGTCTCCACTTATGGCTCCCGATAGAATTCGATGCTTCAGGCACCCCAAAAATCTGTTGGGCAGACCATTGGTATGAATCTCTACATTTGAACTGAAACCAAAATGGCATTATGAAAATAACATTCTTTATCATATTTATGATTTTGCCCCAGTTGCTTGCTGCACAGATGGGCAGACGGTTTCCGTCCGAACGTAAGGTCATCAGCGACCCGCGCACAGGAACCGAACTCGTATTCCTGACCAGCAAGAGCGATACGGGCGATTCGAAGATCTACCAGACACATAACCAATGGACCTCCGATGGCAAGTGGGTGGTTTTCCGTTCCGACAGAGTACCAGACGAGGCAATGGCGTGAAGCTCATCCTGAATTAAAAGGAAACATCCGTGACTATGCCTCCGTCAATGAGCTGATTAGCCTTGCCAATATGGAGAACATCAATGCTGTGCTTATAGATGAAGGTGTTCCGCAGAGGGAAAGACTGATACGTCTCAACCAGATTGCCATCCATCAGATGCGTGTTCTGGAGAACGATGAAAATAGGAACTTGTTAAAATGACATGAGTGGATAGGATATAACATATAGAAACAACATAAGGAAGCGTTGACTTTTTGATTCTTATTCCAGAAATTTCGCCAAAATATCTACCGAGAAGAGAAGAGTTGATGCTCGCGCAGTAGGCGCGGGCTGAAACTTTATCTGGTAGAACGGCGTTTGGCGATGCCTCTGGAATGGATAGGAATCAGTTCCGCGCCGATTTATGTCCTGCAGTTAAGAAGATTTAACGGCCTTAGACCAACTTTGAATACGACAACATCGTTATATATAAAGAACAAACAAAACGATACAATCATGAAGAAAGCGTTATTCATTTCAGCAATCATCCTCTTATGTGTGGCAGGCGGTATTTATTACCATTTCTTTTTTGATACACGCATCTTATTAAAGAGTGACACAGAAAGCATTGTGAACCATTTGTCGCACATCGGTGTTGGCGAGGAATTCGACTTGTCCGAAGATTGTATGCCGTGTGACAGTGTCTATGTAGTAGCACCATATAGCTGCGACTTCTTTGAGAAGAACCCTCACCTCGAATTGATGTCGTGCATAAAAAGGGATATAGAACGTGCGGCTGTGTTCGATAGCTATTTCCAGCTGCTATTTGTAAAAGGCAACAAGGTTGTCTCGCATGCAACTATCAATAGGGACATCGTAAGCTACTTCGGTCTCGATTCCTGTAACATCTATAATTCCAATCTGAAATTCCACATCAAGACGAAGCTATACCTTGATGAGCACAGAATAGTCCACCAGAAATAATAAACAATGAACAAGAAAACAATTATCACAATCATCCTCGCCGCTGCCACCCTCACCCTCACTGCGACAGCGCAATCCCTCACCAAGCAGCAGATGCTGGAGGACTACGACCAGCTGTACACGACGCTGACAACGAAGGTGCCGCACTTCGCCGTGCGCAAGCGTGTGACGGGCATCGACATCCCCAAGGAACTGCGGCGCATACGGCACGACATCGACACCGTGACCTGCGACGGCGGTTTCTACGACGTCATCTTCCGCGCCCTCGCCGCCTGCAACGACAAGCATATTAGCCCCAACCAGACCCGTGACTCCGTGGCTATGGCTCATACGATGGATGCCTACAGGAACCACTTCCGCTACGGCAATGCCAATGCCAAAGGCGTTTTCTACATCGACGGCAAGTACCTGACGCTTGGCTTCAAGGACAAGGACACCGAGGTCATCCCATTCTTCGCCGAACTGACCCACGTGAACGGCATCCCCGTTGACAAGTACGTGGCCAAGTACAACAGCCGCGTGAACAGTGCCAACCGCTGGGACTTCAAGCACAAGAAGGCGTGGGCCAGCAGCCTCTTCGACCCGCGCATCATCTACAAGACCGACAAGTTCACGTGGACGGTCGTCATCGACGGCAAGCCGCAGACCTTCGACATGACGGGGCTGGCGTACAACATACCCCGCGTCAAATCCGACAACGGAGCCTACAAGGTGAACTACTTCGACCGCGACTCCACGCTCTACATCCGCATCCCAGAGATGAAAATCGGCCAGGCCGAATGGCTTGAGAACCAGATTGCCAGTCACAAGGGCAAGGCCATCCGTCGCGTCATCATCGATGTGCGCGGCAATGGCGGCGGCAACGACATGACGTGGCACCGCGTCCTCTCGGCCATCATCGACCGCCCCCTGCATTATAGCATCCGGCAGGCCGTGAAAGACCTCAGCGTCCTCGGTGGCGAATACACAGACCCCCGCGAAATCAAGGTCTATGGCGACCGCCTCACCGCCTTTCTCGACGAGGACAGCGAGACCACGCTGCAGCCCAGCGACCGCACCATCGGCTACGGCGGCACCATCTACATCATGTTTGACCACAACATCTTCTCCTCCACCTACGCCCTTCTCTCCGCCTGTCTCGGCAGCGACCGCCTCGTCAGCGTAGGCCGACCCAGCGGCTTCCTCGGAGGACTCGGCGGCACCCCGTGGAGCGACATCCTCCGCCACTCGCGCTTCTCCTACCGCTATCCCATCACGCTGGAGATAACCGACGCCGACGCCGCCAATCCCGAGACCTACTACAAAGACCAAGTGGAGATAGAAGTCTGGCCAACCATCGAGCAACTGCGTACCCAGACCTTCTACGACGGCGGCCAGCACACCGAGGACTTCCTCTATAACCACGACTGGGTGTTCCGCAGGATATTGGAGGAGTCGAAGAATGTTAAATAAGAGCCATACTGGTAAAACAATCGTAATAAAAATGCGTATGAACATTCAATCATACGCATTTTTTATGGGGTACCTAAAGAGATTAAAACACGTCAGTTCACATAAAAGCTCCTTCCCGTTTACGCCAGCATTGATCAACGAGGAGGTCATCATATCATAAAGATTCAACTTATCCAATCTATTCATCAAACTCGGTCAAAGCAAGAAACAAGGGTAGCATTATTATTCGTTGCCCTATTCGTATTGACAAGTGAAGAGACTATTGCACAAAATCGGGCGTTTTGTCTCCAGACGAGCGTCCACCCGTGCATACAGAAAATGCAAAACTAATTTCTTTCTTGCCCTAAGGGAATTTACTCTTTGGGCAGGAAAAACTTTTTCTTAGGTTAGGAAAAACTTTTTCTCTAGGCATTGCGTAAAAATGCCCTAAATTGGTCTTCGCCCAGGATTGTACTCTCGGAAATGCTTTGCATAGAACACCTGCCATAACTTCCGAATTTGTTAAGTTCATCTCCGAACTACTCATCTGTCAGGCAACGTTGCTGAAGAATTTTTTCATTTTTGGTCTATACCTCACTACGTCCTTCTCTATCCCCGATGAATACTGGGCTTAAGGCAGGTGAGGTATGTGCCGGACACCTCACTCAGACCTCACTTATACCTCATCTGAACCTCATTCCTACTTTATCCAACTCCATGCTCTTCAGCTTAAATCACGTATTCTTCAGTTCCAGATACGAGTGAGGTTTCGGGTGAGGTGTAAGTGACCTGTGGGTGAGGTGCTAAGTGAGGCATCTTTTTAGTTAATGCATTAAATGTCAAGTGTATGTCTTTTTTAAGTGAGGTGTTGGCAAAAATTGAGAGAGTCAACAGAAAAGTAAAATATAGTATTAACTAAAGTCAACCACAAATACAAATTAGACTCAAAGTACTCAACTAAAATTGTTAAAGTACAGGGCTGATATTAGTCCGACACTTACGGACTAAGAGCCTGAACCCTGTCGGGTTCAAAAGACTATGGGGGAAGCGATGTGAGAAGTCAGATAATGCAATTACCGCACTGCACGAATGGTTTTTTTCTGGTATAATTATACAATTCTAAAAAAATATGTACTTTTGCAGATTATAATCACCAATATAAATATAAACTAATTGCTATGAAAAAAATCTTTGCTCTGATTTGGTGTGTTGTGCTTGCTATTGGCGGCATCAATGCACAGGATGAAATTGCTACTTTCCGTCAGTGGGCACTGACCCCGCCAATGGGATGGAACTCTTGGGACTGCTACTACTCTTCTGTTACTGAGAAAGAGGTGATGCAGAATGCACAGTATCTTGTAGATAACGACCTCGTAAAATTTGGATGGGAATATGTTGTTGTAGATATACGCTGGTACTGCAACCATCCTTCATTGGGTGGCGGTAACTATAACCAAAACGGCACACAGGACTATGTGCTTGACGAATATGGTCGATACCTGCCTTCACCTACTCGTTTCCCATCGTGCATGCAGGGAGGGAAGAATATTGGTTTCAAGGCTCTTGCAGATGCCATACATAAGATGGGACTAAAATTCGGTATCCATATAATGCGTGGTGTGCCGAAGTCGGTTGTCGGTTCAAGCTATAAGCTGAAGGGCAGTGAATCAACTCCTTGGTCATCTGTCTATAACGGCACTACATCGCCTTGCACATGGCTGAAAGACAACCTGCTGGTTCGTAATAACGAGGCAGGTCAGCAGTATTATAACAGTATAATGGATCTGTATGCTGAATGGGGTGTTGACTTCTTGAAGATTGACGACCTGTCTCGCCCATTCTATACCGACGAGATACACATGATTCGCAAGGCTATAGACCAGACTGGCAGACCTATAGTGTTGTCGCTGTCGCCTGGTAAGACACAGTATGTATATGCACAGGAGTGTCTTGACAACGCTAATATGTGGCGTATGATGGATGACCTGTGGGACAACTGGAGTGCTGTGGATGCAGTCTTCAACGAAGCTCATGAGTGGAGCAAATATGCACGTCCGGGTAACTATGCCGATTGCGATATGCTGCCACTGGGGCAGATTGCTATGACGATTGCCGACAATGGATATACAGGTGCCGACAAGGGACGCTGGACAGGACTGACACAAAATGAGCAACAGACAATGATGACTCTGTGGGGCATTTGCCATTCACCTCTGTTCTTCGGCGGAGAGATGACAAAGAATGATGCTTTCACCCTTTCGTTGCTTAACAACGAGGAATATCACCAGATGCATAAACACGGACAGGATGCCCACCAGGTGATAAACGATGAAGATAACGGACAGGTGGTATGGACATCTGTTGATCCGGCAACGGGAAACAGGTATCTGGCACTGTTCCAACGCGACAATACCCGCTGGGTGGTAGGTTCCAAAGCTCTTTATAAGTCTGAGGTGGTTGCTTATACTACCGACGGACATGTCGTTGACGTTGACATCCCTTGGCCAGAAGGCTCGAAGACGTTGGTGCTTGTGGTAGATGATGGTGGAGATAACTTCAACTATGATCACGGTGACTGGATAAATCCTACACTCGTATTGCGTGACGGAACTGAGGTCCCACTGACAGGTATATATAAAACACGTCAATATACAAAGTCATATTTCAATCGTGTGTATGAGAATAAAAATGTGGAAAATGGCGGAAAGATGAAAGTTATGGGCACAGCATACGACAGGGGATTCTCTACAGATGCCAATGCTGCAATATTCTTTACCATACCTGCTGATATGGACGTGGTTCGCTTCAAAGCTATGGGAGCTGCTGACGATTCCGGTATCAATCAGACTAATGCTACGACAAGTTTGCGCTTCATGGTATTTGACCAAAATCCGCTTGCCAACGAACAGGATAATTATGCTGCCCGTTCAGGACTTATAAGTCGTACAGGAACGAAATCAAAGCTCTTAGAGGCGGACATAACCGGTGCTACACAACTGAAGATTTTTGTCAGCAACAACGGTGACGGATTTGCATACGACAGAGCTAATATCGTAAATCCTGTGCTTATTGATGCCGATGGCAACGAGACAAAACTTACATCTCTTACACATACATCTTATAAGTCGGAGTGGGGTACTCTGCACATCAATAAGAATGTGGAAGGACAGACTCTGCGCATAGAGGGAATCTCGTATGAAAATGGTCTTGGAATGAATGGTGAATGTACTCTGATTTATGACCTGCCTGAAGGATTCAATTACAAAACATTCAGGGGATTGTGCGGATATGATACAAGTTGTGATAATGACAACACTTCTACGACTGGCACAACAATGGAATTCTTCGTATATGCAACAGGACAGGCTCCTGAGCATGTCGTGAACCTGACGCAGTTCGGGTATGCCGCTGATGAGAAAGTGCCAGTCTATGATATATGGGCAAAGAGTTATATAGGCGAGGCGACTGGCACATTGAAAGCCAGTGTTCCAAGTCATGGCGTGAAGCTGTATCGCCTTGGCGACAATGAACCAGATGCCATAAAGACTGTCGGATTACAGAAAGAGAACAATGGTACAATATCCTCAAAAGAGGTGTGTTATGATCTCAATGGGGTGCGTGTACCTCAGCCGACAAAAGGTGTTAACATCATCAAGATGAGCGATGGAAGCATCAAGAAAGTCTTTGTTAAGTAAGGGAGTGATAAACGAAAAAAAGACTACTTCGCAGTGAGGTAGTCTTTTTTTTGTATTATATATAAATGTGTATTAATATGCGCGGAGGAGAATCCATGCGTCTGGATAAGTGGCGCGGAGAGCATCGCGTGAGCTTACTGCAGAGCCTCTGTCGTCGAACGAAGAAGCGATAACGCGATACATGCCTGTGTCGGGGTTCTGAGCAACCTGTGCGTTGTAACCCTTGCCCTGAAGTGTGCTGCGGAGGTTGTTTGCGTTGTCGAGGCTCTTGAATGAACCGCAAACTACGTTGTAAGACTTCAGTGTGCCGCCAGCCATTACGTTAAGACGCTCTGTACGAAGGTCTGAGTTGTCAACTGGAGTGACTGTCTGCTGTACTGGAGTGACGGTCTGTACCGGAGTGACTGTCACAGGCTGAGTAGTAGTCTGTCCGCTGAGTTCCTGAGCCTTTGCTTTTTCGTAAGCTTTCTTGTAGCTGCTTTCAGATGATTTACATCCGACAAGTGCAATTGCAGCAAGAAGTGCAATGCCAAAAGAGAATTTCTTCATTTTTATAATACTTTTAGTTGTTTGAAAAATCTTTGACAAATGTACTGCTAATTTTTGTGGTGTATAGGGTTTTTGTCGCAAAAAATGTTAAAAGCTGTGTTTTTTTGTGGTTTATTAAGGATAATGTTGTAGATTTGGGTGCAAATTTTATTTTTTAACCTTTAAAAACAATAAAACTATGGCATGTAAAAATGGTGTGGCCATGATGGCTGCTTTTATCGGCGGTGCTATCGCAGGCGCTGCATGTGGTCTTCTTCTGGCACCTGAAAAGGGTGAGGATCAGCGTAAGAAAATCAAGGAAGTTCTTGACAAGTATGCTTCGAAGCTGAATAAGGAAGAAATGAATAAAATCCTAAGCGAAATCAAGTCTATCGGTAAGAAGAAGGAGGAGGCTACTCCTGCTGAAGATTATGACGTGGAGTAACAATGGTGATGCAAACAAAGTGCCCCAGGAAGCTGAGAGGATAATCACTTTGTTGCAGCAATATCTTAAGTTGGAAGCGATTGACAAAATGTCAGTCGCTGCCACTTTCTTGATTGTCGGAGGCGTTATTCTTGTTTTTGCTATCAGTGCCGTACATTTTCTGAGTACAGGACTGGTGAAGTCGCTGAGTGCGTGGATAGGTGACGAGATTGCTGCATACTATATCATGGGTGGTGTTCTTGTACTTATCATAATCGTATTCTATATGAACCGTAAGTCATGGGTTGAAGGACCTATTGTCAGAAGTATCTCACAATCTATGCTAAAGGAGGTGGAAGATGATGAAACTGAAGAATAAAACCGAATATACTTCTCTTGAAGAGCTGAGGCTCGATAAGCAGAGAGTGTGTCGTGAGCTCGGCCGGCAGTCGGAAGCCTTGAAGAGGGATGCAGTCGATGTGGTTTTGCCTTCGAACAATATGTTCCTTACTTCAGATTATTCTTATATGCGTTTTATCGGGTATGCTATCACCGCATATAAGACTTTTACTACATTCAGAAAAATCTCAAATTTTTTCAAAAGAAGAGGATAGAAGTGTAGGATAGGCAAAAAAAGAAAGGATTTCTTTATTTTGCGCTTGACTTTCCGTAAATTTGCATCGAATTTATGGATCAGCAATATACTTCTGCGCTCTTGGGGCGTGCCGTTGACGAGTTTGCTAAGCTTCCTGGTATAGGTCGGAAGACTGCCATGAGGCTTGTTCTTCATACGCTGCGTATGGAGGAGGATGCTGTTGATGGTTTTTGCAGTGCTATCAGCAGGCTGCGTCATGAGGTGAGGTATTGTAAGGTGTGCCATAATATAAGCGATTCTGAGGTGTGTGCCTTGTGTGCCAGTCCGCATCGTGACAAGAGTCTGATTTGTGTGGTTGAGAATGTGCAGGATGTGATGGCTATCGAGGCAACTATGCAGTATAGAGGACTGTACCATGTGCTTGGCGGGGTGATTTCTCCGATGGATGGGGTGGGGCCTGGCGAACTGCAGATTCAGAGTCTGGTAGATAGGGTAGAGCAGACTGATGTGAAGGAGGTGATCCTTGCGCTGAGCAGTACGATGGAGGGCGACACTACGAATTTCTTTATTTCTAAGAGGTTGTCAAAGGTGCTTGCCGATGAGAAACGCGGACTGAAACTGTCTGTCCTGGCTCGGGGACTGAGTATAAATGATGAGTTGCAATATACGGATGAGGCTACGCTGGGAAGGTCGCTCGTGAACCGTGTGCCGTTCGTAGCCTGAGAGGAATTTGTAGCTGAAAATAAAATGTTTGTAGCTTAAAAGAAGAAGATAGATATTATGGAAAAAAGGATAAAATCTCTGTTGGTTATGTTGCGCACGGAAAGTTGTGTGGCGTGGATTTTGCTGATTATCCTGTTTGTAATTGGTGAACTGGGAGTGATAGTCAATGGTTCGGTAGAGGCCGGTTCGGATGTGGAGTTTAAGCTGAATTGTGCGTGCGTGCTTTCTACTTTGCTGATTGTGCCGTTGGCCATGCAGCTGTTTTTGCTGAATACGACCAAGGGGCTTCGCCGCATGAACAAGGATGAGGCACTCGACTTCTACCATATGTGGAGTATGATCAGGCTGTTGCTGGTTTCGCTTTGTATCGCATATAATATAATCGCATATTTCATGACTCTCAATACTACGGGACTGTTGTGTGCATTGATGGGACTTGCGGTGTCTGTATATTGTCTGCCTACTCATAAGAGGGTGGAGGAGTTTATGAAGATTGTCGAGAGCGATTTTGTGGTAAAGAATGACTGATAGATGAAGCTGACGGTTGTCATAGTTAACTACAATGTAAAGTACTATCTGGAACAGTGCTTGTATTCGGTGGAGCGTGCCTTGCAGGGTATGCAGGGGGAGGTGTATGTGGTTGATAATGCCAGTTCGGATGATTCTGTGGCTTATCTGCGCAGGAAGTTTCCTTGGGTTTATTATATTGAGAATACGAAGAATCTGGGTTTCTCGGTTGCCAACAATATGGCAATACGCAAGGCTCGCGGCGAGTATGTGCTTCTGCTCAATCCGGATACGATTGTGGGGGAAGACACGTTTAAGCAGTGCATTGCGTTTATGGATGCCCATCAGGAAGTCGGTGGCATGGGAGTGCGCCAGCAGCGTGTTGACGGCAGCATGGCTCCGGAGTCGCGCCGCGGCATTCCGACTCCGTGGACTGCGTTCTGTAAGATGTCGGGACTGGGAAGCCGGTTTCCGCAATCCACTGTGTTCGGTCGTTACTATATGCAATACCTGCCTCTCGACAAACCCTGCGAGATAGAAGTTATCTCCGGTGCCTGTATGTTCATACGCGCTGATGTGTTCAGGAAATGTGGACTGCTCGACGAGACGTTCTTCATGTACGGAGAGGATGTCGATATGTCGTACCGCATACTGAAGGCAGGGTATAAGAATGTGTTCTATCCTGCGACTATCCTGCATTATAAGGGAGAGAGTACGCAGAAGAGTTCTTACAGGTATGCGATTGTGTTTCACAAGGCGATGTATATTTTCTTCAAGAAGCATTTCAGCTATAACTTCCTGCTGCTGATGGTGGTCTCGCTACTGATTTACGGCAAGGCGTTCTATACGTACCTGAAGAATCAGTTCAGGAAGAAGGATGAGAAGGAGGAGTCGATTATGGAGGTTATGCGCCATAAGAAATTCATGCTGGTGGGCAAGGGTTATAATCTGCAGCAGATGGAGAAGCTGATGGTGGAACATAATCTGTATTATTCGGTTGCGAACGGACTGCCGCAGAAGCTTGACCCGACAGCCGACTACATAGTGTTTGATACGGATGCGTATTCGTTTGCCGAGATATTGGAGTGGTTTAAGCATGATGACCCTCAACACAAGGCTCCGCAACTGGGGACATACATTAGTATCAGCCAGACTATCCTGACAGCTAACAGCATAATTCAGTATAAATAATATAGGATTAACAAAGAAAATAAAAATATATATATATGTTAAGAATTGCAGTACAGTCAAAGGGCCGACTTTATGAAGATACGATGAATCTGCTGAAGGAGGCCGGTATAAAAGTAAGTAGCACGAAGCGCACTTTGCTGGTGCAGTCGTCTAATTTTCCGCTCGAAGTGCTTTTCCTTCGCGATGATGACATTCCGCAGACAGTGGCTGACGGAGTGGCTGACATAGGTATCGTAGGCGAGAATGAGTTTGTAGAACGCGGATTCGAGGCAGATGTGGTAAAACGCCTGGGCTTCAGCAAGTGCCGCATATCGCTGGCTATTCCGAAGGCAATAGAGTATCCCGGTGTGCAGTGGTTCAACGGCAAGAAGATTGCTACGTCCTATCCCGGCATTCTGCGCAAGTTCATGCAGGAGAAAGGTATTGACATCAATATTCACGTGATTCAGGGTTCGGTAGAGATAGCTCCGGGCATTGGGCTGGCAGACGGTATATTCGACATTGTCAGCTCGGGTTCGACACTCGTAAGCAACAACCTGAAGGAAGTGGAGGTGGTAATGCAGAGTGAGGCATTGCTGATTGGAAATCCTGGTCTGGACGATGAGAAGCGTGGCATTCTGGAGCAACTCTTGTTCCGCATCGAATCTGTCCTTATCGCTGACGGGAAGAAATATGTGCGAATGAATGCGCCTAAGTCTCAGCTGGCTGCCATCACGAAGGTGCTGCCCGGTCTGAAGAGTCCTACGATTATTCCGCTCGCCGACGAAGACTGGTGTTCGGTGCATTCTGTGCTTGACGAGAAACAGTTCTGGGAAATTGTGGGTCAGTTAAAGGCACTCGGCGCAGAGGGCATTCTTGTTACTCCTATTGAAAAAATGATTTTATAATGCAGATAATATTATATCCGGACAAAAGCGAATGGGGTTCGTATCTGCAGCGCCCTCATCGCGATGCCTCTGAACTCGGAGACGTCGTGCGCAGTGTGTTGTCTGATATCAGGACACGCGGCGATGAGGCTGTGAAGGAATACGAACTGAAGTTTGACAAGGTGGCTCTGTCGTCTCTTCTCGTCACTGAGGCAGAGATGGACGCGGCAGAGCAGCTTGTCGGTGACGAACTCAAGGGTGCTATTCAGCTGGCACATGATAATATAGAGAAATTCCACCGCGAGCAGATATTTACGGGTAAGAAGGTTGAGACCCGCCCGGGTGTGGTGTGCTGGCAGAAGTCGGTTGCCATCGAGAATGTCGGTCTGTACATTCCCGGCGGTACGGCTCCGCTTTTCTCTACCGTACTGATGCTTGCGACGCCTGCGAAGATTGCGGGGTGCAGGAATATCGTGTTGTGCAGTCCGCCAGACAGAGAGGGTAAGTTGCACCCTGCCATTCTGGTAGCAGCCCGCATTGCCGGTGTGAACCGCATATATAAGATTGGCGGTGTACAGGCTATAGGTGCTATGGCTTATGGTACGGAGAGTGTGCCTAAGGTAAGCAAGATATTCGGACCGGGCAACCAGTTCGTTACGGCAGCCAAGCAGGAGGTGAGTCTGCACGATGTGGCTATCGACATGCCTGCGGGTCCGAGCGAAGTCGCTGTGATGGCCGACGATTCTGCCAATGCCGAGTTTGTGGCAGCCGACCTGTTGTCACAGGCGGAACACGGAGTGGATAGCCAGGTCGTCATGTTTACCGACAGCGAGAAGCTGGCCGAGAGTGTGAACAGCGAAGTGGAGCGGCAGTTGGCTGTCCTGCCGAGAAAAGACATAGCGGCACAGTCGTTGCAGTACAGTCGCATCATCGTCGTCAATAATCTTGAGGAAGTCATAGACATCACCAATGAGTATGCCCCCGAACACCTGATTCTTGCCATGAAAGATTATATGAAGGTGGCAGAGAGGGTGGTGAACGCAGGTTCTGTGTTCCTGGGCAATTACTCATGCGAGTCTGCCGGCGACTATGCCTCGGGTACGAATCATACGCTTCCTACTTCGGGCTATGCCAAGGCCTACAGCGGTGTGAATCTCGACTCGTTCTGCCGTAAGATTACGTTCCAGGAACTTACAGCCGAGGGCGTACGCAGTATCGGACACGCTGTGGAACTCATGGCCGGCGCGGAACAGCTTGATGCACACAGACGCGCCATGACGGTCCGCCTGAAATCAATCGGAGAATAGAATAACTATAAATGCTTCAGCAAATATGAAATCACTACAAGAACTCACACGTCCCAATATATGGTCGTTGAAACCATATAGCTGTGCCCGCGATGAATTTAAGGGAATGAAAGCCGACGTTTTTCTCGATGCAAACGAGAATCCCTTCCCTAATGGTATAAATCGCTATCCCGACCCTCTGCAGGAGGAGTTGAAGCATCTGATAGCTCCGTTCAAGGGAGTTCCTGCCGAGAATATATTTCTGGGGAACGGTTCGGACGAGGCCATCGACTTGCCTTTCCGTATATTCTGCCGTCCGGGAGTGGATAATGTAGTGGCTATCGACCCCACATACGGAATGTATGAGGTGTGTGCTGACGTGAATGATGTGGAATACCGTAAGGTGTCGCTCGATGCAGACTATGACTTCTCGCCCGAGGCATTGCTTGCCGCGACAGACGAGAATACGAAGCTGATTTTCATCTGTTCGCCCAATAATCCTACGGGCAATGCCTTCCGTCGCGAAAAGATAGAGAAGGTGCTTAGTGAGTTTCAGGGTATAGTGATTGTTGACGAGGCATATTCTGATTTCAGTCAGCAGCGTCCGTTGCGACTGGATCTGGGCAAATACCCGAACATGATTGTGCTCAACACGTTCAGCAAGGCGATGGGCTGTGCAGGAATACGTCTCGGCATGGCATTTGCCGGCACGGACATCATTGCGCTGATGAACAAGGTGAAATATCCGTATAATGTGAATGTGCTGACGCAGCAGAGGGCAATGGATGTGCTGAGGGAACTGACCGTCTATCAGCGTCATCTGTCCGAGATATTAGACGAGCGCAGCACACTGATGGATGCCATCGCTGTCTTGCCTATATGTAGGAAGGTGTATCCCACGGATGCAAACTTCTTCCTTGCAAAGATGACCGATGCGGACGGCATATACAAATATCTCGTACAGCAGGGAATCATCGTCAGGAACCGTAACCGCGTGGCACTGTGCGGCAATTGCCTGCGCATCACGATCGGTCTGAAAGAAGAAAATTCCGCACTGCTGGCAGCATTAAGAAAATACGTATGAAAAGGGTTTTATTTATAGATCGCGACGGCACTATCCTGAGAGAGCCTGCCGACGAACAGATTGACTCGTTCGAGAAATTCCATTTCCTGCCGGGCGTAATCCGCAACCTGAACTTCATCAGGAAGAAGCTGGACTTCGAGTTCGTGCTCGTAAGCAACCAGGACGGACTGGGGACGGCAAGTTATCCCGAGGCTGACTTCTGGCCTACGCACAACCTGATGCTCGACATACTGAAGGGGGAGGGTGTGGAGTTCGACGAGCAATGTATCGACCGCTCCTTTCCCCAGGATAACCTGCCCACACGCAAGCCAGGCACGGCAATGCTCACGAAATATATGCAGGGCGATTACGACCTGGCGGACAGCTATGTGATAGGCGACAGGCAGACAGACCGCCAGCTGGCGGAGAACCTTGGGTGCAGATACCTGATTCTGGGCGACAACGTGCAGTCGTGGGATGAAATCACGGAGCTGCTGTTTGCCGGTGAGCGTACGGCGTCGGCCCGCCGTACGACGAAGGAGACAGACATAGACATCTGGCTGAATCTGGACGGCACGGGGCAGTGTGACATCGACACGGGTCTCGGTTTCTTCGACCATATGCTTGAGCAGATAGGTAAACACGGGAATATAGACCTGAGGATTCATGTCAAGGGCGACCTGAATGTTGACGAACACCATACGATCGAAGACACCGGCATTGCGCTGGGCGAGTGCATAGCCAAGGCTATCGGCGACAAGCGCGGCATAGAGCGTTATGGCTACACGCTGCCGATGGACGATTGTCTCTGTTCCGTATGCCTCGACTTCGGCGGACGGGCATGGCTCGTGTGGGATGCCGAGTTCCACCGCGAACGCATCGGCGATATGCCTACAGAGATGTTCCTCCATTTCTTCAAGTCGTTCAGCGATGCCGCCCGCATCAATCTGAACATTAAGGCTGAGGGCGAGAACGAGCACCACAAGATAGAGGGTATATTCAAGGCCCTGGCACGCAGCATCAAGATGGCTGTGAAGCGTGATATATACAAATACCAACTTCCGTCAAGCAAGGGAGTGTTATGAAAAGGATAGAAATCAGCATATCATACTGCAAAGTAGAGGAAAAGGAACTCTCCGAGGAAGATAGGGCATTGCTTGATGCTGCCCGTAAAGCAACTTATCGCAGCTATTCGCCCTACTCTGGATTCAGCGTCGGGGCTGCGGTCCTGCTCGACGACGGCACGGTGGTAGAGGGAAGCAATCAGGAGAACTGCTCCTATCCGCAGGGACAGTGTGCCGAACGCACAGCTCTGTTCTATGCCGGTTCGCGCTATCCCGACAGGAAGATTCTGACTATCTGTATCGCGGCACGTGGAACCGACGGTGCTTTCACCTCCAGTCCTATCTCGCCCTGCGGCGGTTGCAGGCAGGTGCTGCTGGAGTCGGAGGTCAGACAGAAAACCCCGATCGGCATCCTGCTGTGCGGCACCGACGCCATATATCGCATCGATTCGGCCAGAGACCTGCTGCCAATCAGTTTTGACAATTCATATTTGTAATCCCGATATCGTAATCCGAACTAACACACAGCTATGCGTAACTTCATATTCCTGGTACTGATATTCTGCTCGTCGGCCCTGAATGCCCAGCGGCGCAATTCGGCATATGAGAATTATATCGAAAAATATAAAGACATAGCCATTGAGCAGATGGAGGAGCACCACATTCCTGCCAGCATCACCCTTGCGCAGGGACTGCTGGAGAGCGGGGCTGGCATGAGCGATCTGGCGCGAAGGTCGAACAACCACTTCGGCATAAAGTGCCATGACGACTGGAATGGCAAGCGCACCTATAAAGATGACGACCGCCGGAACGACTGCTTCCGCGTGTATTCTTCCGTACGCGACAGTTACGAAGACCATTCCCGTTTCCTGCTCCGTCCGCGCTACAGCAGACTGTTCCAGCTGGACCAGCGCGACTACAAGGGCTGGGCACACGGACTGAAGGCCTGTGGATATGCCACTCTGCCTACCTATGCCAGCCGCCTGATAAACATCATTGAACTGTATGAACTCTACCGCTACGACAAGAAAGGCGGAGGCGGCAGGTCGTATGTGGCAATAGGCAATCAGCATCCGCTCCACCTCATCAACAATCTTGACTGTGTGATAGCACGCGAGGGCGACACATGGGAAAGCCTGTCGAAGGAACTGAAGGAACGCGGTATCAGACTCTCCGCACGCAAACTGCGTAAGTACAACGAAGCCCCCTCGAAGTATTTCTTCCCGTCGGCGGGTACTCCTATCTACTTGCAGAAGAAACTGAAGCATGCCGACCGCGACAAATACCCGAAGGACTACTGGCATCACATACAGCCGGGCGAGTCGATGTACTCCATAGCCCAGATGTACGGTGTGCGCATCAAGTACCTCTACAAGATGAATTTCCGTAAAAGTGATTACGTGCCGGAGCCGGGCGACCTGCTTCGGGTGCGCTGACCCCCTAAAACACATACCTTTTTGCAGTAATGCGCATTATCCGGTCTGATAATGCGCATTACCGATTCCGTTCATGCGCATCATCGATTTGAATCATGCGCATCATTGATTTGAATCATGCGCATCATTGATTCCATTCATACGCATCATTTTATTCCGGCAAAAAAAGGCCCCACATTATCCTCGGCGGAAAATGTGGGGCCTTTGTAGTTTTTTAAGTCGGATCTGTCTTACTTCTTTGTCATGCCGCGTGTTTCAATCTCCTCGGTCATGTTAATCTCGTTTCCCTGCGTGTCGATAAACCTGTACTGTAGGAATGCGAGAGCCTGCGAGGGGATGATGCGAAGCCCGAATCCGTATTTCATCTGCCAACGGCGATAGAGGGATACGAGTCCCTGGTTGATGTAGGCAGCTACATACGGGTGGACAAACAGTTTGAATTTCTTTACTCCAAGATTGTTCACCAGATAGTCAATCTTGCTTTCCAGCGTGTCGGTGAAGAGGATTGACGGTTGGATGGTTCCCTTTCCAAAGCATGTGGGGCAGGTCTCCTCGACAGGTACGTCCATTGCCGGACGTACGCGCTGACGGGTTATCTGCATCAGTCCGAATTTGCTCAGAGGCAGGATGGTGTGTTTGGCGCGGTCGTTTTTCATCAGCTCCGTCATGTGCTCATATAGCTTCTGGCGGTGTTCTGCCGTGTCCATATCGATGAAATCGACTACGATAATGCCGCCCATATCCCTCAGACGTAGCTGTCGGGCCAGTTCGTCGGCTGCTCCCATGTTGACTTCAAAGGCATTGTCTTCCTGATTCTCGATACCTCGCGAGCGGTTGCCGGAGTTGACGTCAACCACGTGCAGCGCCTCGGTGTGCTCGATGATGAGGTATGCTCCGTGTTTGTAGCTGATGGTGCGTCCGAGTCCCGACTTAATCTGCTTCGTTACGTTGAAGTTGTCGAAGATAGGGATGTTGCCCTTGTAGAGTTTCACGATTCCTGCTCTCTCCGGAGCAATGAGCGACACATAGTTTTGTACTTCCTTGAATACTTCTTCATCGTTGATGTGAATACTTTCGTAGGAAGGGTTGAAGACATCGCGCAGCATTGACACCGTGCGGCTTGTCTCTTCATGAATCAGGGCTGGCAGCGTGTTCGCCTTCTGGAGTTTTCCGATGCTGTCGTTCCAGTAGCCTATGAGAATCGACAGCTCATTGTTCAGTTCTGCTGCCCGTTTTCCTTCTGCTACGGTGCGCACGATGACTCCGAAATTGCGTGGCTTGATGCTCTGAATGAGTTGTTTCAGTCGTACCCGTTCTTCTTTCGACTTGATTTTTGTGCTTACCGATACCTTGTCGGTAAACGGAATGAGAACAAGGAAGCGTCCGGCAAACGAGATTTCTCCGGTCAGGCGCGGTCCTTTCGTGTTGATGGGTTCCTTGGTGATCTGTACTATCACCTCCTGTCCCAGTTCGAGTACGTCCTGTATGTTTCCCACCTTTGGCAGGTCAGCTGCTGACTGTGCCTTTGCCATCGGCGCAAGTTTCTTGCGGTCGCTTACTACTTGCTTCACGTATTTCTTCAGTGAGGGAAATTGTGAACTCAGATCTTGGTAGTGCAGAAATGCTTCGCGTTCATGACCGACATCGATAAAACACGCATTCAGTGCCGGCATCACCTTCTTGACTTTGCCGGCATAGATGTTGCCTACGGAGTAGTGCGAATCTTGACTTTCCTTCTGAAACTCCACGAGCTTCTCGTCTTCAAGAAGGGCAATAGTAACCTCCTGCGGCTGTGCATCAATGATGAGTTCGCTAGTCATTTTTGCAAAAATAAAATTTAAAAGAACGATTTGGTTGTCTGGTTGTCATGTTGACAAGTTAACACATTTGCCTGCTCGGCAAATCGCTGTGTTAACAAGTTGACGAGCTGGCAAGCTGTTCGTAACCTAATCGGTGACAACCCGTCAACTCGTCAACTGGTTTGCTCGTCGGCAATCTTACTTGCTCTTGTGACGATTCTTTCTCAGTCTCTTCTTACGCTTGTGAGTAGAGATCTTGTGTCTTTTCTTTTTCTTACCGTTTGGCATATCCGTTTTAGATTAAATGTTAATAATATATGATTTTGTCGTTTGCTCGCTATAAAATCGCGTGCAAAGGTAAAGATAATAATTGAAAAAACGTACCTTTGTGCATAATTTTTTACAAAACGATGAATTTTAGACTATATATTTTTGTCTGTTTGATTTCTCTATGTGCAACATCCGGAGCAGAAGTGCCTGATAGTCTGCGCGTGTCACCATATTTATTCAAAGTCATAGGCCCCAGGGTATATAGAAGCGAAGCGACGAAGCGTGTCTTCCAGCTGGACTGGAGTCCGAAGACGGGCGGAACACCCGAAATCGACGAGACGCAGGGAATGATGCGGCGGGAAAGACTCGATTCATTGATGGACCGGGCTCTGTTCCGGACATACATGGAACACCCTACAGATTTCCGTTACCATGACGGCATGGTAGAGAGACAGAAACTGATAGCCGATGATGCCGTGGCCGACAAGCCAGGCAGTAAGGCAAGTGACGCTGCAGTGGCAAGTCTGCTGCTGCTTAATAAAGAGCAGAAGAATGTTGCTGATTTAGTAGGTCCGCTTGACATTGGTCTTGAGATAGAGCGGCCAAACTTCTGGAATACGAAATGTGAGTTCTCTTTACAGTTTTCTCAGAATTATTTCTCTGAGATGTGGTATAAGGGAGCAAACAACAATATGACACTTCTCACTTCGCTTTTGGCTGAGGCAAACTACAATGACCAAAAGAAAATCCAGTGGGACAACAGACTTGAGATGCGTCTTGGATTTATCAATTCGAAGAGTGATACTGTTCATAGCTATATCCCAAGTGATAATAAGTTATATCTGATGAGTAAGTTCGGTTTGAAGGCATACCGCGATTTCTACTATACTCTTGCTGCAGAGGCGCAAACTCAGTTGATGAATGGTTATAAAGTAAACGACAAGGTGCGATATTCTGCATTCTTTGCTCCTCTCGACGTTTTCCTTTCAATAGGTATGGACTACAAGCCGAAACTGAAAAACAACAATGTGCTTTCTGTCGCTTTGCTGCCTTTGTCATATAAATTCCGATATGTCGGTGGCGGAGATGATGTAATCATTAATGAATATAAACTGCGCGACGGCCGTCGTCAGCAGCACGACTTCGGTTCCAGGATGGAAGCAAACTGCAGGTTCACCATCGTGAAGAACCTGGTGTGGAAAAGCCGCTTGTACTATTATACCACATATAAATATGTAGAAGCAGAGTGGGAAAACTCTCTCACTTATTCCTTCAGCCGTTATTTGCAGTCCGAAATCTTTACTTTATGGCGCTTTGACGATAACCGCGACAAAAAATACTGGGACGAAAAGCTCGGATACTTCCAGTTCCGTGAATATTTGACATTGGGTCTTGCATATAAGTTCTGATTTTATTTTGTCAAGAAAACTACTCTCAAATGCTAACACTTTGTAAATTATTCTGCCGTTTTGTATTGCAAAATAATTTTTAATACCTAACTTTGCGCAAAATTTGTAAATAGTAAGTGTAAGAAATATGAGTAAATTGGTAAAAGTTGAGGGCTACAAACAACTACTTACCCCAACTCAGACGGAGCAGGGAATAAAACTTATAAAGGAATTCTTTCAGGTCAACCTGAGTACTGCACTCAGGCTTCGCCGAGTCACTGCCCCTCTGTTCGTATTGCGCGGATTAGGAATTAATGATGACTTGAACGGGGTGGAGCGTCCGGTGACATTCCCTATTAAAGATATGGGCGAACAGATTGCAGAAGTGGTTCACTCCCTGGCAAAATGGAAGCGGCTGATGCTTGGTGAATACGGCATAGAACCCGGATACGGACTCTATACAGATATGAATGCCATTCGCGGTGACGAAGAGCTGGACAATATCCATTCGCTCTACGTGGATCAGTGGGACTGGGAACGCACCATTACGGCTGCAGACCGCAACCTCGACTTCCTGAAGAAAATAGTTCGCGACATCTATTCTGCCATCCTGCGCACAGAATATCTGGTACACGAGACCTATCCGAATGTAAAATCATTCCTGCCGGAAGAGATTCACTTTATTCATAGCGAAGAACTGCGCCAGATGTATCCTGATAAGACTCCAAAGGAACGTGAAGATGCTATCTGCAAGAAGTATGGAGCCGTCTTTATCATGGGTATAGGCGGAAAACTTGGTGACGGAGAGGTACACGACGGCAGAGCTCCCGACTACGATGACTGGAGTACTCCCAATTCTGACGGATTCAAGGGACTCAACGGCGACATCCTTGTCTGGTATCCTATTCTCGGCCGTGCGTTGGAACTCTCGTCTATGGGTATCCGAGTAGATAAGGAAGCACTCCTGCGCCAGTTGCAACTCACAGGAAAGGAAGACCGTAAGAATCTGTACTTCCATAAGAAGCTGCTTAACGACGAGATGCCTCTCAGCATAGGAGGTGGAATAGGGCAGAGCCGTCTGTGTATGGTATTGCTCCAGAAGGCACATGTGGGTGAAATCCAAGCCAGCATATGGCCGGAGGATATGAGAAAGGAATGTGCAGCGGCAGGTATGCCACTCATTTAATAATTATAGTGTATATGTACTACGTATCAAAACGCATGGAAATTGCAGCATGCCACCAGCTGACTTTGAGTTATGAAAGCAAGTGCAGTAATATGCATGGACACAATTGGGTTGTCACCATTTACTGCAAGGCAAAGGAACTCAATTCGGATGGAATGGTGTGTGACTTTACGCATATAAAACAATCTATTCATGGTTATCTTGATCATGGTAATCTGAACGAATTGCTTCCGTTCAATCCCACTGCCGAGAATATAGCCAAGTGGATCACAGAGCAGATACCGCAGTGCTATAAGGCATGTGTTCAGGAGTCGGAAGGCAACGTTGCGGTGTATGTCAATGATGAGAAAGCAGACGGTCACGAAATGCTTTAGACAGGATGTATAAGATAAACGAGATATTCTATTCAATACAAGGAGAAGGCCACAACGCAGGTTGCGCTGCGGTCTTCGTTCGTTTTTCGGGGTGCAATCTGCATTGTCCGTTCTGTGATACTCATCATCAGGATGGTACCCTGATGTCAGCCGAGGATATATGTAAGGAAGTAGCTAAATATCCGGCGCCGATGGTTGTCCTCACGGGCGGAGAGCCATCTCTTTTTGCTGATGCCCCGCTTTGTGATGCCCTTCATGCTATCGGCAAGACGATAGCAATGGAGACTAATGGAACAAGACCTGTTTCAGTACCTATTGACCATATTACCTGTAGTCCTAAATTTGAGTTTAACGATGCAGGGCAGGCTAAACTCAGACTTTCCCGTATTGACGAACTTAAAGTCGTCTTTATCGGCAATAACGATATGTCGCTCTACGAAGGCATAGTAGCCGCCAATTACTATCTTCAGCCCTGTGATACCGGCAATCAGGAAGAGACAAAGAAAATAGTCAGGCAAACGCTTGACTATATTCTTCAGCATCCTAAATGGAAATTGTCTCTTCAGCTGCATAAGATTCTCAACGTGCGATAATCTCTTACTGAAAGAAAAGGAAACGTACGATCAGCGTGAGTATCATGGCGTAGAATCCTGCTAACAGGTCGTCGGCCATGCATCCCCAACCGCCGTGTACATTCTGATCTACCCACCGGCAGCCAAGAGGCTTTTTGATGTCAATGATGCGGAAGAACAGGAATCCCGCCGTCGCAAGTAATACTACCTGCCATGTGGGGCCGTTGAAGTAGCAGACTGCCAGACAAGCCATCCAGGTTCCCAGGGGTTCGTCGATTACCACCGCACGCGGGTCTTCTCCCCAGTAGCGTTCCATGACGTTAGTAGTCCATATGCCTACGAGTGTAGTGCCTACAAGTAGTGCTACCGTAGCTATAAGCAATGCGGCGTGAGAGGGTAGTATGGCCCATAATCCCAACCAGATGAGCAGTCCTAAGAATCCGGCATACGTGCCGGGTGCACCGGGGATTAGTCCTGTGCCGAGACATGTGGAAATCAGTACGTGAAGCCAAGGTGCCTCACCGAGAGTCTTTTTGTTGTTGTTACTCATGTCGGATAGCTTCAATTGGGTCCATGCGAGCAGCCTTCTGTGCCGGTATGTATCCGAAGAGAATGCCTATGCACACACAAACCAGAAATGATACATATATAGACCATGCTGGCACGCTGGAGGGCATGCCGAAAGCTGGAACGAGAAATCCGCTGGCGCTGCATCCGACGAGGATGCCCAGCAAACCGCCTGTGACGGATATGAGCACCGATTCAATCAGGAATTGCAGCGAAATTACAGCTCCTGTTGCACCTACTGCCATGCGGAGTCCAATCTCCTTGGTGCGCTCCGTTACGCTTACCAGCATAATGTTCATGATACCTATACCGGCTACGAGGAGTGAGAATGCAGCCGCCACGACGAGAATCAGTGTCACCGTATCCATCGTGCTTGACATAGTTGCCATCATCTCTGCCTGTGAACGAATGGTAAAGTCGTCGGCGGCATCGCCTTTCAACTTGTGGTTTTCACGCAGAATCTGCGTCAGTTCTTCGATTGCAGTGTCGGATAAGTCTTCGGTTATGGCAGAACAGACGATGCTTGAGAAAAAGGTCTGTGCGGCAATGCGTTTCATTACAGTAGAGTAGGGTGCAATTATTACGTTGTCCTGGTCCATGCCCCAACTGTTGTAACCTTTCGACTTGAGTACACCCACAATGCGCAGGGGGATAGACTTGAATCGTATGGTCTTGCCTATGGCGTCGGCTCCTTCGCCGAAGAGTTCCGTCACTATGGTCTTACCCACAACGGCCACCTTTGCGGCTTTCTTTACGTCTTCTTCTGTGAAGCAGTCGCCTTCTTCAACCACCCATTGCTTGATGTCCAGATACTCCGGGCTCTCACCGTAGATGGTTGAATTCGTATTGTTGTTGCCGTAAATTACCTGTCCTGCAGATGTTACCTCGGGCGATACCTTTGTCACGTATTTCTTCTCCTGCATAATGCGTTGGTAGTCTGCCATCTTCAGTGTCTGCATGGCAGAAGGGTCTTGGCGTACTCCGCCTCGCATATCGGCACCGGGACGTATGGTAAGCAGGTTTGTGCCCATTGTTGACAGTTCCTTGCGGATGCTTTCTTTCGACCCTTGTCCGATCGACATCATTATGATGACGGCTGCCACACCGATGATGATTCCCAACATGCTCAGGAACGAACGCATCTTGTTGCTTGCGACAGCTGTTATGCTTACTTTAAAGAGGTTCAGTAGATTCATACTTTCAGTAGCTCGTTATCTCGTTTACTCCATTATGCAGAATTCTCAGTCGTCCTGAGGCTTAGGCAGTGCAGCCAAAGCTTCAGCGGCAGATTTTATATTCGTATTGATGGTGTCTTCGCGAATCTTTCCGTCGCGCAGATTTATGTTTCGGCTCGAATACTCGGCTATTTCAGGATTGTGTGTCACGAAAATGATGGTATGGCCCTTTTTGTAGAGTTCCTGGAACAGCACAAGCATCTCGAACGAAGTTCTTGTGTCGAGGTTTCCCGTCGCCTCGTCTGCAAGCAGTACTGCTGGATTGTTCACAAGGGCGCGAGCAATGGCTACTCGCTGCATCTGTCCGCCGGACATCTGGTTCGATTTGTGTTCCAGCCTGTCCCCCAGGCCCACTGCCTGCAATGCTTTTACGGCAGCTTCCCTTCGTTGCTTGGCATTATACTTGTTGTTGTACATCAGCGGCAGTTCTACATTTTCCACGGCTGTAGTCTTGGCAAGCAGATTGTAGTTCTGGAACACGAATCCTATCTTGCGGTTGCGCAGATGTGCTCGTTGGTTTTTCGACATACTCCTGACCGATATTCCGTCGAGGATGTATTCGCCTTCCGTAGGTGTATCAAGACATCCCAACTGGTTCAGCAGGGTGGATTTACCTGAACCCGACGTGCCCTGAATCGTTACGAATTCCCCTTCGTATATCTTGAAACTGACCCCGCGCAGTGCCTTTACGGTTTCGCTTCCCACCTGGAAGTATCGCTTCACATTACGCAGTTCAATGACGACTTTTCGTTTGTCTTCTGCCATAAGTCAGTGTTTATTTTTTCTTGTTGTTATCTTTGTTCTTTCGCGGATGTGGCATGAACGGGTTGCTTGCCTGTTCTTCCTCTTCTGCTTCACCTTCTATGTCAAAGTCTGTCAGGACAATAGTGCCTTCCTCAATGCCGCTGACAATTTCAGTTAAGGTGCCATTCGAAGCTCCTGTCTTGACTGCGTGAGCCTTGAACACATCTCCTTCCTTAGTCCATACCTTGCTTGCAGCCTCAACATCCTCAATCTTCTGATTCTCGGTCAGGATAGCCTCGTTCGGGGCGAAGCGTAGGGCTTTTGACGGAATAATCAGTACGTTCTTCTTCTCCATTGTAAAGATAGTCACGTTGGCAGTGAGTCCAGGTTTCAGTTTCAGATTGTTGTTAGGAGCTGAAATCACAACTTCGTATGTTACGACATTGCTTGTTGTAGTTGCCTGTTGGCGCACTTGTGTTACCTCGCCTTGGAAGGTGTCGTCCGGGAAAGCATCTACGGTGAACGAAACCCTCTGTCCTTCTTTCACCCCGCCTATGTCAGCCTCGTCGATGTCGGCAATAACCCGCATATCGGTCAAGTCCTGAGCTATGATGAAAAGAGTTGGGGTTGTCATGCTCGAAGCCACTGTCTGTCCTTCTTCCACTTCCTTTGCCAGAACCACTCCGTTGATTGGGGCTGTGATAGTGGCATAGCCCAGGTTGGTCTGTGCTTCCTGTACAGCCTGCTGCTGCACCTTTACTGTCTGAGTTGCCTTGTCGTATGCCAGTTTTGCATTCTCATAGTCGTTGGTGCTTACCAGCCCCTTGGCGTAGAGAGCCTTGTAGCGGTTGTAGTTTGCAGTCTGGTAGGCCAGGTCGGATTTTGCATTCGACAGGTTGCTCTGGGCACTTGCCAGTTTGCTCAGCAGGTTGGTCTTGTCCAGTTCGGCAATGATCTGTCCGCGTTTTACCTCGCTATTGTAGTCAACGTAGATTTTGTCGATGATACCACTCACCTGTGTACCTACTTCAACCTCGGTGACAGGTTCGATGGTTCCTGTGGCAGTTATGCTGGTCGATATGTCCTGTCTCTCTGCTGTTGCCGTCTTGTAGGTTATCTTTTGTTCTGACGAACAGCCTGTCATGATGATTGCTGTCATGATGATTGCAGCAAGAGTTAGTTTCCTTTTCATATATATAGATGTTTACAATTCCATTTTCTCGCCTGCATAGAATTTCAGCAGTGCCTTATTATATAATGTAGTGTATTTCGTCTGCAGCATTTGCTGCTCAGCCTGTAGAAGGTTGTTCTTTCCAGTGGTCAGTTCGATGATATTCTTCAGTCCCAGGTTAAACTGCTCGCTTACCAGATTGTAGCTTTCCAGCATACTCTCACGGTTTTTCTTGGCATAGATATACTGTTGTTGCGAGCTCGTGGCATCCAGCCAATACTTCTCCACATTTTTATAGATAGTCTTCTTTTGTGCCTGCAAAGCCAGCTCGCTGTCCATCTTTGTGAATTTGGCTTTGCGAATAGCGGTGCGTGTTGTCAGATTGTCGAAAATGGGCATGGAAATAGTAAATCCAAGTGAATTGGAGAAGTTGTTCTTTATCTGCTCTCCGAAAGTCTTGGTCTGTCCGCTGGTGTTGTTTGTTCCTATGCCTGCCGTCATATTCACTGTAGGCTTATACCCTGTACGGGCAGAACGGATTGACAGTTTTGCAGCTTCGATGGCTACCTCACCCGAGCGAATCTCGGGACGGTTGTTGAGTGCTGCCTGATACACGATTTCCTTGTCGGGAACAAGACTCAGCACATATTGCTCTCCCACTTCCGGATTTACTACTTCAAATGCTTCGTCCCCCTCCAGTTCCAGGAGTTGTTTCAGTTGTAGCTTGTAGTTTGCCAGTTGGCTTTGTGCAGTCACCAGCGAATACTTGTCCTTATCTACTTGTGCCTCGAGTTGTACCCAGTCCACATGTGCCAGACTGCCTACCTCTACCATCACTTTTGCACGATCTGCCTTTGCTTCCGATGCTTTCACGATTTCTTCGTTCACCCTTACGGCTTCTGTTTCGTACAGAATCTGTATGTACAATTGCACAATCTTTTCCTGTATGGTGTTTGCCTGAGTTTGTTCGTTCAGTTCGTTTTTCTCCTCTGTAAGCCTGTTCTGCTTTATCGCCATGCGGTTTTTATTCCAGTTCCACACGGTCCAGTTGGCATTAATGCCGTAGGAACCGTTGTAGGTTACTTTTTTCGTGTTCGTAGTCATCGAACCGTTAGTCAGGTTTGTAGTCGAGGTGCTGAACGGACGGTAGCTCATGTTCTGGTTCGTGCTGAACGAAACGGAGGGAAATAGTGCACTGCGGCTTTGCAGCATGTCTTCATGACTTTGCAAAGTCTTTATCTTTGCCTGCTTCAGGGTGATGCTGTTCTCCAGAGCATAGTCGATGCATTCCTGCAAAGTCCACACCTTGGCATTCAGAGCTAAAGTCTGAAGCATAGCAAGAGCACATGGAATAAAAGTCTTTTTCATCATATATTATAGAGAATCTTTATTATCTAAAGAAAGGAAGGCAGACGGACTATAAGCCGGGTTCTGTAGCCGGTCAGTACGAGCCTGACCGGCTGTTCGTCATTTATCTACGACATGCGTCGCCGCATGCCTCAAGCGTTCTACCCTCTACCTCGGGCGGGCTACCCTCAAATGGCAGTTTACATGAACTTGCAGCTCCTAAGATGCACAGCCAGTGTGTCACCACACTGCTGGTAGGCTCTTGCCCTACCTTCTCACCCTTACCCCACTGCGAAGCGGGGCGGTTGTTTTCTTCTGCATTACTCAACCCTCGCGGACTGCTTCTATATTAGGAAGTAGGATGCCCTGTGCTGCCCGGACTTTCCTCTTTCGGCCTATGGGAACCGCCAGCGACGAACCGTCCGACTGCTTTCCGCTCGCAAAGGTACGCTAATTAACTAAAAATGAAAAGTGCATTTTACATTTTACTTTGTAATTTAAAATTATTTATGCTTATATTTGCACCGTTTTTAAAATATATATATAATGTATCGCTTATCACCACTTATTCTTTTTCTTTTGCTTTATCTCGGCACGAGCATCATGCTTCGTGACTTTTACAGTGTTCCAATTGCGGTGGCATTCCTGCTTTCTGCAATCTATTCCCTGATTGCACCGGGTGGAACATACAAGGAACGTCTGGCTGCTTTTACTGGCGGAATAGGTGATTCTACCGTAGGACTTATGCTCCTAATTTTCATCCTTTCCGGAGCCTTTGCTGCTACTGCCAAAGCTATGGGAGCTGTCGATAGCACAGTGAACATGACTCTTGAGCTTATGCCACGCTCGTTGCTCTTGCCCGGAGTTTTCATTGCTTCGTGTTTCATTTCCTTCAGCATTGGAACATCGTGCGGAACTATCGCAGCACTTACTCCCGTAGCTGTAGGACTTGCAAATGCCACAGGAATCAATGTGCCCCTTATGGTCGGACTTGTAGTTGGTGGTACATACTTCGGAGATAACCTCTCCTTCATCAGCGATACGACTATCATTGCTACTCAGACTCAGGGTTGTCGTATGCGCGATAAGTTCCTGACTAATATTCGAATGGTTCTGCCTTGTGCACTATTGCTTATCATTGTATATTACTTCATAGGCAGGGATATAGAACCTATGGGTAATATCAGCGAATACAATTTCTTCAAGATTCTTCCATATTTGTGTGTTATAGTTCTTGCGCTGATGGGTGTTGATGTGATTATTGTCCTTGTCATAGGTCTGTTCTCAACCTTCCTCATCGGCACATTGCAGGGAATCTTTACACCCATAGAGTGGCTGCACAAAGCCAACGATGGTATTATGGGAATGGCAGAACTGATTCTCTGTACACTTCTTGCCAGCGGAATGCTTGCTGTCATCCGAGAACAGGGCGGCATAAAATATATCATCACCAAGATAACCCGTCATGTCAACGGTTCTCGCGGAGCTGAAATGTCAATTGCCATGCTTGTCGTCCTGGTGAACATCTGTACAGCTAACAATACTGTTGCAATAATCACCGTCGGCAGTATCTCACACGAGATAGCTGAGCGTTTCGGCATTGATCCTCGACAATCAGCCTCAATCCTCGACACTATGTCATGCTTCGCCCAGGGACTGCTTCCTTATGGTGCTCAGGTACTCATAGCAGCCGGATTGGCAGCTGTCAATCCGGTATATATCATTCCATATCTTTGGTATCCGATGCTTATCGGCGTTGCCGTCGTATTGAATATTCTGGTGCGGAGACCATGTAATACGGAAATTTGTAATAATAATATTAATATCTAATACACTAATGCTTATGAAAACAACCATTTCCCTCTGTACTCGTAACAGGTTGGCGGCTCTTATTTGCGCTGTAATGTGCGGAGCTGCATCTGTACATTCTGCAAATACTAAGACCGTTTACACGTTTGATGTATTTCGTACTATTGAACAGACCGAGGCGTCGGTGTGCAAAACAAACTCAAATGTGTTGACTAATGTTCTCAACTGTGCTGCGCAAGGTTCGCTCACGACGGCTCTCGACAAATCTGTGGTAAAACTTTATGCTGTGAACGCTGCAGGAGTATATTCTGGAAAACAAGGGCTTTCGCTTTATTTCAGAACTAATGGAATGTCCGTGGCAGCCGCAAATACAATGAAAGCTATTGCTACAACGTTTGATGGTAAGTCTGCCATCAATCTTAACACCTACAATGATATGCTCACGAGTGGAATGAACTATCAGGTGAAGCAGGCTTTTATTAATGTGAATACGAAAGATACCGTGGAACTTCGTTTTAATGTTTCCATAGGAAATGAAACAAAGGTGTTGAGCGATATGCCGCAGTTCTATCATCGTAAAGACAGAATGGATGGGTGGTTGGCGACTCCATACGTGCAGCAGAATGATGAAGAAGGTGAGGTGAACAACTGTATTCAGGTGGCACCGGGAGACAAAATCACTTTAGGACTGCGTGTCCGCAACGAAGGCGACAAGGTCGTATTCAACGTAAAGAATGCTGCTGGAAAGACGTTGAAGTTTTTTAACAGCAACGATTTTGTACTTGAAGACGTGTCAGTTGCTGATGCCGGAGTATATACTGTTACTTCACGCTATACTCCACAGGGCGGTTCGTTGAAAGCGCAGACTCTCTCATTCTACGTAGATGTACAGGAACATCAAGGCGAGTACTTCGATTGGGATGCCAACGGTCCAAAATGGAGTTATGATTTTCGTGATGAATATCCTGAAGGTTTCGCTGTACCTACAAAGACTCATACGTTCAAAAAGAAAAACGGAACTGCTGCAAATCAGGTTCATGGCGAGTGGTGGAGTGTCTATTGGGGAGACAACTTGAATTCCGCATGTGGTGATGCTGCGACAGCTCAAAAGGCAATGGAGAATGCTGTTGCCAAATTCGATACGGACTTCGCATATATACGCAACGAGATGGGATGGCCGCCAGATATCAATGCCCGTAAGGGTTGGAAGTCGTTTGTGTATGTGTTTGGTTCAGGTCTTGCTAACGACAACACAAGCAATACTGAGCAGGGTGGTTATCAGAGTCAGACGAGCGCTGACGGTTCTACCTGGCCTTGTGTTTGGGCAAGTTACTATCCTATGAGCCGATTCCGTGATGATGCAGACAAGAAATGGAGTGATGGAGATTATCAGCGCGAGGCGATGATTCACGAGGGAATCCATGCTCTCTTTGCAGATTATCCGGGATGTAAGTCTTCTGCATGGTTCCAAGAGGCTGGTAATGTCTGGCTTCAAGGTGCTATGGGTGCACGTCGCGGACAGGGAGCACAGGTGTCTGGATGGCTTGGTGTGGGCAATCTGATTTGTCCTTTCATGCCGATTGAATGCTATTCCGGATGGTTGCAGGATGGTTCGTTTGGAGGTCCTGCTGCTGAAGGTGTAAATATGTACGGAGCAAGCGGACAGATTTGCACTTGGCGTAATTTGATAGGTGGTGTGCAGTATGGTGAGACATTCCCGATCTTCCTCGGACTTAATGTTGGCATAGGCAGTGTGCCATGGATCTGGCGCTATTGTACCGACTATGTACTCAAAGGCATTGCACTCGGTAATAAGGCAGAAGGAGTTGAAGGAATAGGCGATGAGGGCATGCGTATGCTAATCATGCATTATCGTGCTAAACTTGCTACTATGGATTTTAAGGAGAGTTCTAAGGGTATGCGCAATCTGCTGGATGGCTCATTCGGTACTGTAGTGAAGGCTGAATGGGAACCCTGCTGGATTGATGTTGCACCTTTCACGCTTACTCCGTATCAGACTCTCGAACTCAACGATGCTGATGGTTGGATGGCTCCTGATACTATTACCAATCCGGGCTGGAGTGGTGGTAACATTATTCCTATTCATGTTGGAAAGAACGGATGTGAGGTATTCTTCCGTCCTGAAGATGATAATATGCTCTGCCAGTTATGTTACCGCACTCGTGATGGACGCACTTTCTATAGTCAGCCGGTTCGTTGTGGTAAGATGAAGCTAACGTGGGACGATTCGAATCAGCCTGCTAATGGCGTGGCCTTCATCGTGCCTTGCAATACAGACTATATCTTCACAGGAGATGAACAACGTAAGAAGCATTGGGATTATCGTATCAAACTTGGTGAAGGTGCTATTGCTCCTGCATCGATAATGAAAAAATGGTATATGTATGAGCAGACTCTGGTTGATGAGGACTTTGTAACAGGGGTAGAGACTCCACAGATTGCAGAAGCAGGTATTTCGTCAGAAGATGCTCAGATTCGTATTTTGTCTGGCGCACTGCATAGCGGTCAGCAGATTCGTTTCGATCTTTCAGGAGTGAATCCTTCTGACATCATAGCCCATTTGGTAGGCGTAAGTGGAGTAGTGATAGAGGAGCAGCCTATGAGTAGTGATGGTACAATTCAGTTGCCTGCAAATGTACGTCGCGGAATGTATATTCTTGCTCTTCGTTACAACGGCAAGGTTTCTACCTTTAAGGTCTATGTAGAATAGACTTACTAAGATAAGTAACGAAAAGGAGTAATATGCAGGGGTGGCAATTAGCCACCCCTGCTTCATTATCGTATATGAAGAAAGTTTTTTCAGAAATCGGGAGTTTTTAGGGACTTTTTCTTTCCGACTCATATCCCTCAAGCCCTTTATTTATGGGGGATGCAGACGATCGGCGGAAGTTTTGACACTTTTTTCTCATAAACTTTCTATATATTATTTTTCTATTTATTTTTTTTAAAGAAAAAATGTAAAAAGTTACTTTGGATGGCTTTAATAGATTGTAATACAGTGTAGTAAGTGTGTCTATGGCGGATCGAAAACACCCTGAAAACTTAATTAAAACTCTTTTAGCTTCAGATTTTACTGCTCTTCGGAGGAGAATTTTTTCCTCTTCGGAGTAATTATTTTTTCTCTTCGGAGGAAAAAAGAGGGGTGAGTCAACTAAAATGACTCACCCCTTCTTCGTTATTTGTTAGTAAAGTATTATGTCGTTACTTTACGAAATACTTCTTTCCGTCGCGGATGTAGAAGCCCTTAGCTGGAGCTGTTACTTCACGACCGCTGAAGTCGTAGATCTTACCAGCCTTCTTGTCTGCAGCTGCAACGCCATTGATGCCTGTCATAGTGCTTTCGGTAGCAGCTTTGATGTTGAATACGTAGATGCCCTTGTCTGACTTGATAGCTACCTTAGTAGCGTAGAGAACATCGTCTTCAAGATCGTTGCCAAGTGAGCTGAATGTGAACTTGAGGTCTGTTGGACCTGATGGAGAATCAGAAATGTTAAGACCTACAGCAAATACGATGTCTTCATCTGAACCGCCATTTTCAAGGTTTACATAGTAGCCGTCAGCATCCATTTGTGCAGATTCCATATCGAATTCGCTAGTTCCGCCGAATGCTATGAATTTGCCTGCTCTGTTCTGAACCATCCATGTTGCACCTTCGAAATCTTCTGGAGCCATTTCGAGTGCCATGAATACAGAAGCCCAGTCAACTACAGGGCTGTAGTACTGTCCGTTGTCGTCATTGTAAGTGTCTTCTGAAAGAGTGATAAGAACGTCCTGAGAACCAACAGGCTCCTGCTCTGGGCCAAGTTCGTCAACAAATTCGATGTTGCATACGATACGAACATACTGCCCCTTTTCTTCATTTACCAAGTAGAATGTGCCAGTGTATGTGTCGCCTGCTTTACGTGTGTTTGGCTTGTTGTACCATGAGATAATGCCAGGTCCGCTGTGCTGCCAATCCATACCCATTGCGTCAGCATCGCCCCAAGATGCTGGATAAAGCTTGCCGTCAACAGACTTCATCCAGAATCCGCCTTCTGTAAGTGTCAGCTGGCTTGTGTAGATCTTGTCAGCATCTGCCTCTTCTGGGTTCTCATAATATACATCACCAAAGAGAGTAAGTGTGTTGATGTCATCTACTCCTAATTTGTTCTTGATGTAGTCAACATCTACAGTCGTATTCTGTTCAAGAAGGTAAGCTGTTTCACTTGGAATAAGCTGAACGTTGTATTCAAGACGTCCTTCCTGAGTCCAGTCTGCCTGCTTGATTGTAGATGCTGGCAATTTGATAGAATACTTGAAGTTTACAGTGTAGTATTTGCCTGCTGCTGGATTTGCAAGGAATACCGGGAATGTAAATTCATCACCATCCTTCAATGTGCCAGCCATCTGCAGAGAAGAAATCTGGTAAACACCGTCTGCCAATTCGTAAGCTACCATTACTCGTGCATCAGAACCCCATGCACAATAGTTTCCGGTTTCATTCAGCCATGCTCCCCAACCATCGCTAAGATCGTCAGAGAATCCTTCTCCGGCTGTTGGCAGGTGGTAGAATGTGATGTCTGATGGATCTTCGAGTCCTAAGTTGCTTGCAACTTCAGTAATGTTTTCGATAGAAGTGCTTAATTTAAGATAATCCATAATCTTAGTTGTTGACTGTGTGATGTCAATAGTACCAACTTCTGTCCATTCGCTTGGATCTACGTTCTGAGGTTCTTCCACAGCTACCTGAACTTTGATGCGAACAGCCTTTGTGCCGTTTACGAGATAGAGGTAAGTGTAGTCATTATCCTCAACAGATGTGAATGTGCCGGGATACTGACCTGAAACGATGGAATAAACGCCTTCTGCCAAGGCAATACTCTGAGTGTAGAAAGTACAACCGGCTGCCCATCCTTTAGGTCCATTGATTTCGAGTGGAATAGGATTTCCTGTACCTTCGTCGAAGTTTTCATAGCGTCCGAACCATGCACCGTCTGCAGCATCTTCTGGATGTGAAAGTGAATCAACTAATACATATTCGGCATCCTTTTCAGTATCATCTGCGTTGATGTTTATATAAGTTTGGGTATATGTCTGTGCAGAAGCCTTTGAGTCGAATTCTGCAGCAGTAGTGCCAAGTGCGTCATATACTCCTTCGAGGGTAGCCGAATAGGTCTTTCCTTCATAAGACTTGCCGAGAACGAAGTTCAGTGGTAGTGTGTAGTCCTTCACGATTTCAAGTTTTGAAAGATATACCTCTGTTGGCTCTGGAGCCGCATTTACATGGAGACTTACATTGAATGTGAGAGTTTTATCTCCATTAACCAGGTAAAGTACACAGGAGAGGTCGCTGTCAGTATATATTTTGTTGAAGAAATTTGGCATCTGACCGACTTTTACATAGAATTCAGAGTCGTATGGTTCGCTTGTCTCAGTGTCAACACCTGCCGGATCATAATAAAGACCTGCAAACCAGCAAGTACCTTCATCGCCATAACCCTGAGCAACACCTGCGGCATTCATCCAGAATTCATTGGTATTGCCTGTATAAGTGTTTGACTGTCCATCAGTAGTTTTCAGATAAACAGCACTTCCGTTACTAATTAAAGTTTCTAAAGCAGCTTCGTCTGCAAGACCAAGTCCTGAAACGATTTCAGCAATAGGGAATGACTGATAACCGCTGTTGTGGTTGTTCTCCGGGTCGCTTGTGATGTTTGCATCATAGCTTTGCCCCCATGCAACTGAGCTTATGCAAGTAAATGCCAGCATAAGCAGAAATGAGTAAAACTTTCTCATAAGCATTTTTTGTTTTAAGAGGTTAGTAATAAATATTAATTAAGTGTTTTTGCTCGTATTAATCAGCAATGCAAATATGAAAAAATAAGCAGAACAAATGATGCTCTGCTTACCGATTTTTTATAAATATTTTTATAATGTAGCAAAAATTGTGGATTTTTGCTACATGGAGATTACATTAAGGCATCGAAGACGAAGTCTTTCTTTACTCTGTATGCCAAGCCTGTCATGCATGCAAGGAGTTCGCCGTTCTGGTTTCGCACCTGCATGTCGCAGTAGGGTAGGCGGTGGTGATCGAAGGTTTCGCGACACTCGGCTGTGATGTGGTCACCCAGCTGAGCAGACTTGAGAAACGTTACTGTATTGGAGATTCCAAGGGTCAGCGTGCCGTGACCGTTTGCAACCGCTGCAAATGCAAGGTCTGCAAGAGTGTACATCACTCCTCCCTGACATACTCCAGCACCATTCAGGTGGTGCTCTTCAACTGTCAGTTCTGCCTTTGCATAGCCTTCGCCTACTTCAGTCAACTGAGCACCTATGCTCTGTGCAAAACGGTCGGTAGTGTTCAGCTTCTCAAGCAAGGTCATAGGTCTTCATCTTTTTCAGCTTTATGATTTCCTGGGTCTTATCTGTATCGTTAGTACGCATGATGAGAATTCCTTTGCAGCCCACGAGGAACGAATACATATAGCTGATGTTGATGCCTGCCTCCGAGAAGTTCTGGATGGCTGTAGCTGCCTGTCCCGGAGTGTCGTCCAGTTCTATTGCAAACACATCGTTGGTAATAGAACTGATGCCGTTCTGCTTCAGCAGGTTGGATGCTTCTGTCGGTTTGTCACAGATGATGCGGTAGATACCATATTCTACAGTGTCGCTAATGGTTGATGCTATAATCTGTATGTTTGCTTCTTTCAGTACGTTGAGAACTTTGAGCAGTGTGCCGGATTTGTTCTCTATGAAGATAGAAATCTGTTTGATAGTCATGACCTTTAAAGTTTAGAGTTTAAAGTTTAGAGTTTAAAGTCAGTGGAAAGTTCTGAGTTTATTGATATACTTTTCTCTTATCTACTACACGTACAGCTTTTCCTTCGCTTACAGGCAGAGTGCCCTTGGCAACGAGTTTTACGTGTGGAGTAAGCAGAATTTCGTCTTTCAGCGCGCGCGTAACGTCTTTATTCAGACGCTGCAGCCGTGCATAGTCGTCAGTGAACATATCTTCGAGTTCCACTTCTACAGTCATGTTGTCGTTGTCTTCGTCTGTAGTCAGGGTGATGAGATAGTTGTTTGCCAATTCTGGGAACTGCATGAGTATCTTCTCAATCTGTATAGGGAAGATATTCACTCCGCGGAGCACCATCATATCATCGCTTCGTCCACGCATACGGTCGAGTCGCACGTGGTTGCGTCCGCATGGACAGCTGTGTCCTAATACACGTGTGAGGTCGCGTGTGCGATAGCGCAGAAGTGGCATGGCTTCTCGGTTGAGAGTAGTGAGTACCAGTTCGCCTATTTCTCCCTCTGGCACTGGCTCGAGTGTCTCTGGGTCAACTATCTCAACGATATAGTAGTCTTCCCAGAAGTGGAGACCATTCTGCTCCTTACATTCGAATCCTACACCAGGACCGCACATTTCACTCATGCCGAATGAGTTGTATGCCTTTACGCCCATCATGTTCTCGATTCTCTTTCGCTGTTCCTCACTGTGAGGTTCTGCTCCGATAGCAAGCACTTTCAGTTTGGTGTCGCGACGAGGGTCAACACCCTGTTCCTGCATCACTTCATAGAGACGCGTTACATAGCTTGGTACTGCATGAATGGCTGTAGTGCCGAAGTCCTTTATGAACTTAATCTGACGCAGTGAATTTCCTGCAGCTGCAGGTACAGTGAGCATTCCCAGCTTTTCAGCTCCGTACTGGAAACCAAGTCCGCCTGTGAACATACCATAACCGGAAGAGTTCTGGAATACGTCGTCGGGGCGCAGACCTACCATCCATAGGTTACGTGCTACCTGATTAGCCCATTCATCGAGGTCTTTCTGAGTGTGCAGAATTACGGTAGGATTTCCTGTTGTTCCAGAACTGGAATGCAGACGAACGCATTGGCGCAAAGGTACGCTGGCTATGCCAAACGGATATGTGTCGCGCAGATCCTGCTTGGTGGTGAATGGGATTTTGCGCAGGTCGTCCAAAGTCTTGATGTCTTCTGGCTTCAGTCCGCACTCCTCAAAACGTTTTTTGTAGAATGGTGAATTCATACAGTGTTTAACTGTAGCTTGCAGACGCTGTAACTGGAGTTTCTGGATGTCCTCTCTTGAGAGCGTCTCGAATTCGGGATGCAAGTAAGGTGATTTGTCGTCCATTGTTTTATTGTTTACGTTATTTCGTTATTTCGATATTTTGAGGTTTAGTTATTCCGTTGTCTGACGGCTTCGAACATCAGTATGGCTGCGCTAACTGATACGTTCAGCGAGTCGAGTTTTCCCAGCATGGGGATTCTGATATGGGCATCGGCGGCTTTACGCCATATGTCTGTGAGTCCTTTGTCTTCTGTTCCCATCACAATAGCTGTACCTCGCTTCATGTCTTGATCGTAATAGGGTGTGGAGTCTTGCAACTGTGCCGTGAGTATCTGTATTCCTCTTTTCTTCAGAAAGTCGATACATTCATCGGTAGTGCATGCTGTGAATTGTTTTGTAAAGCATGCTCCAATGCTGCTGCGTATTATATTAGGATTGTACAGGTCGGTGAGAGGGTCACATACTATTACGGCATCTACTCCCGCTGCATCAGCACTACGTAGTATGGCTCCTATGTTTCCAGGTTTTTCTACTCCTTCAAGTACGATTATCAGCGGATTCTCTTTCAGGGTGATGTCCTTCAGACCGAATGGTTTTACACTGCATATGGCAATGATGCCTTCAGTGCTACCACGATAGGCTATCTTTTCATATACATTGCGGCTCACTTCGATGGTTGCTCCGCTTTTGCTGAGAGGGAAGGGGAGTTCGCACAATTCGGGACAGTAGTAGAGTTCATGTATTTCAGAACCATAGTGGCTCAGAAAATGAAGAATTTCGCGTTTGCCTTCAACCACAAAGCGACCCTGAGCTCGCCTTTCCTGTGATTTCTGCTGCAAGGCAACCAGGTTTTTTATCCTCGGATTCTGCGTACTTGTTATCTGTAGCGATTCCATAAAGTTAGCATTTATACATCATGCCGACTACTTTGTTTGCCAACCAAGTAGGAAGCAGCCTGTTGCCCAGACACTCCAAGTCGGAGAGCAGGTCGCTTGTGTAGAACAGACTCGGGTTTCGCTTCGTGCATGCCTTCACAACCTTCTTGGCAACGGTTTCAGATGTCATGCCGTTGTTTTCCTCCTGTTCCATCTGTTCGATGGCTGCCTGCATATTTGGATATACATCGCTGCCGGCAAGGTCTGTACGGCGTGCTGCTCCAAAGCCTGTGTTTACATTGCCAGGCAATACGCTGCTGACTGTTATCTTGTATGCCTTCAGTTCATTTTTCAGCGCAAAGGCAAATGAGTTCAATGCTGACTTTGTAGCTGAATACATCGCCTGGAATGGTATGCTGAATACAGCTGCCATACTGCTGACGAATACGATTCTGCCTCGTTCTCCATCTCCCATCTGCTGGGTGCGCATCAGGGGAAGGGCGGCCTGAACGACCCTAATCGGACCATATACATTTACGTCGAACTGACGCTGCATTTCTTCTTCTTTCGTGAATTCGATTGAACCGGCTACGCCCATGCCTGCACAAAGTACCAGTACGTCAATTCTGCCTTCCTTATCTGCTATCTGCTTAATAGCAGCATCGATAGCTGTGCGGTCTGTTACGTCGCAGCCTATATGCAGGACTCCTTCCTGCGGCTTATCCGAACGGCTCAGGTCGTAAACGGTGTTGCCTTTGTCTGCCATCATTCTGGCAGTAGCACGGCCTATACCTGACGAAGCGCCGGTTATGACTATGACTTTCTTCATTAGTGATTCTGTTTAAACATTTCAATGCGTTCTTTGAACAGAGGCTCCAGTTCTTTCCCGAAGAAAGATGTACAGATGCGAACACCCTGTTCGTTACTTCCCATTGTGTCGAGCGGATATACTGCAATGCCGTAGTACATCAGTTCGCGAGTCAGCTGCAGGTCGGTCATGCCCGGATATTGAACTGTGAAATAGAATCCGTCAGCCAATGGTGCTCCAAGGTCGTTGTCATATACGAGGTAGAATCCGTTGGAAAGGAGCACTTCCTTCATGAACTTAGCTCGTCTGCCGTATTCACGTACATCGTTGAGGAAGTTATAACTGCCATCGCAGGCAGCCTCCATGAGTGCAGCCATAGCATGCTGTACGCTGTGGGTCGTGCCGCTTGAGAGTGTGTACATCAGTCTGTTGCAGAAGAAATTTCCGAATTCGCCGACGCCGAAATTCTTTTCCAGATTTGGAAAAACTCTGTGGTATAGTTTGTTGCTTATGCATGCAATGCCAATACGCTGACCTGCATAGGAGAAGGCTTTAGATCCTGAAACAGCCAAGATGTAGTTGTCGGTATAGCGGGCAATGGTAGCCTGATAGGGTTCCTGGAAAGGATGGCTAAGGTCGCGACGGAAGTCCATTGCGAAATATGCCAAGTCTTCCAAAACTACACAGTCATATTTGTTCACCAGTTCGGCAATTCCCTTCAGTTCCTCATCCTTGAAACATACCCATGACGGATTGTTCGGGTTTGAATATACAATACCGCAGATTTTGTTTTGCGACAGAATCTCGTCAAGCTTGTTTATCAGTGCTTCACCTCTGTAGTCGTGTATGTCGAGACCTATGTGTTTCAGTCCAATCACGTCGCATTGGGTAGTCTGTACGGGGAATCCGGGATGTATGAAAAGTACGGTGTCTTTCTCTGGCATAGCATGATGCCATGCAGTGAATGTGGCAAAAGTACCTTGCATCGATCCTGTTGTAGGAATGCAGCAAAGAGGGTCGATGTCAACTCCGATGAATGCCTTTGCAAAACGTGAAGCCGCCTGCTTGATACGAGGAATACCTCCGTTGGGCGGGTATATAGTAGCACATCCGTCCGCAAGAGCTTTCTTTTCTGCCTCGATTGCTATGTCCGACGGCTTTAGACCTGGTACACCCATCTCAAGGTGAATCACCTGCTGACCTGTTTTTTCTTCCAACACTTTCGAGAGCGACTGTATATCTCTGATTGTAGCCTGAGAAAAGTCGCCAAGTCCCATTCCTTCAATGGCACTTGTCACCGTTTCATAATCTAATGGGGTATTTTTCATACAAATATTTCTTTCTGCGTTATTTAAATTTCGCACAAAGGTACAATTTAAAAATGAAAAGCGTACCTTTGCAACGTCAAAAAAACTTATTATGAACGGAATATATACCATTCTGCTGCTTGTCGGTAGCAATATCTTCATGACTCTTGCCTGGTATGGACACTTGAAGCTACAACAGATGCACCTAAGTGACAGTTGGCCCCTCATTGCTGTTATAGTGTTTTCATGGGGAATTGCTTTCTTTGAATATTCGCTTCAGGTTCCGGCAAATAAAATCGGTTTTATCGGCAATGGCGGACCGTTTACATTGGTCCAGTTGAAAGTAATTCAAGAGGTCGTGTCGCTAACGGTGTTCACTGTCATTGCGTCGGTTATGTTCCAGGGTGAACAACTCCACTGGAATCATTTTGCAGCTTTCTTTTGTCTGATTGCAGCGGTCTGGCTGGTGTTCTTGAAATAGAATTCTCTGATAGAAATCTCAGGAACTCCCCCTGAATTGGGGCTGCGAGACTTTAGTAACCCTAATAAAAAAGTCTTCCGTACGAAACAGTACAGAAGGCTTTTTTGATGGTTTTATCTGATTTTATTTCCAGTCAGTAAGAAGGGTTCTCTTGTCAAGCACGTGCTTTGCCTTTCCCGTAGAACGTTCTATGTTGCCTGGTTCCTTGATGTGGATGTTCGGCTTGATACCAACCATGCTGACGATACGGTCATAGAGCGGCTTGATGAATGGCATCTGCTTTGCAGGATTCGGTGAGAAGTATTCTGCACGCAGTTCAACATCGAGGTCGAATGTGTCCTCGTTATTCTTGCGATCCACAGTTATGAAATATTGTGGGGTAAATACAGGGAACTCTGTAAGAACTGTTTCAATCTGTGAAGGGAATACATTTACACCGCGTATGATGAGCATGTCGTCGCTTCGGCCAAGAATCTTTCCGAGTCGCACAGTGGTACGTCCACATTCACAAGGTTCGTAGATGAGGTGAGTAAGGTCGCGTGTGCGATAGCGAAGAATAGGCATTGCCTCTTTGCACAATGAAGTGAATACCAATTCGCCTTCTTCGCCCGGAGCAACCGGCTCAAGTGTTTCCGGATTGATTATCTCGGGATAGAACATATCTTCTGCAACGTGCGTGCCGTTTTGGAATTGACATTCTCCACCAACACCGGGTCCGCACATCTCTGTGAGTCCATAGATGTCTATGGCTTTGATGTGCAGTTTTTTCTCAAGTTCACGACGAATACCCCAAGTCCAGGGCTCTGCTCCGAAGAATCCTACACGCAATTTCAGATCCTCTGCGTTGACTTCGTGGCTTTTCTCGATTACTTCTGCCAAGTGCAGGGCGTATGACGGAGTACAGCAAAGAGCTGTTGTGCCAAAATCTTTCATAAGCATAATCTGCTTCTCAGAGTTGCCGGCTGAAGTTGGCAATTGAATGGCTCCGCGTACAGCGGCTCCATCATGTGCACCAAGACCTCCGGTGAAAAGTCCGTAGCCGTAAGAAACCTGAACTATATCGCCTGGTCCTACATCGCCTACAGCCATTACACGTGCAACACATTCAGCCCACATCTTCAGGTCGTTTTCGGTGTATGTACCCACAACTGGTTTTCCAGTAGTACCAGACGAAGCATGTATGCGTCGAATTTCGCTCTGTGGTACTGCCTGCAGACCGAACGGATATTCATCGCGCAGGTCGTGCTTCGTGGTGAATGGTAACTTGTGAATGTCGTCAATGCTGCGAATGTCTTCCGGCTTAACACCCATATGGTCCATCTTCTTCTTGTAGAAGGGGACGTTTTCATAACATCTTTTTACAGTCTTAATAAGACGCTCAGACTGTAGTTTGCGCATGGACTCTCTGTCCATGCACTCCATCTGTGGATTGTGAATCATTGTAGTTATTACTTAATTTAAGGTGTTCATTTTTTGCTTGCCTCAACACCCATGTCGAAGGCCTTGAGGTTAGCTTCTACTATTGCTTCACCCTTACGCGCAAAGATAACAGAGATGGCTTTGCGAAGTTGTTCTACTGTGAGAATCTCGATGAATGGTGCAGCCATGCCAAGTAGTACCATGTTGGCACCACGGGCATTTCCTGCATCTTTGGCTACACTCTCGATGTCGAGCTGAACAACCGAAGGCATGCTTGCGAGTTCTGCCATAAGTGCGGATTCATCGGGGTAATCGGGTATGTTTACAAATGGTTTGTTGCTGGTCACGATAGTACCCGACTTTGCCAGATAGGGTAGATAGCGGAGCGATTCCATCGGCTCCATCGATATTACCACGTCTGCTCCGCCCAAGGAAATGAGATCGGAGTAGATGGGATCGGTGGAAAGACGAAGATTTGATTGTACGTCGCCGCCTCGCTGGCTCATTCCGTGTACTTCTGCCTGTTTCAGGTTTATGCCTGCTTCAGTAGCTGCTTCACCTATGATTGTTGCGATGGAGAGGATTCCTTGTCCGCCTACACCGCAGAGTATGATGTCTTTTTTCATTTGTTTGCCTCCTTTGCTTTCTTTGCCTCACGAGCGTGACGTGCTGCCGTCTGGATACACTCACGACGTGGAATGATGACGCTAACTCCGTTGTATTCAATTTCTTCTTTCAGTATGCGTGTAATCTCCGGCATATTCTTGGGCAGCGGAACTACCACACGAACGTGCTCTGGCTCTACACCCAAGCCAAGGCAGATGGCCTCGAATTTGTTTGTGCCAGCAGAGTCCTGACCTCCGGTCATGCCTGTTGTAAGGTTGTCGGAGATAACGACAGTGATATTGGATTTGTCGTTTACAGCATCGAGAAGACCTGTCATGCCGCTGTGAGTGAAAGTGGAGTCGCCAATGATGGCTACGGCAGGGAAGAGTCCTGCATCGGCAGCGCCCTTGGCCATTGTAATGCTTGCACCCATATCTACACAAGAAGAAAGACTCTTGAAAGGAGGTAAAGCCCCGAGTGTGTAGCAACCGATGTCGCCAAATACACGGTAGTCCGGATATTCTGCCAATACGGCATTGAGTGCTGCATAGACATCACGATGACCGCAACCCTGGCAGAGTTGTGGCGGACGTCCGGCAAGGTTCTTTGCGGGGGCATATACAGCTCCGCACTGATGACCAAGAGCCTTTGCCACGCAGTCGGGAGTAAGTTCACCTGTGCGTGGAAGGTCGCCTGTAAGACGTCCCTTCACTGGGTATCCGGCGCCGAGCAGACCTTTCAGACCTTCCTCTACGACTGGCTGTCCGTCTTCTACCACAAGAATTGCATCGTTTTCTGCAGCCAGAGCCTTAATTTTGTCTTCTGGAAGTGGGTACTGGCTGATTTTAAGAATATTTGCATTGTCGCCAGCGGCTTCTTTCACGTAGTTGTAACCAATGCCGCAAGCAACGATGCCAAGGCGTGTGTTGCCTCCGTGCTCAACCTTGTTGTAAAGTGAATTCTCACTTGCCTTAATGAATTCAGACTGCTTGTTCAGCAAGTCAACATATTTTTTGCGAGCGATACCTGGAAGGAGCACCCACTGGTCAGTCGAAGGGCTGAGCTTGTTCTCTGCTTTCTGTTCTCTTACTTCTACTGCAGCGCGGCTGTGAGCCAGTCGGGTGACGATACGTAAAACGACTGGAACTTTAAGTGCTTCTGAGAAATCAAAAGCGTTATTCACCATGTCATAAGCCTCTTGTTGGTTACTTGGTTCGAATACAGGTACCAGGGCAAACTTGCCATAGAAGCGGCTGTCCTGTTCATTCTGGCTACTATGCATTGAGGGGTCGTCGGCTGCAAGTACGATAAGACCGCCATTGACACCTGTGATTGCACTGTTTACGAAAGCGTCTGCACAAACATTCATGCCCACATGTTTCATACAAACTAACGCACGTTTTCCTGCGTACGACATGCCGAGTGCTGCCTCCATGGCTGTTTTCTCGTTCGTACACCAACGGCTGTGAATGCCACGTTCGCGAGCTGTGGCATCAGCCTGAATGAACTCCGTGATTTCTGTTGAGGGAGTTCCTGGATAAGCATATACTCCGCTTAGTCCAGCATGAATGGCGCCCAAGGCAATAGCTTCGTCGCCTAAGAGTAATTTCTTCATCTTTATATTGATATTTCAACAAATTTCGCGAAAACACAAAATCGGTGCGAATTTACGAAAATCTTCTAAAACGAGCATTAAATAAGTCAAGATTTCTTCTTTTTCTCCCATTTCAGAAACTTTTTTCTGCCAGAATTAAACAATGTGTGACATTTTTGTTTTTTTTTATTACTTTTGTTTGAAATGAAAGTTGTAAATTTGCACCCAAAATAAAAAGTTATAAAGATGAAAAATAAATTACGTAGTTCTGTTTGTACCGATGGACGCAGAATGGCAGGAGCCAGAGCTTTGTGGGTTGCAAACGGTATGAAACGTGAGCAGTTTGGTAAACCAATCATTGCTATTGTAAATTCTTTCACTCAATTCGTGCCTGGACACACACATCTGCACGAGGCGGGTCAGATAGTTAAGGCAGAAATAGAAAAACTCGGTTGCTATGCAGCTGAATTTAATACTATTGCTATAGATGACGGTATCGCAATGGGACACGATGGAATGCTGTACAGTCTTCCTTCGCGTGATATCATTGCTGATTCTGTTGAGTATATGTGTAATGCACATAAGGCGGATGCCATGGTATGTATCTCCAACTGTGACAAGATTACTCCGGGAATGTTGATGGCTGCCATGCGCCTTAATATACCCGCAGTGTTTGTAAGTGGCGGTCCGATGGAGGCGGGAGTGTATAAGGGCGAAAATCTCGACCTGATTGCAGCTATGATCAAAGGTGCTGATCCGACAGTGAGCGACGAGGAACTGGCTGAAGTGGAAAACAGAGCATGCCCCGGCTGCGGATGTTGTTCTGGTATGTTTACTGCTAACTCAATGAACAACCTGACAGAAGCTATCGGTCTTAGTCTTCCTGGTAATGGTACTATCTTGGCTACACACGTAAACCGTGTAGAACTCATGAAGGCTGCTGCGCGTCAGATAGTGAAGAATGCTATGGCATACTATGAGGATGGCGACGAGAGTGTTCTGCCACGGAGCATCGCTACCCGACAGGCATTCCTAAATGCGATGACTCTCGATATCGCTATGGGCGCATCTACTAATACTGTACTTCACCTTCTGGCTGTAGCTCAGGAAGCTGGCGTTGACTTTACGATGAAGGATATTGATGCTCTCTCACGTAAGACTCCGTTCCTTGTTAAGTTGGCTCCAAACAGCCAGAAATATAGTGTGCAGGAGTTCGGACGCGCCGGAGGTGTGTTGGGACTGCTTGGCGAACTGAACAAAGGCGGTCTTATTGACACAAGCCTGAAGCGCGTCAATGGAGCAACTATCGCTGAAGATATAGAAAAATATAGTATTCTGAAAAATGATATCGATCCGGAGGCAAAACGTATCTATTCAAGTGCTCCTGCCGGCAAGTTCTGTAATCAGCTTGGTGCGCAGAATACTAATTACGAAACTCTTGATACAGACCGCGAGAAGGGCTGTATCCGTGATATAGAACATGCATACACTAAGGATGGCGGTATGGCAATATTGTTTGGAAACATTGCTCAGGACGGATGTGTAGTGAAAACTGCAGGAGTGGATGAAAGTATCTGGAAGTTTGCTGGTCCTGCTGTCGTGTTTGACAGTCAGGAGGATGCTTGTGAAGGAATCCTTGGAGGTAAGGTGAAAAAGGGTGACGTTGTGGTTATCACCCACGAGGGACCAAAAGGTGGTCCGGGTATGCAGGAGATGCTCTATCCTACATCCTATATTAAGAGTATGCATATGGGCAAGGAATGCGCACTGATTACCGACGGGCGCTTTTCAGGTGGTACATCCGGACTTTCCATAGGCCACGTTTCTCCAGAAGCTGCTAATGGCGGTAATATCGGAAAAATTGTAGATGGTGATATCATAGAAATCGATATACCTAACAGGAGTATAAATGTACGCTTGTCGGATGAAGAACTGGCTGCACGTCCACAACAGCCACTGAGACGTAATCGTGTCGTATCGAAAGCTCTGCGTGCATACGCACAGAGTGTTTCGAGTGCAGATAAGGGCGGAGTAAGAATTATTGACTGATATGGAAAAGATAACAGGTGCAGAGGCTATGATGCGTGCCCTAGAAAATGAGGGCGTAGATATATTGTTTGGCTATCCCGGCGGATCTATAATGCCAACATACGATGCATTGTATGACCATAATAAAACGTTGAATCATATACTGGTTCGCCATGAACAGGGCGCTGTGCATGCTGCGCAGGGTTATGCTCGCGTTAGTGGTAAGGTGGGATGTGCAATAGTTACCAGCGGACCTGGTGCAACCAATACAATTACAGGAATTGCCGATGCAATGATTGACTCCACTCCAATGGTTGTCATTACGGGACAGGTTGGAGTGGCTATGTTGGGAACTGACGCATTTCAAGAGGTCGATGTAGTAGGTGTCACGTCACCTATCAGTAAGTGGAGCTATCAGATCCGACGTGCTGAAGATATAGCATGGGCAGTGGCCCGTGCCTTCTATATCGCGAAGAGCGGACGTCCGGGACCTGTTGTGCTTGACTTCGCAAAGAATGCCCAGACTTCTATGGTGGAATACGAACCTGCGAATGTAGATTTTATTCGTTCGTACGACCCTGATCCTGATTTGGATGAGGGTGAGATTCGCGAAGCTGCAAAGATGATCAACGAGAGCGTAAAGCCATTTGTTCTCGTCGGACAAGGCGTGGAGTTGGGTAATGCACGTGAGGAACTGAAAGCATTTCTCGAGAAGGCAGATATGCCATGCGGAACTACATTCCTCGGCCTTAGTGCTATAGAGAGCGATCATCGGCTCAACAAGGGAATACTCGGAATGCACGGAAACCTTGGTCCAAACGTTATGACCAATAAATGCGATCTGCTTATTGCAGTTGGTATGCGTTTTGATGATCGTGTAACTGGTAATCTTGCTACTTATGCTAAACAGGCTAAGATAATACATTTCGATATAGACCGTTCCGAGTTTAACAAGAATGTAAAGGTCAACCTATCTGTTCACGGAGACTGCAAGAAGTCGTTGGCAGCAGTAACGAAATTACTCGATAAGGTTACTCATACGTCATGGATAGAAGGATTCAAACCATACGAAGAAAAGGAGTATCAGAAGGTAATTGATAAGGCTTTGCATCCAACAGAAGGACCGTTGTTGATGGGTGAGGTAGTGCGCAAGGTAAGCGAAGCTACCAATAACGCTGCCATTATGGTTACAGATGTTGGTCAGAACCAGCTTTTCGCTTGTAGATACTTTAAGTTTACCAAAGCTCGTTCCGTAGTTACTTCGGGGGGGCTTGGCACAATGGGATATGGTATTCCTGCTGCTATCGGTGCTACGTTCGGGGCACCTGACCGTACGGTTTGTCTCTTCGTGGGCGACGGCGGCTTGCAGATGACCCTGCAAGAGTTCGGTACTATTATGGAACAGGGAGCACCAGTCAAGATAATTCTTCTAAACAACAACTATCTGGGTAATGTACGTCAGTGGCAGGAAATGTTCTTTTCACACCGCTATTCGTTCACACCGATGCTCAACCCCAACTACGAACTCATCGCAAAGGGTTATGGCATACCGGCCCGGACTGTGGTAGAACGCAGCGATTTGGATAATGCCATTAAGGAGATGCTTGCAACTCCGGGGCCATATCTGCTTCAGTGTGCTATCATGGAAGAAGATAATGTGATGCCCATGGTGCCTCCGGGAGCAAATATCGATGAGATGATTTTGGAATATAAATCTGAATAAGATAATCCTTAAATATTAATAATGTAAGAAATGGCTTTTGGTGGTCAGTGTGGTGAATGCACAGAATGCGGCAAATGCGAAAGGCTGCTGAAAGGACAGAGTGAGGTTGATATAAATAAGGAAGAAAATAAAATGGAACAAGACAATAGCGTAAGGCTTTACACATTTATTATTTATAGTGAGAACGTGCCCGGTCTTTTGAGTCAGATCACAGCAGTGTTCACCCGTCGGCAAGTAAATATCGAATCGCTCAATGTGTGTGCGTCAAGCACCCCAGGAGCGCATAAATACACTATTACAGCCTACTGCAATCGTGCTATGGCAGATATGCTTACTAAGCAGATAGAGAAGAAGATAGATGTGTTGCAGGCCAACGTCTTCACTGATGACGACATTTTCATCAACGAAACGTGTCTGCTGAAAATCAGTACTTCTATAATGCTTGAGAATAAGGACGTGTGCCGTATGGTACGTTTACACCAGGCTCATATCGTTGAGGTAAACACCACCTATGCGACTATCGAGAAAACGGGTATTACGTCAGATATCCTTTCGCTCTATGACTCTTTGAAATCGCTGGGATGTGTTTTGCAGTTTGTGCGTTCTGGTAGAATCTGTATCACCAAGGGCTATACGGAGCATTTGGATGAGTACCTTGCAGACAGGGAGAAGAAGCGTAATTCAAAATGAAATTGTGACATTATAACTATATAACGTTTTATTATCATTTTTTAAAAAACAAGAAAATGGCAAAAATGAATTTTGGCGGTGTTATCGAAGAAGTGATAACACGCGAAGAGTTTCCACTTGAGAAAGCTCGCGAAGTATTGAAAAATGAAACAATTGCAGTAATCGGCTATGGTGTACAGGGACCAGGTCAGGCTTGTAATCTCCGTGATAATGGATTCAACGTAATCGTTGGTCAGCGTCAGGGAAAGACATTTGAGAAGGCTAAGGCTGACGGATGGGTGCCAGGCGAGACCCTCTTCTCTATCGAGGAAGCAGCAGAGAAGGGTACAATCGTGATGTGTCTGCTTTCTGACGCAGCTGTTATGTCTGTATGGCCAACTCTGCAGAAGTATCTTACTCCTGGTAAGGCTCTTTATTTCTCTCATGGCTTTGCTATCACATGGAACGATCGTACAGGTTGTGTTCCTTCAAAGGATATCGACGTTATCATGGTAGCTCCAAAGGGTAGTGGTACATCACTCCGTACTATGTTCCTCGAGGGTCGTGGTCTTAACTCTTCTTATGCTGTATATAACGATGCAACAGGCCGTGCTCTCGAACGTACACTTGCTCTCGGTATCGGTATAGGTTCCGGTTATATGTTTGAAACTACATTCCAGCGTGAGGCTACTTCTGACCTGACAGGTGAGCGTGGTTCGCTCATGGGTGCTATCCAGGGACTTCTTCTCGCTCAGTACGAAGTGCTCCGTGAGAATGGTCACACTCCATCTGAGGCATTCAACGAGACGGTAGAAGAGTTGACACAGTCTTTGATGCCTCTCTTCGCTGCAAAGGGGATGGACTGGATGTATGCAAACTGTTCTACAACTGCACAGCGTGGTGCTCTTGACTGGTATCCACGTTTCCACGATGCTATCAAGCCAGTGGTTCAGAAACTCTACGAATCAGTTAAGTCAGGTAACGAGGCACAGATTTCCATCGATGCAAACTCAAAGCCAGACTATCGTGTAGGTCTTGAAAAAGAGCTTGCAGCACTGCACAACTCAGAAATGTGGCGCACAGCTGAGGTTGTTCGTCAGCTTCGTCCTGAAAACAACTAATCAGTAATATTACGGTTCCAGAAAGTCTATGCCCGCATAACTATTCTGGAACCTATTGTTTAACAATAAAAAAATTAAAAGTATTATGAAAAAGTATCTTGCAGAAATGGTAGGTACACTTGTACTTACGCTTATGGGTTGCGGCACAGCTGTCAGTCTTAATTGCGGATCAGACACAGCCAGTGTTGTGGGTACAGCGATGGCATTCGGTCTTGCAGTTATTGCTATGGCGTACACCATCGGTGGAGTTTCTGGCTGCCACATTAATCCAGCCATCACTCTAGGTTGTCTTCTTTCAAAGCGTATGAGTGCAAAGGATGCTTGTATGTATATGATTTTCCAGGTAGTCGGAGCTTGTCTTGGTGCAGCAATCCTGTTCGCTCTCACTTCTACCGACCTCGTACTGGCAGGCGGCACTACTACTGGTGCTAACAGCTGTGGCGCCCATGGCACTACAGTTGGTCTTATTGCTGAAATCGTGCTTACTGCAATCTTCGTTTTCGTAGTTCTTGGTACGACTGATGCTAAGAAGGGGGCAGGCAACTTCGCAGGTCTTGCAATAGGTCTTTCCCTCATCCTTATTCACCTTGTAGGTATCCACTATACAGGCACTTCTGTCAATCCGGCCCGTTCGATCGGTCCTGCACTCTTCGAGGGTGGTCAGGCTCTCAGCGACCTTTGGGTGTTCATCGTCGGTCCGTTCGTAGGTGCTGCCATTGCAGCATGCTGCTGGAAGATTGTCGGTGAAGAATAAGATTACACAATAAGCATAATAAAAGGCTTGACTTCAGTGTCAAGCCTTTGTTTTTTATTTTGTACTCTCGCTATGTTGAAATTCTTTAGGACTTACTCCTGCGAACGATTTGAAATTCCTGTAGAACGAAGCTGTACTTGTGAAGCCTGATTTCTCTGCTATCTCGTTTAGTGATAGATTCGATTGTTTGATTAGCAATGTCTTTGCGTACTCTATTCTTAGTTTATTTATATAATCATTGAACGAGATACCCATTTCCTTATTTATGGCATTGTAAACATAGTTGCGGTTCGACTGCACATAACGAACCACATCCTGAAGTTTCAGATTTGGTTGCAGGTAGATTTTCTCTTCCTCCATCAACTTCTCTATGCGTATTCTAAGTTCTGATGGCTGGGTATTTTCTTCGATGAAATCATCAATTTGCTTGTTGTCGTTTGCTATGTCTTCAATCGAGAAGTTGTACGTTATACAAACATAGCCGATAGAAAATAATAGGACAGAAAAAATGATTGATGGAATAGAAATGAGTAGTAGAGAGTCTGCAAAACGGTATCGTCCTATTATATTTATTACGAACGAGGCCAGAGAGGTAATTACAAATAATACTAGCAGATAATGCATTGATGCTGGTACTTTTTGTTTTCTATGTCTGAATAGGTGTCTTTTACGTATTTGTTGAATTTGTTTATCTTCTCGTATCCTAAATATAAGGCAGGGATTATCTGTAAAGCAAACACAACCTTGCAAGCACTATGTATGCGTGCTTGTGCTTTTGCAAGAGTACTTAGATTCTCATATTGGTTGTGGTACAAATAGTGATCGATAAAAAGTTTAATGTCGCTCTCCGACATTATTATATATACTATTCCTACCGCTATGCAGCCAAGTATTGTAGGCAGTAGGATGACCAGTTGATGAACTAAAGATGTCTCTTTTTGGGTCAGTTTGCAAATGTAAAGATACCAAAGTGGATAAACAGCCAGATTGCATGTAGCATATAACCAGTCGGTAAAAGGAATTAGATCCGTATTGTGACTGAAGAAAACTCCATGACCAAAGTATAGAATTGTAGCAGCAGTGAAGAATACGAATAATGCACGGCGATTCTTTGAACATTTATTCTTATATGCTTCAATGCCTGTTAAAATTAAATAAAACAGACATACAAAAAATGGTGTTGATATTGCAAATACTGCACTCATTTTGCGTTTCTTTTCTCGATGAAATCGGATTTAGTTTATTAAAGTTTTATATTTTTATCAGCTTCTGTACAAAAGTATGAATTTTTTGTAAATGCATCTGATTAAATTCTCAAAAGTGTTTGTTCTTGCCGTTTAAAAATACCACTTTCTGCATATATGATATTTTTTTACATTTTTCGAGAAACTATTTCTGCAAATATGAAATCCTTTTCTGCGATTATAAATCGTTGGTGTCGTACACATGGGCTATTTTTGCGATGTGAAAAATATTTGTTTAATATTATTAACTTTTAACCTCTAAATTTATAGTTTATGAAAAAACTGAATTTCTGGCTTCTTGCAAGCCTGTTCGTAGGTTCACTTGCATTTGTCGCTTGTGGCGATGACAAAGATAATACCCCAGCTCCCCCAACTCCCCCCGCCGGTCCAACCAGTATAGTAGGTAAATGGGTAGGCGAATTCCCAGCTCAGCCTGATAATCCTAATCAGTTAATGTGGCGTTATGCACATAAGTTGATATATGTAATCAGGGCAGATAAAACAATCGAATTAACTGAGAGTGCTTGTCAGTATAGTACAGATCCTTCTGAAGCACAATATGACAGACCGTCTATTCCAATCGATCCTACCCGTCCTACAGGAGCTTACCTTGGAGAACGTATAGCTCATAGTATGACAGGTACTTACACTCTTGTTGATAATAATAAGATTACAGTTACTTTTACAAAGGAAGCATGGAGCAGCAAGGGAGATTTCATTATGCAGCCAATTGATCCAGCTTATGAAGAAACGTTTGAGTACACCATCAACGGTGATAAACTCAAGGTAGGCGATGGTTCTGAGATTGCATGCTCTCCTCACAACCTTATTGCTTATGGTGAAATGACTTGGCAACAAGAAAACTAATGAATACCTAATCTTTTAATACTTAATATACTTAGTATTAAACTTAGTATTAACTTAAAAAAAAATTACTATGAAGAAACTGAATTTCTGGCTTCTTGCAAGCCTGTTCGTAGGTTCACTTACATTTACTGCATGTAGCAGTAGTGACGATGGGGCTCCAAATACTCCTAATGGAGGAGGTGGAGGAAGTTTCACTCCAACTCCGGTACAACCATCAACAATGAAAATGGCAAAACTCTCAGGTTTTGTTACCAGTGAGTACGGCTCTCCGATGAGCGGTGTGAAAGTTACATCAGGAAATGAGGTCGCTTACACGAATGCTGATGGTGCCTTCTCTCTTAATTCTGTTAATGTTGTGAAAGGTCGTGCCGTTGTTCGTTTTTCAAGTAATAACTATGCAGACGTTGTTCGTTCTGTTGAATTCAAGGAGGGCGAAGTGTGGGAAGTACAGATGAAGTATTCATCTTCAACTTCTATTAGTGCTGATCAAGAAACAAGTGTGCCAATTGATTGGAATAATAATGTAAGTGTTGTTGTTCCTGCCAATTCTCTTGTCGATGGCGATGGTAATGTAGTTACAGGTTCTGTGTCTATAAGCACTGCTTATCTGAACCCTGAAGACGAAGACTTCGCTGACCAGATGCCTGGTGGTGACCTTGCTGCAGTTCGCGAAGACGGCTCTACTTCCCAGCTTATCAGTTATGGTATGATTAGTGTTACTATCGAGAAGGACGGTAAGGAACTTCAGCTGAAGGAAGGTTCTGAAGCAACTGTTACATTTGCTAAGGCTCCGGAAGGTATGGAAGCATACGATGAGATTCCTCTTTGGAGTTTCAATGAAGAAACAGGTCTTTGGGAAGAAGAGGGTATGGCTTACAAGCAGGCTGATGGAACTTATGTAGGCAAAATCAAGCACTTCTCTTGGCACAACCTCGACTATCCTGAGTCTCGTGCAACATGTCAGGTGACTGTTGTTGACGAAGCTGGTAATGCAGTTCCTTTCCAGAAGGTTATCGTAGGTCAGACTTCAGGCGTTACGGATGCCAACGGTAAGTTCTCTACTTATGTTCCTACAAATACAGATTTTGCAGTTTCTGTAGCATCTTCTGACTATGCAAACTACTTTCCAGAAGTGTCTTCTGAGAATATAAAGATTACTCAGGCTGGTGCAGAGCGTAAGGTAACTCTTACTTTGCCTGTGGTTTCTAAACTCAGCGGTGCTATCACCGATAACGGCAAGGGTGTACTTGCAAGCGCCAGCCTCTCTTATGCAGGTGAGGTTACTAAGTCTGTTATGACTGACATCGAAGGTAAGTACTATATGAAACTTCCGTATAAATATAATGGTCCTGCAACTATCAATATCGTTGCTTCTGACGGAACTGTATATCGCAGAAACATTGTTCTCGACGGAACTGATAAGGCTGAAAACTTCGAAATCAATCCAGTTGTCACAGAAACTGGTACTGTCACTTTCACCGGCAGTGATATCGATCTTGTTGTTCCTATGACTGTAACAGATATTCCTGCATTTGCTTTCGGTGGTGTCGTTATCATGGGTGATGAATGGATGTGTATGGAAAACTACTCATCTACTTCAGAAACTCATGTAAACTTTGGTATGGATTACTTCTCATGGGGTATGTCCACAGAAAATCAATGGTCTAATATTTCTACAGATGGTGGTACAGTTAGTATGGTAGTTGAAGGTCAGAAAGCTAAGATTACAGTAAATGGTAAGGCAAGCTATAGCCGTCAAGGTGCAGGTGCCAGTGAACATGGTCAAGGTAATCTTTCTGGTACATTCAAGTATTCTATCCTTGCTAATATTGTTGAAGGTGCATCTAATGTTCCATCATGGGTTCCACGAGTTTCTGGCTCTAACCCGGTATACTCTTACTCAGTTACAAATAGTTCTAAGTTGGGTGACGGTTGGATATTCTTCTATAACAACAATGAAACACTCGATCAGTATATGGCTCTCGTAAATGCAGCTAAGGCTAATTTCGGTGATGCGTATTATGTAGACGACGATCCAGAAGATACTTGGTCAAAGAGTTATGTATTCATCAAGGGTAATCAGGCATTGCAACTCCTTTACTCCGAATCTAAACCTTGGGACGATTGGAAACCAAACCCACAATCTATCCTTGGTGGTCACCACGGATGGAGCGAAGTACCTATCACAGTTCGTGCTTACTCTAACGTAACAGTACCATTCGACGATGTTGTCGTTGGCCACAAGAGATAATTAGAAGATTTGAAAAATATAAGGGGAAAATCCCTGAAAAGGGTAGCCCTGAAAGCCTTATGCTTTCGGGGCTTTTTTATTTAGTTACAATCCTTTGGAAAAATATACCTGTCATTCTAAAATCTTTCAAAAAAATGTCGGAACCCGTTCTATTTGGAATGTTGCTTAATTGGCACAGGTAGCTATAGCATAAAGAGGTATGTTTGCCAATTGAGATTCTTTCCTGTAATTTGACATAGATAAACGGTAAGCGCAAGCAGGGGCGAATGTGTCAATAAACAGACGGAGACTTTTGGCTCTAAGATTGTCTTCTGCTTTTACTTCAATGGGCACTACATTGCCGTCTTGCTGTATAACGAAGTCAACCTCAGCCTGTGAATTGGGCTTCGACCAATAATAAAGTGTGTGGTATGGTAATAGCTGCTGCATTACGTATTGTTCGGTGAGCGCGCCTTTGAATTCGGTAAAAATGTTGTTTTTCTGCAAAAGAAGTGAGGGCTCTACATCCATCTGGGCACATAGCAATCCGACATCAATAGTGAAGAGCTTGAATGCCGACTGGTCTTCGTAGCTTTTCAGTGGATATTTTGGTGTTTTGACACATTTCACTTTATAGGTAAGTCCACAGTCGCACAACCACATTAGTGCTGCTTCAAATTCACGGGCACGTGCTCCTTCCTTAACTAGGCCATATATGAATTTACGGTTTTTCCGACTAAGCTGCGAGGGGATAGAGTCCCAAACGAGGCGGATACGTGGAACCAGTTCGTTTGGTGCGTGTTTTGAGAAATCATTGTCATAGCTTTGAAGGATGTTGTTTTGTATATGCCGTATTTCTTCGGGAAGTGCCTCGTTGGCAAAGGCCTGTACGGCTTCGGGCATTCCTCCTACAAAGTAATATTGGCGCAAGCGTTCGGTCAGTTGCTGGCTGAATAGTGCAATTGTCTGCCAATCCGCACTGATGATAAGGTCTGCCATGGCCGTTTCTCCAACTGCACGAAGGAATTCGATGAATGTCATAGGGTACATGCGCAAGAAGTCAACCTTTCCGACGGGAAATGATTCTTTTCTGTGAAGTTCGATGCCAAGCAGCGAACTGGCTACGATTATATGCTGTTCTGGCATGTTTTCAAAGAAATATTTCAGCATGGTGAGACCACCTTCTGCGTCCTGTATTTCGTCCAGAAATATTAGAGTTTCACCTGCTACACATGGACAACCTGTGGCTAATCGTATGGCACGCATTACGCGTTCCACATTGAAATCTACAGTGAAGAGTCCGCGGAGATTCTTCATTTCCTCAAAGTTTATATATGCTACATGGGTATATTCGTTCTCGCCAAAATGACGTACAATCCATGTTTTGCCAACTTGACGTGCCCCTTCAAGAATTAGAGGTTTGCGTCGAGTTGATGATTTCCATTTGCAGAGTTCCTGATAGATGTTCCGTTCCATGATTTCTGTGGTTGAAAGGAGTGATTAACTCAATATTTTGTGCAAATTTACACAAAATAAGTGGAAAGTTTGTGTAAGTTATCACAAAAAATGAATGAACTTTTAGTATTTTTGCTTTTTTTCTGCTGAATTTTGTTCCTTTGTTACAATGTTCGCACAACTTTTGCATACAATTTTCGAATTTTGTAACTTTGCAGAGTAAACAAATTGTACATTATACTTTTAAAAAGTAAATTGTACATGGTAAATTGTACATGCTATGACTCCACAGGAAGAGATACTAAGGCTGCGACGCGAACTCGAGCAGCACAATTATAATTATTATGTGCTGAACCATCCTACAATCAGCGACTACGACTTCGACCAGATGATGCATAAATTGCAGGATCTCGAACTCTTCTATCCGCAGTATGCCGACCCCAATTCACCTACACAGCGTGTGGGAAGTGACCTCAACCAGTCGTTTCGTAGTGTGCCACATAAGTATCCTATGCTCTCGCTTGCCAACACATATAACGAGGCTGACATTCGAGATTTCTATGAACGTGTGCGCAGCGGACTTGAAGGAGAAGAGTTCGAAATCTGTGCTGAGATGAAATACGACGGTCTGAGTATCTCTCTCACCTATGTAGATGGTCAGCTGACTCAGGCCGTTACCAGAGGCGATGGTGTGCGGGGTGATGATGTCACTGCCAATGTGCGCATGATCCGTTCCATCCCACTTCGTCTGAAAGAGGGAAGTGGCTATCCGCATGAATTTGAGATTCGTGGTGAAGTCCTCATGCCCTGGACTTCCTTTGAGGCACTTAACGCACAGCGTGCCAAGGCAGGAGAAGACCTCTTTGCCAATCCTCGTAACGCTGCCAGCGGGACCCTCAAGTCCCAGAAGACACGTATAGTTGCAGAACGTGGACTTGATGCTTATCTCTACTATCTTCTTGGTGATGAAATTCCTGCTGACAGCAGTCATTATGAAAACCTGCAAATGGCTGCGGGGTGGGGATTTAAGATCAGTCAGGGCATGAAGAAATGCAAGACTGTTCAGGAAGTACTTGATTTCATTGACTACTGGGATGTGGAACGCAAGAACCTGCCTGTAGCTACCGACGGAATCGTGCTGAAGGTCAATTCGCTTCGCCAACAACGTCATCTCGGCTATACTGCTAAATCGCCACGCTGGGCTATAGCGTACAAATTCAAGGCAGAACGTGAATGTACGCGACTAAATGAAGTGACCTATCAGGTCGGTCGTACTGGAGCTGTCACGCCAGTAGCTAATATGGATCCTGTCCAACTTGCCGGCACAGTCGTTAAACGTGCTTCCCTTCACAATGCCGACGTCATCCGGCAGCTCGATCTCCATATAGGTGATATGGTATATGTCGAGAAGGGTGGGGAGATTATTCCAAAAGTCGTCGGAGTAGATTTGTCGCAACGTACGACTGATATGCAGCCTGTGCGTTTTATCACTACCTGTCCTGAATGCGGAACTCCTCTCATACGTGTCGAAGGTGAGGCTGCCCATTACTGTCCCAACGACTCAGGCTGTCCGCCACAGATAAAAGGACGTATCGAACATTTTATTTCGCGCAAGGCAATGAATATTGATTCGCTCGGACCTGAGACGGTTGATGATTATTGGCAGCGCGGGCTCATTCATGACATAGCCGACCTATATACTCTTACTGTTGCTGATATCTGTGGCAGCAACCGCGGACGCATCAAGTCGGCACAGAAAGTCGTCGATAGCATCAAAGCTTCTACTCAGGTGCCATTCGAACGTGTTGTATTTGCCCTTGGCATTCGTTTCGTCGGTGAAACTACAGCTAAGCTCCTTGCCCGTGCGTTTAAGACTATGGATGCTCTCGAGAATGCAACCCTCGACCAACTCCTTTCCGTAGATGGAGTGGGGCAGGTTATAGCAGAAAGCATTATACGTTTCTTCCATGACGAACGCTCTCTTGCTATCCTCAAACGCCTTCGTCAGGCAGGACTCCAAATGTCTCTCTCTGAAGAAACCCTTGCCGGTCAGACCAACATCCTTGCCGGACAGTCTGTTGTCATCTCCGGGGTGTTTACTCAGCACTCGCGCGATGAGTATAAAGCTATCATCGAACAGAATGGGGGCAAGAACGTAGGTTCTATCTCAAAAAACACTTCATTTGTTCTGGCAGGTGAGAATATGGGTCCGGCAAAACTCGAGAAAGCCCAAAAAATGGGAGTTCGCATTGTCGGAGAGGCAGAATTTCTGCAGATGCTCTCGGATGGCAACTGAATTTATAAAATCAGATAAAATCTGGATAGCTATTCTATTGTGCAGATTTTTTACTTTTCTGTAGTTATCTTTTCACAAATTTAGCTACCTTTGCAGTCGAAATTTAAAAGCATACATGGCACACAATAAATTCAAAGGACTTGGCGTAGCACTTGTCACCCCGTTCACATCTACTGGTGAGGTTGACTATATCTCCTTACGTCGTATCCTTGATTATCAACTCTCCAACGGTACAGATTTCCTTTGTGTTCTTGGCACTACAGCCGAGACTCCGACCCTGACCGAAGAAGAGAAACAGAATATCATTAATCTTGTTCGCGACAAAGTGCAGGGAAGTATTCCAATCCTGTTGGGTATGGGCGGCAACAACACTGCTGCTATAGTCAACCAACTGGGGAAAGCAGATCTGCGGGGCATCGACGGTATCCTCAGTGTTTGTCCCTATTACAACAAACCGTCACAGGAGGGGCTTTATCAGCATTTCCACACTATTGCTGCCAACAGTCCCGTGCCTGTAGTGCTTTACAATGTTCCAGGTCGTACAGGAGTCAATATGACTGCCGAAACAACCCTACGTCTTGCTCGTGACTGTGAGAATATCGTAGCAATCAAGGAGGCAAGCGGTAATTTCGGTCAGATTGACGATATCATAAAGAACAAGCCAAAGGATTTCGATGTTATTTCAGGTGATGATGGCATTACCTTCCCGCTTATAACCCTTGGGGCAGCAGGAGTAATATCCGTTATTGGCAACGCACTTCCAAAAGAGTTCAGTCGTATGGTGCGTCTTGCCCTCGCAGGCGACTACTCAAACGCACTGACTATTCACCATAAGTTTGCAGAACTCTTCAAACTTCTATTCGTTGATGGCAATCCTGCCGGAGTGAAGGCAATGCTGAGCAGTATGGGACTGCTCGAAAACGAACTCCGTCTGCCGCTTGTTCCATCCCGTCTCTCTACAATGGAGCGTATCAGCACAATTGTAAAGGAACTGAACATTAAGTGCTGATGAAACTTATAGCAGACAGTGGCTCCACTAAGACGGCATGGTGTCTTCTTGCTGCTGATGAAAGCCAGATGCTTCTTCAGACACAGGGCATCAACCCCTTTCTGCAAGCCGAATCAGAAATTTGTGATGTGCTTCAGGGCGAACTGCTTCCGCAGCTTCCTCCTCAAGGGTTCTCAGATGACCAGCTTGAGATTTATTTTTATGGTGCCGGATGTACTCCCGAAGCCTCTCCGAAGGTTGCCTCTGCCTTACGTACGGTTATCAGTGCCGATGCTCAGGTTGAAGTGCAGAGTGACATGCTGGGTGCTGCACGCGGACTCTGCGGCAATGTGCCTGGTATAGTAGCTATTCTCGGCACTGGCTCCAATTCGTGCTACTACGATGGCGAACGCATCATCAAGAATGTGTCGCCTCTAGGCTTCATCCTTGGCGACGAAGGTAGTGGGGCATATATCGGTAAGCGTCTTGTGGGCGATGTACTGAAGCATCAACTCCCCGCCGAGATATGTACACTTTTCATGGATGAAACCGGACTTACTGCCCCCGACATAATTCAGCGCACATATCGCGAACCGTTTCCTAACCGCTTTCTTGCCAGTCTCTCGCCTTTCTGTGCACGTCATCGCGACGATGATGCCATACGTGCGCTGCTTATCGACTGCTTCCGTCAGTTCTTTTTGCGTAATATATCTGCTTACGATGGTTCTACAGTCAACTTGGTAGGCTCAGTTGGTTACTACTACCAGCCGGAAATCAAAGCCGTTGCAGCTATGCTTGGCTACAACGTAGGGAACGTACTCAAGGAACCTCTTCAGGGTCTTATTGCATACCATTCTTAAAAAAATAAGTTTAAAATTTGGTAAATAGATTATAAAAATGTTACTTTGCACGGCAAATGCAAGGTAAAAAGATTCCTTAGCTTAGAGTTTACGTATTTTTCCAGTAGGATTTGCATAAAATTCTATGTAACGCTTATTTTTTTATTATTATGAGTAGAGCAGACAATCATTTAGTAATTATGGCGGGTGGCGTCGGTAGTCGCTTCTGGCCAATGAGCACTCCTGAGTGCCCAAAGCAGTTTATCGATGTGTTCGGTACAGGGCGCACCTTTATACAGATGACTGTTGACCGCTTCAAAGGAGTGGTGCCGCCCGAAAATATATGGGTGGTTACAAGCGAGAAATATTCCGGCATTGTCAAGGCTCAGCTCCCAGACATACCAGTATCCAACGTTTTGCTCGAACCATGCCGTCGCAATACGGCTCCTTGCATAGCGTACGTCAGCTGGCGCATCAAGGCAAAGAACCCAAAGGCAAATATCGTCGTGGCACCAAGCGATCACCTGGTTACAGATGTTGTGGAATTTCAGCGTGTCATTAATTCTGCCCTTCAGTTCGTGTCGGAGACCGACAGTATCGTTACGCTTGGCATGAAACCGACTCGCCCTGAAACAGGATATGGCTACATAGAGGCAAATCTTCAGGAGCCCTCTCTGCGCAATCAGGAAATATTCCGCGTAGAGTCGTTCAAGGAAAAACCCGACCTTGCAAAAGCCAAGGACTACATCCAGAATAAGGCTTTCTATTGGAACTCAGGTATATTCGTGTGGAATGTACGTACCATTATAAATGCCTTGCGCATCTATCTGCCTGACGTAAACGATATATTCGAGAATATGCTCTCTGTCTATGGCACAGACAAAGAGCAGGAAATGATCAATTCCGAATTTCCAAAGTGTGAGAACATTTCTATCGACTATGCTGTGCTGGAGAAGGCTGACGAGATATTCGTATTCCCGGCTAACTTCGGTTGGAGTGACGTAGGCACATGGGGCTCGCTCCACACCCTTGCCGAAGCAGATTCAGCAGGCAATAACGTCATTGGTCAGAATGTGCGTCTCTACGAAACCAGGAACTGCGTTATCCATACTACTCAGGAGCGCCGTGTTGTAGTACAGGGACTTGACGGATATATCGTAGCCGAGAAGGACAATACGCTGCTCATCTGCAAATTGGCCGAAGAGCAGCGCATCAAAGAATTTTCCGCAGAATAGTCAGATTTCTCCGCAGAATAATCAGATTTCTCCGCAGAATAATCAGAATTCTTCGTTGGTTAATCAGGCTTTTCTGTAGAATAATCAGAATAATCAAAAAAATCAGATTACCCGGAAAAATAATAACCCCCTTAAGCTTTGAGCCTAAGGGGGTACTTTATTTTTATGTTCTCTTTTCGTGGAACAAGAGGTGGCTATACCTTTATTCAGCTACTACAGGAACGATTGAAACAGTAGAGCGGTTGAGGCGACCCTTCTTGAATACTACTGTACCATCTACGAGAGCGTACAGAGTGTCATCCTTACCAATACCTACGTTCTTGCCTGGGTTGTGCTTAGTGCCACGCTGACGAACGATGATGTTACCAGCTTTAGCAAACTGACCACCGAAAAGCTTAAGTCCAAGTCGTTTTGAGTGTGATTCACGGCCGTTCTTAGAACTACCCACACCTTTTTTATGTGCCATATTGAATAGTCTTTTTTAGAAGTTAATGAATAAATTACTTTTGGTCTCTCTCAGGTTATGCAACAACTTGCTTGATGAGAATTTCAGTGAACTGCTCGCGATGACCGTTCAGCTTGCGATAGCCCTTGCGGCGGCGCTTGTGGAACACTAATACTTTGTCACCCTTAACGAGTGGACATGTAACCTCAGCAACAACCTTTGCACCTTCTACTGTCGGAGCACCTACAGTGATCTTACCGTTGTCAACGAGGAGGACTTTCTCAAATTCAACAGCCTGGCCTGCTTCTACATCCTTGATGTGGTGTACGAAAAGCTTTTTGCCTTCTTCAGCCTTGAACTGCTGACCCTGAATTTCTACGATTACGTACATTTTATTATTATTGTTTTTAGGGTTGGACCGTGAGGCGAAGTCACATTTCTGACTTGCTTATTCGAGCCTCTGCGGCATAAATCGGCTGCGAAGGTACGAACTTTTTCTGATACAGCCAAATTTTCTCATTCATTTGTCTGTGTTTAAAGATTCAGGTTGATTTCGGGTTGACTCTATAGCGACGTCAATATCGATAAAAATGTGGAAAGTTTTGGCACTTGTGGATTTTTTACGTAGTTTTGCATCGGATTTTCATGCAGAATGCTGTTTTGACATCCTTTCGGGCGATGGCGGCGATGCAGCAACTACTATCGGGTGGTGTGCCTTGACGGCTGAATCTCTGAATTTTGACAACATAAAATTGATGAGCATTGTGCTTTGTCTTGTACTCTGAAACGTGAGAAATTTCAAGTAATAACACAAGATCGCATAGTGGCCATCTCACGCTTTGGCGTGGGATTGACGTATCGCTATATCTTTGTTATTTGGTAATTCTCACGACCACAGAGTAGAGATTTAGGGATGTTTCAATTCTACGCCTATTTTGTGCGTATTCCCTAAAACAGAAGCTTCAATATACACAGATAATGCTGATGAAAGAAAAAGTCAGTAAATTTTTTCAAGTTAGTTAGTAATTCGCCTGCAAACGTGTCGTGAGATACATGGCGAGTAAAAAGTGATTAAAAAGTAGATTGAACTCCTGTGCAGTGATGCACGGGGGTTTTTTGATAAATCCCGGAACTTTGAACGTGGGTTCCATTATCGCTTTGCCGTTGTTGTGGGTGTGATGGATTTTTTGTACCTTTACCGCAAATTTAAGGAAATGCGATGAAACGATTTTTGTTGTTGTTCATATTGGGAACTGTGGTGGCGGCAAGGGCTGATGTGCCCGTAATCCTGACTGCAGGGCAGTCGAATGCCGACGGGCGTGTGCCTATGAGGGATTTTCCTTCGGGCGTCAGTTATAAGTATTGTATGTGGAGCTATGGAAGTGGGGATTTTGAGACTGCAACGGGTGAGTTCGCTCCTTTCTCGCCGCGCGTTGCAAAGCCCGGGATTGAGAAGAGCTGGGGTTTTGATGCAATCGTATATCATAAGTTGGAGGGGCTGTGGGGGCGTCCGTTCTATGTCATAAAGCACACCGACGGCGGAACGGCTATCGACCCTTCGTGCAAGGGCAGCACCCACGGACTCTATTGGAGTGCCGACCCGGAGTTTCTCGGCGGCACTGCTTCTGCCAGTCATGGCGGCAAGTCGCTTCTGCTTGCCTTTGAACGGCAGATTGACGACTGTCTGCGGAATCTGCCCTCGCATGTTGACATAAAGTTCATGCTGTGGCATCAGGGCGAGAGCGACCAGAAGGCGGACAGTCTCTACTATGACAACCTGAAGGCGGTCATTGCCCATGTGCGCCGGCATCTTGTCGAGGTGACGGGAAAGAAGAAGTACGGACGGCTGCCCGTCGTCTGCGGCAACTATTCTCTGCAAAGCCGCCAGCGCAGTCCGCGCGTAGCCGATGCCTTGAATCGTCTGGCGGAGGAAGACCGGAATTTCCATGTTGTCGATGCCTCCGACCTGCCGCTGCTGCCTGACCGGCTCCACTTCAACGCCGTGGGGGCTCAGACTCTGGCCGAAAGGGTTGTTGATAAACTGCTGGAGTGTAAAATAATCAAGCGCAAATAATCGAGCGCAGCTAATCATGTGGAACTAATCGAGCGCAACTAATCAACCGAAAGAAATCAATCGCAAATAATCAAACTCAAATATATATGACTATGAAGAATCTCGTTTTGACTTTACTGTTTTTTTTGTTGACGTTTGTTTCGAAGGCGCAGAATGCCGCGGAAGATGTGCGGGCAGGTCTGTGGCAGTCGTTTCTCGCTCCGCCCGACAGTATAAAGGTGGGGTGCTACTATTATTGGGTAAATGAGCGGGTGGATCCGAAGGGTGTGAAGGCCGACCTGGAATGGATGAAGGAAAACGGCATCACGCTGGCTTTCCTGGCTACAGACATACGCAACCGCGTCGATGGGAATCTGACATCTGCGACGGAGCTCTATGGCAGGAATAAGTTCCAGAGCAAGCTGTGGTGGAAGAATCTCAGAACGGCTCTGAAGACAGCCGGTAGGCTCGGCATCGAGATGGGTATATTCAACTGTCCGGGTTGGAGCCAGTCGGGCGGTCCGTGGATTAAGCCCGGGGAGGCTATGCGCAACTGGACGCCGCAGGGTGTAGAGGTGTGCAAGACGAGGCAGGGCACCGATGTGGTGTGCAGTCCGTGTTCGCCCGAGGCTGAAGGGCTGGAGGTGGACAAACTCTCGAAGACTCACGTGAAGAAACACTTCGAGGCTTTCGTGGGCGAGATATTGCGTCGCATTCCGAAGAAAGACCGCCCTACGCTGACCACCGTCGTCGTGGACAGCTGGGAGCGCGGCAAGCAGAACTATACGGACTCTATATTCGAGAAGTTCCGGCAGCGGTTCGGTTATCCGCTCGACTACGGCGATGAGGCTTGCCGGAAAGACCTCGACTGCCTGATAGCCGACCTCGTGGCAAGTGAGTATATGGGCGGACTGACAGAGAAGGCTCATGAGTATGGACTGCGCACTTGGTGTGAACCCTATGCCCACAGTCCGTTCCCCGGTGACAGCATCACGTATGGCAGTGCGGCGGACGAGGTGGCTGCTGAGTTCTGGGTCGATGACAGGAAGTTCCGCAAGAAGGAGATTGACGCTGCCGTGGGTGCTGCCCGTCGCAGCGGAAAGAACCGTGTGTGGGCAGAGAGTTTCACGGACGGGTGGCCCGAGCTGGCGAAGGACGACTGGAGCTACGAGAAGCTGAAGCCCATTGCCGACAGGTATTTCCATGCGGGGGTGAACGCCAGCATCCTGCACGTGGTGGTTTCGCAGCCCGGCGATGAGGGTGAGCCTGCGGTGCGTCCCTGGTTCGGCACATACTTCGACCGTCGCAGTGAGCATGCTGCCGACATGAAGCCGCTCGTGAAATATCTGCGCCGCTGCAACTTCATGCTTCAGTTGGGCGCGCCGCTCGACGGGGCTGCCGACAGGCGCATAATGAAGGACGGCACCGTGATACGTTTCACGGAGGACTCGCAGTTCGAGGTCGTGTTCCCCGACGGGCGGACGGAGGTGTGGAATCCGGAATACCAGATTCGCTGACGCGGAAAAGAAGAAATCCCCGGCCCTCGGTTGGCTGGGGATTTCTTCTTTTCCTGTATTCTTCAGATAATTCCTGCGAGCCGGAAATCAACCGGCGAAAAGCATGCTCAGCAGATAGACTATGGCGCAACAGATGGCTGCCACGGCGAACAGCCCCAGGCGCAGCCATGCAGCAATGATGCCGGCGGCGAATGCCAGCACGCCGGGCAGCGGGGTGGGGGTGACGAGAATCATGTCGGGGAAGGTCATGACGGCAAGCGTGACGTAGGGCACGTAGTAGAGGAAACTGCGCACGAACCGGTTGCGGATGGGCCCCTTGATGAGTGCCATCGGCACGACGCGTATCAGGTTCGTCGTCAGGATGGCAATCAGGATGTATATGATGACGCTATGCTTCTCCATCGGCTTCTGTATTTACGGGTTTCAACCAGGCGGCAACGGCTGAGATCAGTACCGTCAGCACCACGATGCGCGTGCCGCTGCTCAGTCCGCTCACGACCGGAGCCGCTGCGCATAGTCCGCTCAGCACGAAGCTCGCCGCCAGGGCATAGAGCACATTTCTGTCTTTGCGGGCAGGCGGAATGATGATGCCCAGGAACATGCCGTAGAGGGCCATGCTCAGTGCCGTCACCATCTGCTGCGGCAGGATGTTGCCCGCCACGATGCCCAGGGCACAGCCCAGCGCCCAGAACAGGCTGGAGATGAGGGCGGCGGAGTAGGTGTAGGCGGGCGGAGTGTAGCCGGGGTGGGCGTACGAGACGCCGAACACCTCGTCGGTGATGCACACAGCCATCAGCAGGCGGTGCCAGCGCGAAGTGCCCGGGGCAATCTTCTGCGACAGGGCGGCACTCATCAGCATATATCTCAGGTTTATCACCAGACACATCACCACCAGCTCCGCATAGGCCGCATGGGCGGCAATCAGCGTGTACGTGCCGTACTCTCCAGCCGAGGCGCGGGTGAAGAAACTGCTCACGAACCCCATCGGAGCCGTCAGTCCCGCCTTCGCGGCTATGATTCCGAGCGAGAACGCCACGGCGAAATATGCCATCGCGATGGGAATGCCCACGTGCAGCCCGTCCAGGATGTCCCGCCTCATGTTTCTCTGTGTTGACTTCATGAAAATTCTGTTCCGTTATTCTTTCCGTGTGCAAAGTTACGACTATAAAGGCAATTATTTAAGAAAAACGTCTGTCCATTTCATTAAATGTTGAGGCAGGGCCGGCACAAGTCCGGTCCCGCCTCGCCTATTGTGTGTTCTTCAGGTATTCTCATTTTACCACCCACGGCTTGTAGCGGTCCTCGTCGCGCGGCTGTCGCAGCGACCTGCGCACCTGGACCGCCGTCTGCCTGCGGTACTTCTTATACTGTTGGCTGAGCAGGCTGGCACAGTGGAAACCCGTGCGGCGTGCAATCTCGTCGATGCTCAGCGACGTGTAGCGCAGCAGTTCGTCGGCAATGCGGAACATATATGCGTGGCGGAACTCCCTCGCGCTCATGCCCGTCATCGTGCGGTACCACCCCAGCAGATCCTCGCGCGTGCACCCCAGCTGAGCCGCCAGCCAGTCCAGGTCGCCGCGCCCCTCTGCCATCGAGCGGGCTATGAAGTCCATCACGGGCGTGCCTGTGGGGTTCACGTTGCGCTCCATCGGCACCCACGTCATCACCCCGTCCTCGTTGTACACGCGTCGTGCGATGAAGGGCGAGATGTACAGGTCGTCAACCGTCAAAAGTTTCAGTTCAGCCATGTCCTGTTCTTTCTTTCCTGTTTTGCGTGCAAAGATACAGAAAAAGATTATTTTATGCAAACATCCGCCGCGATAAAATCCGCCTTTCCCTATTTTATGCCCTTGTGTCAGCGATAAAAACCTTCCTCGTTGGTTTAGTGCCCCGACGTCGGCGATAAAAACTCTTTCAGTTGGTTTAATGCCCCGCCGTCGGCGATAAAATTGTTGTCACAGCAATGTTGTCTCCCGCCGCTTGCGATAAATTTGTTGCCACAACAAAGCATTCCCAAGGGGCTTGCGATAAATTTGTCACTCTGACAAACCATTCCCAGAGGGTCGGCGATAAATTTGTCACCACGACAAATTCACCGCCTTCGGCAATTTCCTCGCCGAAAGAGTCTTGTAATATGTCCTCCACATGTTCCGTCCAGCACCCCACAGCCTTTGCCCACTGCTCTATGACAGCTTCCTGCCGCGCTCCGCATTCGCGCTCTCTTTCGAACTCGCCGACAGTCTTTTCAGTTTCTGTATCTGCTCTATCTTCTGCTCCCGCGAGTATGGATGCAATGACATTAGTTTCACCGCCCGCTGCGCAGCCATGCTGTTCTCTCGGTGAAAATCGTTGATATATAAGCCTTCCGCTGATAAATTGTTCTGCATAACTATCCAGTTTTTGCAGACCTTCAGGTGTGAAGCCCTCGGCAATGACGGCACGGACGGAGTCCCAAAAATCTGCGTTGTTCATAATCTCTTATTGTCAATAGTGTTGCAAAGATACGAAAGTTTTGGCAAATGCAATGCTTCCAGGAGTTTTAAATACCCAATGCCCCCGGCACTGCGCTGTAGAAGGCGCCGCCCGCCGCCTCTGTCATTCTCCGGTCTTCCCCCTCCGCATCATATTCTTCAGGCGGCGGTAGCCCTCGACGCCCAGAATGGTCAGTCCGCCGTACTGGCAGGTCTTCACTTTCAGTAATGTCTGTTTCATGTCAGTAGTTATTATTAATTTTCCAGGGGGAGCGTGGCGGGGGAGTTATCCGCTTCGTCCGGCGATGCCGCGGATGCCGCGGATGCCTCTCTCCCTAAAAGCCGTATATCAGCCCGTATTTGTCGTGCAGGCGGCGCAGGGAGCCGTCGGCTTTCATGCGGCGAATAACGTCGTTCACCGTCTGCAGCAGGTCGTCCTGCCCCTTCTGCATCAGCACCCCGATTTCGCCGCGGGTGAAGGGGGCGGTCAGCAGGGGGGCAGCCAGGCGGCTGTCGGCCTTCACGTAATAGGGTGCCTCGGTTATCTCGGTTATCATAACGTCTGCCTTGCCCCCGGCCACGAGCGAGGGAATCTCCTCGTTCCTCTGCCACACGACGATGGTGGCCTGGTGGAGGTGGGCGTTGGCAAACTTCTCGTTCAGTCCGCCAGGGTTCACCATCACGCGCACTCCGGGCTGGTCTATGTCTGCCAGTGAGCGGTAGCGGTCGGCCTCGGCGGCGCGGCACAGGATGGTCTTGCCGTTTGCCAGATAGCCCTCGCTCATGAGCATCGTGGCGCGCCGCTCGCCGGTGATGGTGATGCCGCCGATGGCAAGGTCGAACAGCTGGGGCTCGGCCTGTACGTCGGCGGAAAGTGTGGGCCACGAGGTCGCGACGAACCTTACCTCTACGTCGAGCCTGTCGGCAATGGCGCGCGCCATGTCGATGCAGAATCCCCAGTAGGTGCCGTCGCTCTCGCGGAACGAGAGCGGGCGGTAGTCGCCCGTGGTGCCCACGAGCAGCGTGTCGCGTGCGGTGATTTCCGCCAGCTTCCCGTCTGTCCGGCTGCTGTCGGAACACGCTGCCGGAACGGTTCCGCAGCACAGCAGCAGCACTGCCGCCAGTGCCCCGAGGGCTTTCCTTGTCTGATGTGTCATGTTATGTCCGCTTTTCTAATGTAAAACGCTGCAAAAATACTCATTTTCATCAGAATCTTCCCTAAATGCCTGTCATTTACTTCGTGTTTGGATGAATTTACGTAATTTTGCGGCAGTTTTTTCTGTCTGAAACCAAACCACAAATAATATAAGTTATGAAGAATGTAATCAGCACAAAGAAGGCTCCGGCAGCAATCGGACCCTACAGTCAGGCAATCAAGGTTAACGGATTCCTCTACACCTCGGGCCAGATACCCGTCAACCCCCTCACAGGCGCAATCGTCGAGGGCGGAATCATGGAGCAGACCCGCCAGTCGCTCCTGAACCTGAAGGCTATACTCGACGAGGCAGGGCTGTCGATGCAGAATGTGGTGAAGACCACCGTGTTCATGACCGACATGAACAACTTCGCAGATATGAATGCAGTCTATGCGGAATTTTTCGACGAACCCTTCCCCGCGCGTTCCGCCGTGGCAGTCAGGAGCCTGCCCAAGGGCGCACTGGTGGAGATAGAAGTAGTGGCTGCCCTATGACCGGGTTCAGACCGATGAGGCGCAAAGCCCAGCAGCTCACCGATGCGGAGAGCCTCGACATCCTGCAGAATGCCACCTCGGGCACTCTGGCCGTGCTTGGCGAGCGCTATAACCCAGGCGACGAGGCGGGACTGCAGAAGGAGCTGGAACTCGGCTTCGCGCGTATGCTTGCCATCCGCTTCGACATCGAACACCTGACCGGCAAGCAGGCCTGCGAGCTCATGCAGCGGCATCAGGCGTAACCAGTCGCCCGCTCTCTCTCTCTGACAAAGAAATGCTGCTAACGGTTCTTTTGAAATATTTCGTCCGGTCGGGACCTCAGCAGGCAGACCTATTTTAATGAGTCTATGACACTGTCGAGCTCACCGGCAAGGTGCTGGAAATCGTTTATGCTGAGTGGGCAGTTAGCCAGACGGTCGCCCATACCCTTAGGGATGATGTCGAATGCCCGCTCCTCCATTTCGCGACCCTTCTCTGTTAGCGACACAATCTGCTGACGCTTGTCCTGCTCACCTTTCCTCCGGCAGACTATACCCAGCTTCTCCATACGTTGGAGTAGGGGAGTCACGGTGTTGGTTTCCAGCATCAGTCTGTGAGCAATGTCGTTCACCGGCTGCGAGTCCTTCTCCCATAGCACCATCAGCACAAGATACTGCGGATATGTGATTCCCAACTCGTTCAGCAGCGGCGTGTATGCCTGCATCACAAGTCGCGCTGCCGAATAAAGCCGGAAGCATATCTGATTGTCAAGGCGTAATTCTTTGTGCATCACTCTTCATTTTACATTTTTCACTGTTCACTCTCCACTCTCCGTTTAACCCAGCATTTCCTCTACGTCCTTCTCGAAGTCCTTCGGAGCAGTAGTAGGTGCATAGCGCTTGATGGTCTCGCCGTCTTTTGAAATCAGGAATTTAGTGAAGTTCCACTTGATGTCGCTGTCCTTCTCTACACTCGTGCTGATAGTCTTGAACAAAGCCTTCATGCCTTTAGCCTTCAGACCGTGATATTCCTCTGTCGGTGCCTGCTCTTTCAGATATTCGAAAATCGGTTCGGCATTCGCACCGTTCACATCGGTTTTCTTCATAATCTGGAATGTCACGCCATAGTTCAGCTGGCAGAATTCCTCAATCTGAGCGTCGTTGCCCGGATCCTGTTCCTTGAACTGATTGCACGGGAAACCGATAATCACCAGACCTTTGTCCTTGTACTTCTGGTTCAGTTCCTCCAGTCCTGCGAACTGAGGTGTGAAGCCACACTTGCTGGCTGTGTTGACAATCAGCAGTACCTTGCCCTGAAACTGAGAGAAATCCAACTCCTTGCCTTTGCTCGTGAGAGCCTTGAAATCATAAATCTTTGCCATAGTAGTAATGTTTTTTAATGTGTGTAATTGATTCTTTCTATCGTTTGCGATGCAAATGTAAGGAGAATATTTTATATCGTAAGCGATTTACATGATACTTTAATGTAGTTTAACATATTGTCGTATGCGATATTTATTCGACCGCCATCCCCCAATCTGCTGTTTGGTAAAAATATCAGTGACAGTTGTAATTTGAATTGTAAAAAAGTTCGTACTTTTGCAACCGATAATCAAAACAATACAACTATGGAAACGAGCGTCAGACTATACACTCTGAATTATGACCAACTGAAGACCTATCTTTGGGCTGCTGTTTTTGTGGTCTGCAATATGGCATTGCCGCAGATATTCCACCTTATTCCGCAGGGCGGCATCATATTTGCACCCCTCTCGCTGGTCATCCTCGCCGGAGCATACAAACTGGGTTGGAAGACCGGACTTCTCGCAGCCGTCGCATCACCCATCGTGAATAACCTCGCATTCGGAATGCCTGCTTGGGGTGTACTTCAGGTTATGATGGTGAAACTCGTAGTGCTTGCACTCATAGCTGGGTTTACTGCACAGCATTTCCGCCGTCTTTCATTGCCTCTGCTGCTCGGTGTGGTGCTTGCAAGTGAAGTTCTCGGCGGACTTGGCGAACTATTGCTTACCGGTGGATTCAGCGCTACTGTGCAGGACTTCACTCTTGGCTGGCCGGGCTTGTTGCTGCAGGTAGTTGGCGGCTACTTCCTCATTAAGCATTTGGCAAATAAGTAATAGGGGGGTATGGCACACTTCGGACAACACAATGAGTTCCGTCGCGACGAGCTGATTCGTATCATCGAGCATTCTGTCGAGAAACTGACTCTTCAGGAGCTTGAGGCTCTCTACTACGACATGACCACAAAGAACTATATATGTGATCGCTATTAATCTTTTTCAGAAATATAAAACTGTCAGATAGCAGATATTCCGCTATCTGACAGTTTTATTGTCTCACCTTCCTGGCTGATTTGCCAGAATGGTATATTCTTCTCATCTGTGAATTCCTTCATTCGCCATGCAGATTCGAAGCCCGTGGTGAAGTGCATCGGAACGAACAGTCCCACCCTGAACCGTTCGATAAACTGACGGGCTCCAAGCGTGTAGCCGTTGCCTATGCGGCCGTCAATGGGAAACATCACTATGTCGAAACCGTCCGCCACCTTCTTTATGTCTTTCAGTTCGCCAAGATATTGTTTGTCGTGAGTCACCGGATTAAACACTTCCTCCATCTCGAAACTGTATCGCATCTGGTCTGGGTTGTCATCCTCCAGAAACTTTGCATACCAGTTGTTCAGGTCGCCTGCATGGAATATGCGCTTACCCCCAGTTTCCACAATCCATGATACACCGCTGTCCGTGCTGCCCATAGCCCATACGCTGATCTTATCGTCTTTGTAAGTGCCGCCTTTGGCCAACCATACATCACCGTCTTCCCTGCAGGCTCTCCTGTGCTTAAAGATATCCTTGCTCAATATATATATAATCTCATCCCGGCGCTTTCTCCATTCGAATATCTCCTTCGTGAAATGATCCTCGTGGAAGTGACTTGAGAATACATACATCGGCTTCGCCTTACCCAGTACGGACTCCATCACTCCGCAGTGGTCCTCCCAGTAGTCAAACACCAATATCGCACTGTCAGTCTCCAGCACGAATCCGCTATGGTAAATATATGTCAGCGTCATTTCAAATCACAACGGCAGTACCGCTGGTTGCAACCATAAGCATCGAGTTTGTCTCGCCTATTGTTTCATAATCTATATCTATGCCTACGATGGCGTTTGCTCCCAAAGCCTCAGCACGTTCCGTCATCTCTTTCAGGGAAGTGTTCTTCGCTTCGCGCAGCACCTTCTCATAACTGCCTGACCGTCCGCCGACAAAGTCGCGGATGCCTGCGAAAAAGTCCTTCACGAAGTTTGCTCCGATAATAGTTTCACCTGTCACCACACCTTTGTATTCGCGTATGGGATAACCTTCAATTTGTGGGGTTGTTGTAAGTGTCATAAAAAAAACGATTAAATATCAGTACAATACAATGCAAACCGAGTGCGGAAGGCTTGCTTTGTGTTGTCATATTTTTTGCAAAATTAGCTATAATTCGGCGATTATAGCTAATTTTACATCGTTTATTAGGAAAGTTTATGAAGATTTATAATGTTCCATGATGTCGAGCCTCTGTGAAGTAAAACTGGCACCATCAATCTGTTTGATTACTTGGAGAAGTAATAAAAATTGAGTGGTACCAGCTATGGAAGAGTAATATGTTCTAAAGGAAATTACTTGCGCTTCCAGGTCTGTGTTTCGTGCAGAAAGCCGACGTAACCTCTTACCTTCAGGTCTTTGCCGTCCATCCAGATAGAACATTTGTAGGTCTTTCCGTTCTTCGGGTTGTAGATTTTCCCGCCTTCCCATCTGTCTTTTTTCTTTGTCAGACCGCTGAGGATGTGAACGCCCATCAGGTTGCGGTTGCGAAGGCTCTTGTCGGAGTTGTGACTGTCTTTTGTGTCAGGACCTTTCTCCAACCAGATGATTTTGCCGTTCAGAGTGTTGCCTTCCTGGTAGATTTCTACCTGGGCATCGCCAGCCTCTGTTAGCCACTTGCCTAAGATTTCCTGTGCAAAGCCGTTTGCTGACAACAGTGTAAGGGCCATGCTGAATAGTAGTTTTTTCATAAATGATAGTTTTTTTTGATGTTATTTGTTTTGGGTGTTTCGTAGTTTTGGGTTTTTAACCAAGGAAGAAAAGACTGACGCCAAGTACTGAGATGATGGCTCCGAGGATTGACTTCCATGTGATTGGTTCGTGGAAGAGCAGGTAGGAGGGCAGGATGATGATGATGGGGGTGAGTGCCATCAGTGTCGAGGCTATCCCGGCACTGGTGTACTGAACTGCCATCAGTGAGAATCCGACCCCGACGAAGGGACCGAAAATGGTAGTCGTGGTGGCTACAGTCATTCCCTTGCCATCGTGGAATGCGTGGCGCAGGGGAGCAAATCCCTGACGGAAATACATTAACAGGGTGAATCCGGTGATACCTGCTATGCAACGGAAGAAGTTGGCGCTGAAGGGTACGAGCCATTCGGGTATGGCATTCGTGTCGTAATGGTTCATTCCGATTTTGCTGAGTACAAGTCCGACTCCCTGACACAGAGCCGCACCGATTGCGAAGAGCACACCATTAAGCGGCAACTTGAGCGATACTCTGTGGTGTTCCCCCCTGCCAAGTACGGATATTCCGATACCCGCGAGGGTGATGAACATTGCAAGGATGCTCCTGGGTGACATCTGCTGACCGAGAGTAAACCATGCTGTCAGTGCAGCGGAGAGCGGTGCAAGTGTCATGAAAAGCTGACCGAAGCGCGAGCCGATGATGATGTAGCATTGGAAAAGACAGAAATCTCCTATGACATAGCCAACCAGTCCTGACAGCAGCATCCATCCGTAGGCTTCTGCCGAACCGCCAGAGGGCAGGGGAGACCCAATCGTAACGGTGAAGAGTATCATCGAGAAAAGCAGAGCCAGAAGCATCCGCATTACGTTGAGCGTGAGATTGCCCATTCGTTTGCTCCCGTATTCGCTCAGAAGTGCCGTAGCTGTCCATGAGAATGCCACCCCTATTGATATGAGTTCACCTAAATATGTCATCTTTATCTATTTGACTGCAAAGGTAAGCGTTTTTTGCGATATGAGAAATATGGAACCTCTCTATTCGCTATAGTTGCGATCTAAAATAATGGAGAAGTTGTATTTGGGAAAGTGATCCTGTAGGTATGCTTTCATTTCAGAGGCAAACAGAATGGGATCCTTGACACATTCCTCAGGTACAATATCAATGGTTATCAAATTGCTGTCTTCATAATAAAAAAAGGCATGTACCTGATGTACGTCAGTATGTTTTGAGGCATAATCCATGACGTCTTTTTGCAGTTTTCCCAGACCCTGAGAATCTGTGTTGATGGCATAGATGCCGACTGTCAGAATTACATGGAATTTTTCATAAATGCGGCTGGAAATATTTCGGGTCAGACGATGAATTTCGCGTGCTGTCATCGTGTCGGATACGTTTATATGCAACGAGCCGATGATTGTTTCAGGACCATAGCTGTTCATGATGATGTCGAAGACACCATGAACCCCGTCGAAACTCATTACCTCTTCTTTCAGTCTGGCGACGAACTCGGGAGATATTCGGCTGCCAAGCAGTTCGTTGATTGGTGAGACAAGCATTTCACAACCAGCCTTCAGAATTACAAGCGATATGAGTGTTCCGGAAATGCCGTCGAGGTTTACTCCCCAAATAAGCATAATGCCTGCCGATATTAGTGTTGCAAGAGTGACAACCGCATCGAACAGTGCATCTGCTCCGCTGGCTATCAGAGCGTCGCTCTTCAGCTGTTCACCTTTTTTCTTTACATACCGTCCCAAAACCAACTTGATGATAATTGCGACGATGATAACAACGAGTGTTACTGTAGAATAATGAGGAATGGTTGGCTCAATGATCTTTCTTACAGATTCAATCAGAGATCCCACACCTGCCATCAGTACGATGATGGCGATGATGATAGCACTGAAATACTCAATGCGTCCGTGTCCGAAGGGGTGGTCGTGGTCAGCAGGGCGTCCGGATAGCTTTGCCCCTACTATGGTGATGACTGACGAGAGTGCGTCAGTCAGATTGTTCAAAGCGTCCATGACGATGGCTACAGAACCGGCAACTATTCCTACTGCAGCTTTAAACGATACGAGCAGTACGTTAGCAGCTATGCCTACATAGCTTGTCCTGATTATTTGTTTATTTCTGTCCATTTAAAAGTCTGTTTTTTTAACTATATGATATAGTGCCATTTGAATTATTTGATAGTATCAGTGCAATAATAACTGCAAAGGTAGGTGTTTTACTTAAATATTTATAATGATATGAAGGAAAAGAAAGCGGAGGTGTGACACTGGGTCACACCTCCGCATATATTATTGTGTTAAAAGATTATTTCACCTCCTCTAATCTAATCATACATGAGTATCGTCTTTTTTTGATTTGCTATTGAAAAATCACATCCTTCTGAAAGTTTTACAATCTCTACAGCAGGATACATGCTTGTTCCTGATGAGAAAACTGCATATTCCCCGTCTTTTACATAAAGCGTCTCGTACTCATATTGAGTAAACAAGTCGATTAATTTTTCTTTGTCTATCATATTGTTCATAAATTATTAGCATGTAGAATTAAAAACGATTATTGGTTTTGGGGTCGATACTCTCATCAATCTTGATGTAGAGGTCGCCAGACCTGTGCTTCAGCTTCTTGGCGAGAGTTTCTGTTGTAGTGTTCCAGAACCAAGCTGGGAAGGTGTATTGCGCGAACTGAGCCGCCAGTTTGTTCGGGAGGTTGTTGAACTAGCTTTTCAACCGGATGCTAGGCAATGTATTTCTGTATCGCCTCCACCTCTATACGAGGACGGACATGCTTTTGAAAGGCATCTGCGTAAGCAAAAGTTATCTTTGCTCCCGCCCAAAAGCACAAACGGAGGAATCCATAGAAGGAAGCAAACAGCACAATTGCGATGGCGGCACATGGGATATATCCCCAGTGATGCTTACCGCATATCAGGATGGAAAATCCGATCGCCAATAACGCAAGCAATACGGAAATCGTTATATGAAACCATTTTGGCATATTATTCTTTGTTAATGATTACCCATTTGCCTTCCTTACGACCACCTTCACGAGAGAGAACACCTAGTTTCTTTAGTTTTGCCAGATCCCTTTCGATTGTCCTTTCATTGACACCGTCCTTTTCCGACATCTTTTCCGACATCTTTTCCGACATTTCCTTGGCGGTAAGAGCAGGATTCTCTGCAATGAAATCTAATATAATCTTCTGACGCTCAGACAATTCTTTTACGATATCTTTTACGACATCCTTGTTCAGGGCGACCTGTTCTTTTATGAAATCTGGGTGGCACGGAATGTCAATCATGAAGTAAGTACGTTCATCATCCGTCTCAATAGTTGCCTGTGGAGATCCATTGTCTTTTAGTTCATCCTGAATAGTAGGGATGCCAGTAGCTCGTCCTTCTGTTAGGTCTAATTCTTTCAGAAACTCTCCCAATCTGCGGTTGCGATAACGGCGCGAGCGCAGCGATAGACCTTTTTGGACAGCCTCCATCGGGATGGTGTGGTTTGGGCCAGAAAAACTGAGAATGGATATGCGTTCAGGTTCTATGGTGATTTCAACAGGTTCCCGAATCGTCCAATCTCTATGATACAGACTATTGACAACAGCTTCTTCCAGAGCCTGATAGGGATAGTTGAAGAATGTTATGGATTGCGCCCTGTCCTTGGGCTTTATAATCTGTTTCTTGATGATGTTGGTGTTCAAGTAGCTTAACGTCTTCTCTATCATCTGCGGCACACTGCCCCTGATGGGTTCCACCTCTATCAGGTTATTGGGATTCTTTTCTCTACCTTCAGGGAAAAGAACTATTTCTATCTGCGCTTGACGGAAAAAGCGGTCTGGGCGTTCCGAGAACATCATCGCTGCTACATTCTTAATGCGCCATCCTTCTGGTACAGCCTCCAATAAGTCCATCTGCTCCAGCACATCCTCCATGTGGTCGGTCAATGAAATGTCAGCCAAACTACTCTTTACCTTCACGAGATAGTCATGCAGAAGCAAAGGCGAGATATCTGTCAACTTAATGTCGTCGTTTCCACGGTCATCAAAGGGCATCCGATTGGCGAGGTTTATCAGTTCACGCTCGTATTCGTCTTTCGGAACGATACTGCTACTATTGTAGCGGATGTAGTAGTTATACGCCTTCTGTTTCGCCGTTATTTGGTCAGGCACCTTGTATGGTCTGCGCTCACCTGGAGAAACCTTGATGACAAGGATCGTCTTACCATCTGCTTCCTCAATATACAATCGAGGCTGATAGTACGGACGTATCAAATTGTTATAACCCACCATATCTTTCTCGGTAGGTTCTATCTGGTTAGGATCAATACCTATAACTGGTCTTATGGCATGGCCGTTCTCCTCTTTTACTCCCACCACGATGTAGCCGCCACCTGTTTCGTCAAAGTCATTGGCGAAAGCACAGATGGTGCGATATATGGCATCTGGATTCCAGCCAGTCTTGTATTCTATGCGGTCACCTTCTACAGCTCGTCCGCTCAGAAGTTCTTCTATGTTGATTGGTAGTCTCATGATTCTGTTGTTTATTTAACGCTCTTTCGTTGACCAAAGCAAATCCTTCACATCCACATTGAGACTTCTGGCGATTTCCACCAAAGTCTCTAAGCTGGGTTGTGAAGCATTGGTACACCACTTGCTCACCGAAGCAGGGTCTTTCCCCAACTGCTCAGCCAGCCACTTATTCGTCCTCTTTTGTTCGGCCAAAACCACCTTCAGCCGATTGATGTCCTGTGCCATTACGTCTATTTATCATTGTATATTGCAAAGGTACTGCTTTTCTCTGAAATAATCACATTTTTTTATGGTTTTCTATTTCTTTATTTGCGTTTTAAGCAAATTTAAGAGCGTATTACTCATATTACTCGTATTGACAAGTAATATCACTCTACATTAAATTTCTGCCAACGTTGCCACTTTTTTAATCCAGCCCATTCTCCTTTATATCCTTCAGATAAACAAACAGTATATTCCCCAAATCGATATTCAACCCATTTTTAAGTGCGATTTTTGTAGTTTTCTCGCAAAAATCGAACTTAAATTGCAAAATATATGTTTTTTGCTTGTTCCCTACAGAATGGATGTTCCCGCGCTTGACTCTGACGCTTTGCCAAGCAAAGATCGTTCTTTGCTTCCTTCATGAATGGGGATTGCACCCAAGCTATGTAACAGATAATGGCGGTAATGTTGGCGGTAAAAATGGCGGTGATAATGTCCCCAGTTTGTCCTCAGTTCTGTCCTCAGTTCTGTCTCCAGTTCTGTCACAAGTCTTGTCACAAGTTCTGTCACAAGTCTTGTCACAAGACGAAAAAAAGGATGCAAGTATTGATGCAAAAGATGCAACCTCCAGTTCAAAGGTTGCAACCTTGGATGAAAAGGTTGCAAGTTTGGAGCCAAAGGATGCAAAAGTGAAGAAAAAGGCATAAAAGTGATTGTATTTTGCAGAAAAGATGATTTTCCTTCGTTATTTCGTGGGAAATTAGCTAATTTTGTACGCGTATTTAATTATAATAAGGTACAACCTCAGTACAATAAGAATGGAAAATAGAATCAAAGTGGTTCTTGCGGATAAGAAGAGAACAAACAAGTGGTTATCCGAGCAATTGGAATGTGCACCAACTACCGTAAGTAAATGGTGTACCAATGCCAGCCAACCACCTATGGAGACATTCGTCAA
>DEJQ01000024.1:170082-176340 GCA_002353575.1 Prevotellaceae bacterium UBA2744
GAAGTGACCGTCTTAGAAGCTACGTTTTAACTAATAACAATCATCCCCGGCAGAGATACAGAACCATAGCAAAGGAGTAGCGTAGGCCGAGGATAGAAATGGCTGAAAGCAGAACGAAATAAATGTAACAACAATAATGAAGCAGTAACAACATGGACAGGAATGGTTTTATATATTTCAACACCAGGCTTTCTCCGAAGAATTCGGGGAAGGCGGATAGCTATGCCTGGGCCATCATGAATCTCGACGAGGTATTGCCGTATCAGGACGTGACTGACTTAAAGGAAAATGGCAACCAACCCGCAGAGTTCAATGTTAATCTTATCACGGCATTCAAGGTTGATGTGAAAGTCTCACAGAGCTATACCAACGAAACAGGCGGTAAAGTTGGCGGTGATGTCGTAGAAAATATCGTAGAAAACATCACAGAAAACATCGTAGATAGCATCGTAGAAAAATTATCTACGACGCGTGCTAAGATTGTTAGAATTATCTGGAAGAATCCGAACGCTACGGCACAATCCATTTCCAAAGAAATAGATATTGCTTCTCGCAACGTGCAAGAGCACTTAAGAAAACTACAGGAACAAGGTGTTATCCGTCGTATTGGCCCAGACAAATGTGGGCACTGGGAAATAATAGCACCATAGTTTTTGAGGATAAGATACCCCTCCAAAAGAATAATAGAAGTAAACAAAAGAAAAAAAATGAAGATATGATTGCATTTATTGATACAGAGGTGAATCCGCAGACGAAGAAGGTGGCGGATTACGGAGCAGTTAGGGAGGATGGTGCCGTGTTGCACTCTCATTCCAAGGCTGACTTTGATGCCTTTGTGTCAAAATGTGATACGGTATGTGGGCATAACATCATCAATTTCGATCTGAAATATACTTCATTGAGGGGTAACCCGACTATTGTTGATACGCTGTTTCTATCGCCTCTACTTTTCCCTAAACGACCGTATCATCATCTGGTAAAAGATGATAAGTTACAGGTGGATGAACTGAATAATCCTGTGAATGATTCGATGAAGGCTCGCGATTTACTGAATTACGAGATGGCGGCTTGGAATCAGTTGACGGATAACAGAAAGGAAATCTACTATTATCTATTGAATGAAACACAGGAGTTCGGAGGGTTCTTCAAGTATATTGGATATTCGCCAAATGTCAGTTGGATATCATCATTTTTTTCATCCCAACCTGATTGGAAGCAATTGATTTTAAAGGAGTATGAGGGGAAGGTGTGCAGTCATGCTGACTTTAAGAATTTGGTCAAACAGTATCCTATTGAGTTGGCATATTGCTTGGCAGTAATCGGTGCTGACGATATCTTTTCTATCACTCCTGCCTGGGTGATACGGAACTATCCACAGGTGGTGAATGTGATGAATATGATGTGCAACACATCTTGTGGTGATTGCGAGTATTGTCATCAGCGTTTAGATGCTCATTACGGGCTAAAAGAGTTCTTTGGCTATGATGAGTTCCGTATCTTCGATGGTGTTCCTATGCAACAGCAGGCTGTGGAATCTGCTATTCGAGGTGAATCTTTGCTGACGATATTTCCCACGGGGGGCGGTAAGAGTCTCACATTCCAACTGCCAGCTTTGATGGCTGGACGGAATACGCATGGGCTAACTGTGGTCATTTCGCCTTTGCAGTCGTTGATGAAGGACCAGGTGGATAACCTTGCTGCTCGTGGTATTAGTGACGCTGTGACCATCAATGGGCTGTTAGATCCTATCGAACGTGCTACAGCTATAGAACAGGTGGCAGATGGAACCGCCAATCTGCTATACATCGCTCCAGAAATGTTGCGCAGTAAAACCATCGAGCGATTGTTGATGGGGCGCCATGTTGTTCGTTTTGTGATAGATGAGGCACACTGCTTCTCTGCTTGGGGCCACGATTTTCGTGTGGATTATCTGTACATAGGTGATTTCATTCGCCAGTTGCAGGAAAAGAAACAATTGGAACAGTCCATTCCGGTATCTTGTTTTACAGCGACAGCCAAACAAAAAGTAATCAGTGACATCTGCGACTACTTCAGAGCAAAGTTGGGCTTGGAACTGAAAGTGTTTGCTGCCAATTCAGAGCGTAAGAACTTGCGTTATTCTGTGCTTCATGCTGATACTGCTGATGAGAAATATAACCTACTTCGCTCATTGATTCTTGGGCACAATTGCCCTTCGATAGTATATGTATCACGAACTCGAAGAACTCGCGAATTGGCACAGCATTTAGTCAATGATGGCATTCGAGCTTTGCCATTCAATGGAAAAATGGAGGCTGCCGAGAAGGTGAAAAACCAGAATGCTTTTATGAGTGGTGAGGCTCAAGTGATTGTAGCCACTTCTGCTTTTGGTATGGGAGTTGACAAGAAAGATGTGGGATTGGTAGTACACTACAACATCAGCGACTCGTTGGAGAACTATGTACAGGAAGCTGGCCGTGCAGGACGTGATCCACAAATGCAGGCAGAATGCTTTGTACTATATGCTGACAGCGACCTTGATAAGCACTTTATACTTCTCAATCAGACGAAGCTCAGTATCAGTGAAATTCAGCAGGTTTGGAAAGCCATTAAGGATCTTACGGCTAAGCGAGATAAGGTAAGTTGTTCGCCATTGGATATAGCACGTCAGGCTGGATGGGGTGAAGATGTAGAAGACATCGAGACTCGTGTAAAGGCTGCCATCGCTGCACTTGAGGATGCTGAATTTATACAACGAGGCAGTAACTCCCCTCACGTCTTTGCTACCGGCATTGCTGTGAAGAATATGGATGAGGCACGTCGAAAGTTGACTATCTCTCCACTATTTGATGAGCAATCACGTGAAGAAGCTGCCCGTATCATCAAGTCACTTATCAGTGCACGTGCAACAGCTGAAGGTCGAGGGGCAGAAGCTGAGAGTCGTGTTGACTATTTAGCTGATATCCTTGGAATGAGCAAGGCAACCGTTATAAGGAACATCAACCTGATGCGGCAAGATGGTTTGTTGGCAGACAGTCGAGATATGCAAGCCTGGATATCCAAGAGTACTTCTCAACGCAATCTTGACATCATCTTAAAACTAGAACTATTCCTTCTGCAACGATTTGGTGGAGAAGCACAAAGAATCAATTATAAAGAACTGAATGAGGAAGCTCAAAAGGCCGGTCTTACATATTCAAATGTCAAGCGCTTGAGGATGTTGCTTCATTTCCTGTCATTGAAGGGTTATATTCATAAACAGGAACATAGTTTCAGCGATAGCGTGAGTGTACGTCTGCAAGCTTCGCAAGAAATTACGAAGGCTAGATTTGAACGACGTATGGATATATGCCGCTTTATTGTGGATTCGCTCAATGTCAGTCGAGACCCCNNGTTGCTTCAACAATTTATTTCCAATCAGCAGGAATCAATGTTTGCCAACCAAGAGAAACCTACAATTGCAGATATTGAGGAAGCACTGCTTTATCTTACTAAGACGGAACTGATGAAGATTGAAGGTGGGTTCATCGTTATCTATAACACCATGCAGATAGGACGTATTGCTGACCGTCGTACAAGATATGGCAAGGAGCAGTATCGCTTATTGGATGAATTCTACAAACAACGTATACGCCAGATACATATTGTGGGTGAATATGCTAACTTGATGGTTCGTGATTATGATGCAGCGCTTCGATTTGTGAACGACTACTTCACAATGGACTTTCGCAAGTTCATCAATCAGTATTTCAAGGAAGAACGGCGTGCACAGATAGATCAAAATATCACTCCAGCCAAATACAACAAACTCTTTGGTGAACTCTCGAATCGCCAATGTGAGATTATCGATGACAAAGAGTCGAAATATATTGTGGTGGCAGCTGGACCCGGAAGCGGTAAGACGCGCGTGTTAGTGCATAAACTGGCTTCATTGTTGTTGCTGGAGGATGTAAAACACGAGCAACTACTGATGCTTACATTCTCAAGAGCTGCGGCAACAGAGTTCAAGAAACGACTCATAGATTTGGTGGGCAATGCAGCCCATTATGTTGACATCAAGACATTCCACTCGTATAGTTTTGATCTTGTTGGTAAACAAGGAAGTCTGGATGAGGCTAAGGATGTGGTACGTATTGCTTCAGAGATGATTGAAAATGGAGAGGTGGAAGCATCTAAGATAGCCAAGAGCGTTCTAGTCATTGACGAGGCTCAAGATATGGGCGAAGATGACTTCCGACTAGTTCAGGCTCTGATGCGGCAGAATGAAGAAATGCGCGTCATTGCAGTGGGTGATGATGACCAAAACATCTATGGTTTCCGTGGTTCTGACTCACGATATATGCAATCGCTAGTAGAGCAAGAAGGTGCAAAGTTGTACGAGATGACAGATAACTATAGGTCTGCGAAAGCTGTAGTTGATTGCGCCAACCGCTATGTACAGCGGATTCCCGGTCGTCTGAAGCAGACTTCCATCATGTCTGCAACAGGTGAAGATGGCAAGGTGATGACCTTGAAATCGCTTTTGAACGCAGAAATAAAAGTAGAGGGAAATACAGCTATTTTGACTCGAACCAATGAAGAAACAATGCAAGTGGCTTACGAGTTGGAGCAGCGAGGTTTACATGCCACAATTGCGCAATCAATGGGAGGCTTCCGTTTTGGGAATCTTGCGGAAGTTCGCTACTTCCTCAAACAACTTGGTGGAAAAAACGAAGTAACCATCTCGAAGGAAATGTGGAATGAGGCTAAACAGCGCACACTGGAAACCTATGCGTCAAGCACATGTCTCAGTATTATGCAGCATTTCTTTTCAGACTTTGAGATAACTCATCAATTCTATTATCGCAGCGACTTGCGTGAATACATTTTCGAGTCGAATATTGAGGATTTCATTGCAAATGATGATAAGTCTGTGTTCGTGAGCACTATTCACAAGGCCAAAGGTCGAGAATTCGATAATGTCTACCTCATGTCTGCTATTCCGAATGGAAGAAATGTTGATGATATGCGATCCTATTATGTAGGTCTCACTCGGGCAAAACGGAACCTGTATCTGGTAACCAATCCTCCCACAGAGTATTCTTCTATATCAATTGCATTAAACATGCATGATGTTATCCTTAATTTCTTCAAGGGAAGAAAGGACCTTGTGCTTCGTTTAAGAAGTGGTGATAACCTGCAATACAAAGACGGATATTTGCTGAATGAGCAAAGTATCAACATCATTGCGCTATCTGCGTCTGGAAAAGACAAACTAAAGGCATGGACTGATAAGGGCTATGAAGTTACGAGTGCAAAAGTGAGCTATACATTGGCATGGAAACCTCAAGACTCTGATGTGGAATATGCCGTTTGTTTGGCGAATGTAGTCTTGTCTAAAATAACAGAAGATAAGAGAAACAATAACACCTTCAATTCGGATAATAAATATTTATAAAAAGATATGGAATCGCTGTTCTTAACAAACTATTCAGAGCAAACATTCTTGGACAAAATAAAAAATAGTCTGAGAACGTGTCAGTCATTTTGCTTTTCAGTTAGTTTCATAAAAAGAGCAGGTCTCGTTTTACTATCGCAAGATATTAAGGCAGCCATTGAACGCGGTGTGAAAGGAAAGCTGATAACGACAATCTATCAAAACTTTACGGATGTTGAGTCTTTGAAATTCTTTTTGGGTTTGGCTAATCATCCTAACTTTGAGTGTCATCTGGATTATGATTGTTTCTACGATGAAAAAAACTACGAAAAGTATGGCTTCCATTCAAAAGGGTATTTATTTGATTATGGTGTAGAATCGGAGTTGATTATTGGTTCTTCAAACATCACGAGGTTTGCTCTGCTGAAGAATATAGAGTGGGACATGATGCTTAGAGTCTCCAATGACGATGAAACTCTTCTGAANNAGAAAACCCTGCCGTTGGATATTGCTTTGATTAACAAATATGCCCAACGACTGAATTTCGCTATTGAACGTTGGGATATGGATTATGACTTAGCTTCCCACGAGATTAAGCCCAACTTTATGCAAAGAAAGGCCCTGCGTGAACTGAATCGTTATAGAGCGATGGGACAAGACAAAGCACTCGTTGTTGCAGCTACGGGCAGTGGTAAAACATATCTGGCAGCCTTTGATGCGTTGAATTTTTCACCAGAGCATCTTTTGTATATTGTCCATGAAGGTTCAATACTTAAACGTTCTCTCTCTACATTTCAAACTGTATTCGGTGGAGATGTTTTCATGGGCGAATACACCGGCGAGCATAAGGATTTGGACGCATC
>DEJQ01000026.1 GCA_002353575.1 Prevotellaceae bacterium UBA2744
TTTCTCGTAACTCCTTGATTTTTTAAGGCGCTTCAGGATGGGCTTGAACCAACGACCCCATGATTAACAGTCATGTGCTCTAACCAACTGAGCTACTGAAGCAAGATTTACGAGTGCAAATGTACGCCATTTTGTACAAAAAGCACAAAGGAAAAAGGGAAAATCTGCATTTCACACCTGAAAAAAGTTTAAAAGTCCGTACCTTCGCGACCTAAAACCGATAAAAAGACAATCGTCATCCCAATGAGAGTCCTTCTTGTAAATACGTCCGAGCGCACCGGTGGCGCGGCAATAGCCTGCAACCGGCTTATGAATGCATTGAAAAAAAACAATGTAAAAGCCAAAATGCTGGTACGCGACAAGCAGACTGACCGCATTGTGGTAGTACCTGTTAAGTCTGGTATCCAACTGCCACTGAAATTTCTGTGGGAACGGTTCGTAATATTCCTTGCCAACCACCTTAGACGGAAAGGGATTTTCCTCGTAGATATAGCAAACACCGGCACAGACATCACGAAAATGCGAGAATTCCAACAAGCCGATGTCATCCACCTGCACTGGACCAATCAGGGATTTCTCTCTCTGGACAACATAAAAAGGATTATGCAAAGCGGCAAACCAGTTGTCATCACCATGCATGACATGTGGTACTTCACCGGCATCTGCCACTATGCAGGCTCCTGTCAGAAATACAAGACCCATTGCCACCACTGCGAACAGCTCGCAAGCGGCAAGTCACTATTCTTCGATTTCGCCTCTCATGTATTCAAAAAGAAGAAAAAGATTTACAGCCTTCGTCCAATTACGTTCGTAGGGTGCAGTAAATGGATTGCAGACCTTGCCCGACAGAGTGCACTCACTCAGGGGCATACCGTACTCAGCATACCCAACCCCATCGACATGGACATATTTCAGCCAGGCGACAAATCTGCCATCCGTCGCAAATTGGGTATTGAAGCCGACCGCAGGGTTATTCTCTTCGGAGCACAGCGCATCACAGACGAGCGCAAGGGATTCCACTATCTGGTGGAGGCTTGCAACCATATCCTGCACAACAATCCTACATTTGCTGCCGGCATCGATGTCATAGTCGTAGGAGGCGACTCCGCAAAAATTCAGAATCAGATTCCTTTTCCTATTAAATCCGTCCATTACGTAAAAGAAGAGACACAGATGGTCGAACTCTATAATGCAGCCGACATCTACGTGACTCCGTCACTCCAGGACAACCTGCCCAACACCATTGTCGAGGCAATGTCGTGTGGTATCCCATGTGTAGGATTTAACATCGGCGGCATCCCGGAGATGATCGACCACAAGCAGAATGGCTACGTTGCAGCGTTCAAGGATTCAGCCGACTTTGCACATGGCATAGAATGGACACTTACTAACGACTATGCCACCCTTTCAGCAGCAGCACGTCAGAAAGCACTTGACACCTACTCCGAAACGGTAGTTGCACAAAAATTCCAGAAAATATATGATAACGCTTGTAACGGTAACATATAATGCAGCGACAGTACTTCCACGCACTATCGCAAGCGTAGCTGAACAATCATATACCGACTACGAACACCTCATTATCGACGGTGCTTCCTCCGACGGAACTGCTGCTATTGCCTTGCAATATCAACAGACAATGCCTACTGGACGCGTAGTCGTGTTGTCTGAACCCGACAAGGGGCTCTACGATGCTATGAACAAAGCTCTCTGCATGGCAAAGGGTGACTATATCTGTTTTCTGAATGCAGGCGACAAACTGCATTCCCCCGACACACTTCAGCACATTGCCGATGCCGTGCAGTCCAGTTCCACACCTGTTGGAATAGTATATGGCAACACCGACATAGTCGATGAAACGGGCAAATTCATTCGTCCTCGCCGTCTGCAGCCTCCTGCCAGACTGATATGGCGAAGCTTCCGTCAGGGCATGCTTGTATGTCACCAGGCATTCTATGTCAACCGTGCCATAGCTCAGCAATACGACTTGCAATACCGTTTTTCAGCCGATTTCGACTGGTGTATCCGCTGCATGAAAGCAGGTGAGAGACTTCACATGAGCAATGTGCAGGTCTTCGAACCCCTCTGCGACTACCTCTCCGAGGGAATGACAACGAAAAACCACAAAGCATCCCTGCGCGAACGCTTCAGGATAATGCAGAAACATTATGGACTCATCCCTACCATAGTACTCCACCTATGGTTTGTCATAAGAACAAAAATCATTAAATAAATAGAAATGAAACCAGAGTTACTCAACACTATCAAGAACTACAACAAGCAGAAATTCACAGCCGACCTCATGGCTGGTATCATCGTAGGCATAGTGGCGCTTCCACTTGCCATAGCCTTCGGTATCGCCAGCGGCGTCACACCTGAGAAGGGTATTATCACAGCCATCGTAGCCGGACTTGCCATAAGCATATTCGGCGGTAGTCGCGTACAGATAGGCGGACCTACCGGAGCCTTTATCATTATTATCTATGGCATCATCCAGCAGTACGGACTTGAAGGACTTGCCATAGCCACCGTGCTGGCAGGCATCTTCCTCATCCTGCTCGGAGTTTTCCGTTTGGGCACCATCATCAGCTACATCCCTTATCCTATCGTAGTGGGATTCACCAGCGGTATTGCCCTCACTATCTTCACGACACAGATTAAAGACCTGTTCGGACTCACCATCAATGGCGGAGTACCTGCCGACTTCATATCCAAGTGGATTGTGTATATCCAAAACTTCTCCACCATCGACCTGCCCACTGCTCTCTTCGGCATCATCTCAGTCATCATCATCTTCACTACACCGCTCATCTCGAAAAAAATACCAGGAGCATTCGTGGCCATCGTTATCATGACTATAGCCGGAGTAATCCTGACCAACCACTTCGGCATCCACGTAGATACTATTGGCGACCGGTTCAAGATAGATCCTTCGATGCCCGATCCCATCGTTCCCGCACTCACATGGGAAGCAGCCAAGGGACTTGTCTCTCCAGCTATCACCATCGCAGTACTCGGAGCCATCGAATCCCTTCTCTCAGCTACTGTGGCCGACGGAATCATCGGTCATAAACACAATAGCAACCAAGAGCTCATCGGCCAGGGAATAGCCAACATACTCTCCCCTGTTTTCGGTGGCATCCCAGCCACAGGAGCCATTGCCCGTACCATGACCAACATCAACAATGGAGGCAAGACCCCGGTTGCAGGAATCATCCATGCAATAGTACTCTTGCTTATCTACTTTTTTCTGATGCCACTGGCAGCCTACATTCCAATGGCATGTCTGGCCGGTGTCTTAGTAGTCGTCAGCTACAACATGTCAGGCTGGCGCACCGTCAAGCAACTAATGAAGAATCCCAAGAGCGACATTACCGTACTTTGGCTCACTTTCATTCTTACCGTCATCTTCGACCTCACCATTGCTATCGAAGTAGGACTCATCCTGGCTTGCCTGCTCTGTATGCGTAGAATGGCAGAAACCACACAGGTCAGTGTCCTTACCGATCAAGATGATATCGATCCAAATGCCGAGACCGACATCAACAATCCGAACATCGAGCATATCACCATCCCAGAACATGTGGAAGTGTATGAAATAAACGGACCATACTTCTTCGGTATGGCTAACAAATTCGAAGACATTATGAACAGCATGGGTGAGCGTCCTCAAGTACGTATCATCCGTATGCGTCGCGTACCATTCATCGACTCCACCGGAATGCACAACCTGCAAAACCTCATCGAGATGTCGCACCAGAGTGGCATCGCAGTCATCCTCTCCGGAGTAAACGAAAAGGTACATAAAGTATTGCAGCGCAACGGCTTCGTCCGTCTGTTGGGCGAACAGAACATCTGTGCCAACATCAACGAAGCCCTTCAGGAAGCAGAGAAACTGAACCATTAACTTCGTACGAAAAACGAAAACTGCGTACGAAAATTATGCATTATGCATTATGAATTATGCATTAAAGAAGGTTGCCGTCATTGGTGGAGGAGCAGCAGGATTCTTCTGTGCTATAAGGCTCAAGGAACTAGCGCCTGCAACCGAAGTGACCATCTTCGAACAGCAGCATAAAGTACTGGCGAAGGTAGCCATCTCCGGTGGTGGTCGTTGCAACTGCACCAATTCCTTTGCAGCCATTCGCGACCTCACTCAGGCATATCCTCGTGGGGCAACCCTTCTGAAACGTCTCTTCAAGCAGTTCTCCCCTCAAGATGCCTATACTTGGTTTGAAGACCACGGAGTTCCCCTGGTGGTTCAACCCGACGAATGTGTTTTCCCAAAAGCACAGGACAGTCAAGCCATTATCGACTGCTTCATGCAACAGGCACGCAGGCATAAAATAAATATTGTGTATGGGCGGCGCATTGACGACCCCATCAGTCTGTTGAACGACTTCACCGACGTAGCAGTTACCGTAGGCGGCATGCAGCACAGCCAACTTCAGTTGCCTACCCCGCTCTCCACGCCTGTGCCCTCACTATTCACTTTTAACATACACGACGACGCCCTGCACCAACTGATGGGAATCGTAACCGAAACCACCATCACCAGCATACCAGGCACAAAACTGAAAGCCGACGGACCGCTGCTCATCACCCATTGGGGCATGAGTGGACCGTCAATCCTAAAACTCTCCTCCTATGCTGCCCGTTATCTGGCAGAACAAAACTACCAGGCACCACTGTCCGTCAACTGGACAGGCGAAACGAACGCAGAAAAAGTACGGGAAACCCTCGTTGAAATCATGGAAAACCAGTCGGACAAACGACTCATCGACAACATCCACCCATACGACCTAAACGCCCGCCTGTGGCAGTACCTCCTGCACAAAATACAACTTGACGGCAAGCGCATCGGCGACATAGGCAAGAAAGCCCTAAACCGCATTGTCGAGACACTCACAAACGACCAATACCGCATTGCCTCCCGTTGTCACTACAAAGACGAATTCGTCACCTGCGGAGGCGTTCCCCTCGACACCATTAATAAACACACACTCGAATCGCTCACCACGCCCCATCTCTACTTTGCCGGCGAGGTTCTCGACATCGACGGCATCACCGGAGGCTTCAACTTCCAAGCCGCCTGGACCACAGCCGACGCCGTCGCACGAGCAATAACAAAATAAATAGGAGCCGGATGCTATCACAGCATTCGGCTCCTGAGAACTTAAAACAACGCAAAATGAGTTATTGGATAAGTTCTAAATCCATATTGTTATCTGATAAATAGGAGTTCACGATACTTAGGCAGTGTCCAGCAGCTGTCGTCGATGATGAGTTCGAGTTTGTCTATCTGGTAACGAATTTCATCGAATTTAGGTTCGACTGTATCGTGGTATGCAAGTGCTTTCTCATGCTCACTCTCTATCTTGTTTGCTACCTTACGAGCATTGACGAGTTCTTCGACAAGCACCTCGATCTTCGATGTGCGTTCGGCAATCTCTTCGATGAGTTTGAGGTTGCGGGCAGAGAGTTGAGTGGCTTTGTCTGCTGGGAATACCGATGCCATGTTCTGCACATTCTTGAGCAGTTGTGACTGGTAACGGGTAGCCACAGGGATGATATGGTTCATCGAGAGGTCGCCAAGCACTCGGGCTTCTATTTGCAGTTTCTTTGTGTATGTCTCCCACTTCACTTCGTTGCGGGCTTCCAGTTCTTTTTTAGTCATCACGCCAAGACTCTCGAACATCTGAACACTTGCTGGGTCGAGGTAGCGCTCGAAAATCTTCGGACATGACTTCTCTACGTCAAGTCCGCGCTTTTCTGCTTCTGCAACCCATTCGTCGCTATATCCGTTGCCATCGAAACGAATTGGCTTGCAAGTCTTGATATCGTCACGAAGAACATCGACAATGGCGTGGAAACGAGCTGTATGACCTGTGCCAGCAGAGAATTCCGGACGTTTTGAGTATTCTTCTATCTTTTGGTCAACACGCTGCTTGAAGCTGACGAGGGCTTCTGCTACAGCACTGTTAAGGGCAGTCATTGCACTTGCACAGTTTGCTTCAGAACCGACAGCACGGAATTCGAAACGGTTGCCAGTGAAGGCGAATGGTGATGTACGGTTTCGGTCGGTATTGTCGATGAGGAGTTCAGGTATTTCAGGAATGTCCATCTTCATACCCTGCTTACCTTTCATAGTGAGCAGGTCATCTTTGTCTGCCTTTTCGATATGGTCGAGCAGGTCGGTGAGTTGACGACCCAAGAATGATGATATGATGGCTGGTGGTGCTTCGTTGGCTCCAAGTCGATGAGCATTGGTTGCCGACATGATGCTTGCCTTGAGCAAACCATTGTGCTTATACACACCCATGAGAGTTTCTACGATGAAGACTGCGAAACGAAGGTTCTGTTCAGGAGTTTTACCAGGAGCATGAAGCAGTATTCCATTATCGGTAGAAAGGCTCCAGTTATTATGTTTTCCAGAACCGTTTATTCCAGCGAATGGCTTTTCGTGGAGCAGAACGCGGAATCCGTGTTTACGAGCTACACGTTTCATAACTGACATGAGGAGCATGTTGTGATCAACAGCCAGGTTGGTCTCTTCGAAGATTGGTGCTAACTCAAACTGGTTTGGAGCCACCTCGTTGTGACGAGTCTTGCAAGGGATGCCCAATTCGAGAGCGTCGATTTCCAGTTCTCGCATGAAAGCGGCCACACGCTCAGGGATGCTTCCGAAGTAATGGTCGTCCATCTGCTGGTTCTTAGCTGAGTCGTGTCCCATCAGTGTGCGACCAGTAAGCAAGAGGTCAGGACGTGCAGCATAGAGTCCTTCGTCAACGAGGAAGTACTCCTGTTCCCAACCGAGGTTAGAAGTAACTTTCTTCACCTTCGGGTCGAAATAATGGCACACATCAGTAGCTGCTACGTTGACTGCATGGAGGGCACGCAAGAGTGGTGCTTTATAGTCGAGAGCTTCTCCGCTGTAGCTAATGAATACTGTAGGGATGCAAAGTGTGTCGTCGATGATGAACACAGGAGATGTAGGATCCCATGCTGAATAACCGCGAGCCTCGAATGTGCTACGAATACCACCACTTGGGAACGAACTGGCATCCGGTTCCTGCTGAACGAGCAGTTTGCCTGTGAACTCTTCAACCATACCACCTTTGAAGTCGTGTTCTACGAAGAAGTCGTGCTTTTCTGCAGTTCCTTCAGTAAGTGGCTGAAACCAGTGTGTATAGTGGGTCACTCCGTTTTCTATAGCCCATTGTTTCATTCCTGCAGCAACAGCATCAGCCACACTGCGGTCGAGAGGTGCACCATTATCAATTACATCAACCATCTGCTCATATACAGCCTTTGGCAGATAACGGTACATCTTTTCGCGGTTGAACACTTTCTTTCCGAAATATTCAGAAGGACGTTCGCTTGGAGTTGTTACTTCGAGAGGCTTCTTCTTGAATGCCTCACCGACTACTTGAAATCTCAGTGTTTCCATAACTCAAAAGTTTAAAACAAATTTACCTTAATATTGATTTTCTGTTCTCTATTTATTTGACCATTTTGCAATGCGTTCGAGGGCTTCGTCGGTTTTTTCTTTGGTACCGAAAGCTGTGAACCGGACATATCCTTCACCACTCGGACCGAAGCCAACTCCAGGAGTGCAGACGACCTGGGCCCCAAAGAGAAGAGCATCGAAGAATTCCCACGAACTGCAACCATCAGGTGTTTTCATCCAGATATAAGGGGCATTTTCTCCGCCATAAACTCTAAACCCGAGTGATTGTAGTGTCGAAAGCATCTTTTGCGCATTTTGCATATAATACCCAATTGTCTGTTGAACCTGACGACGACCTTCGGGAGTATAAATCGCTTCTGCAGCACGCTGACTGATGTAACTGGTACCATTAAACTTAGTGCATTGGCGACGATTCCAAAGCGGATTGAGTTCTACACTTTCTCCATCGAGAGTACTTATTGTCAGTTCTTTAGGAACTACCGTATAACCACAGCGGACGCCTGTAAAACCTGCTGTCTTGGAGAAGGAATGGAACTCTATAGCACATTTCTTTGCTCCTTTTATCTCATAGATAGAATGTGGAATTTCCGGGTCGGTGATATACGCCTGATAAGCCGCATCGTAGAGAATGAGTACATCGTTCTTCAGAGCATAATCGACCCATCGTTTCAATTCTTTCTTGCTGATAACAGTACCCGTAGGATTGTTGGGATAGCAGAGATAAACTACATCTACAGGTCGTTGCTGAGGGATTTGAGGTACAAAATCGTTTTCAGCTGTACAAGGAATATATACGATGTCGCTCCAACGACCATTTTCGAGTGTTCCTGCACGACCAGCCATCACATTACTGTCTATATAAACAGGATAGACAGGATCCGTAAGACCGATGGTGTTGTCCCAACGCAATAGTTCCTGAATATTACCTGTGTCACTCTTAGCACCATCGTTGATGAATATCTCATCACGATTGAGACGAATGCCACGAGGTGCAAACTCATTCTTCAGTATGGCATCGCGCAGGAAATCATATCCCTGTTCTGGTCCGTAACCACGGAAACAACTCTTCTGAGCCATCTCATCTGTTGCCTTGTGCATAGCCTCAATGACTGCAGGACAGAGTGGCTGAGTTACATCACCGATGCCAAGCGAGATAACGTCTGCATTACGATGCGAGATTTTATATGCTTTTACTTTCCTGGCTATTTCTGCAAAGAGATAAGAACCTGGAAGTTTTAGAAAATGTTCGTTTACTAAAGCCATAGTTTTTTAATTCATAATGCATAATGCATAATTCATAATTTTTCGTTTTCGTTATCGTACGAAGTCACTATTTCTCCATCGAAGACGAAGGTGGCAGGACCAGTCATATAGACGTGATTGTCGGATTGACGCCATTCGATAGAGAGTGTGCCGCCATCCATGACTATCTGAGATATACGCGAAGACCTTCTCGTGAGAGTTGCAGCTACAGCTGTTGCACAAGCTCCTGTACCACATGCCATAGTAATTCCGCTACCTCGTTCCCACACTCTGACACGGATGGTTCCGTCTGGAAGTACCTGAGCAAATTCAATATTACAACGTTCGGGAAAGGCCGGATGGTGTTCCAAGTGACTACCCTCAATCTCCACTTTATCTACATCGTCTGTGAAGATGACATAATGCGGATTACCCATCGAAACGAACGTACCTAACGGCAGACTGCCGGAAGGCTGAAACTGAGTCACATTCTCGAATACCGGTTCCAGCATATCAACAGTGACAGTCTGAACGAGACCATTTTCATCAACATTCAAACTCAGAACCTTAATGCCTGAGAGAGTGTGCAGACGAATCTCTGTTTTATCTGTCAGACGACGTTCGTACAGGTACTTTCCAATGCATCGACTGGCATTGCCACACATCATTGCTTCACTTCCGTCGGCATTGAATATACGCATCTGGAAATCCGCTTCAGCTATTGGTGAACGGTCAATAAGTACTAAGCCGTCACTTCCGATACCCTTATGGCGATCACTCCATTGACGAGAAGCCTGAGAGGGGTCAGGAATGTGGTACTGCGTGGCATCTACATATATGTAATCATTGCCACAACCGTGCATCTTCGTAAAAGAAATTTTATGCATAATTCTTCACTTTAAGAACTCGTCCACCTTTCGAGCTGTTTGTCTGCCACTAGCAATGGCACGAACTACGAGCGAAGCTCCGTTGGCTGAGTCGCCGCAGACAAATACGTTGTCAGCATACTGTGGGTGTTCTGGTTTTAGGAATCCCATTGCCAAGAGGACGAGTTCTGCCTTAATCACTTCCGGTTCGCCTTTAGGAACCATCAGCGGACGACCACCAGCCGGATTCGGTTGCCAGTCAATTTCCTGAACACGCACTCCAGTCAGTTTTCCGTCTTCGCCAAGAAACTCCAACGTATTGATATTCCAGCGGCGTGTACATCCCTCCTCATGACTTGAAGTCGTTTTAAGTGTACGAGGGTAGTTTGGCCAGGGATTCTGTAGGTCGCATGGTCCCTCTACAGGACGAGGCATTATTTCTATTTGTGTCACACTCTTACAACCTTGACGATGGGCTGTACCGATGCAGTCGCTTCCCGTATCGCCACCACCAATCACGAGCACATCTTTACCCTTTGCAGTTACACGTTCGTCGTCGTCAAACTCCATACCAGCCAACACACGGTTTTGTTGTGCAAGAAGTTCAAGAGCCAAGTGTACACCCTTCAATTGTCTGCCAGGTACATTGAGATCGCGAGCAACAGGTGTACCTGTAGCTATTACAACAGCGTCATAATCTGTGTTGAGAGTTAAGAATTGAGAATTGATATCTATTTCCACACCATACCTAAACTCAACACCTTCAGCTTCGAGCACTTTCAGACGGCGATCAATAATAGCCTTGTTGAGTTTGAAGTTTGGAATACCATAGCGTAGGAGTCCACCTGCAGCTTCACATTTTTCAAATACGGTAACAGCATATCCCATTTGGTTTAGGTCGTTAGCTGCTGCAAGACCTGCAGGTCCAGCACCGATGACAGCTACTCGCTTACCATTGCGCTCAGGAACTCTTACCTTCACATATCCCTCACGGAAAGCAGCTTCGGTAATTGCACACTCATCCTCACGGTTCGTAGTTGGTTCATGTTCTACGAGATTGAGTACACAAGCCTTTTCACAAAGTGCTGGACAAATTCTGCCTGTAAACTCAGGGAAGGGGTTGGTAACTTCAAGCAGATGGTATGCCAGTTCCCACTCTCCACGATACAGAGCATCGTTCCACTCTGGAGGTTTATTGCCTAACGGGCATGCCCAGTGACAGAAGGGCACTCCACAGTCCATACATCTACTTGCCTGTAATTTACGCTCGCTGGTATTGAGCGTCTGTTCTACCTCTCCGAAGTCATGAATACGATCATGAACAGGACGGTAGCCCGCCTCTTGACGGTGTATATTTAAAAATGCTTTTGGATTTCCCATGATTAAAATTGACAATTGAGAATTGAAAATTAATATTCGTGTTGCACTCCGTCTATCTTCTCCTTCAGTTTCTTCATCTGCTCCTCTTGCAAAACACGTTTATATTCGATTGGTACTACTTGAATAAAGTCGTCGATATACTGATTCCAGTTGTCTAGTATAGTACGTGCAAGAACTGACCCTGTATAGTTAAAATGACGGGTAATGAGGTCGTGAAGTTCCTTGCAACTGGCATTGTCTTCCACAAGACTTATCTCTACCATATCCATATTACAGAAGTAGTCAAACGTATGATCTTTGTCCAATACATATGCTACACCACCTGACATACCGGCTGCGAAGTTTCTACCTGTAGCACCAAGCACTACCATACGACCGCCTGTCATATACTCGCAGCAATGATCACCAGCACCTTCTACAACAGCTATGGCACCAGAATTACGTACTCCGAAACGTTCGCCTACCTTACCGTTCACATAGAGTTCTCCAGAAGTGGCTCCATAGAGTCCTGTATTGCCGGCTATAATATTATCAGCAGCGACAAATGCCGCATCGGCAGGTGGCAGAATGGCTATACGTCCACCACTTAGTCCCTTGGCAAAGTAGTCGTTGGTCTCGCCTTCCAGTCGCATAGTGATACCAGGAACGAGGAATGCTCCAAACGACTGACCGGCAGAACCGCGAAGGTTAATATTTATAGAACCGTCAGGCAGACCATCACCACCATAACGTTTTGCAATCTCGCCAGAAAGCATAGTACCCACAGCACGATTGGTATTCTTTACATTATATTCAAAATGTACTGATTGTCCTCCGTCTATGGCTGACTTAGCATCTGTTATCATCTGAGTATCGAGCACAGCAGACTGCATTCCGAGAGGTACAGAAGGACAGTGTACATCACCTGTAAAATGAAGCATTCCGTCTTCTTTCTTTAATAGGCGATTGAAATCAAGTGGGGATGTAAGAGTTTCAATCAGATCCGTCCTACCCACAATTTCATTCAGACTTCTGAAGCCCATCTCTGCCAAGAGTTCACGCACCTCCTGTGCGACAAACGTAAAGTAATTTACCAGATGTTCGTAGCGACCCATAAAATGACGACGCAGTTCGCCGTTCTGAGTAGCCACACCCATCGGACATGTATTCATATTACACTTACGCATCATCACACATCCCAATACTATCAGGGCAGAAGTACCGAATCCGAATTCCTCAGCTCCGAGCAGAGCCATAAGAACTACGTCGCGACCAGTCTTCAACTGACCGTCAACTTGTAAACGGACTCCACTACGAAGACCATTACGCACAAGGGTTTGCTGTGTCTCTGCCAATCCGATTTCAGGAGATATTCCGGCAAAACGCATTGATGAAGCAGGTGAAGCACCTGTACCACCTTCAGCGCCACTGATAACAATGAGGTCTGCCTTCGCCTTTGCAACACCGGCAGCAATAGTGCCTACTCCGCTCTCGGCTACGAGTTTTACTGATACTGAAGCCCTTGGATTTACATTCTTCAGGTCGAAGATTAGTTGTGCCAAATCCTCAATACTGTATATGTCATGATGAGGTGGAGGAGAGATGAGCGAAATACCAGGAATGCTATGACGAGTTTTTGCAATCACTTCGTCAACCTTGAAACCGGGCAGTTGTCCACCCTCACCAGGTTTTGCTCCCTGAGCCACCTTAATCTGTATTTCTTCTGCATTCACAAGGTACTCGGTAGTGACTCCGAAACGACCACTTGCCACCTGTTTTGTCTTTGAACTAAGACTTATGCCGTCCTGTTCCGAGTGGAAACGGGCAGAATCCTCACCACCCTCTCCTGTATTCGAACGGGCACCAAGCTTGTTCATCGCAAGACAAATAGCCTCGTGAGCTTCCTTAGAGAGAGCACCGAACGACATAGCTCCAGTGACGAAATGATGAACAATCTGTTCTACTGGTTCTACCTCATCAATCGAGATAGGGTTTTTCTTTATATTGAAGAAGTCGCGAATAAATATCGGTCTATCGCCACCAGAAGCCAATTGGCTGAACTCCTTGTATTTCTCATAACGTCCTGTGCGACATGCTAGCTGAAGAGTAGCAATAGTTTCAGGATTCCACGCGTGACGAATACCGTCACGACGCCAATGGAACTGTCCCTGATTAGGCAGGAACGTTTGTTTTTTTGTTTCTTCGCTGAAAGCCTTACTGTGCATAGCACGGGCATCGGCAGCAATCTTATCGAGTCCGATACCGCCAATAGAACTTACCTCTGTTCCGAAGTAACTGCGAAGCAAATCCTCACTCAGTCCGATGCTCTCGAATATCTTAGCACCACGATAACTACGGATGGTAGAAATACCCATCTTTGCCATGATCTTCAGCAAACCCTTCTTCACTGCTTTAATGTAATTACTCTCCGCTGTGGCATAGTCCTCCTGAATCTTACCACGACGAACCAGGTCGTCAAGAATTGCATAGGTCATATACGGACACAATGCTGAAGCACCATAGCCAAGCAGAAGTGCTGCGTGCATTGTTTCACGAATTTCTCCGGATTCTACTATCAGGGCTGTCTGCACACGTTTTCCGACACTGATAAGATAGTGGTGAACAGCACTCACAGCCAGCAGCGACGGAATAGCCACATGATCAGCATCCACATCACGGTCGGACAGGATTATATAGTTGTAACCTTCATCAACCGAACGCTCAGCATCTTTACAGAGTTGGTCAAGAGCTATTTTCAAGTCACCACTAAAGAGAATAGGCAACTTGATAGTATTGAATCCCTTATAACGTATATGGCAAAGTATGTCGAGTTGAGTATTAGTTAATATAGGATGTGGTAAGCGCACCATCTTGCAGTTGGTTGCATCAGGACTGAGAATACCAGTCCCCACACGTCCTATATACTCCGTAAGACTCATCACGAGTTCCTCGCGTATTGAGTCGATAGCAGGGTTCGTTACCTGTGCAAACTGCTGACGGAAATAATTAAAGAACACCTGCGGACGCTCGCTCAAGACTGCCAACGGAGTATCATTTCCCATCGAAGCAGTAGGTTCCTGACCGTTCACTGCCATAGGCACAATAGTTCCGTCAACATCTTCCTCTCCATATCCGAAGAGCATCTCTTTAACCAGCAAATCGCTTACAGAATTCTCGGGATGACGACCACTCTTGAGAGCCTCCAACTGAATACGACTCGTAGCCAACCATTCCTTATATGGATGTTCGCTGGCGAGTTGTTTCTTTATCTCACCATCGTAGTATATCTTACCTTCCTGAGTATCTACAAGAAGTATCTTACCAGGTTGTAGTCTTCCTTTCTCAACCACATCAGCAGGAGCGATATCCATCACACCCACTTCGCTGGAAACAATCATTGTACCTCCACGAGTAATAGTGTAACGTGCTGGGCGTAAACCATTACGGTCGAGCATACCTCCGGCATAGCGACCATCACTAAAAAGCAGAGCTGCCGGTCCATCCCACGGTTCCATCAAAATAGAGTGGTACTCATAGAAAGCTTTCAGATCTTCGGATATAGGATTGCGGTCATTCCACGATTCCGGAATTAGTACACTCATCGCCTGCGGAAGTGAGAGACCAGACATAAGCAGGAACTCGAGTACATTATCCAGACTGGCTGAATCACTCATACCTGGTTGCACAATTGGCGAGAGCAAGCTTACGTCACCCAGAGCATCACTCGAGAGCACACTCTCACGTGCCTGCATCCATCCGCGGTTGCCTCGTATAGTGTTTATCTCACCATTGTGAGCAAGGAGACGGAACGGCTGAGCCAACGACCATGTTGGAAAAGTGTTCGTACTGAAACGTGAATGCACGATGGCAAGACCACTTGTCAAATACGGACTCGACAGATCAGGGAAGTATTCCCTTACCTGCATCGACGACAGCATTCCTTTGTATATAATACTTGTATTACTCAACGAACAAATGTAGAAGTCCGGATGAGAAATACGGCGTTCAGTTTTCTTCCTTATAATATATAATGTACGAGAAAAGGCATCCACCTTCTCATCACTTACACCTGTGATGAAAATCTGTTTGATGTCAGGTTCCGTTCCGCCAGCAGCAGTACCCAGGCAATCAGAGTTTACAGGCACATCACGAACATGCATCAGCTGCAGTCCTTCACGTTCTGTTTCTTCCTTAAGTACGTCGAGGATTTTCTCCTGTGTCGCTTTCTCCTTCGGCATAAACACGAGTCCTGTTCCATATTTACCTTTCTCTGGTACAGGAATACCTTGAAGAAGAATAAATTCATGCGGAATCTGAATCATGATTCCAGCACCGTCACCATCCTTGCCTATCTCGGCACCACGATGGCGCATGTTTTCCAAAACTTTCAAAGCATTGTCAACCAACTCATGATTCTTGCTTCCGTGGATATTAACTATCATACCCACACCACAAGCATCGTGCTCGTAGCTGCTTTGATAAAGTCCGTCTTGCGTTGTTGTTAAATTCTCCTTTTTCATTCTATCATTATTTATATAATATACGACGTTTCGTGTCTATTTGTTCGTATTCCGCTGCAAAGATATTACATTTAGATAGTATAAAACAAGTATTTCTGTCATAAATTTATATTTATTTTTCTTTAAGTATCATTTTGATAATAAAATACGCTATTTGCCGACACAAGTGTAAGCGCAAACAATTTTTCGTATTGAATAATTTTACATTTTGTCAGCAGTAAAAATTATTTTGCTATTAAATAGTAAGAATATTTGTTATTTATCTTACATTCTGCTTACCTTTGCACCGGTTTAAACCATCAATAGTATTCATTTCTAAAAGTAAGAAGTTATGAAAAGGATTGAAGCAATCATTAGAAAAACCAAATTTGAGGATGTAAAAGAAGCTCTCCTCAATTCCGACATCGACTGGTTTGAGTATCATAACGTCCACGGCATCGGTCAGAGCCGCGAGGAGCGAATATATCGTGGAGTTCAGTACAGCACCGACGTTATAGAACGTGTGGCACTGACAATCGTATGTCGCGACCAGTTGGTAGATCCTACGGTAAAGGTAATTCTTCGAGTAGCTCACACAGGAGAAGTTGGCGACGGTCGCATCTTCGTAAGCGACATGATCGACACTTGGTCTATTCGCACAGGTGAAAATGGAGACACTGTGCTTAGAGATAAGAAATAATCAGTATCAAACCCAATTAAAGTAAAAAGATTATGGACACAATAGGATTATCACTCGATACCGTATGGATGCTTCTGGCAGCCATGCTCGTATTCTGGATGCAACCAGGTTTCGCACTTTGTGAGGCAGGATTCACACGAAGCAAGAACACAGCGAACATTTTGATGAAAAACTTCGTCGATTTCATGTTCGGGTCACTATTGTTTTTCTTCTTCGGCTTCGGATTTATGTTTGGTGCCGACACCCTTGGCGGATTCATTGGTTTACCAAACTGGGGCGACCTCTCATTCTACAAAGGCGACTTGCCAGTTGAGGGTTTCCTGATTTTTGAAACCGTCTTCTGTGCTACAAGCGCAACCATCGTCAGTGGTGCAATGGCAGAGCGCACAAAATTCTCAATGTATTTAGTATATAGTGCCGTCATTTCGCTCCTCATCTACCCTATCGAGGGACACTGGACTTGGGGAGGCGGTTGGCTTTGCAACGATGCAGTCGACAGTTTCATGATGACTACCTTCGGCGACACATTCCACGATTTTGCAGGTTCTGCAATCGTTCACAGCGTAGGTGGTGTATTGGCTCTGATTGGAGCTATAGCCCTCGGACCACGTCTTGGCAAATACGGTAAGGACGGCAAGAGTCGCGCTATTCCTGGACACAACCTCACAATGGCAGCCCTCGGAGTATTCATCCTTTGGCTCGGATGGTTCGGATTCAACCCGGGCAGTCAGTTGGCAGCCAGCGGAGAAGTAAACCGAATCGCTATCTCACACGTATTCCTTACTACCAACCTTGCAGCTGCTGCAGGCGGACTCGCAACTATGTTCATCACTTGGTTGAAGTATGGAAAACCATCACTCTCAATGACCCTCAACGGCATTCTCGCCGGACTCGTAGGAATCACAGCAGGTTGTGATCTCGTTTCACCCATCGGAGCAGTAATCACCGGACTAATCTGTGGTACAGTACTCGTGTTCTCAATCGAGTTTATAGACCACAGTCTCCACATCGACGACCCAGTTGGTGCCAGCAGCGTACACGGAGTATGCGGTATCCTCGGAACTCTCCTTACCGGTCTGCTCTCTACTTCCAACGGAGCATTCTACGGACACGGATGGGGATTCTTCGGAGCTGAACTCTTCGGCATCCTGGTCATCGACCTCTGGGCTGCAGCATGCGGATTCCTGCTATTCTACGGAATCAAAAAACTTCACGGCCTTCGTGTTGAGTCAATAGTTGAAGAAGACGGACTCGATATCTACGAACACGGAGAAAGTTGTTACAACTAAACAGTATTAATTTTTAAAAAAAAGATTACAATTATGAAAAAGATAATATTAGCCCTAGGAGCAACTCTTATGAGTGTTATCGCTCCTGCACAAGACAAAGTAGAAGCAACCGTAAGTGCCGACATCGTAAGCCAATACATCTGGCGTGGACTCGAACAAACAAGTGCAGCCATACAACCTACTCTCGGCATCGGTTACAAAGGATTCTCACTCACAGCCTGGGGAAGTTGCGGAATCGTAGATCCAAATGAGACAAAGGAATTCGACCTTACACTCGGCTATAAAATCGGCGGATTTAACATCGGAGTTACAGACTACTGGCTGTCGAACGGACAAGATCCTCAAAGTCGCTATTTCATCTATTATGCACATAGTACGAACCACATTTTTGAAGCAAACGTAGGCTATGATTTCAAACTCCTCTCGTTACAGTGGTACACTAACTTCACCGGCAACGACGGAGTGACAAAGAGCGGAAAACGTGCATACAGCAGCTACTTCGAAATAAACGTGCCGTTCAAACTTGCCACTTTAGACTGGACAGCTACATTAGGAGCTGTACCTTACGCAACATCGTTTTACGACACAACGGGATTTGCAGTAACAAATGTCGCCGTACGAGCTACGAAAGACATAAAGATAACTGACACGTTCAGCATCCCTATCTTCGGACAGATTATCGCCAGTCCGCGTCAGCAAACAGCATTTTTCGTTTTCGGATTTACCCTTCAACCATAACCTAATTAATTGTGACGAGATAGCGAGTACAACTCGCTACTCGTCAACTTGCATCCTGGAACTTGAAACTATAACAACAACGCAATAATGGAGACAAAGTATATATTTATCACAGGAGGTGTAGCTTCTTCGCTGGGTAAAGGAATCATCTCGGCATCGCTCGGAAAACTGCTGCAGGCGAGAGGATTCAAGATAACCATCCAAAAGTTCGACCCTTATATCAATATTGACCCGGGAACCCTCAATCCTTACGAACACGGCGAGTGCTACGTGACTGCCGACGGACAGGAAACCGACCTGGATCTAGGACACTACGAACGGTTTACCGGCATACAGACCACACGCGACAACAGCGTGACTACAGGACGCATCTACCTCAGTGTGATAGAACGGGAAAGACGCGGCGACTACTTGGGTAAGACTATCCAAGTAGTACCTCATATTACAGATGAGATAAAACGACGCATCCGACTCAATGCCACAAAAGAACATTTCGATTTCGTTATCACAGAAATCGGAGGAACCATTGGCGACATAGAAAGTCAGCCGTTTCTCGAAGCTATACGTCAACTGCGTTGGGAATTGGGACACAATGCCCTGAACATACACCTCACATACGTTCCTTATCTGGCTGCTGCAGGCGAACTGAAAACAAAGCCAACACAGACCAGTGTAAAACAACTACAGGGTCTGGGCATTCAACCCGAAGTACTCGTGTTGCGTACAGAACACACTCTGAGCGACGAACTGCGAGCAAAGGTAGCCCATTTCTGCAACGTAGATGTCAATGCTGTTATACAGAGTCAAGACCTCCCAAGTATCTATGAAGTACCTGCAAACATGCAACGTCAGGGTCTCGACACCATCTGTCTGAAGAAAATGGATATTGAAGCCGAAGGTGTGGCTGATTTAGGAGCTTGGCACGACTTCCTCGAACGCAGAAACAAAGCAACTAAGGTGCTCAATATCGGTCTCGTTGGAAAGTACGACCTGCAGGATGCCTATAAAAGTATCATCGAGAGTCTGGCTCACGCAGGTACGTACAACGATTATAAAGTACATACACATTTTATAAATAGCGAACATATCAAAGCCAACAACGTAGGAGAGTTACTCTCACCAATGGCTGGCATTGTTATCTGTCCGGGTTTTGGCAGTAGAGGCATAGAAGGAAAGATTCTGGCAGCCCAGTATGCACGCACCCATAATATGCCTGCTTTCGGAATCTGTCTGGGAATGCAGATGATGGTGATAGAATTTGCACGTAACGTACTGGGATATTCCGATGCCAACAGTAGCGAAATAGATGTAAAAACACCTCATAACGTAATAGACATCATGGAGGAACAAAAAAGCATCACTCAGAAAGGTGGCACCATGCGTCTTGGAGCTTATGCATGTCGTCTAAGAGAAGACAGTCACGTCTTTCAAGCCTATGGTGGTAAATCGCTGATTATGGAGCGCCACCGTCATCGTTATGAATTCAACAATCGTTTTCGCGACGAATACGAATCGGCAGGCATGCATTGCGTAGGCATCAACCCTACATCAAAACTGGTTGAAATTGTCGAACTTCCCTCCCACCCTTGGTATATAGGAACACAATTCCATCCTGAGTACTCATCGACGGTGCTACAACCGCATCCGTTGTTTATGGACTTTATAAAACATTGTATCAATGGAGCAACTGAAGCATGAGTGTGGTGTAGCGATGATAAGACTTCTTAAGCCTATATCATACTACCAACAAAAATACGGAACTGCCCGCTACGGACTCAATAAACTCTATCTGATGATGGAGAAACAGCACAACCGCGGACAGGAGGGAGCTGGCATAGCTTGTGTCAATATGGACGCACCTGCCGGCACAGAATACATGTATCGCGAACGGGCAGAGGGCAAGGATGCCATAACAGAGATATTCAGACGAATCGAGAAAGGACAACTAAGTACGGATAACGGTTCTGCTCCAAACGATAATTATCAATTGTCAATTTTCAATTCTCAATTATACATGGGTCACTTGCGCTACAGCACAACTGGGCGTCACGGACTCGGGTATGTACATCCCTTCCTGCGTCGCAACAACTGGCGTGCAAAGAATCTAAGTCTCTGTGGCAATTTCAACATGACCAACATCGACGAGGTATTTCAGTATCTCATCTCCAATGGTCAGTCGCCACGAGTATATGGCGATGCCTACATCACTCTCGAACTGATGGGACATCGTCTCGACCGCGAAGTAGAACGACTCTATCGCGAAGCCAAGGACAAGGAACTGCAGGGTACAGCCATAACAGACTACATCGACAACAACGTATGTATAGCCAACATACTCAAAAAGACGATGAAACACTTCGACGGCGGTTATGTGATGTGCGGAATCACAGGTTCAGGCGAACTCTTCGCCATTCGCGACCCATGGGGCATTCGTCCCGCATTCTACTATCACGACGACGAAATCGTAGTACTCGCTTCCGAACGACCTGTCATACAGACATGTTTCGACCTCCAAGCTAAGGACATAAAAGAATTGAGAGCGGGTCAGTCACTCATCGTACACAAATCAGGCGAATTAAAACTGGAGCAGATAATCGAACCAAAACAGAATGCAGCTTGTTCGTTCGAACGCATCTATTTCAGTCGCGGTTCCGATTGTGACATCTACCAGGAACGCAAACGTCTTGGCGAACAACTCATGCCGCAAATCATGAAAGCCATCGATGCAGATGTGGAGAACACAGTCTTCTCCTACATTCCTAACACAGCCGAAGTAGCTTACTACGGAATGACAGACGGTTTTCGGAAACAGGGACTCGACGTACGTACAGAGAAAGTAGTATGGAAAGATATCAAGATGCGTACATTTATTACTGAGGACAACGAGCGCAACGACCTCGCAGCCCACGTTTATGATGTAAGCTACGGAAGTGTACAAGCATACAAAGACTATCTGGTTATCATTGATGATAGCATCGTACGAGGCACAACCCTTCGCGAGAGTATTTTCAAAATTCTCGACCGTCTGCACCCAAAGAAAATAGTCATGGTTAGTAGTTCTCCTCAAATCCGTTACCCTGACTACTACGGCATCGACATGTCGCATCTCGAAGAGTTATGTGCCTTCCGTGCAGCTATAGCTCTCATCAACGAGCGCTGCATGCAACAGATAATAGCTGAGACATATCGTCTTTGTAAAACAGAACCTACAACAGAGAATCATGTTCGACGCATCTATGCCCCCTTTACAGTCGAAGAGATAAACCAGAAGATTGTCGAGATGCTGCGTCCCGACAACATGCAGACACCAGTCGAACTGGTATTCCAAAGTATTGAGGGACTACACAAAGCCTGTCCCGACCATCCAGGCGATTGGTATTTCACAGGCAACTACCCCACATCCGGAGGCACAAGACTATGCAACCAAGCCTTCGTGGATTTCGTAGAGAAAAAACTTAAAATGCAACTATAATCAACTGTCAATAAAAAAAACGCAAAATGAGAGAAGCAAAATTAATATTAGATGATGGTAGCGAATTCATAGGCCGCTCATTCGGTTACGAAGCCGACACTACAGGCGAAGTAGTGTTCAACACCGCTATGACAGGCTACCCAGAGAGTTTGACAGACCCCAGTTATGCAGGACAGATACTGGTCACCACCTACCCGCTTATAGGAAACTATGGAGTACCAAGTACCGACTTGGCACCCAACGGAATTCCTCTCTTCATGGAGAGCGATCGTATTCACGTAAAAGCTCTGATTGTGGCAGACTACAGTGAAGACTACTCCCACTGGAATGCAAAGGAGAGTTTGTCTGCGTGGTTGAAACGCGAAAAGATTCCAGCTATCACAGGCATCGATACCCGTCGTCTTACTACCCGCCTACGCGAACACGGAGTGATGATAGGACGGATAGAGATGTCAGATGGAAAATGTAAGATGGATGACGGAAGTGGTAAGAGTTTTGATTACAGCTCTACTAACTGGGTAGAAAAAGTCTCATGCAAAGACGTAATCACTTACAGTCCAACTATTAACGAAAGACGAAAGACGAATGACGAAACACCTAATTGTCAACTCTCAACTAAAAAAAGAGTTGTTCTCGTCGATTGTGGAGTAAAAGCAAACATCATACGTTGTCTGATAAATCGTGGTATAGAAGTGGTTCGTGTACCTTGGGACTACGACTTCAAACAACTCGAGTTCGACGGACTCTTTCTTGCCAATGGTCCTGGCGATCCGGAACAATGTAGCAAGACAGTTGAACATATCCGTACATTTCTCAACACCACACCTGTTCGTCCTTGTATGGGAATCTGTTTAGGCAACCAGCTGCTGGCTCGTGCAGCAGGTGCAAAAACCTACAAACTGAAATACGGACATCGTTCTCACAACCAACCCGTACGTCTCGTAGGTTCTACGAAGTGTTTTATCACCAGTCAAAACCACGGTTACGCAGTCGACGATACTACCCTACCCGATGGTTGGGAACCCCTCTTCGTAAACATGAACGACGGTTCGAACGAAGGCATTCGTCACAAGACAAACCCATGGTTCTCCGCCCAGTTCCACCCCGAAGCATGTTCTGGTCCAGTGGACACAGAATTCCTCTTCGACGAATTTGTAAAGGAACTAAAGGACGAAAAACGAAAAACGGAAAACAAAAAACTAATTGTCAATTCTCAATTGTCAACTGTCACCTCTCAACTGTCAACTGTCAATTCTCAACTGTCACCTGTCAACTCTCAACTGACCAAAGTTCTTCTTCTCGGTTCTGGAGCACTTAAAATCGGACAGGCAGGTGAATTTGACTATAGTGGTTCACAGGCACTGAAAGCACTGAAGGAAGAAGGTATTCATACAGTACTTATCAACCCGAATGTTGCTACAGTACAAACATCTGAAGGTATTGCCGATACAGTCTATTTTCAACCCGTTACACCCGACTTCGTAGAACGAGTCATTGAGAAGGAACGTCCCGACGGCATCCTGCTCTCTTTTGGAGGACAGACAGCACTCAACTGCGGCGTAGAACTCTACCATCGTGGCGTATTTGAGAAATATGGAGTGAAAGTGTTGGGTACACCTATTCAGGCAATCATAGACACCGAAGACCGCGACCTCTTCGTGCAACGACTCGACGAAATTGGTGTAAAGACCATCAAGAGTCAGGCTTGTAGCACAATCGAGGAAGTTCGCAAGGCAGCACACGAACTAGGATTCCCCGTAATCCTGAGAGCAGCTTATGCACTCGGCGGACTCGGCAGCGGATTCTGCGACAACGAAGCCGAACTGGAAACTCAGGCTGAGGAAGCCTTCTCGTTCTCCCCACAGGTACTTGTAGAGAAGAGTCTGCGCGGATGGAAAGAAATCGAATACGAAGTAGTTCGCGACCGCTACGACAACTGTATCACAGTATGTAATATGGAAAACTTCGACCCACTCGGCATTCATACAGGTGAAAGTATTGTAGTAGCTCCAAGTCAAACTCTTACAAACTCTGAATATCACAAACTGCGTGCCCTTGCCATCAAGATTATCCGTCATATCGGCATCGTTGGCGAGTGTAACGTACAATACGCCCTCGACCCACAATCGGAAGACTACCGCGTCATCGAGGTGAACGCACGACTCAGTCGATCGTCAGCTCTTGCCTCCAAAGCCACAGGTTATCCGTTGGCATTCGTAGCTGCAAAACTCGGACTCGGTTACGGACTCTTCGAACTGAAGAACTCAGTTACCAAGACCACATCAGCATTCTTCGAACCAGCCCTCGACTATGTAGTAGTGAAGATACCACGTTGGGACCTCACAAAATTCCAGGGAGTGAAACGCGAACTTGGTTCTTCGATGAAGAGTGTGGGCGAAGTGATGGCTATTGGACGCACCTTCGAAGAAACCCTACAAAAAGGTCTGCGTATGATAGGTCAGGGAATGCACGGATTTGTAGAGAATCACGAACTGAAGATTCCGAATATCGACAAATCACTCCACGAACCTACCGACATGCGCATATTCGTAGTATCGAAGGCAATGAAAATAGGTTATGGTGTCGAACAGATACATCAGCTCACGAAGATAGACCGTTGGTTCCTCCGAAAACTGAAACATATCATCGACATCGACCAGCATCTCAAAGACTCCGCCATGCTTGCAGAATATTCACAATATGCAGACTATAGCGAGTTGCTCGAATACCTCGAAGCACCAGAGTTCTTCCCCTACTTCCACGACGCAAAAATATATGGATTCTCCGACTTCCAGATTGGTCGTGCCATCGGACTCGAAACCCTCATGAATATGGAAAAAGCAGGACTCACCATACGCAAGTGGCGTAAATCACTCGGTCTCCTCCCAAAGGTAAACCGAATCGACACCCTCGCAGCCGAATATCCTGCCCAAACCAACTACTTATACATGACATATGTGTAAACGAAAGACGAAAAACGAAAAACGAAAAACGAAAACCAAAACGAAAATTCTTTAAACTTTAAACTTTAAACTTTAAACTTTACAATCATATGTGTGGAATAGTATCAATATTAAAAGTAAAAGAGCAGACGCCTCAGTTGCGTAGCAAAGCTCTGAAGATGAGTCAGAAAATACGTCATCGTGGTCCCGACTGGAGCGGCATCTACTGTGGTGGCAGTGCCATTCTTGCCCACGAGCGACTTAGTATTGTCGATCCTGAAAGTGGTGGTCAGCCCCTCTTCTCATCCGACAAAAAACAAATACTTGCTGTCAACGGCGAGATATACAACCATCAGGACATACGTCGTCAGTACGCAGGGAAATACGAATTCCAGACGGGCAGCGACTGCGAAGTGATTCTCGCCCTCTACAAAGAGAAAGGTATCAACTTCCTTGAAGACCTCAGCGGCATATTCGCCTTCGTACTCTACGACGAAGAAAAAGACGTATTTCTCATTGCCCGCGACCCAATCGGTGTCATACCACTCTACATCGGTTACGACTCCGACGGCACCATTTATGTGGCAAGCGAACTGAAAGCCCTCGAAGGTCAGTGCGAACGCTACGAACCATTCCTTCCGGGACATTTCGTTACCAACATTGGAACCTCATCACCTGTCAACTCTCAACTCTCAACTATCAACTTTCAGCGTTACTACCAGCGCGACTGGATGGAGTACGATGCCGTCAAGAACAACCCTGCCAGCATCACAGAACTGCACGACTCACTCGAAGCAGCTGTTCGTCGCCAACTCATGTCCGACGTTCCTTACGGAGTACTCCTTAGCGGCGGACTCGACTCCTCAGTCATCTCAGCCCTTGCAGAACGATTCTCTGAAATGCGTATCGAAGACAACTCACAGACCAAAGCCTACTGGCCGCGCCTCCATTCCTTTGCCGTAGGACTCAAAGGAGCACCTGACCTGGCTAAGGCACGTCTCGTAGCAGATCATATCGGAACCGTTCACCACGAGATAAACTACACCATTCAGGAAGGACTCGATGCCATTCGCGACGTCATCTACTTCATAGAGACCTACGACGTCACCACCGTTCGTGCCTCCACACCTATGTACCTCCTGGCACGAGTCATCAAGTCGATGGGCATCAAAATGGTACTCTCTGGTGAAGGAGCTGACGAGATATTCGGTGGATACCTCTACTTCCATAAAGCACCAACAGCAAAAGACTTCCATGAAGAGACTGTTCGCAAACTCTCCAAACTACACCTCTACGACTGTCTGCGAGCCAACAAGAGTCTCTCTGCCTGGGGCGTAGAAGGTAGAGTACCATTCCTCGACAAAGAATTCCTCGACGTAGCAATGCGCACCAACCCCGAAGCAAAGATGTGTCCGGGCGACACTATCGAAAAGAAACTCATCCGCACCGCCTTTGCCGACATGTTGCCACAGGAAGTAGCTTGGCGGCAGAAAGAGCAGTTCTCCGACGGAGTCGGCTACTCCTGGATCGACACCCTAAAGGAAATGACAGCAGCTGCAGTGACCGACGAACAGATGGCACATGCAGCCGAGCGCTTCCCTATCAACCCGCCAAAGAACAAAGAAGAGTACTACTATCGCAGCATCTTCGCCGAACACTTCCCCAGCGACTCCGCTGCCCGCAGCGTACCGTCAGAAGCCAGCGTAGCCTGTTCCACAGCCATCGCCCTCGAATGGGATGCCGCCTTTCGAGGCATGAACGACCCTTCCGGACGTGCCGTCAAAGGAGTTCACGAACAAGCATACTAATACACAAAAGAGCTGACCAGGCAATTGTCTGGTCAGCTCTTTTTTTCGTTTTCATCAAGAATTAGAGAATTCGTTTTTCGTTAAGATTATCGTTAGTCAACTCCTAACTCCTGTAGCATCTGTTAGTATCTAAAAAAAACTCACCCCGCAGGATGAGCCTTATAATATAGAGGATATAACTATAAGCTTGGAGTCAAGCCACCATAACTCTTGATAGCAATTTGCAAGGCTTCGTCTGTAGTGAATTGCTGATATAAAGTACAACGAGTCACAATTCTCTGAGGTGAGCAGCGTTCTCCTTTTACCATAACTAGAGCCCACCCCTTCATTTCATCAGCAAATTCTTCACCCTTCAACACACAATGACCATCAACCATAGTCATATCCATCCATGAAACGGCACGCTTATCAAACAGCACACGAGCATCGACATCACTGCCTGTCTGTGTGGCAGTGAAGAGCCAAAGACTAGTATTGGGTTCCCATTTCTCCATGTCAAGATCAGTAATCAGAGCCGGTTGTCCGTCAACCTCACCTAACTGTTGTTTAATCTCAGGTAATGTCCCATCGCTAACTGGTATTCCAGGCATCAGAAATGCTGTTTTTCCCATAACAACTTTCTCAACATACAAAACCGGTAACTGGTTGGCGAGCGAAAGAAAATTATTATAGGCAGTAGCCCCCTTGGTAAACATAGGCCTACAATACTTAAGCAACGACCACAATGCAACAGAGTGTCGCATTTTCTGTCGCTGAATAAACTGAGGCAAAGTATTACTGCGTTTCTCCATTGAGTTTGCAGAACGCAATATTAACCTTCCTTGCTTCATATAAGTGGTTATACCATCTTTTCGCAGGCTGCCCACTGCCATCAGTCCTTTACCTGTACCTTTTCTCTTCATAATTCTTCTGTTTTATATGTTGTATTTTTTTCTCCTTTGCCTTCCTCTGACTCTTTTCCACCATATTTCTTCCTACCTTTCTTCATTTGCTGTTCGATTGTTGTACGTTTGTTGTTCGATTGTTGTTCGATTATAAAACGTACAACAAACGTCTTTCAAACGCACTTCAAATGCACATAAATAAGCGCAAATATGGAGAAAAACTTTGGTAAGGGTGAAGCAATTCTTGAAATCCACGTTGCAAATATACTATCAAACCTTGCGAAAAAAAAATTATCAGATAAAATTTTGTCGTTTTATGATGTCGCACATAAACAAAGAAGCCTATGCTATCGCATAGGCTTCTTGTCGTTATGTACCAATTGCTTAGTCAGCAAAAGTTGACTTCGTCGAATTTTGCTTAATCCGCAAATTTGGCTTTGATGAATTCGCGGTTGAGACGGGCGATGTTGGCGATGGTTTCGCACTTTGGACATACGGCTTCGCAAGCGCGTGTGTTGGTGCAGTTACCAAATCCGAGTTCGTCCATCTTGGCTACCATTGACTTGGCACGACGAGCTGCCTCGATGCGTCCCTGTGGGAGGAGGGCAAGCTGTGATACCTTAGAGCTGACGAAGAGCATTGCAGAACCGTTCTTACATGCTGCTACGCAGGCACCGCAACCGATACAGCTGGCGCAGTCCATTGCTTCGTCGGCGTCTTCCTTGGAGATGAGGATGGCGTTGGCATCCTGTGGAGCTCCTGTGCGTACTGTGGTGTAGCCACCTGCCTGCATAATTTTGTCGAATGCAGAGCGATCGACCATACAGTCTTTGATTACAGGGAATCCGGCTGAGCGCCAAGGTTCGATAGTGATTACGTCGCCGTCGTTGAATTTACGCATGTAGAGCTGACAGGTTGTTGCTCCGCGTTCTGTCTTTCCGTGTGGAGTACCGTTGATGTAGAGAGAGCACATACCGCAGATTCCTTCGCGGCAGTCGTGGTCAAACACGAATGGTTCTTTTCCCTCTTCGATGAGTTGTTCGTTGAGGATGTCGAGCATCTCGAGGAACGAAGTATCACCAGGGATGTCCTTCATTACTTTCTCTTCAAAATGAGCATTAGCGTCCTTAGGACCGTTCTGCTTCCAGTATTTAACTGTGAATTGTTTCAAAACTTTTTCTGCCATGGTGATTAGTTCTTGTAGTTACGTGTTTGTACCTTAATTGCTTCGTATTCGAGTGGTTCCTTGATGAGGGTAGGTGGAACGTTGTCGCTGCCCTGGTACTTCCAACAGCCAACGTAGAAGAAGTTCTTGTCGTCGCGCTTTGCTTCGCCTTCTTCTGTCTGGTGTTCTTCGCGGAAGTGACCACCACAAGACTCTTCACGTGAAAGGGCGTCGTAGGCAATGAGCTTACCCATTGTGATGAAGTCATCGAGGTGGATAGCCTTATCGAGTTCGATGTTCATGCCTTCGCGATCGCCTGGGATGAAGAGGTTAGTATCGAATTCCTTACGGAGTTCGTCGATGAGCTTGATACCTTTCTCCAGTCCTTCCTTTGTACGACCCATTCCGATGTATTCCCAGCAGATGTGGCCGAGTTCCTTGTGGATAGAGTCAACTGAACGCTTACCCTTGATGTTGAGGAGTTTCTGTATGCGCTCTTCTGTTGCCTTTTCAACCTCGGCAAATTCTGGTGCGTCGGTAGAGATGCGTGGCCAGATAGCCTGATCGGCAAGGTAGTTCTGGATGGTGTATGGCAGTACGAAGTATCCGTCGGCAAGTCCCTGCATGAGGGCTGATGCGCCGAGACGGTTTGCTCCGTGGTCGGAGAAGTTACATTCACCAATAGCAAACAGACCTGGAATGGTTGTCTGCAGTTCGTAGTCAACCCAGATACCACCCATTGTGTAGTGGATAGCTGGGAATATCATCATTGGGTTGTAGTAGTCAACGCCGTCGCGTGTGATACGCTTTTCACCTGGGTTTACGTCGGTAATTTCTTCGTACATGTCGAAGAGGTTGCCATAACGCTGACGGATTACGTCGATGCCGAGGCGCTGGATTGACTCTGAGAAGTCGAGGAAAACGGCAAGACCTGTGTTGTTTACTCCGAAGCCTTTGTCGCAACGCTCCTTAGCTGCACGGCTGGCTACGTCGCGAGGTACGAGGTTACCGAATGCTGGGTAACGGCGTTCGAGGTAGTAGTCGCGGTCTTCCTCCGGAATTTCATATCCCTGTTTTGTACCTGCCTGCAGAGCCTTTGCATCTTCGAGTTTCTTTGGAACCCAGATACGACCGTCGTTACGGAGCGACTCTGACATAAGGGTAAGCTTTGACTGCTTGTCGCCATGAACAGGAATACAAGTAGGGTGAATCTGTACGAAGCATGGGTTTGCGAAGAATGCACCCTTGCGGTAGCAAGACATTGCTGCGCTGACGTTACAGCCCATTGCATTGGTAGAGAGGAAGTATGTGTTTCCGTAACCACCAGTAGCGATTACTACAGCGTTAGCAGAGAAGCGCTCGAGTTTACCAGTTACGAGGTTCTTGGCGATGATACCGCGAGCACGTCCGTCGATGATTACTACGTCGAGCATTTCGTAACGAGTGTAGAGCTGCACTTTGCCTGCGTTTACCTGACAAGAAAGGGCTGAGTAGGCTCCGAGCAGAAGCTGCTGACCGGTCTGACCCTTTGCATAGAATGTACGGCTTACCTGTGCACCACCGAAGGAACGGTTTGCGAGTGTGCCACCATATTCACGTGCGAATGGAACTCCCTGAGCCACGCACTGGTCGATGATGGAGTTGCTGACTTCGGCAAGACGATATACGTTTGCTTCGCGAGCACGGTAGTCACCACCCTTCACTGTGTCGTAGAAGAGGCGGTAAACAGAGTCACCATCATTCTGATAATTCTTTGCAGCATTGATACCTCCCTGCGCTGCAATTGAGTGTGCACGACGAGGTGAGTCCTGAATGCAGAAATTCTTTACGTTGAAGCCCATTTCAGCCAACGAAGCTGCCGCACTGGCACCAGCAAGACCTGTACCAACAACGATTACATCGAGCTTGAGCTTATTCTTTGGATTTACCAAACGCTGATGAGCCTTATAATTAGACCATTTTTCAGCTACTGGCCCCTCAGGTATTTTTGAATCTAACTTTGTCATAATTCTGTGTTTTTTTGTTTGTAAGATCAGAATGCCATTTCGAATGGAACTACTCTGCCACTGAGACCGCCAAGGCAGTCAGGACAGAATGCGAATGCGAGGGCAACGATAAGGAACATGCCCATAATGACTGTAGCCCAAATCTGGCTGATGCATTTCCAACGGTTGAACCATACATGTCCGCTTGCACCGAGAGTCTGCATTGACGACCAGATACCGTGGGTAAGGTGGAACCAGATAGCGCAAATCCATATTACATAGAGGACTACGTAAACAGGGTTTGAGAATGTGTACTTAATCCACTCAAAGCCATCAGTCGGAGAAGCAATCTGAGAAGTTGCTCCAACTATCTCGGCAAACATCATGTTGTACCAGAAATTGAAGAGATGGAGCAGGATACCAAGACAGATGATTACACCGAGTGCAAACATGTTCTGACTAGCCCACTCAACCTTTTCCGGTTTGTCAGTCTGATCGTAGCGATTGTTGCCACGAGCCTTACGGTTTTGGATGGTGAGGATGAGGGCGTAAACGATGTGAATGACAACGAGTGCTCCCAGACCGGCTGTAGCAGCAATAGCATACCAGTTGGAGCCGAGCAATTCACAAATCTGGTTGTACGCCTCTGCACTGAACAGTGCCACTACGTTCATGCATGCATGGAACGTCAGGAAGAGTACGAGTGCCAGGCCCGTTACAGACATGACTACCTTTCTTCCGATTGAAGAGTTACATAACCACATAAAAATGTTGAATTTTAAATGAATTTATAATTAGCAATAAAAGTGTGCAAAAATAATTTTTTTGATTTACTATTCCAAATGAAAAGAACGAAAATGCTGAGAAAGGGGCTAATTTCTCAGCATTTCCATAAAGAAGGACTTTATTTCGTCTAATTTACTTTGCGATTCCATCGGGAAAAATTGTTTAATCGTAGCATCAAAGGCTTCTTCCGCTTTCACACGCATCATAGCCTTGCCGGCACGCAAGCCGGAAGAGAGTTCAGTCTTGGGCAACAATTGCCGATTGAAATTACCGTCACTCATCTTCGCTCAGGATAATCTTAGCCCTTCCCCCCTTGACCGGTTTTGCGTCAATCTCCTCTACGTTGATGGGCACTTGCTTCTTGATACTCTGATCGAGAGAGATGAGCGTTTCGGTAGAGTCAACACCATGAATGCCCTGTATGCGACGGTTAAGCAGCTCCATGAGTTGTTCGTTGTCACGCGCATAGAGCTTTATCATCATCGTGTAGGGTCCTGTGGTATAGTGACATTCGACCACCTCGGGAATGAGTTTTAGTTCATCAACTACACGAGCATACATTGATCCCTTTTCGAGTTTGATACCCACATAGGTGCATGTCTTGTACCCCAGGCTTTTCGGACTGATATGGTAGCCGGATCCTGTGATTACGTTCATGTCAATTAGTCGCTGTACGCGCTGATGGATAGCAGCACGCGACACACCGCACACGGCAGCTACGTCTTTGAACGGAATACGTGCATTACTGGAGATAATCTCCATTATCTGCTTGTCAAGTTTGTCAATCTTTTCCATTGCATTACTTACAATTTGTCAGCAAAGTTATGCAATTCGGTTTAGAACTGAAAAGAAAACTGCAGGAAATTGATATTACAAGGCATATTTCTTACATAAAGGTGCCCCAAGCATATTCACATATACCTGGGGCCGATTAAATACGATAAATTAATAATAACTATGTATTTAATGATGGAGTTATGAAAAAGAATTTTACTTTTTTTGTTTTCTGAAGTCGCGAGGCGACATACCAGCTTCGTGTTTAAATAGTCGTGTAAAGTGTTGTGGGTATTTAAATCCGAGCCATTCTGAAATTTCATTGATAGGCTTGTTGGTAGCCACGAGCAGTTGTTTTGCCGCCTCAATGATTTTGTATTGCAGATATTTCTTTATGTTTACTCCTGTTTCCTTCTTGATGATATCACTGAAGTATCCAGGAGAGGTATGTGCCAAGTCTGCAAAATAACTGATTGTAGGAACACCCAACCGCTTAGCTGTACCATTATTGAAATACAAGTTAATATTCTGCAGGAATTGCTGTGCAATCTGGTAGTTCTGATTGTGACGATTGGCAAACTGCTTGTCATAGAAGCGCAGACAATAGTCAAGTACCAATTTAATCTGATCAGTTAGTATATGCAATGTATTTCGGTCCTCTTCTCCATGTAATTCTGTGTTTACTCTCGAAAAGATGGCAAGCATCACCTCTTTTTCTTCTTTTCCCAACAACAACGACTCTTCGTGATTGTACTGGAAAAATGTGTATTCGCTGAAGTGGCGACCGAATGTCGAACCATTTATCAGTTCAGGAGAGAAGAACAAACCTATGACTTGCTTACAGCCGAACATCTCTGTCTTAATCTGACGGATTATACTGTCGGGGGTAAACATGGTTACATTAGCTACCACTTCTTCATCCCTATTGCCATTCAACTTCACTTTGTCCTCCTTCGGAATCTTTAGGAAAATGGCATAAAAGCCAATTTCTGTGTCCTCGGCACTGTATGTTCTTGGATTCGATGTTACATCGATCAATGATACCAGATGACACTTCGAATCAATTTTGTATAATTGGTTTAAATCCTCAATGGTATCAATCTTAAAAAGTCGCTCCCTCTCCATTTTGGTTTTATAATTTATCACAAAAATAGAGATTTCACATTTATATCACAAACAAAAGTCAGTAGAAAAATGTATCAACTATTAAAAAATCAGTGCTTTTGGTAAGTTGCCAATTCAAATGTATAAATTCACTCGCCAAAGAATCAGAGTTTTGCCAATAATCGTTCGATGTTTGCCTTTATCTGCAGATAGGCATGACAATCGCGAAAATCGGTGTTCCGATGTACCATAGTTTCAACAGGACACTGCGAATGTTGATAAGATGCCAGTTCGTTGTCCATCTGCTGTTTTTTGTTGCCTGCCAGACGTTTTATTTCCTTCTCCCGTTCTCGGCGCAGAATGTTGCATACGGGGTCAATCACTGCCCCAACTACATTATCGAACAGATGGTGCCCCTGGATATAGAGATAGGTGTTCTGCGGATTGAGTCCCAGCATGGCGAGTTCTTCCTTCAACGGGCGCAACGCTCCCTTGGCTTCAGGGCAGTGGCGTTGCAACCATGCCACCTTGCGGTTCGCCTGATGCCGGGTGCGTTCAATAGCTTCGTCTGGATTAAACACATTCACCTTATCGACACTGATAATGTTGTTAAGTGCGTTGAGTGGCATCTCGGAGAATCGGGTCTGTCGGTAGAGCCATATTGCCCACACGAATAGTTCATACACCGCTTCGGAATATTTAGTCAGATAGCTCTCAAAGTCGAACACATTACGGTCGTTGAGGGTTGCCATAACACAGACGTTATGAAGTGAGGGGGCATAACACTGCAGATTCTCTATACTATATGCATAGGTATGAAGAACGAAGGGGTTGTCGAGCATCGCTTTCGATGAGTTGGTCTTGCGTTGTAACAGATAATCGAGGTCGGCATCCACACAGGCTATCATATATTGCCCAAGGTGCTCGCCAAGCGTGTTCATAAGGACAGTTTTCTTACCTCTTGACAGACTGTTGCGCGATGGTAACATAACCTCAAATTCGCGTTCATCATTCTCAAAGTCGCTCAACACGTTACGCCAAAAGAATATATCGTCGTAGCTCTCGACATATGCTACGATTCGTTTTCTTCGCCGTTTCTGCAACTGGTTGGCTGCCTGAAAATAACGGCTATTCAGATTTGAGGTCAGGTTTTTCATTAACCTTACTGTGTTATTTCATTCACCTCGGTTACATTACCCATCCAGCCGTCCATTATAAGAGCAGGCGAGTGGGTAGAAAGAATTATCTGTGCGTTAGGATTTATCTTTCTGATGAGACCAATCAGTTTCTGCTGCCATTCTATGTGGAGAGAGATTTCCGGTTCGTCCATCAACAGAGCGTAATGTTCGCGATTTTCCACCAGGACAGTGAGCAGAATGACAAGCATCTGTTTCTCGCCGCTGGAAAGCTGATAAGGGGTGATAATCTCTCCATGCTGGAAGAACTGAATCTCATTACTCTTGCGATCGATAGTTTTTCCTGTGTCGTGGAAGAGTTCATCGATAGTATCCTGAAACTCAGCCTTCGGGGCTCCCACCTGAGTAGCATGCAACTGGTCGGCAGGATCGCCCGACGTAAGCAATTCGATAATCCTGTTGCCTATATTCACCTGATAATCCAGATAGCGCTTCTGCAGTTTATAAATCTGCCAGTCGAGTTCTGTGGTCACTCTGGAATCTGACAATTTCTCAAGCAGGTCGCTATGAAGCAGAGGGCGATCGAACGAACGGATGACATCAAACTTTATGCTGGTGGCATCCTCGGGATACAGTTCAATGGTCACTCCGCTGGTCACCTTCCCTGCACTGAGTTCACCTTTGTCGATTAGGTCAAGCATTGAGGCAGAGTGATTTATAATCGTACTCTTGCCCACTCCGTTGATGCCACTCAGGATATTCACATCGGGTTGCAATTGCCACTTGATGTGTCTGCCTCCCTTCCAGAGAGCTTCTATATCGATACTCTTTATGTACTGTGCAGTCTTTCCCATAAATCAGATTTATTTTTCGCAAAGATAAAACTTTTACATTTCAACTTCCGCATTTTAAACAATAAAAAACTACCTTTGCGAATGAAAACATCAAAAACAGTCTATCAGTTTGTCACTCTCACGAACATTATATAATTATAAGACAATCATTCCACGATGGTGGCATCGTCATGGATTTGGCATACAGTCGCCCACCGACTACGAACTGGTACGCGACGTTCTGTTCGAGCGTCTGCATTACTACGCATACGAAGAAATGGGCTTGCGCACAGATGCAGAACGACAGTTGTACAGGATAAAGCTGTGGTGTCCCGACGCGATTGTCATTCGGTCGGAGGCGGAGTTTGAGAAGGCAGTAGAGGCCGCAGGCAGCGAGACCGTCATGGTTATTGAAGACATATCAGGCAAGAACGAGACACTGTGGCAACACATACTGGACTGTCCCATCGCCCGAGTCACCTTCGATATGCGCAGTCGCGGACTCATCCTCTTTGATAAAAAACGGATAAAACAAAATTATATACTATGAAAATCTACACAAAGACAGGTGACAAAGGCACCACCAGTCTGGTCGGTGGAGAACGTGCATCGAAGTGCTGTGATCGCATTGAGAGTTATGGAACCATCGATGAACTGAACAGTCAGATCGGACTGCTCATAACTTATTGTACTGACCAGCAAGACCTCAACACACTCAGAGCCATACAGAACAAACTGTTCGTTGTGGGAGGACACCTCGCCACCGACACATCGAAGACAGCCATGAGGAGCAGCCTGATAATTGCGCCAGAGGTAGTGACTGCAATAGAAAAAGAGATAGACCGGCTCGATGCCATGCTCCCTCCGCTGCGCGTATTTATCCTGCCAGGTGGCAGTCGTGCCGCAGCCCTATGCAATGTATGCCGCACTGTATGCCGCAGGGCGGAACGATGCATCATACGTCTGACAGAAAGCGGCGGAACTGTTGACGGAAATGTCCTGGCATACATAAACCGACTGAGCGACTACTTTTTCCTTCTCTCACGGAAACTGAACCAGGATAATGAAATAGAAGATATTATTTGGAGGGAATAATAATAATTTGTACCTTCGCGCGCCTTTAGACAAACGTGGATAGGTAATCATAGTGACTATTAACACTTAAAATATATTTTCTATTATGTATTGGACACTTGAACTTGCAACAAATTTGGAGGATGCTCCATGGCCTGCAACCAAAGAAGAACTCATCGACTATGCCACCCGTTCGGGAGCACCTATGGAAGTCATTGAGAACCTTGAGGAGATAGAAGATGAAGGAGACGTTTACGAATCCATCGAAGAAATCTGGCCTGACTACCCTTCAAAAGAAGACTTCCTCTGGGACGAGGAGGAATATTAGAGCCTCGTATTAGGCTTAGACCATCTAAGCACCAGCGGGATGAACAACAATTGTTTGTCTCGCTGGTGTTTTATTTGTGTATGTTGAAACCAACCTTTGCTAATATTTGCACAAGTTAGTTAGGTGTGAATTGACGAAAAATGCGTATTTACGCAAAAAAGTTAAATAGAATATTGCGTATTCCAATTAAAAGAACTATCTTTACCGAACAAAAATGCGTATTTACGCAAAAAAGTTAAGCAATATGGAAATAAAACGTGACTTTCACTTGAAGAGACTGATAGATAGCAGACATAATGGAATGATAAAAGTCGTAACTGGTATACGTCGTTGCGGTAAATCCTATCTGCTTTTTAAATTGTTCCGTGATTTTCTGAAGAATGAGGGTATAAAGGACGATCATTTAATTATGGTTGACCTTGAAGACCGCCATAATATGGAGCTGAGAGATCCGGACAAATTGCTGAAGTACATTGACAACCAAATGAAAGATTCGGATATGTACTATATTCTACTGGACGAGATACAACTGGTGTCGGAGTTCGAGGACGTGCTGAATAGTTATCTGAAGGTAGAAAATGCCGATGTATATGTTACTGGCAGTAATTCAAAGTTCCTTTCAAAGGATGTTATCACAGAATTTCGTGGGCGGGGATGGGAGATTAAGATAACTCCGCTCTCTTTCAGGGAGTTTGTATCCGTATATAACGGTACACGGGAATCCGCTCTTAAAGAGTATCTTGTATATGGAGGACTACCCAAACTGCTTTCCTTTAATGATGACACACAGAAGACAGAGTATTTGAAAGGTCTTTTTGCCAAGACTTATCTGACAGATATCAAGGAGCGATATCGAATAAAGCAAGATGCTGAGCTGGAAGAGCTCATGGATGTCATAGCATCAACTATAGGTGGCCTCACTAACCCCCAGAAATTGGAGAACACTTTCAAAACCGTCAAGAACGTACAATTCTCAAAGCAAACCATCAAGACATATCTTGACATTCTTGAAGAAGTTTTTCTGATAGAGAAGTCTATACGGTATGACATCAAGGGCAAACGTTACATCTCTACACCTGCAAAATACTATTTCACAGACTTGGGGCTTCGCAATGCACGCATTGATTTCCGACAACTTGAAATGACACATCTGATAGAGAATCTGATTTACAACGAACTGCGTCTTCGCGGTATGAGCGTTGATGTAGGTGTAGTCGTGAAAAATGAAAAAGATGACAATGGCGTTAGTGTGCGGAAACAATATGAAGTGGATTTTGTATGTAACCAGGGAAGCAAACGATGCTACATACAGTCGGCTTTCCGTCTCCCGTCAGAAGAGAAGCGAGAGCAGGAATTGCGTTCACTAAAGAGTATTGATGACAGTTTCCTTAAATTTGTTATTACAGAAGATACTGTCAGGCGCTATCAGGATGACAATGGCGTTGTATTTATGAACATCTATGAATTCCTACTTGATGAAAACAGTCTGCAGATATAGTCTCCGATCGGCAAGGAGGAACATCAGCAAAGTCGAAACCGTGGATACCACATGTAATATTCCGAAAAACTAGGGGTCGTGTCAAAAGTAACAGACACGACCCCTTTTCCGTATTTTATTTTATTCGTCGTTATCGGTTCTTATACATACTTTCGTAATATTTCTCGTAGTCGCCCGAAGTGATGTTGTTGAGCCATTCTTCGTTGTCGAGATACCAACGGACGGTCTTCTCGATACCCTCTTCGAACTGGAGCGAGGGTTCCCATCCGAGTTCTTTCTGAAGTTTGCGTGAGTCGATGGCATAACGGGCATCGTGCCCCAGACGGTCGGTTACGTATGTGATGAGGTCGAGATCTTCACCCTCTTTTCTGCCGAGCAGACGATCGACAGTCTTGATGACCACCTTGATGATGTCGATATTCTTCCACTCGTTGAAACCGCCGATGTTGTATGTCTCGGCTATCTTACCATTATGGAAGATGGTATCGATGGCACGGGCATGATCCTCTACATAGAGCCAGTCGCGCACATTCTCACCTTTTCCATATACAGGGAGCGGCTTACGGTTGCGAATGTTATTTATAAAGAGCGGAATCAGTTTCTCGGGGAACTGATACGGGCCGTAGTTATTAGAACAGTTAGTTACAATAGTCGGCATACCATAAGTGTCGTGGAAGGCACGTACGAAATGGTCGCTTGATGCCTTGCTGGCTGAATATGGAGAATGCGGATTGTACTTCGTTGTCTCGAGGAAGAAATCCTTACCATAGGCAGCATGGTGTTCGGCGCTGGATGCCTGAGTGGTGAACGGAGAAGGAATGCCCTCTGGGTTGGTCATGGAGAGTGCTCCATAGACTTCATCGGTGGAGATGTGATAGAATCGCTTGCCTTCATACTTTTCAGGCAGACTTTCCCAATAGAGTTTGGCTGCCTGCAGAAGTGAGAGTGTTCCCATCACGTTCGTGCGAGCAAACGTAAAGGGATCCTTGATGCTACGATCCACATGACTTTCAGCTGCAAGATGTATGATTCCATCGATATTTTCGTCTTGCATCAATTTATAGAAAGCATCGAAATCGCAGATGTCCATCTTTACAAACTTGTAGTTTGGCTTGTCTTCGATATCCTTCAGATTGGCAAGGTTACCGGCATAGGTAAGTTTATCGAGATTGATAATCTTATACTCCGGGTATTTATTTACAAAGAGTCGTACTACATGACTGCCGATGAATCCGGCTCCGCCAGTGATTACAATGTTTCGTTTCATATCGTTGAAATTTGGAAGTTTACAATAGGAAGTTGATAATTACAAATTAAGATTCAGTAGTGACAAGGCTTTATTTTCAGCCGCCTCCATGATTTCGCGTTCTCCAGGTCCCTTGTCGTTGATGCCCAGAAGATGAAGGATTCCGTGGATGATGACACGATGGAGTTCCTGATTATAATCAGCTCCGAGACCAGCCGCATTGGTGCGAACAGTGTCAAGAGATATGAACATATCGCCGGAAATTGTATCCTTTATGCCCATCTGGACCAGGTCATCACAGTAGTCGAACGTGATGATGTCGGTATAGTAATCATGCTGCAGATACTGGCGATTGACCTCCAGAATCTTCTCGTCATTGCAAAAGATGTAACCTATGTCGCCGACACGTTTACCGTATGTCTGAGCCACAGCTTTTATCCATGCACTCACATTGCGACGCTTTATAGCTGGCATTTTGACGCCATCTGTCGTGTATGTAATCATATTATATCTAATTGCAGCACCTTTTCGATGATTGGTGCCATGTCGTAATATTTGTATTCAGCCAGGCGACCGCCGAAGATGACATTCGGTTCGGCATCCGCCAACTCACGGTATTTTTGAGCGAGTCGATTGTTAGCCTCATCGTTCACCGGGTAGTAAGGTTCCATTCCATCCTGCCACTCCGTAGAGAACTCTCTGGAAATGACTGTCGTAGGAACATCATACACCGACTGTCCGAACATCTCGAAATGCTTATGTTCGATGATACGCGTATAAGGCACTGAGGCCTCAGTATAATTCACCACCGCATTGCCCTGATAGTTTGGCCGGTCAACCACCTCTTGTTCGAAGCGGACAGTACGATAGTTCAGTTTGCCGAAACGATAATCGTAGAATTCGTCAATCTTTCCGGTGAAGACAATCTTGTCGGCAAGGCATTCCCAATAGCTTCGGTTTTCGAAGAAATCGGCATTTACCTTTGTCTCCACACCCGCAAGGAGTCCGTCGATGAGGATGTTGTAACCGCCGATTGGAATACCCTGATACTTATCGTTGAAATAATTATTATCAAACACGAAACGAACGGGCAACCGTTTTATGATGAAAGCAGGCAGGTCGGTACACTTACGTCCCCACTGCTTTTCGGTATAGCCCTTGATGAGAGTCTCATAAATATCACGCCCGATAAGCAACAGTGCCTGTTCTTCCAGATTACGAGGTTCCGTAACACCTGCTGCCCGCATCGCAGAAAGAGCCTCCTGTCGCTGTTCTTCGATTTTCGCTTTTGCCGCCTCGGGGGTGGTAACGCCCCACATCTGATAGAACGTATTCATATTGAACGGCAGATTATACAGCCTACCTGCATAATTTGCGACAGGAGAATTTGTATAGCGATTGAAGGGAACGATAGAATTTACGAAATTCCACACCTCCGGATTTGAAGTATGGAATATATGTGCCCCATACTTATGCACATTGATTCCATCGATGGATTCGCAGAAAACATTGCCTCCGAGATGTGAACGCTTATCGATAACCAAACATTTTTTCCCTGCTTCATGAGCCCTATAGGCAAACATAGCTCCGAACAGGCCGGAACCCACTATCAGGTAGTCGTATGGTTTGCGTGATGACATAAGCTTTAAATTCAATGGGCAAAGATAAGGATTATTAGACGAATAATGTATATCTTTGCAAAATAAAATGAATCATCAGATAAATATACAGCGGGGAGTCTATTCCAACGCGATAGCATTCGTGTGGAATATGCTATTGGCATACGCAGTGTATGCTGTGTGCCGCATAGAATACACTGCAGAGAACTGGGAAGTCTTCAAGAACGGACTTTTTGAAAACAGCTGGGCAGACCTCTTGAAAGGTTGCATGCTATTCGACACCTCTGCCATTCTTTACACGAACAGCCTATATGCGCTTATGATGCTTTTACCCCTGCCCTATGCTCACAGACAGGGATGGAGGAAAGTGGCTAAATGGGTGTTTATCGTAGTAAATACAATTTGTGTTGCAGCTAATGTGACCGACTCAGTATATTTCCAATACACAGGCAGGAGAACCACCATGTCGGTATTTGAAGAATTCAGCAACGAAGGCAACCTGTGGAGCATATTCCTTACTGAATTTATTCGCCACTGGTATCTCGTGCTTTTTGTAATCGCCCTGATTTGTATTCTATATTTTCTGTATGCAAATCCGAAGGGCAGAATTGTACTTAACAGGCGACGCAGATACCTGGCATTCTACCTCGTCACTACATGTTATCTTCTGGCATACATTCCACTGACTATATGCGGAATGAGAGGCGGAGCTACAACTGCCGTAAGACCAATCACCATCAGCAATGCCAACCAATACGTGAACCACCCGCAAGAGGCGGCAGTAGTACTCAATACACCATTCTCCATAATCCGTACGATAAACAAGAAACCGTTTGTGGTACCGGAGTATATGAGCGAGGAGGAAATGAACCGGTTGTATAGTCCGCTACACAATATTGGGAAGGGAGAAAAACAAGGTGAAGAGGGAGGATTAAAGCCCAATGTGGTTGTTCTTATTGTTGAGAGTTTCGGACGCGAATACATAGGAGCATACAACGAACTGCTGGAAGGGGGGAACTACAAAGGATACACTCCGTTTATCGACTCCCTTTACCAACATTGCGTATCATTCGACTATACATTTGCCAACGGCAGAAAAAGTATCGATGGAATGCCCTCTGTCCTCAGCAGCATTCCGATGTTTGTGGAACCATTCTTCCTCACCCCTGCATCACTTAACGATATAAGTGGAATTGCCGGTGAATTGGGAAAGATCGGTTATCAGTCAGCATTTTTTCATGGGGCAGAAAACGGCTCCATGGGATTCCAGGCATATGCACGCGCCACAGGTTTCCAGAAATACCACGGCAGGACAGAATACAACGAAGACCCCCGATTTGACGGAGACAAGGACTTCGACGGCACATGGGCTATATGGGACGAGCCCTTCCTGCAATACTATGCCACAAAGATGTCGGAGATGCAGGAACCATTTGTGACAGCTCTCTTCACAGCGTCGAGCCACCATCCGTATATTGTGCCTGAGGAATACGAAAAGGACTTTCCAGAGGAAGGCGGCAACCCAATACACAAGTGCATACGCTACACCGATATGGCTTTGAGGAGATTTTTCGAAACTGCCAGGAAACAACCCTGGTATGACCATACACTGTTCGTCTTCACAAGCGACCACACGAACATCAGTGACCACGCAGAATACCAAACAGCATTGGGACTGTACGGTTCGCCAATACTCTTCTTCGACCCGTCGGGCAGACTCGAAGCCGGCAGACGCCACTCCATAGCCCAACAGATAGACATCATGCCAACGATTCTGAGTTATGTCGGTTATCCTAACCCATACGTGGCATTCGGATGCGACCTGTTGACTACGCCAGACGAAGATACTTGGGCAGTGCAGTACAATAGCGGAATCTACCAATATGTAGAAGGCGACTACGTCATACTGTTCGACGGAACACACGTGAAAGCTCTATACAACTACGAGACAGACTGGATGCTAACCCAAGACCTCAAGGCTGAGAAGACAGAAATAGCAACCCGCATGGAACAGCGGCTGAAGGCTATCATCCAAAGCTACATGGAGCGCATGAACGGAAACAGTCTTACATTCAAGAAACAATAACCAGAAAATGATAAAAAAATACGTATTGAATCCGATAAAATGGTTCTTCAGCAACCCGCGTTGCGTGTTTGGACTGGGCTTTGCCATTTCACTTTTAGCTACAGTACTTGAAGTATTTCGCGGTCGAAACACCAATTACTTCGACTATCAGGATGCCACTCGTATGTTTTGGGAGGGATTGAGTCCATATACGCTCGAATACGCCCAGGCACACAGTCTTTACTTCACTTACCCCCCTGTATTCAACGTCATCTTTGCACCTATCTTCTACTTGCCATGGTGGCTGGGACCATTTGTATGGAATCTTGGCAACTACATTCTTTTTGCATATTCAATCAAGACATTGCCATCACAATTCGACAGATACAAACACTGGATCTTCCTCTTCACGCTGTCCGTCGTCCTGCAATCAGTATTCTGCTATCAATATAATCTTGTGGTATGCTATATATTCATCTTTGCATTCAGTCTGTTGGAGCGCGGCAAGGGATTTTGGGCAGTTTTCCTGATTATGTTATCTGCATGCACGAAGATATATGGTGCTGCTGAACTGGCAATACTGCTATGCTACCCAAAGATGTGGCGCAATTTCGGATATGCCATCCTGTGTGGAGCATTCTTCATATGCCTGCCCCTGCTGAACCCGAATTTCGACAATCCATTAGGACTGTATCAGCAAATGTTCGACATGATAGCAACCCACCACAGCGATTCCGACTTCATTGGTATTCTGTTTGCACGTGGATTAAAACCATTCCTGCTACCGAATTACCGCGCGGTGCAGATTATCGTATTCGCCATATTGGGCATATTGTTCTTCTGGCGTTATAAACGCTGGGGCAATTTCAAATTCCGTGTACAGGTGCTGGCCGTACTGACAGGATTTATAATACTTTTCAGTGATCTACCGGAAACTCATACATATGTTATCTGCCTGCCTTTCTACGCCATGGCATTCTGGCTACAGCCACGGCGCACATGGATTGACTGGACACTCTTCTGGCTATTGGTCATCAATTTCTGCATTCTCCCTACCGATGTACTGTGTCCGGCATGGCTTCATGAATACATCCACAAGACATTCTGGCTTGACGTATATACATACTTCTTCTGCTGGCTACGCATTCTATGGTGGGCAGTCGGACCACAGCACGTAAGACCTGTTGCCGTGAAGGCGGCTACAGTACTTGCCTTGTTTTTCACCCCTATTTGCATACAGGCACAAAGCACCAAAGTTTTTTCAGTTGGCGGAGTTGAGTTCAAGATGGTATATGTCAAGGGAGGCACATTCATCATGGGATCACTGCCAAACGACAAGGAAGCAGATGCAGACGAGGTTCGCCACAAAACAACCGTCAAGGACTTCTACATTGGCCAGACAGAAGTCACACAGGAACTATGGCTGGCGGTAATGGGTAAGAAACGCATAAGACACGAAGGCAGCCAACTGCCCGTAGAAGACATCACATATGGACAGTGTAAAGCATTCTTAGAAAAGCTGAATAAGATGACAGGAGAGCACTTCCGTCTTCCCACTGAAGCCGAATGGGAATATGCAGCACGAGGAGGAAACCGGTCGGAAGGATATATCTATGCTGGCAGCAACGACATAAATGAAGTAGCCCATACGCTCGCAAACAACAAGGCACATGTTCAGTTGCCTGTAGCACAGTTCAAGCCAAATGAATTGGGACTCTACGACATGTCGGGTAATGTATGGGAATGGTGTGAAGACTGGTACAAGAAGACACCAGACGGCAAACCGTCGAGCAACTTCCATGTCATACGAGGCGGAGGCTATGACTGCAGTCCTCGCTATTGCCGATCAACAAACCGGTTTATGTACGACCAACGCAGGCGACGCGACCTCGTAGGTTTTCGTTTAGCCAAATAATATATATAGAAGCCCTGCCTACTATATTATCCTGCGGAACCAATAATCAAACAACCGGAAGTCGGACATCTGCAGTTTGTTTTCCGCAACAGTATCCATACGACAAAGAGGAATATCCCTATACATAGCAGCCACGAGCGAATAGGTGCTCGGAGGACCTATAATATAGTCGCATTCTGAAAGCATGAAAAGATCCTCAACTGCATTGCCTGCAAGAAGATGGATGCGGATACGCTCATCAGGTACCAGTGTCCTGAATGATTCCACGCTTACCGAAGAATCGTTAGTAGATAGGAAAACGTCAATCAGCACATCGGGATTAAGAAGTGCAAACTGTCCGATGAAATCAGCATATTTCTCGTTGCTATAACAATACACACCATCTTTCCAAACGGCATAATCCCCTCTGCGTATATGCACCCCAAGACGCATACCGCCCCACATGCTCATCTTCTGTCGTACAGGTTCTGTAAATCGAGACTCGATGGTGAATAGCTGACATATCTCATCACGATATTTCAAAAACAAGTCATAGTATCGTACATACCATCCGCTCACCACAATATTACCGTGTTGCAGCATCTGCCGTTCCAGAGCTTCCGCATCACATTCAGAATGCTTAAAACTGGCAGTGGGCAAGAGTTTCAAGGCTGCCATATATTTGGCAAACAGATATAACGGAAAACTGACATACTTCGAATGACTTATCTTAAAGTATGGGTATTTGTAGCTGAAGCGCATAGACATAACACTGCGCCCATGTTCACGAGCCCACGCATACACATGGGCAAACTGCAACAGATTGTTGCACATCTGACTTTTATCGCGTACAAATATCATCTTTATCTACAGATTCTTCCCTACTTACGTGTGTTAGGATGACTTGCTATATACTCCTCGTATTGTTGTCTGGTCCGTTTCCATCGGTTATGCGTCCATAGCCATATTTCGGGCTGGCGACGTATTGACTGTTCCAGTTGCTTGAAATACATCTCAGTGATGTCAAAATCCTTATATTGGGCAGGAGTGGTAGTAAGCATCTTAATGTTGACAGTGTAGTAACCACGACGCGGACGCTGCACATCAAGATAAACACAGGTAAAGTCGAACTTCTTCGACACGGTCTCCGTACCGGTTATAACCGCCGTATCATGGTTCAGGAACGGAAGCCAATGATGGATAGTGTGCATCTCGGGACCCTGATCGGAAATAAAGCCTATAACCATAGGGACGCCATCGCGACGGGCCTCAGCAACCTTTCTCAGCAACACATGACGTTCGATGTTCACAGAACCGCAGCGACTGCGCAACTTCAGCATCAGTCTGTCGAGCACCTTGTTCTCAAGTACATGATAAACCTGGCTATTGAAATTATCAGGATTCAGTAGCAGGGTAATGGAGGTAATCCACTCCCAGTTTCCGTAATGAGCAAGATACAGCGTGACACTTTGTCCGCGAGCGACCGATTCGTTTACCTGCTCTATACCTATGTATTTTACATGACGCAGTATTTTCGCGTGGCTCATCGAAGCCAGTTTTATAGTCTCGAAGACATAGTCACATAGGAAATGATAGAATTTCTTTTCTATCAGGAGACGTTCTGCATCAGTCTTCTCCGGAAAGGAATCACGCAAGTTCTTTTGCACGATATTTTTCCGATACCCTACCCAGTGGTACAGAATGAGAAAAGTAAAATCAGATAAAAGGTACAGAACACAAAACGGAAGCAACGACATCAGATAGACAAAAGCATACAACAAGGCATATTGCACCTTCTCGACCCTGGTAAGTGGTGAATTCACGCTATAATTTCTCATTTTCTTTTAGAGCAATCATTTTAGTCCTAACCACTTCTTAATCTTCTCCTTCAACGTAGGATGCCAACTGTGAGCACACATATGTATAGCATAGCTGCGCGGGGTCACCTCATGCTTGTTGCCAGCAAAAGTCTCTGACGGATAAATATGTATGCGTCCTGGCAGTTGCTGATCAATGTCCTTATAGACAAATCCATAGCGTTCAGCCACACGAGCATATATATACGGCGAAAGAACATCCGTTCGTAGGCTACCATCATCTTTTACGAAATGTTTGTCTTTATACCATTCCAATACCTCTGCCACGAACGGACTGCCAGCCTCGGCTCCCATTACGGCTGCCTGAATCTGTATGCCTTCGATAAATACGTCTGCCGTACGATGCCCTTCATCATCTACATACTGCATCGTTCCACACTTCTCTATCTGCAGCGGATGGTACTCCATGCTGGAGAAGAAAGAATTGTCAAGGAATTCATCGAATCGCTTAAGCAGGAATACATCCGAATCGAGATAGACCCCCCCCTCTGTGTATAAAGCATACATACGGATATAATCGGCAGCGAACGCCCATTTCCTGGCTTCGAACGCCTCACGCACATAGGGAACGGAGTTGACGTCGAAGTTCTTTGTACTCCAACGTTTTATTTCAAAGTCAGGGTGGGTCTTTGCCCACGTGTCCATACATTTCTTGATTTTCGCAGGAAATGGTTCATTACTGAGCCAACAATAGTGTATCTTCCTTGGAATCATCTTGATATAAATTATTTTAACTAATCATCAGAACATTTAGCGGAACCAATAAAGTAGCAGCTTGTAGTTTTTCTGAAAAAACCAACTGAGTTTTCTCAATTTCTTTTTATTTGACGACAATGACGTTTCAAAGATTCCTGTGGCTGTACCCTGTGTCGCTATTGCAGGATGACACCAGAGATAATTGATAACCTTTTCTTGAATGAGTTGGTAATGATACAAATCAATAGCTCTATCACATCGTTTAGCCTTTAACTCTTCGAGGATTGCCCTGGCAGCATTCTTATTGATAAAATAGGCTCCTGACAAGCGATCCCGACACCCCGGATAAAGCATCCGTCCCTTCTCACGTTGACTACGAGGCACAAACCATAGGGGACTATCTTCATATGAAATGATAATTTTTTGGTTTTGGTATTCCCTTTGGTATTCCTTGATACTTTGTTCAAATTGCATCTTGAAGTTTTTGTGTAATAAGATGTCATCCTCCAGAATCAAGGCCCCCTCAAGGTCCTCAGATAATATTATTTCATAGGCCAGGAAATGAGATATGGTACAAAGCGATCGAGGAACTTTGCGAAGCATTTCTTCTTGACCATTCTTAAGATACTTTTCCAAATATGCCTTCACTTGCAAGTCATCATTGCCTTCATTAACGATGTCATATTCCAGACCAATATCACGCAACATTCTATCAATGTGCTCTCCACGTTCCTTCAAGTGAGCAGGGTGTATAACTAATGTTTTCATATTGCAAAGGTATATAAAATAATTATAAATCTTTGAGTTTTCGTGGTTTTTTGTACCTTTGTAAACAAAATGTACACATATAATGGATACAAGAAAAATATATTATCTAATACATAGCGGCAAAAACAACAATCTGAAATATTACCTACGTAGTTATTTGCATGAGGCAACTCCACGTTGGTTTACCCGTTGGCAGGCCAAACGTATTCTCAAACAATTTGACACAAGAAAAGATTGTGAAGAAATATTAAAACGCGTTGACTATTACAACCGTCTGACTATTGATTACCCAATTGATCAGAGAACATGGCAGTCAGAAGCCGTCAAAGTGAAAGATCAACCAATGACGGGTCAGTCGTCTTACTACCATGATGCCATAGAGATCGCGAGATATTTCAGTGGCGAATACAGATGGGTTCTTGTGCCTGGTGACACCATTCATGTGCCCCAAGTACCTTCCATCGTCAAAAGCCGTCCGCTGGTGGAAAATAACATTAATTCCGTATTGCTAAAGCTTGACAAAAATCGTCATTTTCTTTTTGTCAACGACCACAAACCATGGTCTGAAAAACGAAATATTGCTATTTTCCGTGGCGATTTAGGACCATACAAACCCAATCGCGACCTCTTCATAAACCGATGGGGAGGACACCCGATGGTGGATGCCGCCTCGACAAACCGCTCAGAGGAGCATCCCGAATGGCAGAAAGGTAAGTTAACAATCGGTGAACATTTAGACTACAAGTTCATCATGTCACTCGAAGGTAATGATGTAGCCTCAAACTTGAAATGGGTAATGTCATCTAACTCTATTGCAGTTACCCCCAAACCGAAACGCGAGACTTGGTTTATGGAGGGGACTCTCATACCCAATTATCACTATATTGAGGTACGTGAAGACTTTGAAGACTTGGAGGAACGCCTTCAATACTACATTGAGCACCCTGACGAAGCCGCAGCCATTATCCATCACGCTCACGAATACGTCAGACAGTTTCAGGATGCCGAACGGGAAAGGTTAATATCACTATTGGTTTTGAAACGCTATTTCGATGTAACCAATGGTTCACATTGAGAAGGATTGTTATATTCACGAGTACACATTTCCCACACCAGCTTAAGCCATATAAGCACGACAGGTATTGACTTCAGTGCGAAAGGCCTGATCCAATGGGTGCGCAGATATTCAGGAAAGAGGTCGGTAGGAGAAAGCGACGTCAGGAAGAAACAGAAAATCATCAGTCCCAAATCCGTCCGGCTACGCTTCCACGGGACAGCTACATACCATATTCCCACACCGAGCATTGAGATTATATAGCTGCTGTTCTCCGAACCAGTACTGAAAATATTCACGAACATAAGTACTGATGCCAGGCACATCATCTGGAACGAAAGTGAACCATACTGTCTGAACCTCAGATATGGCAATGCTCCGTATAGCAGACCGGGCAAAATGAGCCACAGGTCACTCCACACAGCGACCCACCAGTTTGATGCATTAGGAAGGGCGCGCCGCCAGAACACATCGTAATAGGCATCGAGTCCTGCAGTACAGGCATACCCTATCTTGCGGACAAAGCCTAGCAAAGAGATGTTCTGGAAATCGGACAATATGTTTTCATCTCCTTTAGAAACCAAGCTCGCCATCCACTCAGCATACTGATCTGCCACGTAGCCTGCACCCCAGAAGGGCATGGGAAGCACGAAGAGGACAACCGCCCACACCGTCAGCCACATGATAAATTTCGATTTGTTCTTTGCAAAGAAGAAAAAAGCCAAACCTACAATTCCATATATCTTTGTCAGTGTTCCAAGTACAATCCAAAATGCACTCCACATCTCACTGCCTCTGCGCAAGTATGTATAGGACAACAATATCATTGCAGCCGTAGCTACGTTAAACTGCGACATTCCAAGGGCATTAAGCATCTCATGGGCTGTGAACCAGAAGACGATGACCTGCTGCTGCCAGGTCAGCGTACTGCGTCGGATAGCCCACCACAGAAATAAGCCCAAAGCCAGATGCCAAAAGAATACACCTAACCAGAGCGACAAGCTATCGAGCGAGGTTTCTCTTCCACTCACCAAGGCAAATGGTGCAACGATAACACTAAAGATAGGTCCATAATGGTTCACATCGCCATGATCACCATAGTTCTCAAACATACTTTTTCCATCTAAAGCATGCCAAAAGGTGAATTTGTAGATGAGGAAATTGTTGAATTTATGCAAGTGCAATCCAACGGAAATGATTATCATCAGCACCCAAAGGGAGAATAACATCCATTGGCTGCGCCATATAGGCCTTTGAAGAATATCTTTCAGCTTTTGCATGATTTGTTTTAACTATTTTCTAATCCGATACGATCCTGTATTTTGCGAAAAATCATGATGAATGCGTGCAAAGTTACATAAATATCACATATATTTTGTATAGACAATCAAAAAAAAGTTTTTTCACAACATATCCTTTGATAATTGCATGGAAACAATTTATTTTGCAGAAAAAAGAATCATGTTTTATGAACATCGTCTATTTTGTAATCGGCAACAATGTTGTCATCCACATGCAGGTTGAATTCTCTATATGTACCATTCTTTCTCAAATCGGTAACGAGGATACAATTTACGTAGTCACAGACACACCGGCAATGTATTGCAATCTGCCCCATGTGGTCACAATTCCGATAACCGACGAATGTATCAAGGAATGGCGTGGCAAGCATGACTTCTTTTGGCGGGTAAAAATTAAAGTACTGCAACATATCGCACAAATATCACCAAACAAGGCTATTATATATCTGGATGGTGATACCTATCTGCATGGTAACCTGACGGAAATAAAAGCACTTTTAAATAATAACCATGGGATGATGCACTTGGACGAAGGATGTCCGTCAGAGATGAAAGAGAGGTCATTAAGTATGTGGCAGACTGTTAATGGCAAGACCTATGCTGGTGTTACCATCGGCACACAACATCATATGTGGAATGCCGGTGTTGTTGCCATTCCGGCTTCTCTTGCAAGCAAAGCCACTGACATGGCTTTAACTATCTGCGACTGCATGTTAGATGAAGGATCAGAGCCTGTTACTGTGGAACAATATGCATTGTCTATTGCCTTGTACGAATGTGCAGACCATTTGATTGCGGCAGACAAGTGGATTGGGCACTATTGGCATTACAAATACTATTGGAGTTCATACATTGCGAAGTTCTTCGTGCTTTCATACAGAAAAAATCTCTCTTTAGATCAACAGATAGACTTTATCAGAAAAACGAATCTAAGAATGGTACATCGGTGGATTTTGATAAAACGCACATTCGCCAAGCTGACAGGTCAAATATATTAATAGAGAGAATATTAGTACAAACATAGAACAATAATCAAATGACTATAGCAGCTGTTGTCGTGACATATAATCGCCTTGCTCTCTTAAAGGAATGTATAGATGCTATTAGCCGACAAACATATCAAGTATGTAAAATCATTGTCGTTAATAACGCATCAACAGATGGCACAACTGAATACCTTCAGGAGATATACGACAAACATATATTTGTCAAATCGTTTGAGAAAAATCTCGGAGGTGCAGGAGGTTTTGCCGAGGGCATTACTATTGCAGCAAAAATGGGCGTTGACGCCATTTGGATTATGGATGATGATACTATTCCTCAAACTGATGCTTTAGATAACCTAATCCGAATATTTAATCATAAAAAGAACATCGGATTTGTAAGCAGCAAGGTAGTATGGACTGATGGCAACATCCACCAGATGAACATACCAGGCTATGTTAGCCACCAAGATTTGGGAGGAGGACTTTATGCTGTTCGCTCTGCATCTTTCGTTTCACTTCTTGTCCCCTGCAAGGTCGTAAGAGAGGTTGGACTACCATATAAAGAATTCTTCATCTGGGCAGATGATGCAGAATTCACCTCCCGCATTGTAAAAGCGGGATATAAAGGCTATCTCACAACATCAAGTATAGTCATTCATAAAACAACAACAAACTATGGCGCCAGTATAAAAACAGCGACCCCAGAGTCGGCATGGAAATTCTACTATTACATGCGCAATGGAATGTTTGCCTCACGAGGAGAGAAACCTTGGATTGTATGGTTCTTCAAATATCTGAATCATCTTCGACTTGATATTCACCGAACAAAAAACATGCCTCCAAAACTGAGAAGCCTGCTTAAGAAGAATCTTTGGAGAGGTTTCATTGATGGTCTAACCTTTTCTCCGCAAAAGGATTTTATAGACTAAATCCATGGACTTGTTTACAAATACATACAGACATATCTTTCTTAATAGAAACTTTTTCCATACATTTGCATGTACAAATAATCTTAAGGCTGCTACATCAAATATAAGTATCATCACCAGTGACGATGGACAAAAATTACTACACTAAAATATGATTTCAATCATTATTCCCATATATAATACAGACAGGTACCTGAATCAGTGCCTGGAAAGTATCAAATCGCAGAGCTTTATGGATTTTGAGGTCCTGCTCGTTGACGACGGGAGTACAGACAATAGTGCAGAAATATGCCATCAGTTCACTAAAACCGACAATCGTTTCTCATATTTTTACAAAGAGAATGGAGGAGTCAGCAGTGCAAGAAACTATGGAATAGAGCGGGCACAGGGCGAATGGATTTGTTTCATCGATGCAGATGACTGGGTTAATACTGATTATTTACAGATTCTCTCTTCACAACATCCTCAGGCCGACGTTACTTTCTTTGGTGCCAACTTAATATACATCAATGGAAAGCAAGAAAAAAGTGCACATGTTCCTATATTTGCCAATAAAAGGGAAGACATAGAAGAGACAATCTTCACGCTAAAATGCGGTCCATTGGGAAATAGGTTCGGATGGACTTGGAACAAAATGTTCCGTACAAAAATAATACAAAAATACAACGTGAGATTCTCCGAAGAAATCAGCTTCAGAGAAGACGAGATATTCACATGGGAATATTGCAGATATATTACCAGCATTCGAATTATAAATGAAACACCCTATAATTATCGAGTTACAACAGACGGACTGACAAAAAGAGGACTTCAGGTTTCTAACCTAATCCCTTTATCAACCAAGTTGGAAGAAAATCTAAAATACTATTCTAATCCCAGACTCAAAGAACACATTTTGAAATCAGCAACGGACTATCGCGCTAAAAATATTTACGACAGTCCGTTCAGACAACTTAAAGCAAATCTTGATGAGTATCGGAATTTTGTCCGCCTCAATCCTCAACCAGGGAAGTACTGCGAAATCAATCATATGACACAATACATAAATAAATCTTACTGGTTAGGATATTTCTACTATTTAATTCGAAAAATATGACATAAAAAGATTGAGAAACCGAGACAAAGTAACAACACAACAGAAATGAAAATTAACATACGAACCTGACGAAGGTGTTTAGAGTTCTTCCTGCGCAATGAATCCTTTTCTGACTTTTCAAGTTCAGCTATCAGTCTTAAGCCACTTGGCATTTCCTTCATAGTTCGTGCTATTTCAGAAGAAAATAAATCTGAATTAGGATCAGAACTTATGCCATCAATATTATCATGAACACATACACGTACATTTATATATTGAAACGAACAATGCTGCAACATAAAATCCTGCCATTTCTTCAAATCTGCACATATCCTATACGAAGTGTCGAAAGGTGAGTTTTTCATGAGAGTTGTCTTTACGAACATTGCCTGATGACATAAGTTGTGATCAAAGAAGAAATAGTATGATGGCATTTCGACAGGTGCTTGGACATCAACACGCTTCTTCCTTTCGATAACAGTCCAATTACCATACACTATATCACCTGTCAGGTTTTGCTTATATACTTTTGCCAACACATCAGAATCATAAAAGCAGTCGCCTGCATTCATACAGCACACATATTGTCCCGTAGCATGGGATATACCTTTATTCAGAGCATCATATATGCCTCCATCAGGTTCGGAAACCCAATAATCAGGCTGACGGCGCAGGTTCTTTAAAAACTCTGCTGTTCCGTCTGAACTGCCACCATCAATAACTATCCATTCGAACGATTGTTCCGATTGGTTAATTATGCTTTCTGCAGTCAGCTTTATGCCTTTGATATTATTATATGTGATGGTAACAACACTAATCTTCATATCGGTCTGTTTATTCATAATATCCCCATTTTAGAATAAATCTTTTAATAATGTCTTAAATGCATTGCGCAGAATCTTTATGTCACGCTGCACCGGAGGCAGATTCATGGCATTGGCTATCTTCTCACTCAGTTTGTATAAACGGCGCTCTTCTTTCGTTGTCAGAACCAGGAGGTCTGTATCTTTCACATTTTTATTCCGTTTCAACAATTCTTCATACAAAATGAGTTTGCGGACATAAGTAACTTTCTCCTTGCTGTCTGGCAGCGAATCAATGATAGAGTGCAATGCTTTAAGGCGCTCTTTCTCACAAACAGATTTCCGGGTGGATGACATTCCATCTAAATAATAAATTGCCACCATGTCTTTTAATGGAGAATAAGTACATTTATTCTGCAAAAACATACGAACAGTCAGTTCCCAATCTGCAACAACAGGTATATCCTCGTCATAAGGATGCTCAAGTAAGAAAGCAGTACGATTGAAAGTGGCCTGATGGTTCAGAGCATCTTTCAAGAAAAAATCCAGAGACAAATACTGAGGCGGGAACCAGGTTAAGGTATTCAAGCCATCCACAAATACGGAGCAGCCGGAATAGAAATCAGCACCACGCAAGTAACCGACAACTTTTTCCAATACCAAAGAGGAGAAGAACGTATCACCGGCATTCATGAAAATACAATAGTCTCCGTGAGCAATTTTCACGGCTTTGTTCATCGCATTATACACACCCTTGTCAGGTTCGCTCACCCAATAATCGATCCGTTCTATTGATTGAAGATACTCTTTACTGCCATCATTTGATCCGCCATCGATAACAATCAGCTCGTATCCGGTATATGTTTGCGACAAAATGGAAGGTATAGTACGCTTAAGCCCATTAAGATTATTATAAGTAATGGTTATTACGCTGATTCTGTTCTTGGTCATATCAATGTTTCTTTTATATTTTCTATGTTGCTTCACATATAGTTTATATCCATTTTCCGCCGACATAAGGAAATGACGAAATCTCCATTTTCTGGCCAGCGACAAATGCTTCAGACTTATAACTTCTAACAGATTCCAGAAAGGCAAGTCTCTTATTTCACAGTAACGTTTAAATGAAAGTGATTTATTGCCTTTCAGAAATGGGTCCATGATGAAAGGCACAATGTCGTTCTCAAGAAAACGATAAACCCAAGCATTACGTTTCACGTTCTTTTTCAAAGGAGCATCACTCTCGAAAATAAACTTCACAAGATATTTGAATACTTCAAAAAGCTGCTGTTGATGCCATTGTCGATTATGAGAACGTTCTGTAGAACCCTGATGCACAACATATATGTATGTCACCTTTCGTACTACTGCAATTTTATCGAAACAGAAAGCACAACAGAAACTCCACAAATTATCCTCGTGTACAACTCCTGGCTGGAAAAATAAATTATTTTCCACTATGAACGAACGTTTTATAAGTTTATTCCACGGCATGGAATATATGTTGAAACGAAGTTGCTCCTTTATGATTTCATCGGAAAGATAAACACGCTGCTGCAAAGAGAAAGGCTTCAAATCCAGCGGTCCTAGTATCTTATAGTTGCCGATAACCATCTGAACGGAAGAATCCTTTTCTATTTCGGAGTAAAGAATTTCTATACAATCGTTAGTGATGTAATCATCGCTATCGAGTAAATAGATATACTTACCGCAAGCCTCTAAAATACCACGATTACGCGCCACAGACTGTCCCTGGTTGGATGACTGACAAATCAGACGGAATGTTATTTCACCATGATAATTTCCGATATAGTCGGAGATGAGTTCGCGGCTATGATCCGTACTGTAATCATCAACAAATAGCACCTCTATATCTGTGAATGTCTGAGAACACAATGAGTCCAGACACTTTCCTATATATCCCTCTACATTATATACAGGGATAATGATAGATACTTTTCTCTGGACTTTATGCATAAAAAATTTATTTTGCTAATGACAGATATACATCCGACAACTTCTGTGCAGATTTTTCCCAGGAATACAGTAATAAGCGTTCGCGTTGTTTTGCTAACAATTGTTCTCGCCCATTGGAATCCAGGTGATACAATGTCTCGAATTGCTCTACGAAATCAGACTTTCCCTCACCCATTTTAAAATAGACTGCCGCATCACCAGCTATTTCAGGAAAACAACTGGCACAATTCAACATAACAGGACAGTCTGCCTTATATGCCTCTAAAATAGGAATGCCAAAACCTTCATAAGATGATGGATATACAAATGCAAGGGCATAATGATACAAATCCATAAATTCCTGATTTGTTTCCATAAACCTATATACGAACCGCCCTGTCATTCTCTGGCTCTCTATCCATGCCAGTTCATTGGCATCGAAAGGTTTTCCCGTACATACCACTTTCATATCTCTATGCCGCTTCAGGATAGGGATACATTCCTGAGCAAAAAGCAGGAAGTTTTTGTAAAAATGCCGTTCACCCACATATAAAATATATTCATAGTCGAATGGCCTTTTTTCTGAAGGAACATACGGAGTAGAATCAGCTCCATGATAAACAACCGTCACCTTTTCTTCAGGCACATGCATCATTCTCACTAAATCATTTTTAGTCTGTTCACTAACTGCAACAATATGGGAAGCTAAAGGTATGACTTGGCGTTTTTGACGTATTTGGATGTCATCTGCTGCATAATATTGCGGAAAGAGTTCCGGAATCATATCGTGAACTGTTATTACAAAAGGCTTATCACCAATATAATTCAAAAAATACAAATCAAAAAACGTAGGATGAAATACATCAAAATTGCCTATCTTTAGCATACGCTCCGTTTTCAGACGATTCAAATCAGGTCGCTTATCCCAACTCTCCGGGTGCCCATACTTAAGATTGTAGTATAACTTGAACAGAACTTTCTTCAAATTGAAATTCCTCCTTGATATAAAGTGTTCATAAGTAAACCCACGAGAATGGAATCCCATGTTGCGCAGATATACATTGTCAGTTTCATGAATTCCTAACTCTGCATGAATAACAGGAGGCAGATGTTTATATAATTCAGCAAAGCATCGAGATACGCCTCCATGTGTCTGCATGTCAAAAGCCTGATAATCGTATAACACCTTCATAAACATAAAAGATTTCAAAACATAATCGTTACAACTACTTTACAAAGATAAACAAAAGTCATCGTATAATCAAATTATTCAGATTCTTCCCAGCCAAAATAATCGCTAATTAGCATCATAGACGACTTAGCATACATATCTTCAGTCAGAATATTACTATAAGACTGCGAACGTAGCAGACTCTTACCGAATCCCCGCCATGAGGATTTCAAATCAAAAAGGTCAAGCATAGTGCTAAATACATCTACTTGATTAATGTGTGTACCACTCTCCACAAAAGACTCCACAGGCAATCCTGTATTTGCTATAAACAGAGGCAGCAGACGATGATGCAACTTCGCATCAGGAAAATCCAAATCCTCTTTTGAAGGAGAGTGGTCAGCAGCAATAATTATAACTGTATCGTCGTACGTCCCTTCTGCGCGCATCTTATCCAAGAAACGCCCAATATGGAAATCCGTGAAATAGCATTTATCGAAATAATGTTGTAATTCAATCGACATATCGTCAGGATAATCAAATGGACTTTTGATGTTATGCTCCTTCAAAAAATCATTCGAATACGTGCCATGCATACTTAAGGTAACGATAGTGTGCAAAAAAGGTTGCCGCATTCGATGCTGGTATTTCACAGATTCTTCAAACAGCACGTCATCGTCACACCACTCGCCAATAGACATCAAACTATCCTGACCATATATGCTATTCACTTCTATTTGATGCCAGAAAGACCCTCTCGTAGGAATACTCATATAAGTATGATAGCCCTTCTGTTCGGACATCAGTTTGGGAAAGGCTATCATCTTGTTGCGCAATATATATGATAGCGACAACGTATTACGGGAGGGCAGCATTCCTGTGAAATATAACACTTGGGCATCGCTTGACACACCTACACCGGTATTCTGTCGCATAGTTCCCGAATAATAAACCCCTGGTTCACATCTCAACCTGTTAAGGTTGGGAGTGACTTGTTTACCATTAAAAGATGTGTCGGAAGCAATACTCATATATGATTCAACAATGATGAAGACAACGTTAGGAGTGTTTTTCAAACCATATTGAAACCCATCACCCTGAACCTTATTCATATTCTGCACATAATTGTTCAACTTTTTTTTCTCTACAGGAGCTATGCTGCCACTTTCAGTATGGAAGAGTAAGTTACCATATATATACCCGCAATATATGCCCTTATTGTGAACGACAAAGGTCTCATCACATAGGAAACTGTTATAGCCATTAAATCTGAACCACCGTTTCATCTGCTCTGCTGACCTCAACGACACTTGGTCGCATTCCGGCATGATCAGTATGTATCCAATAGCACAAAGAAGTATTGCACTAAACAGCAATCCTATCTTGATGCGACTCTCAGATAGCCGTTTTCTGAAAACATACATGAAAACAACAAAAACCGAAGTATTTATAAGAATAATGATGTCAGAGGTTCGCAAAGCCCTCACAAAATAGTCATAGCACCACGAACTGTCACTGAAGTTAGACATAGCTGCTATCATTTCCAATGGGAAATAGGAATGATAATATCTGGAATATCCTATATTAACCAAACAGAACAAAGTGATGGAAATATAAGAAAGTGAATATGTCCATTTCATATTCCGTCTGAAAAAAAGACTGAATAGGAAGAACGTAATCAACACGTCAAGCAATACAAAGAAATAATGCTTTCCCATTGACTCCGAAGTGAAATAGTTATCTGCACACACTTCTGCATGCATATACAATATATTTGCATATATTAAACACGCAGGAAAAAAAGCTAATAGGACATTACCCCACTTACAAATATTGTATTTTATCATGGTTGCATTCTTAGTACAGTATTCTTTTATAGACATGTCCTTTTTTCCCTCTGACACTATTCAGAAAGTTTACAATTGCTGCATATCGTACAACCGCTTATAATATCCGTTCTTTGCAATCAGTTCATCGTGCTGTCCGCGTTCTACTATCTCACCCTCATAAATAACGAAGATTTCATCGGCATTCTTGATGGTCGAAAGGCGATGGGCAATGGCTACCGTAGTACGGCTCTTCATCAGACGCTCAAGGGCTTCCTGTACAAGGCGCTCGCTTTCAGTGTCGAGGGCCGAGGTAGCCTCGTCGAGAATTAGGATAGGAGGATTCTTCAGAATGGCACGGGCAATACTTACACGCTGGCGCTGACCGCCTGAGAGTCTGCCGCCACGATCGCCTATCATCGTGTCGTATCCATTCTCGCTCTCCATGATGAAATCGTGTGCGTTTGCTATCTTGGCTGCCTCTATCACCTGTTCCATCGTGGCATTCTCCACACCGAACGTGATATTATTATAGAATGTATCGTTGAAAAGTATTGCTTCCTGGTTTACATTGCCGATAAGCTGACGCAGGCTGGAGATGCCTACGTTCCTAATGTCTTTCCCGTCAATCAATATCCGGCCCTCGCACACGTCATGGTAACGCGGGATGAGATCGACAAGCGTACTCTTGCCTGAGCCAGACTGTCCGACCAGGGCAATGGTCTTGCCCTTAGGAACTACCAGATTGATGTGCTTGAGTACATCTCTGCCCTCTACATAATGGAATGAGACATCCTGAATTTCCACTTTGTCCTCAAACGATGTGAGCGGTTCCGGATTTGCTATTTCCTTGATCGGGTTCTCTGCTTTCAGTATGAAGTCGATACGGTCCATAGAAGCGAGTCCGAGAGGAATCTGATACGTGGCGCGGGAAAGATCCTTCAGAGGATTGATAACGCTGTAGAGAATTACCATGTAGAAGATGAACGTAGAAGCATCGATGAGATCTGATTCATGAAGAATCAGGAAACCGCCAAACCAAAGCACCACTACGATAATTATTGTGCCTAAGAATTCGGACATCGGATGGGCAGCATTCTGACGGATAACCATCTCGTTCATACCCTTACGGAATTCATCATTTACAAAGATGAAACGTTTGAGCATCTTGTGCTCTGCAATGAAAGCCTTTATGATACGGAGTCCGCCAAGGGTTTCGTCGAGTTGTGCGATGATGTCGCCCCACTGTCCCTGGACTGCCGAAGACTGGCTTTTGAGTTTTCGGCTGACAACACCCATAATCCAACCGGCCAGAGGCGCGACCACGATGACGAAGACTGTCAGCTGCCAGCTGACGGTAAACAGGGTGAAGAAACACACGAGTATGGCTATCGGCTGACGGATGAGCATATCGATGGAACTCGTTATGGAGTTCTCAACCATCTGCACGTCGGCACTCATGCGGGCTATGATGTCCCCCTTCCGTTCTTCAGAGAAGAAACTCAAGGGCAGTTTAAGTACCTTTTCATATACCTGAATACGGATGTCGCGAACGACGCCTGTACGCAGAGGGACCATCACAGAAGAGGACACAAAATAGCCAAATGTTTTCAGACCCGTCATCACAATCAGTGCCAAGCCCATGAATACCAGTGTCAGGAAAGCACCATGATCGGCAATGAGCTGCTGCACCCAGGCATAAGCATTATTTATGAGTATGTCTTTATTAAGGTGGTTCCATTCCATCGGCTGATAGGTATAGACCTGTTGGTCGATTTTGAAGAGGATATTCAAGATTGGGATCAAGACCATGAATGAAAATACGTTCAGCCACTGGGAAACGAAATTGAGCACAACAGACCATACCAAATACTTCCTATATGGTTTCAGGTAGCGTGCCATTATTGAAAAAAACTGTTTCAGCATTTCTAAAAAAGTCCTATAATTGGGGCAAAGATATGAAATAAAAGATTACAAACATAAATTATGACCACAAAAAAACCCTTCACCACATCATAAGCCATCTATGTAGTCATAGAGCTTCTGCACAAAGGCCTTTGCCTTGTCAATATTCTCACCCGGATGCAGCCCCGTGTCCCAAATCACGGCATTCGGAATCCCGTCATAGAGGACCTGATTCTGCTCGTTCACCATTCCAAAAGCAGCATCAGGCAGAGCCATAAATGCAAAATGAGGAGCATTGGCATCCAGCATGTCCTTAGAGAAGACAAAATCATCATGGTTGATGTCGAGCAGGCCTAATACGGTTGCGGCAATATCGTTCTGACTTCCAATGGTGTGTATTGTCCGGATTTCATCTATGACTCCACCAGTCATGATTAGCGGGATTTCATATCGCCATAACTGATAGTTGTCGATATGTCCAGGGTAAGCACCAAGGTGATCAGGTACAAGTACTACGAGGGTTTTGTCCCAGACGGGGCTGTTTTTGAGTTTATTGATGAACACACCCAATTCATGGTCGGTATATGCAAAAGCATTGAGAGCCTCGTCTGAGAATTGACTTTTATAGGGGACATCGAATGGTTCGTGACTACTGAGCGTCATCATCGTGACAAGGAACGGAGTATTACTGTCCATTCCATCGATGTCTTTCAAAATTCGGTCAAATACGATCCCATCGTGAACTCCCCATTTGCTTGTAACCTGAGATGAAGGGAAACTCTTGTCCGACACCACACTCTGGTATCCCGTGCCCATAACATACGAAAGCATATTGCTGTAGTTAGTGTCGCCGCCGTAATAAAAGTGTGTAGAGTAGCCATTCTTTCCTAACGAACGAGCTATCGAAGGCAACTGCGTTGACTTTTTTGGCATATCCATTATGCTCATACTTGGCTGCGAAGGCAAACCACTCAAGATAGAGACAATCGCCCTGTCAGTCCTGACGGAATTAGCATAGAAACGGTCAAAATAGAGTCCCTCGTGGGTTAAGGCATTCAAATTGGGGGTTACGCCTTTTACGCGCCCACCTTCATCCATTATATATCTGGAGAAACTCTCCAACATTATAATGATAACATTAGGATTGTCTGTAAGTTTCAAGTTCAGGCTATCAGTCACATTATCATTCCTTAATGTAGTATAGACCATACTGTCAAACAGCCTGCTCGCCTTTTCGTCAGACATAAAGCGGAACTGGCTTCTTATATCCACCTTGTGCAGCACTGATTCAAAGAAACTGAAAATCGGATTCACCGCGGCATGATTCATCTTGATGTTACTGCTGAAATACACACTGCCTGTATGGTTAGTACCTGTCCCCACCCCGCCCCGAATAGGAAAGATAAGAAAAGCCGTCAGCAACAACAAAACAGCGCATTCGCCCATTCTGCTACCATAACGCTCTTGTGAAGACCTCGCAAATAAGTATTTAGGATTTATGACATACTCGAAAACGAAGAAAATGGCTGCTGTTACAGACAATATGCCCGTAACAGAAACTAACCACTGCCACATAGGAAGGCTTGCAAAGGCATCAGCAGGAGAGGTCTTGAGGTATAGCAGAGGTGTGCTATCCAAGGGGAATCCCCAAAAACTATACAAAACCGTATTAGTACTGTAGAAGCAAACAGCCAACAAAGAAATCAGCAGAAAATAGGCTCTCCAAATAAAAACCAGGCTACGACTGGAAAACCATACGGCAAAAGCAAGTATGATTGCCGGAACAACCGAAAGATAAGCAGCAATAGCCATATCGAGACGCAAACCATGTCCGATGATCTGTAACGAATCAGAAAATGTACGGATGTCAATAACAGCACCATGAGCCGCCATAAAGACGACTTTGCTAAGGACCCCCAACAACAACCACAATATAAAAACCAAAAAGAAGGACTTTACAAATCGCATATCAAATTCACATTAAAATCTATGCAAACATACAAAAAATATTTTTTTAAGGAATAAACACATATTTAAAATCTAAGATATTTTCAGAAAAATCACAAAATTCATACATTTGCACATCATTACGAAGCATATTAAATTACTTATGGTTTTACTTAGCTTTGACACGGAGGAGTTTGACGTTCCACGCGAACATGGTGTAAATTACGACACTCTAACTGAAGGAATGGAAGTCTCGACTTACGGTACTAACAAGATATTGGATGTTCTGAAAGCAGAAGGTGTTCATGCCACATTTTTCTGTACGGCAAACTTTGCAAAACACGCGCCCGAAGTCATGAATCGCATCATCACTGAAGGGCATGAGGTGGCAGCACATGGTTGCGACCACTGGAATCCGAAACCCGAAGATGTGATTAACAGCAAGCGCATTTTGGAAGAACTAACCGGCAAGACTGTCAACGGCTATCGCCAGCCTCGTATGTTCCCTGTCTCAGATGAAGAAATCGAACGACAAGGATACATCTACAACTCATCGCTGAATCCGGCATTCATCCCTGGCAGATATATGCACCTGACTGAAAGCAGAATTCCCTTCATGAAGGGAAAAGTGCTGCAGATTCCTGCATCGGTAACCCCATATTTCCGTTTTCCACTGTTCTGGTTGGCTATGCACAATCTGCCCATGTGGCTGTATAAGAAATGGTGCAAATGGACTCACAGTCACGACGGGCAGTTTGTCACTTATTTCCACCCATGGGAATTTTATCCTCTAGCTGAGCATCCCGAACTTCGCATGCCATTCATAATCAAGAATCACGCCGGAGAAGGTATGGAACAGCGTTTACATCAGCTGATTCAGATGTTCAAAGCTGAAGGTGCCGAGTTTATAACATATACAGAATTTACAAATCGTTGGAAAGCATCATGATAAGATTTGCCATAGTTTCTCCCTGTTACAACGAGGAGGCGGTTCTGCACGAGTCCGCCTCCCGTCTGTCCGCACTATTTGAAAATCTTATTTCAAAACAGAAAATCAGCAGCGATAGTTTTATATTGTATGTCAATGATGGCAGTCGCGACAAAACATGGCCAATCATTCAGGAACTGCATTCTGCCAATAAATTCATCTGCGGACTTAACCTGGCCCATAACGTTGGCCACCAAAATGCCATCATGGCCGGAATGATGACAGCAAAGGATTATGCCGACGCAGTCGTTACGATTGATGCAGACTTGCAGGATGACATCAATGCCATAGAAGAAATGATCGACAAATACAATGCAGGAAACGACATTGTATATGGAGTGAAGGTAAGCCGCGAAGGCGATTCATTGGCAAAGCGCTCAACGGCCATGCTTTTCTACAAAATCCAGCAAAGTATGGGTGTCAAAGCCATATATAATCATGCCGACTTCCGTCTTCTAAGCAAACGCGCACTTCAAGAACTCTCCCTCTACAAGGAGCGCAACCTATACCTTCGCGGTCTGATGCCCATGATGGGATTTCCGTCTGCAACAGTGGATGACGTTATAAGCCCGCGCATGGCAGGCTCCAGCAAATACACCCTAAGCAAAATGCTTCGCCTCGCCACCGACGGAATCACGTCTTTCTCCACGAAACCCATCTCACTGATTATCGGGTTAGGAGCAATAGGCATGCTCGTAAGCTTTTTTATGCTGGTTTATGTTCTTATCAGTTGGATAAGCGGGCATGTAGTCCCCGGATGGAGCAGTATCATGCTCAGCGTCTGGTTTATCGGCAGTGCACTCTTATTGAGTATAGGAATAGTAGGCGAATACATCGGGAAAATATACATAGAAGTAAAAAAACGCCCACTATATACCATAGAAGAGGTTCTGATGAATTAAATAACCATAGCGCAAATCGCTTTCCATTTTCGCTTACATGACAGAACTGATTGAAAGAATAAAAAACGATGAGCGGCTGATGCAGTTCCTTAGGTTTTGCATCATCGGCACTTTGGCTGCTGCCGTACACTATGGCATATACTTTCTGCTGCAACATTGGATCAACCTGAACATCGCATACACGGCAGGCTACATAATCAGTTTCGTGGGCAACTATTTCCTTACTAATTATTTTACGTTCCGCACCCGCCCGTCATGGGGTAAGTTCATCGGTTTTGCAGGAAGTCACGGACTTAATTATGTGCTGCACATAGTCCTGTTCAATTTTTTCCTCTTTATGGGAGTACACAAATTGATTGCACCACCTCTTGTCATGTTGGTAGCTATGCTGGTGCAGTTCTGCATACTGAGAATTGTCTTCACTTGGAACAAAAACAAGGCTTGATGACACATTTGCTTTACAACTTGCATACAAATTGTCGGCCAACAAGCAAAAACGAAATAAATTTCACACAATTTAAGTTTCAACATTATAATAATAGACAAACAAATTGATACCTTTGCACATGATAAGGTAGAAGGATGTTTCAACGGAATTATGCATCTCACACTTTTTTCGAAATTAATTACTAATTTTTAAAACATTATACTCTATGGCATTAGATTTGGAAAAGTATGGCATCACTGGTAGTACTGTGATTGCTCACAATCCTTCTTACGAGGAACTCTACAAGGCTGAAATCAATCCTGCTCTCGAAGGTTACGAGAAGGGGCAGGAAACTGAACTCGGCGCAGTAAACGTTATGACTGGTATCTTCACTGGCCGTTCACCTAAGGACAAGTACATCGTTGATAACGACGAAAGCCACAACAACGTATGGTGGACTTCTGAAGCATACAAGAACGACAACCACCCAATGAGCGAAGACGTTTGGGCTAAGGTTAAGGAAATTGCAAAGAAGGAACTTTCTAACAAGCAGCTCTATGTAGTTGACGCATTCTGCGGAGCTAACGAAGCTACTCGTCTTGCAGTTCGTTTCATCGTTGAGGTTGCATGGCAGGCTCACTTCGTAAGCAACATGTTCATCCAGCCAACTAAGGAAGAACTTGCTAACTTCGAACCAAACTTCGTTATCTACAATGCTTCTAAGGCTAAGGTAGAAAACTACAAGGAACTCGGTCTGAACTCAGAGACTTGTGTTGCATTCAACACTAAGACTCGTGAGCAGGTTATCATCAACACATGGTACGGCGGTGAAATGAAGAAGGGTATGTTCTCAATGCAGAACTACTACCTCCCACTTCAGGGTATCGCTTCTATGCACTGTTCTGCTAACACAGACATGGAAGGCAAGAACACTGCTATTTTCTTCGGTCTCTCCGGTACTGGTAAGACTACCCTTTCTACAGATCCAAAGCGTCTGCTCATCGGTGATGACGAGCACGGATGGGATGACGAAGGCGTATTCAACCTCGAAGGCGGATGCTACGCTAAGGTTATCAACCTCTCTAAGGAGAACGAACCTGACATCTACGGAGCTATCAAGCGCGACGCTCTTCTCGAGAACGTTACAGTTGACAAGAACGGCAAGATCGACTTCGCAGACAAGAGCGTAACTGAGAACACACGTGTCAGCTACCCAATCGACCACATCAAGAATATCGTAAAGAAGGTTGCCGGCAAGAGTGCAGGTCCTGCAGCAAAGAACGTTATCTTCCTTTCTGCTGACGCATTCGGAGTTCTTCCTCCAGTATCTATCCTTACTCCAGAGCAGACTCAGTACTACTTCCTCTCTGGTTTCACTGCAAAACTAGCAGGTACAGAGCGTGGTATCACTGAACCAACTCCAACATTCTCTGCTTGCTTCGGTCAGGCATTCCTGGAGCTCCACCCAACAAAGTATGCTGAGGAACTCGTAAAGAAGATGAAGAAGTCAGGCGCAAAGGCTTACCTCGTAAACACTGGTTGGAACGGAACTGGCAAGCGTATCTCTATTCCAGATACTCGTGGTATCATCGATGCCATCCTCGACGGTTCAATCCTCAAGGCTGAAACTAAGAAGATCCCATTCTTCGACTTCGAAGTACCAACATCTCTGCCAAACGTAAACCCTGCTATCCTCGACCCACGCGACACTTATGCTGACGCTTCAGTTTGGGAAGAGAAGGCTAAGGATCTTGCTGGCCGCTTCATCAAGAACTTCAACAAGTACACTACTAACGAAGCTGGCAAGGCTCTCGTAGCTGCTGGTCCAAAGTTGTAATTCTTAATTACACATTATATATAATAAAGGATGCACCTCAATCGAGATGCATCCTTATTTTTTCTTCCTCCCACATCGTGTTGGGTTCCACCTTGCAGGTATGAAGCCCTAACTTCGATGCCGCTTCGCAGTTCACCACCGTATCATCTACATAAAGACAATCTTCAGCTTTAGCCCCAATCTCACGGAGAACAAGTTCGAAAACTCTCCTGTCCGGTTTAGCCATACCTATCACCTGCGACATGAAAACCTTATCGAAATATGTGCTGACCGGTTCGGGAAACATATTTTCCTCCATGTATCGCCAATGTTCCTCATTGGTGTTCGAAAGCATATAAACCTTATAGCCCTCCTTTCTCAGACGTTTCAGCATCTCAAGTTTCTGAACAGGTATGCCCAGAAGCCAAACATTCCAGGCATCCTTAACCTGTTGCAGGGTTACATGTCCGTTGCTTCGGTCGAGAGCTCCTTGCAGAAACTGCTCAGTAGTAATCTGACCCGTTTGATACAAGTCCATCACCTTGCTTGCAGCCACACCTTCGCATAACGTTCCACCTGCTGTTCCATCGCTCTTGACAGGTTCAGTAAGCCATCCCTGAGCATCAATTCCCAGAGATTTAAATTCCTTGACGCAGCGCATCATGTCTATATCCAACAGCACACCACCTAGGTCAAAAATCACAGTTTTTACCATATTAATATAAAATATTTGGAGGCAAATATACTAAAAAGGTACTTCACAAAGAAATTTTTATCTATCTTTGCATCATCAAACCTCTAACAAACATAATATTATGAAAGTATTAATGATCAATGGCAGCCCACATAAGCAGGGCAACACATTCATCGCTCTGAGCGAAATAGCAAAACAACTGAACCAGCAAGGCATAGATAGCGAAATAGTTCATATCGGCAACAAAGCCGTACGCGGATGCATTGCCTGTGGCAAATGTAGAGAAATCGGTGGCAAATGCGTGTTCGACGACGATATATGCAACAGCATCTCGGCAAAGTTTGCAGAATCTGATGCCCTTATCGTAGGTTCACCAGTTTATTACGGACAACCAAACGGAGCTGTTCTCTCTATCATACAGAGAGCATTTTTCTCTAACGGTGCAAACATTGCAGGAAAACCAGCTGCCGCTGTAGCTGTATGCCGTCGCGGAGGAGCAACATCTACATTCAACACCCTGAACATGCCGTTCCAGATGATGAATATGCCTGTAGTCACTTCACAGTATTGGAATATAGTATACGGACGCGAACCTGGACAGGCTGCGCTCGACACGGAAGGACTTCAGACCATGCGTACGCTTGCCAATAATATGGCATGGATGCTAAAGAGCACTAATGGCAAACCAGCACCGGGCAGACTGGACGAAGAATGGGCTCCGATGCATTTCATCAGATAAGGCAAGATCCACCAGACACGGTGAGTAAGAACTCTGAGAAAGAAATACGTTCTAAAAAAATAAAATCCCTATTCTTCCAACTTGGGCCCGCATGAAATCAATCAGCAGTGCGCTTGGGGAAGGCTATAGGGATTTGGCTGCAAAATTACCATTTTTGACACAAAACCATCAAACTTTTTACCAAAAAAATTTAAAAAAATTGTTTTTTTTATTTTTTAAACACCAATTAGCCACATTTATCAATTAAATGTGATACCTTCGCGCCACTATTCATGAAACGACGCATGGGTAAACTAAGGTTGTTTTTCATTATCGGGCTGTTATTTGGTTTTCACTTAATTAGCAAAGCACAAATAGAAGCTGACTCTCAGACGGACTTTGAAATGACAGGTGCGCCTGTGGTTTCGCATGCAATGTACTATACAGGAATGGTTCAGGACGGGGACGAAATGATTCCTAGTTTTATGTTCGCCGATGTCTATGTCTTCAACAAGCTTGTCTTCAAAAGTCAACGTAAAGCCCGCAAATACTACAAGATTGCCAACAACATAAAGAAAGTGTACCCAATAGCTGTAGAGATTCAGAAAACAGTCAATACGACCATAGCTCACCTCGACTCACTTGAAACAAAAAAAGAAAAAGATGAATTCATAAAGCGTTCTGAAAAAGAACTAAAGGCAAAATACTACCCACGACTAAAGAAACTTACCTTCTCACAAGGTAAGCTCCTCATTAAACTCATTGATCGCCAATGCGACATGACCAGCTACCAACTGATAAAGACCTATATGGGTGGATTCAAAGCCGGATTCTACAACGCCTTTGCCAGTTTGTTTGGGGCAAGCCTGAAGAAACAATACGACCCGGAAGGTGACGATCGTCTGACGGAAAGGGCAATTCTACTAATAGAAAGTGGACAGATGTGAGAAAGCTAAAGGTTACAGAGATGGGACGCATGAACATCGAAGAGTTCAAGGCGTCAAAGAAAATACCGCTAATTATTGTGCTTGATGACGTACGTTCTATGTACAACGTAGGAAGCATTTTCCGTACATCCGATGCATTCAGAGCAGAATCGATATGGTTATGCGGCATCACAGCCCGACCGCCTCACCCTGAGATACATAAGACAGCATTAGGGGCAGAAGAGTCGATGGCATGGAGATATTTTACTTCTACTAACGAAGCAATTGAAACACTCAAACGAGAAGGCTATACCATATATAGTATAGAACAATGCGAAGGCAGCACTTTATTGCAGAATTTACAGATTGACAAGGAGCAGAGATATGCTGTCGTACTGGGTAATGAAGTAAAGGGCGTAAAACAAGAAATTGTCGATATGAGCGACGGATGTATTGAGATACCGCAATTCGGTACAAAGCATTCACTTAATGTAGCCTCGACCGCCGGCATCGTAATATGGGAATTTGCTAAACAAATGATAGTATAAAAACCAAAATACTATCTTTTTGCAAGAAAACCACTTAATCAATTGTCAATTATCAATTAAATTCATACCTTTGCACCCTCAATTAGGTATTAACGAACGAAACATAACGTTTTATGGCAGAAACATTAGAAGTAAAAGAACTTGCTGAAGTGGCGGTTCGATTTTCGGGCGATTCCGGCGACGGAATGCAACTTGCCGGAAACATTTTCTCTACAGTTTCAGCTACTGTAGGCAATAGTATCAGTACATTTCCAGACTATCCAGCCGACATCCGTGCCCCGCAAGGCTCCCTTACTGGTGTGTCCGGTTTTCAGGTACACATTGGTGCCGAGATGGTTTACACCCCAGGTGACAAGTGCGATGTACTTGTAGCGATGAATGCTGCAGCTCTGAAGACACAGTACAAGTATGCCAAAAAAGATGCAACAATAATCATCGACACAGACTCATTCCAGGCAGCCGACCTGAAGAAAGCTGCATTCCAGACAAACGACTATCTGGGCGAAATGAATATAGACCCAGATCGTGTCATCGCATGTCCTATTACTCAGATGGTAAAGGACTGCCTGGCAGATTCAGGTATGGACGTGAAAGCTATGCTGAAGTGCCGTAATATGTTTGCACTGGGACTTGTCTGCTGGCTCTTCGACCGCGATTTGGAGATTGCCTTCAACTTCCTCCGTGAAAAATTTGCAAAGAAGCCTGGTGTGGCAGACGCCAATATCAAGGTCATACAGGCAGGTTACGACTACGGACACAACACCCACAGCAGCGCCAACAACGTAAGACGTATCGAGACAAAGCACAAGGTACCTGGAAGATACATGGACATTACAGGAAACAAAGCTACAGCATACGGATTTATAGCCGCAGCAGAAAAAGCCGGACTGAAACTATACCTCGGTTCATACCCTATCACCCCAGCTACAGACGTACTCCACGAACTGTCAAAGCACAAGTCACTTGGTGTGACCACTGTACAGTGTGAAGACGAAATTGCAGGATGTGCAAGTGCCTTAGGCGCTTCGTTTGCAGGAGCACTGGGAGTTACGTCCACTTCTGGTCCTGGTATTTGTCTGAAATCTGAAGCCATGAACCTTGCAGTCATCATGGAATTGCCAATCGTGGTTCTTGACGTACAGCGTGGCGGTCCTGCCACAGGTCTTCCCACGAAGTCGGAACAGACCGACCTGCTGCAAGCTCTCTTTGGACGTAACGGTGAAAGCCCTATGCCTGTAATAGCAGCCACTTCGCCAACCGACTGCTTTGATGCAGCTTACAATGCCTGCAAGATGGCACTTGAGCACATGACCCCAGTCATTCTGATGACCGATGCCTACGTTGCCAACGGTTCAGCAGCATTCAAACTGCCAAACCTTGCAGAATACCCTGCTATCAACCCACCATACGTGCCAGAGGAACTCAAAGGCACTTGGACTCCATACATGCGAAACGAGGAAACGGGAGTTCGCTATTGGGCTGTGCCTGGACGCGAAGGTTTCCAGCACATTCTTGGCGGACTGGAGAAGGATAACAAAACAGGTGCAATCTCTACAGACCCGGAGAACCACAATCTTATGACACATCTGCGTCAGGAGAAGATTGACAAGATACAGGTTCCCGACCTTGATGTTCTCGGCGACAAGGACGATGCCGAACTGCTTATCGTAGGATTTGGAGGTACATACGGACACCTGCACGCCGCAATGGATGAACTGAGAGCTAAAGGGAAGAAAGTTGCCTTGGCACACTTCAAATACATCAATCCACTGCCGGCAAACACAGCAGCCGTTCTTGGAAAATACAAGAAAGTTGTTGTCGCAGAACAGAACATGGGCCAGCTGGCTGCATGGTTACGCATGAAGGTCGATAACTTCACTCCATATAAGTTCAACCAGGTAAAAGGACAGCCATTCGTCGTGAACGAACTGGTAGAAGCCTTTACCGAAATACTTAACAAATAAAAGAAAGGACACAACATTATGGCATATACAGCACAAGATTTCAAGAAAGGACAGCCAAGATGGTGTCCTGGTTGTGGCGACCACTTCTTTTTGGCAAGTCTCCACAAGGCAATGGCAGAAATTGGAGTTGACCCATGGAACATTGCCGTCATTTCGGGTATCGGATGCAGCAGCCGCCTGCCCCACTACATGGCCACCTACGGCATGAACACCATCCACGGTCGTGCAGCAGCAATCGCTACTGGAGCGAAGGTCGTAAACCCCTCTCTTTCAGTATGGCAAATAAGTGGCGACGGTGATGGACTGGCTATCGGCGGCAACCATTTCATACATGCGAATCGACGCAATATCAATCTCAACATGATACTGCTCAACAATCGTATCTATGGTCTGACCAAGGGACAATACTCACCAACCAGCCCACGCGGATTCGTCAGCAAGTCCAGTCCTTACGGAACAGTTGAAGACCCATTCCGTCCTGCTGAACTCTGTTTTGGTGCCCGCGGACACTTCTTTGCCCGTGCAGTTGCAACCGATGCACAGGGAACAATCGACATCCTCAAGGCTGCTCACCAGCATAAAGGTGCTGCAGTGTGCGAGATTCTGCAGAATTGTGTAATCTTCAACGACGGAACACACGAATCTGTTTATTCAAAGGAGGGCCGTGCAAAGAATGCTATCTATGTTCAACACGGCAAGCCACTGATTTTCGGCGAGAACTCCGAATACGGACTCGTACAGGAAGGTTTCGGCCTGAAGGTAGTAAAGATTGGAGAGAACGGTATCACAGAGAAAGACATCCTCGTTCACGATGCACACTGTCAGGACAATACCTTGCAACTTAAGCTCGCCCTCATGGGTAACGGTGACGGATTCCCAGTTGCACTCGGTGTCATACGCGACGTAGATGCTCCTACTTACGATGACAGCGTAACAACACAAATCGAAGAAATATCTTCAAAGAAAAAGTACCACAACTTCGCAGAACTGCTCGAAACTAATGACATCTGGGAGGTGAAATAACCATTCCCACATAAATACATCTCAAGTCTCTGTCATGCCAACGACAGAGACTTTTTCTATCTTAGTTTGAACAAAAAGCACAAAAACTATATAATTTTCTTTAAAAAACGAGGTTTTAGCAGGTTAAGCAAAAAAATGTTCGTATTTTTGCACGCTTATTGCTTATTGCAAAGCAACAAAATACTATACAAATTCGTTTGTTTCATAAACAACGCACATTCGAATGACTTCAAAGACTCTAAGATCAATATTCGCAGTTTTAGGAATTCTTTTATTGGTATCTTGCGTAAAAAGCAAAGATACCGAAAGCAGTCCTTATTGTGCCATAACATCATTTGGTGTAAACAACATTGTCAGTAACGTGTCATACACCACAAGCTCAGGAACAACAACCACCGTCAAACAAACCATTGCCGGCAGCAGCATTCTATTCGAAATCGACCAAAAAGCAGGTCTTATCAGCACAATCAAGTTTCTGCCCAATTGGGTTAACCTCACAAAGGTTGTGCCGACCTTCACATGTCATGGCATTCTCCAATACAAAAATGGAGACAATTACATCAACATAACTTCCGGCAAGGACTCTTTGGATTTTACAGAGGCTCGTACCTTCCGTTGCCTTTCTGCCGACGGACTCTATTCCAAAAGCTATCGCGTTTCAATTTTAAAGAACACAGAAGCCACCGATACCATAATCTGGGAGAGCGTTGTAAGCAATCTGGAATTGGAAGACAACAAACACAGACCTCTTGTTTTAAGTGCATCATACAAGGACAAGGAAAACAGCGACTCTTTAGTGCGCAGAATCCTCGTTTTCTCAAAGAACGATTCAGGTAAGCCACAAGTGACCAGTTCAACTGACCGCAGTGAGGCAACCACATGGACAGACCCTGTGGAACTCACAGGTGCAGAAGGAACCATTGACCCATATTCCGTCATGATACACCAAGATGAGCTGTTTGCCATCGACGACAAGGGAATCCTGTATAAATCAACCGAAAAAGACAAAGGAATTATATGGACAAAGGTTGTCGGCAATGGTCTGGAACGACTTTTGGCAAGCGATGATTATTACCTATATGCATTAAAAGGCAATAAAATCATAGCAACAGACAACTTCAGTGACTGGAAGGAATGTGGCGATGAGGATATCGACATGCTACCAACCCGCTGTCTATACAGTTTCTATCGTCAATCATATAACAACACAAAGGTCAACATTGCAATGATGGGCGGCTTGAATAATGACAATACAGACAACGGAGTTACATGGTATAAGGTTACAGACACTCAAGACGATGAGGTTGATCCCTGGCAATATATCGACGTAAGCAGCGAAACAAAAATCGGTTGTCCATACTTGCAGGAGTTAAGCACAGTAATGTACAACGACAACCTGTACACAATGGGTCGCACATTCACAGATAAATTCCCGGGTATGTACCGTTCCGAGGACAACGGAATTTCATGGACACTGCAAACCAAAATGTGGCGTCTGCCTGCAGCACTTGAGGCAGGCAATGGTGCAGCAAGCATGGTACTCATAGACAACACCTTCTACGTCATGCAAGTTGGTGGGAAAATATGGAAAGGCACCATAAAGTGATGCAGGCACAAGTCCCAATGGAATCCCTAATCCGACAGTCAAAATAAAGGTATAACCGCGATGAAAAGAATTCTGCTAATATTATCCATCATAACATCCCTGCCTGTCTGTGCACAAACAGAGATCGAGTATGCCTGGGAAGCTGGCGGAATGATTGGAACAAGCACCTATCTGGGTGATGCCGGATCTACGGGACTGTTCAAAAACATAAACCTTGGCGGCGGAGCAATGGCCCGCTACAACATAAATCCCCGCATGGCTCTGAAATTCAATCTCGGAATCGGAGGTATTTCAGGCGACGCATCGGGCGACGCCCTTCCTGACGGATACGACCGTTCAAACCTGAAATTCAAGAAGTCGGTAGTCGATTTCGGAGGCCAATACGAACTTCATTTCTGGGCTTACGGTACAGGAAACAGCTACAAGAACACCCACCGACTGGTACCCTACCTGCAGATAGGACTTGGTGCGACAGTGGCAAACAAAACATTCTCGCTGAACATACCAATAGGATTCGGCATAAAATACAAAGTAGCCCCAAGGCTGAATATCGGACTCGACTGGACAGTAAGAATGTCGATGACAGACAAGATAGACGGGATTGAAGACCCATTCAGAATAAAAAGCGGATTCATGAAGAATAAAGATACCTACTGCTGGACAATGCTTTACGTATCCTACGACTTCGCTCCCAAACTACGTAAATGTAACAACTGATAATAAACTCAACCAAGATGTACAAGGAAAAAATAGACATGAGCAGATTACCTAAGCACATTGCGTTCATCATGGACGGCAATGGTAGGTGGGCACAGGCTCGTGGACAACAGCGAAGTTTCGGTCATACAGCAGGAGCAGACACTCTGCACGCCGTTGTAAGATGCGCAAAGAATCTGGGTATTCCCTACGTCACGTTCTATGCATTTTCCACCGAAAACTGGAACCGTCCTAAAGAAGAGGTGAATGCCTTGCTGAAACTTATGGTGAAGCACTTGGAAGAAGAGTTGTTCATGAAGGATAATGTGCGATTCCGTCTTATAGGAGACATCGAACGTTTGCCACAAGATATGCTCGACTCATGCAACCACCTGATGGAATGTACAAAAAACAACACTGCTATTACAATGGTTGTTGCATTCAGCTATTCCACTCATTGGGAGATGGAACAGGCTGTAAAGCAGATAGCTCAAGAAGTAAAAGACGGCAAGCTGGACGTGGAAGACATCACAGACAAGACCATCGATGAGCATATGGCCACTAACTTCATGCCAGACCCCGAACTGCTTATACGAACCGGAGGCGAACAGCGTCTGAGCAACTTCCTTCTGTGGCAGACAGCTTATTCAGAACTATACTTCACAGATACATATTGGCCCGATTTCGACGATGAATGCCTCTACAAGGCTATCGTAGATTACCAGGGACGCCAAAGGCGCTTTGGAAAAACCGGAGAACAAGTGGCTGAAGAGAAATAAAAGCGATGAGAAATCTAAACAACATAACAAGACAGCTTATAATTCTGACGACGATGCTTGTCGTTGTCCTGCCACTCAAGGCTCAGGACAACGTACAGAGCAAGCCGACTGTGGTTTACGGTCAAAACCGCAAGCTGGAGATAGGCGGCATCAAGGTTGACGGCGTGAAGAATTATGATGACAATATTCTTATAGGACTTTCAGGTCTGAACGTCGGAGAAACCATCTCATTCCCAGGCGATGAGATTACTGATGCCGTGAAACGATATTGGAAGCACGGCTTGTTTTCCAACGTGAAAATTGAAGCCGACAGCATTGTGGGTAACAAAATATATCTGAAGATTACCCTCGCCACTCGTCCGCGTGTTTCTCAGGTAAATATTTGGGGCGTAAAGAAAGGCGAGCAGAAAGATCTCATGGAGAAGATGGGTATAGCAAAGGGCAACCAGCTGACTCCTAACATGATCGACAAGGCAAGGATAGTCATAAAGAACTACTTTGCAGAGAAAGGATTCAGAAATGCTACTACAGAAATAATCCAAAGAGACGACCCTGCACACCCCGACATGATTATGGTCGATGTGAATATCGACAAAAAGCAGAAGGTAAAGGTGCGTAAGATTTATATCACAGGCAACAACCACATCAAGACCAAAAAGTTCCACGGAAACTTCTTCTCAGGCGGTCTTTTGAAAAAGACCAACGAAAAGGGATTCAAGAGTCTGTTCAAGGCAAAGAAATTCATCGAAGAACGCTATGCCGAGGACAAGGAACGCGTGATTGAGAAATATAACGAACTCGGTTTCCGCGATGCTGCCATCGTAAAGGACAGCATCGTAGATAACGGTGACAACACGGTTGACATCTATCTTGGCATCGAAGAAGGCGACCGCTACTATGTCCGCGACATCAAATGGGTAGGAAACACAGTATATACCACCGAAGCACTCAACCGGGTGCTCAAGATGAAGCGCGGAGACGTGTATAATCAGAAACACATCGACAAGAGACTTTCGAAAGACGAAGATGCCGTAGCCAACTACTACTACAACGAGGGTTACGTATTCAATCAAGTCGTACCTGTAGAAGTAGATGTAGATGGCGACTCCATCGATCTTGAGATACGAATCACCGAGGGTGTTCAGGCAACCATAAACAAGATTAAGATTTATGGTAACACGCGTGTTTATGAAGAAGTAATACGTCGTGAGCTGAAACTGAAGCCGGGCGATCTCTTCTCTATGGATGCCTTCAAGATGTCATATCAGGAAATCGGTCAGATGGGACATTTCGATCCCGAAGCCATCGACTTCAAACCGGTCCCAGACCCTCTGAACGGTACCGTTGACATGAACCTTGGTTTGACGCCGAAGGCAAGTGACCAGATAGAGTTCTCACTTGGTTGGGGACAGACTGGTGTCATCGGTAAGTTAGGACTTAAGTTCACAAACTTCTCTATGCGCAACCTGTTCCATCGCAACGGACTCCGTCGTGGTATAATGCCACAGGGAGATGCACAAACCCTGGAACTCTCAGGATCTACCAACGGACGCTACTATCAGTCATACAGCATCTCGTTCCGCGACAACTGGTTTGGACGCAAACGTCCTAACTCGTTCTCTGTCAGTGCATTCTTCTCCCGTCAGACTGACGTTAGCAGTGCCTATTACAACTCCAGCTACTACAATAACTACTACTCAGCCCTCTACGGTTACGGAAACTACAACTCAAGCTACTACAACAACTATTCCAGCTACTACGATCCAGACAAGTACATCATGCTGCTCGGTTTCTCAGTCGGTTGGGGTAAACGTCTCAGCTGGCCTGACAACAACTTCAGTTTCCAGGCATCACTCGGATATACACGTTATATGTTGAAGGATTGGGAATACTTCCTCATCACTGACGGTAACTGTAACAACATCAACCTCTCGCTCTCCCTGTCGCGCATAAGCATCGACAACCAGATATTCCCGCGCCGCGGTTCTCAGATCTCCCTGACTGGAACTTTCACCCCGCCATACTCTCTGTGGGATGGAGTGAACTACGCAAATCTGGCAAAGAATCGTTCGGATGCCAATTACATGAGCGACATGCAGAAGAAGTTCAAATGGATCGAGTATCACAAGTGGTCGTTCAAGTCACGTTTCTACACCCCTCTGTCAAGTGCACAGAAATGCTTTGTACTGATGACACGTTTCGACTGCGGATTCCTTGGCAGTTACAGCAAACACAAGAAATCACCATTCGAGACCTTCTACATGGGTGGTGACGGAATGTCAGGCTACTCATACAACTACTACACGGAGACAATCGGACTTCGAGGTTACGACAACGGAAGTCTCACCCCATACGGATATGAAGGTTATGCATACTCACGTATGACACTCGAACTCCGCTACCCTGTAATGCTGCAGGGAAGTACCAACATCTACGTACTTGGATTTGCCGAGGGCGGTAACGCATGGACTGACGTAAGAAAGTTCAATCCGTTCGACCTGAAACGTTCTGCCGGTGTAGGTGTGCGTATCTTCCTCCCGATGATCGGACTTCTGGGTATAGACTGGGCATACGGATTCGACAAGGTATTCGGCTCCAAGAACTACTCCGGCAGCCAATTCCACTTTATCCTCGGACAAGAATTCTAACAATATATATAACCTAATTCAGTATGAAAAGAACATTATTTACGATAGCTCTTGCCCTGGTGGGGCTTCTATCAGTTCACGCACAGAAATTTGCACTTGTTGACATGGAATATATACTGAAGAACGTACCAGCATATGAACGTGCCAATGAACAGCTGAACCAAGTAAGCAAGAAATGGGAAGGCGAGGTGCAGGCACTCCTCAACGAAGTCGAAACTCTCTATCGCAAATACCAGTCAGAATCTGTTTTCCTCTCTGACACGCAGAAGACAAAAGCAGAGGAGGCAATCGTAGCTAAGGAGAAAGAGGCAAGCGAACTGAAGAAGAAATATTTCGGAGCTGAGGGTGAACTCTTCAAGAAGCGTCAAAGTCTCATGTCGCCTATTCAGGACGAGATCTATAGCGCTGTGAAGACCATCTGCGAGAAGAGGGGCTACCAGTTGATACTCGACCGTGCATCCGGCGGCAGCATCATCTATGCCTCTCCGAAGATTGACATCAGCGACGAGATACTCCAGAGTCTTGGCTACAGCCACTGATTTGAGAAGACAGAATTTTATTAATCATATTATTATTACCAAAATCAAGAACAATGAAGAAAATTATCATCGCAGCACTGTTGGTATTGCCAATGAGTGTTTTCGCACAGAAATTTGCACACGTAAACTCAACCGATATCGTTCAGGCAATGCCTGAATATACTACTGCCCAGACAGAGATTCAGAATCTGGCAAAGCAGTACGAAGATGAGCTAAAGAAGATGCAGACAGAACTTCAGACCAAGGCTGAGGACTACCAGAAGAACCAGGCCACACTGCCCGATGCTGTGAAGCAGCGCCGCGAACAGGAACTTCAGGAACTCAACCAGCGTCTTGAGCAGTACTATCAGACCTCACAGCAGTCAATACAGCAGGCTCAGGCTCAGAAGATGCAGGCTATCCAGCAGAAGATCGTAGCTGTCATCAAGGAACTCGGTGTTGCCGGCGGTTACGTATATGTAATGGATACTTCCAGCGGCATTCCGTTTATCAGCGAGACTCTCTCAACCGACATCACCAGTCAGGTGAAGGCAAAACTCGGAATAAAGTAAACAAATGAAGAAACTCACATATATTGCAATCATCTTTGCGCTCCTCTCTGTTGCTCATCTGTCAGCACAGGAGGCAGCGCAAACTGCATCTGTGGCAGCTGTTCCTGCCAACACCATCGTGCAGATGCAGCACTTCGGCTACTGCAGCTACAACGAACTGTTACAGTCCATGCCCGAATATGCAGGTGCGATGGCAAAACTGGAGAATCTCAAGAAAACCTACGACAACGAGCTGTCACGCGCGGAAGAAGACTTCTCGCGTAAGTTCTACGAATTCGTAGAGGGACAGAAATCCTTCCCTGAGAACATCATGCTGAAGCGTCAGAAGGAACTCCAGCAGCTCATGGAGGAGAGCATGGCATTCAAGGATGAAGCCAAGCGGCTTCTCAATCAGGCAGAGGAGGAACTGATGATTCCTCTTCACAAAAAGTTGAAGGATGTCATGCAGGCAGTTGGCCTGGAGCACAACTACTCATACATCCTCAACACCGATAACAATGCCTATCCCTTCGTCAACACAACCGGCGAAGCAGAGGATTGCAGTGATTTCATAAAGGCAAAACTGAGAAGATAAAAGACAGCGAATGGGCGACATCTCGGTATCACAGCAATACGGACCTATCGGAATTTTCGATTCCGGGCTGGGCGGTCTCACCATTCTCGATGGCATCCGTCATCGAATGCCGCAATATGACTTTATCTATTTAGGCGATAACGCACGCGCACCCTATGGTACACGTTCATTCGATGTCGTGTATCAGTTCACGCTGCAAGCCGTCCGGAAACTCTTCTCAATGGGTTGTCCACTTATCATCCTGGCCTGCAACACAGCCTCGGCCAAGGCACTTCGCAGCATCCAGCATAACTACCTGCCCCAGACTTTTCCCGACCGCCGCGTACTGGGTGTGATACGCCCCACTGCTGAGATAGTCGGCACCCTTACTCATACCAACCATATCGGTATCCTCGCCACGGAGGGAACCATTCGCTCCGAGTCATACAATCTGGAGATTCAGAAACTATACCCCGCAACGACCGTGGTGGGTCAGGCGTGCCCCATGTGGGTGCCGCTCGTAGAAAACGGAGAATACGACAAGCCGGGAGCAGACTACTTCGTCAGAGACAGCATCCAGAAACTGCTTAACGCAGATCCTCAGATCGACACCGTCATCCTTGGCTGCACCCACTACCCGCTCCTGCTCCAGAAAATCAGACAATATACCCCCGAAGGGATTACTCTCGTCCCGCAAGGCAAATACATAGCAGAGAGTCTCGAAGACTACCTGCAGCGCCACCGGGATATGGAACAGAGCCTCACGAAGGGCGGCACCTGCCAATACTTCACGACCGAATCGAGCGAGAAGTTCCGCGAGTCTGCCAGCCTCTTCCTCCACGAATCCATTAAGGTGGCACATATCACCCTATAAACAACGGAACCTAAACCACAACTTTCAACTTAAAGAAATGGGTATCTACACAGATTTATTTCTTACTTTCAGCAAAATCGGATCCTTCACCCTTGGTGGTGGCTATGCTATGGTACCCGTTATGGAGAAAGAGATAGTTGACAAGAAACAATGGCTCACCCAGGAAGAATTTGTTGACATCCTCGTTGTGGCACAATCCACTCCTGGTCTCTTTGCCATCGACATGGCATCACACATAGGTTACAAATACAAGGGCGTACCGGGTGGAATAATTGGAGCACTGGGAGTTGCCGTTCCCAGTATCGTCATCATCCTGCTGATAGCCGTAGCCTTCCGTTCGTTTAAGGACAACATCTACGTGGAGAAATTCTTCATGGGCATTCGTCCCTGTGTCGTAGCCCTGATTCTGTCGCCGTGTTTCCGCATGGCAAAGACAGCAAAGATAAACAGATACAACTGCTGGATTCCGCTGGTCTGTGCGATGCTCATATCCCTCTTCGGCGTCAGTCCTGTATGGTGCATCATCGTGGCAGGCGTGGCAGGCTATCTCTACGGACAATATTTGATTAAGACGCAATGATATTCCTTCAGCTATTCATAACATTCAGCAAGATAGGCATCTTCAACTTCGGGGGTGGCTATGCTATGATATCGCTAATACAGGACGAAGTGGTCAACAAACATCACTGGCTCACCACTACCGAGTTCACCGACATCATCGCCATCAGCCAGTCCACCCCTGGTCCTATCGGCATCAACGCAGCCACCTACACCGGTTACACGGCAGTCATCAATGCCGGCTATCCAGAGTGGGCGGCAATACTATCTGCCGTAATGACGTCGCTCAGCATCATGTGGCTTCCGTTCATACTGATGATAAGCATCAGCAAAGTTCTCATCAGGCACAAAGACTCTCCCATCGTCCACAGCATCTTCGGACTGCTCCGTCCCACGGTGCTGGGTCTCATCCTTGCAGCAGCCATAATGCTTATGAACGTGGAAAACTTTGGTTCGCCGACCGAGAATACATTCGTATTCATCGTCAGCTGTTTCATATTCATGCTGTCATTCATCGGCACCCGCCTCTATAAGATTCACCCCATCATCATGATACTGCTCTGCGGACTTGCAGGACTCATAATATATTAATAAACAACACAAACGAGACAATGAGAAAAGTAACAGGAATCGGAGAGACCATCCTCGACATTATATTCAAGAACGAACAACCGACGGCCGCTGTTCCGGGTGGTTCCGTGTTCAACGGTATCATTTCTCTGGGCCGTCTGGGCGCAGACGTGACCATGATTACCGAGACGGGCAACGACCGCCTGGGGCAGACCATAAAGAAGTTCATGACCGACAACGGAGTCAACACCGACCATGTCTGCATGTATCAGGACGGCCGCACGGCCATCTCCCTTGCATATCTGAACGAGCGCAACGATGCAGAATATTCATTCTACAAGGACTATCCGAAGGCACGTCTCGACGTTCAGTGGCCCGACCTTCAGCCCGATGACATCGTCATCATGGGTTCCTATTTTGTCCTCAATCCCGTATTGCGCTCTAAGGTAAGAGAATTTCTTGAGTATGCCCGCAGCCGCGGTGCATTCATATACTACGACATCAACTTCCGCTCCACTCATGCCGAGGAAGCCAGGGCACTTCGCTCCACTATCCTCGAGAACTTCGACTATGCCGACATAGTTCGCGGCTCGACAGAGGATTTCGTCAATATGTTCGGTATAAGCGATTTGGCTGCGACGTACCGGCAGGAAGTGTCTCCCCACTGCCCGAACCTGATATGTACCGATGCCGAGGGCGACATCCGTCTGTTCACCCCCACCCTCACCCATAGCTATAAGGTGGAGAAGATTCAGACCGTCTCCACCATCGGTGCGGGAGACAACTTCAACGCAGGCATCGTATTTGGGCTTCTGCAGGAAGACATCCATCGCTCCGACCTGCCAGCCCTCTCCGAGTCACGCTGGTACAGTATCATCCGTCACGGCATTTCCCTGGCAGCCGAGGCATGTCAGAGTTTCAACAACTCAATAAGTAAAGATTTCGCTCAGCGATATATTCAAAAACAAAAAAACTAAATCAATTTGAAAACATTTGAACAACTTGGTATCTCGACACCAATTCTACAAGCCATCAGCGAGATTGGCTATGAGAACCCCATGCCTATTCAGGAAGAAGTAATTCCCTATCTGCTGGGCAACGACAACGACGTGATAGCATTAGCGCAGACCGGTACAGGCAAGACAGCTGCCTACGGACTGCCACTCATTCAGAAAACCGACCCTTCGTCACTCCTCACCCAGGCCATTGTCATAGCTCCTACGCGCGAGCTCTGCCTGCAGATTACCGACGACCTGAAGAGTTACAGCAAGTACATTCCCAATCTACACATCCTCGCTGTCTATGGCGGAGCAAACATCATGAGTCAGATTCACGGGCTGAAAAAGGGTGTGCAGATTATCGTAGCGACCCCGGGCCGTCTGGTCGATCTTATGGAACGCAGAGTAGCAGACCTCTCAAACGTGAAGAACGTAGTGCTCGACGAGGCCGACGAGATGCTCAACATGGGATTCTCCGAGAGCATCGACACCATTCTGGCACAGTGTCCGTCCAGCGGCTCACGCAACACGCTCCTGTTCTCCGCCACCATGTCGAAGGAGATCGAACGCATAGCCCGCAACTACTTACACGACCACAAAGAAATCGTAGTGGGCAGCCGCAATGAGGGTGCTGAACACGTGAACCACTTCTATTACCTCGTGGCTGCACGCGACAAGTACAATGCTCTGAAACGCATTGCCGACTACTACCCTGAGATATACGCCATCATTTTCTGCCGCACCCGTATCGAAACACAGGAGATTGCCGACCGTCTCATCCAGGACGGCTACAATGCCGAGTCGCTCCACGGCGAACTCTCACAGATGCAACGCGACCTCACTATGCAAAAGTTCCGCCAGCATCGCACCCAGCTGCTAGTAGCGACCGATGTGGCTGCACGCGGACTCGACGTCGATGAACTGACACACGTCATCAATTACGGTCTGCCCGACGACATCGAGTCCTACACCCACCGTTCGGGTCGTACGGGTCGTGCAGGGCGCAGCGGAACCAGCATCTCTATCATCCACGTCAAGGAGAAACACAAGATACAGGCCATCGAGCGTCAGATAGGCAAGAAATTCATACCGAGCATACTGCCTACCGGACAGGAGATATGTGCTAAGCAGCTATACAAGCTCATCGACGATATCGAGAAAATCGAGGTCGATGAAGAGGAAATCGAACAATACCTGCCCGAAATCTACCGCAAACTCGATATGCTCGACAAGGAAGATCTCATCAAGCGTATGGTGAGTATGCAGTTCAACACATTCCTCAACTACTACAAGAACGCTCCTGAGATTGTGCAGCCGAGCGGCAAGGGCGGCGACTCGCAGAAGAAAGACCGCAAGGACAAGCATGACAAGAAACCTCGCTCACGCAATGCCGAGCAGGGCTTCACCCGTCTATTCATCAATCTGGGCAAGAAAGACAGTCTTTCGCCCAAGATTCTCATGGGATTCATCAACCGTAAAGTGCAGGGCAGGAATATCGATCTGGGGCGCATCGACCTCATGCAGAACTTCTCCTTCTTCGAGGTTCCTGAGAGCCAGACCGGCGACGTGCTCCACTTCCTCAACGGTGCCGATTTCGACGGAAGGAAGGTAAACGTAGAGGTTACCACCAACAACGGTGCCGAAGGCAACCACACTGCCGACAAACCTAAACGCGGGAAAGAAAAAGCCGGCGGTCGTCGCAACCAGGAGAAGTCATCCGGACGTCGCAACCAGAAGCAATCGGAGAAAGGTGAACACTTCTCTACACCCAAGGGTGCGAAGGAATGGGCAAAATACTTCGAAGGTCAGGTAGAATCCCAACCCTTCTACAACGAATTTGCTAAGAAGAAAAAGAAGAAGAAATGACCATCACCCTGCTTTCGTCAACCAGCGTGGTGGCAAAGAGATAAGTGTCGCCCCCCTCGCGCAGCTTCAGTTTGCGGCGCAGATCGGCTACCGACATCGGGAAATTGCGAACCGTCAGGTTCGCTTTTTCTTTTTCCCCGAGCATCGCCCTCACAGCCTTTCTGTTCAGACTGCACGTAGCATCAACCTTAAAGCAGCGACCGGGGAAATCCGCTACGGGCAAGTCGCCGAAGCTGGTGTACAGATGACTGTTTGGGTGCAGCTTCACGAGTCCCATGCGCTCAGCCAGCAATCTGTAGCACCCAGCCTTCATGATGCTTGCATTGGGTTCGTAGATATACCTGCCCACCTCAGCCGTATATCGGCACTCTGCCGCGGCATCCTCTTCGTGGGTGAAGGTGAAGACATCGCGTCTGCCCCCGCTCGTGAGGTTCACACAGAATATGCGTGGCGAGGGACTGTCCTCCTGCATCTTCACGAGCAGTTCCTTGCACTCGCCGTCCACACTCACTATGTGTACCTCGCTCACCTGGTGCAACTCACGCAGCATACTCCTTACGTCGAGCATCGGCGACAGTTTCACCATCACCGTGTCGGCATGTGCAAGCAGAGCGTCCTGCATCCGGGTCACGTCGGGTGTGCAGTCGGCAATCGACACCACCCTGCCTCCGTCAGCATCGCGACGTGCAGGATCGATAAATATAAGGCTCTGCCGCGGCATCCCCTGCAAGACCTCCTCGGCCTTTCCGCACACCACATCGCAGTTCCCGATGCCCAACAGAGGCAAGTTATTGCGAGCAATATCGCACAGTTCCTCATTCTGCTCCACACAAGTCAGCCTCCTGTACTTCCTGCCCAGCATCACGGCATCCACGCCGAAGCCCGCCGTCAGGTCAGCCATACTCTCTCCGCCCTCCGCTATGTCAGTCTTATACAGTGCCGTCAGCTCGCTGCTGCACTGCTCCATATTCAGGTGCGGCGGAAACAGGATCCCCTCCGTCCGTGACCACGTGGGCAGCTTCCTCCGTGCCCTCTGCCACCCCTCTATCTGCCGCAGTGCAAATTTAAACTCATCATCAGAAAAAGTGTGAGCCCGCAAAGCGAGCTCACACACATTGTCGTTTCTATGTTCTTTTACAAAAGACTGTATGTCGCACATGGAAACCTTTGGTTCTTGTATTACTTACGCAGACCGAGAGCCTTGACGATAGCACGGTAGCGTTCGATGTCCTTACGCTTCAGATACTCAAGGAGAGAGCGACGCTGACCTACGAGGTGTACCAGCGAACGATTAGTGCAATAGTCCTTGTGGTTAGCCTTCATGTGCTCAGTAAGGTGTTGGATACGATAAGTAAGCAGGGCAATCTGTCCCTCGCTTGAACCAGTGTTTGTAGCAGAACCTGCGTATTTCTCGAAGATTTCTGCCTTCTTTGCTGAATCTAAATACATAATAATTAATCATTTAAGTTAAACATTTATTTGTCCGAATCTTCAATTCTTTCAGCCCGAATCTTCAATTCGCAGCAAATCGGCTACAAAGGTACGAGTAAGTGAGCGAAATACAAAATAAAAAATGTTTTTATTTCTATTTCCGAACGAGAGTACCTTGCACGAGCAAGTTTAGCAGCACTGATTATTTCCTACTCTTTTCTCGATGAATAGTTTTTTCTGAACACGAACCACACATATTAAACTGAAATTTTTCAAAACACGATTTTTTTTCAAAAAAAAATTATCATGTTGAAAAAATATACTTATCTTTGCATTTATTATAACCCTTTAAAATTCAGTTCATATGAGAGAGACAACATTTTACTGCAAATGGACTTACAAACAAAGTTGAACTATAAACACGACGGAATTCAGTAAATATAAAAAACGCATTACAATGAAAAAGACAAGACAGTGGATGCTTGCCGCCATCCTTATCTGCGGCACTGCCGTCGTCATGACGGCTTGCAAAGGCGGTAAGCCAGCAAACGACACAAGTGACACGACGGACGGACTAAAAGCTGCAAAAGAGCGGATGGAAGCTATGTATGGCGAGAACAAGAAGATTACCGACGGTAATTACGACAAGTCGTTGGCCGTGAAGTGCATCAACGGAACCTTCGTCGGCAGAAAGAACGGCGGTGTCATAGCCTACAAAGGCATCCCCTTTGTAGGCAAGCAGCCCGTAGGCGAACTGCGCTGGAAGGCACCGGTCGATTTTGTTTCTGACGACGGTGTCTATGAGGCATATTATAACGGGAAAAGCCCATGTCAGAATACGGATACGCTGCAGATAGCCGCACTCTACCCTAATGGCGAGGACTGTCTGCATCTGAACGTATGGAAAGCGGAGGGCGCATCGACTGAGAAGAAACCAGTCATGGTGTGGATTCACGGCGGTGCCTTCGAAGTGGGCGGAACAGTCGAGCCGCGCGAGGAGGGCTGTAATTTCGTCAGGGAGAATCCCGATGTCATCCTCGTCTCCCTGGAATACAGACTCGGAGTCTTCGGTTTCCTCCATTTGTCTCATCTGCCCGACGGCAAGGATTATCCCGATGCGCAGAACCTTGGACTCATGGATCAGATGATGGGTCTGAAGTGGGTGCATGAGAACATCGCCGCCTTTGGTGGCGACCCTGACAACGTGACCATCTTCGGTCAGTCGGCCGGTGGCGGCAGCGTAAGCCTGCTACCGCTGATAGAAGGCTCTCATCAGTACTTCAAGAAAGTTATCATCCAAAGTGGCTCACCCGTCTTCACAAGGTCAACGGAGGAGGCCATCGCATGTACAGACGAGCTGATGGACTCGCTTGGCTGCAAGACCGTTGCCGACCTGCAGAAAGTTGACATGAATAAGCTCATAGGCACGGCAGCAGACCTGCTCGGACTGCGCGTGTGGCCAGAACGCGACGGCAGCCTGCTGCCTAAGAATCCGTACGAGGCTTACGCAAATGGTGCAGCAAAAGACCTCACCTTCCTACAGGGCTGCACCAAAGACGAAGTGGGCTATTTCATCTGCGGCATCGGACTGGAAGGCTGGACTGCCTTTGGTAATTACCGCTACGCAAAGAAGCTGGCACAGTTGACAAAGGAAGAACAGGCACTGGTTGAAAGCTTCTGCAAGGAGGCAAAGGACGTCAGCCCCGAGTACTCCGCCACAAACCGACTGTTCGACCAGATTGTGTTCATTGCACCGCTCTTCCGTCTGCTGGAGAACCAGACTATGGCCGGAGGCAAGACCTATGCCTATTTCTTCACTGTCGAATCCTCCGTACCGTTAATGAAAAGCGGACACGCAATAGAACTTTCGACTATATTCAACCATCCGGAGGAGACCCTCGTCACGGGAAGACAATTCGACGAGACCTTTTCGAAGACCATGCGCCGCATGTGGGTGCAGTTCGCCAAGACCGGCAATCCCTCGCTCAGCGCAGACCAGTCTCCTGACGGCAAGGCCAAGGAATGGCCCCTCTACGACCGGAAAGACAGGTGGATGATGATTTTCGACGAGAAAGACATCCATTCCGAGAAGGAAGCCAATCGGAACATCCTGGATTGGGAAAGGACATACTTCCTGACCAAATATTATTGCATTTGAATGATTCTGTAAAAACTAATCCTCAAATGATGTATCGTACTATTCACGAGAATATCAAGAAGGTGATGGCGGGCGTCATCTTTGCGGCTGGTATGCTTGCCGGCTGCAATGAAAAGCCTGCCGCCGACCTCGTCGTCTATGGCAAGATATTCACTTCCGAGAACAACCAGGTGGCAGAGGCTTTCGCTGTGAAGGACGGCAAGTATGTCTATGTTGGCGACAAGGCTGGAGCCGAAGCCTTTGTGGAAGAGGGAAAGACCAAGGTCGTGGACTACACCGGCAAGGGACTTGTGATGCCCGGCTGCGGCAATGGTCACGCCCACTATATGCTGGGACATGCCCTCAAGACCATCGGCACCGTGGTTGGCTATGATGACAGTCCGGAGAAATTCCTGAAGGAAATTGTTCCCGCAGCAGTGAAAAAGGCAAGAGACACAGGAGCCACGTCGGTGTTCGGCCAAGGCTGGAATTTCCTCGCCTTCAAGAATCACATACCTACACGCCATGAACTGGATGCCATCTGCAACGACATCCCCATGTACTTTCTGGACGACGAATGTCACAAGGCACTTGCCAACACCGTCCTGCTGAAGAAGGCAGGTATCATAAAGGCAGACGGCACGGCTGGCAAGACAGAGATACGCGGCGGTGAGATCGGAGTAGATGCCAACGGCATTCCCACAGGCTTCCTGTCGGAGCAGGCACAGACATACGTGCGTTCCTTTTTAGACAATGACAATCTCTACAGCCTTGAAAGGGCTACAGCCAACCTGGCAGACATCGAGCAGCAGCTGTTGTCAGAGGGCTACACCATGTACCACGAAGGATGGGGAAACTACTTCGTCAACACCAATTACTATCAGGCAGTCCAGCAACAGGACAAGGCAGGCAAGCTGCACTTCGTATTGGGGCTGCCGTATGAGATAGAGAGTTGGATGGACATGGACGAGGCACTGGACAGAGCTGCCGATGCAAAAAAGTTCGCTTCCACTCGCGTTAAGCCCTACTGGGTCAAAATACTCTTCGACGGCACAGTGGAAAGCGGAACCGGAATAGTCGAACCGCCCTACCCCGACGGTCATCAGGGAATAGCCAACTGGACGGAAGAGGAACTGACGGAGCTGACGCGCAAGGCTAATGCCAGAGGCCTGACAATGCACGTACATGTCATGGGAAACAAAGGCGTCAATCATGTTGTCAACGCCTTCGTCAACGGCGGCAAGGACGAGATGCGCAATGCGATGGTACACGTCTATAGCGTCAGCGAGGCGGACTATCAGCGTATGGCAGACCACAACATACAGGTTGCTGCAGGCTTGCTGTGGCACCATGCCGACAATGCAACACAAGAAGAACTGCTTCGCACACTTCCTGAAGGTATGAAGGACAAGGGCTATCCGATGAAATCCTTCTTCGACCACGGCGTCAACGTCGCGTCACACTCCGACTTCCCTGCGCTGAGTGGCAGTCCCGACGATCCGTTCAGCATTATGGAGATAGCTCTTACAGGTGTTTACCAACCCGAAAACGGGAAACCCTGGTGGACGGAAGAACTGCTCACCCGCGAGCAGGCCCTTACCGCCCTGACCATCAACGTCGCCAGGCAGATGTTCCTGGAGGATGAGCGTGGCAGCATCAAGACAGGCAAGTATGCCGACTTCCTCCTGCTCAACCAGGACGTGCTGACCTGTCCTGTCAACCGGATTCATGCCACCAGACCATCAGCCACCTATTTCGAGGGAAAGAAAGTATTCTCTATGTAAGCGACTATATGGAATTAGGCAGGCAGTATGTTCCATCCATATAATCGTTGTATCTTTACGTGCAGAATCGGAACTATGAACGACATACAGACCATACAAAGCAAGACAAGCGACACTAACGGCGAGATAGTGATGTATCAGCCCGACGAGACCATCCGCCTGGAGGTTCGCCTGGGTGAAGATACCGTGTGGCTTACTCAGCAGCAGATGGCGGACCTGGGCATCAGTCACGGAGACATCCTGATGGTGGAGATGGGACGGTGGCCGCAGGACGGCGACACGGTGCTGGCGTACGTGAACGACGAGGTGACGGTAAAGTCGTACTTCATAGCGAGCGACGGCTCTCACTGGCTGGTGCCGAATAATGAGAAGAAGAATTATAAGGCTATATCGATCGACAAGGCTGAGAAAGTGAATATAGGCGGCGTAGTGGTGGCTACGTTCAAGCGGAGCGTGAGGGCTTCGTACAGGAAGTGTGAGGAGGTGGTGAAGCGAACGTTAGAGACGGAAGAGCCCGAGCCGGAGATAAGCGAACAGAAAGTGGGCTATGCCATAAGGAGTGTTGCCACGATTGTGAATACGAAGCGGCAATGGTATGCGGTGTATGGAATGATGGTGAACTACAACGTGATAAGCGAGGGCGACTATGAGGGGTTCTGCGAGAGGGTGAGACAGGAGGTGCCCAACCACCAGAATCTGCCTACGGTGGCAGAGCTGCAGCGAGTGGCGGTGATGAGTTTCGTAAAGCCCGTGAGACAGTGGACTGTTGACTATGCTCCCGTGACGGGCAAGCGATTCAAGGACTATAAGAATATAGCCCTGCAGACGGAGAAGCTGCTGCTGGAGAAATAGAGAAACTCGCGCAAAAACACGCAGGCGGCAGAATGTTTTTCCGTCGCCTTTTTCCAGCCCTGCCTTTGCGTCGTCGTCCCATCTAAAAACCCGCAGAAAAGGCATGGGGGGGACTGAAAGCTATGCAGCTGGTGAATTTCAAGTAGAAAAACACCCGAAATGCTACATCTGTATGCTAAAAAAAGACTAAGATTACTTATTTTTGCACATTTTAGAACCCACCTGTGCAATTTTAATACATTTTTAGAGAATATTCTTGTTTAATTAGACTTTAAATTCATACCTTTGCACCGAAGAAAGCGTAAAAGCAAGTCTCTCAAATCGGCACAAACCGCATAAACAGAGGGACGGACATGAAAAAAGGATAGTAATCATTAAGAGATAAACAATATTTAATTAATAACTAAAAAAAATTAGATTATGTCTGAAATTGAATCAAGAGTTAAATCTATTATCGTAGATAAGCTTAACGTAGATGAGGCTGATGTAAAGCCAGAAGCATCTTTCACTAACGACCTCGGCGCTGACTCACTTGACACCGTTGAGCTCATCATGGAATTTGAGAAGGCATTCGGTATCAACATTCCTGACGATCAGGCAGAGAAGATCAGCACTGTAGGTGATGCAATCGCATACATCGAGTCTAACGCAAAATAAGTAGATTCTACTATTACCATTTACTATTTTGGGTTTTGCCGGAGGCGCACGTGTAAGATACAGGTGCATATTGAGCGGCAAGACAGATGAAATAGTAAATGGTAATTTTTTTAAAAGCATTTACACACAATGGAATTAAAAAGAGTTGTTGTAACAGGTCTTGGCGCAATCACTCCACTGGGTCTCACAGTTGAGGAGACATGGGAAAACATCAAGAACGGAAAGAGCGGCGCTGCACCCATCACCCACTTTGACGCATCGCAGTTTAAGACTCAGTTCGCATGCGAGGTGAAGGGTTTCGACCCGAACAATTACATAGACCGCAAGGAAAGCCGTAAGATGGACCTCTATACCATCTTTGCCCTGGCAGCAGCCAAGCAGGCTATCGCAGACTCAGGTATCGCAGGCGAGGGTATTGACAAGAACGAAGTAGGAGTAGTGCTTGGTGTAGGTATCGGCGGTATCCACACCTTCGAGGAGGAAGCCGGCAACTACGCACTCAACGGTCCGCAGTTGGGTCCGAAGTATAACCCGTTCTTCATCCCGAAGATGATTGCCGACATCGCTGCCGGATTCATCAGCATCGAGAATGGTTTCCACGGTCCTAACTTCACAACCACTTCTGCCTGTGCATCTTCAACCAACGCTCTGGCTGACGCATTCAACCTGATTCGTCTGGGCAAGGCAAACGCTATCATCACAGGTGGTTCCGAAGCTGCCATCTGGCCATCGGGCGTGGGCGGCTTCAACGCAATGAAGGCTCTCTCCACCCGCAACGACGAGCCCGAGAAGGCAAGCCGTCCGTTCAGCGCAAGCCGCGACGGATTCGTCATGGGCGAAGGTGCTTGTATCCTCGTACTTGAGGAACTGGAACACGCTAAGGCACGCGGTGCAAAGATCTATGCCGAGGTTGCAGGTTGCGGCATGTCGGCTGACGCTTACCACATTACAGCAAGCCACCCGGAAGGACTTGGAGCAAAACTCGTGATGGAGCGCGCACTGAAGGATGCAGAGATGACTCCTGCAGACATCGACTATATCAACGTTCACGGTACTTCTACTCACGTAGGCGACATCTCTGAGGTGAAGGCTATCAAGGAAGTTTTTGGTGACGCAGCATACAAACTGAACATCAGTTCTACGAAGTCAATGACAGGTCACCTGCTGGGTGCTGCCGGGGCTGTGGAGGCTATGTTCAGCATATTGTCTGTAAAGAACGACATCGTGCCGCCTACCATCAACCACGACGAAGCCGACAAGGATGAGGAGATTGACTATAGTCTAAACTTCACATTCAACAAGGCTCAGAAGCGCACCGTACGTGCTGCACTCAGCAACACATTCGGTTTCGGTGGTCACAATGCTTGTGCTATCTTCAAGAAGTACGAAGGCTAAAACAAATAAGTACTGACGACCATGGACAACCTGGGCTCATTACTGATAGATAAAGTAAGGCTTCTTTTCCGCAAGGAGAAGAAGCCTTATTGCATCCTTAAAAATATAATGGGGTTCTATCCACACAATATGGAACTGTACCATCTGGCACTGAAACACAAGAGCATCGCCTTCCATGACAGGCAGGAACACGGGAAACTCGACTACAAGTCATCGCTCAACAACGAGCGTCTGGAATTTCTGGGCGATGCCGTGCTGGGAGCCATCGTGGCCGACATCCTATACAAGAAATACGGAACGCAGCAGGAGGGGTTTCTGACAATGCTACGCAGTAAGATTGTGTGCAGAAACTCGCTGAATAAGATAGCCGTCGAACTGGGTATCAACAAATTTCTTCTGCACGCCGGAGATGTGTATCAGGCACACAACAGCTACATAAACGGCAATGCCTTCGAAGCCCTCTGCGGAGCTATCTACCTGGACCGCGGCTACAAACTATGCTATCAGTTCATAGAGAAAGAAGTCATCGAGAAACATCTGGACATAGAGGAACTCGTCGAGAACTCGCAGAACAATAAAAGCAAACTGATAGAATGGTGTCAGAAGAACCAGTACAAAGTGCAATTCGCATATAATGAGTTGCGCGGGCGTACGGGTTCAGTATTCAGTTGCAAAGTATATATCGAAGGCATAGAATGCGGGCACGGAAAGGGGTACAAGAAGAAGGACAGCGACCAGAACGCATGCAAGAGTGCTTTGCAGTCGCTGAGAAACACCCCAGAACTTAAGCTGCGCATCGCAAAGGTAGTAGAAGAAAGAATCTTGAAAGCAAAACAACAATCAAACCACGACAAGGCAATGGCAAAGATAGCAGGCCGCAAGACCATAGTCTTCGACCTCGACGGCACTCTGATGGACACGTTGCAGGACCTCTACCTAAGCACCAACTACGCCCTGCGAACATGCAACTATCCGGAACGCACACTCGAAGAGATCCGTTCATTTGTGGGCAACGGAGTTAAGCTGCTCATCGAACGTGCTATGCCAAAAGAAATAACGACGGTAGAAAGCGAAGAGAACAAGGCTGCCTTTGACCGCTGCTTCAACACCTTCAGGGAATACTACATCAAGCACTGCCAGGACAATACAAAGCTCTACGACGGCATCGACACCCTGCTGCACAATCTGAAGAACGCAGGCTACAGGATGGCAATAGTATCGAACAAGCTGCAGGCTGGAGTGACGGAACTCTACGAACAGTGGTTCAAGGACACCATCGAAGTAGCCGTCGGCGAGAGTCAGGAAGTGCGTAAGAAACCTGCACCCGACATGGTGGAACTAGCACTGCAGAAAATGGGAGTCAGCAAGGACGACGCCGTGTATGTAGGCGACTCGGATGTGGACATCATGACGGCCAAGAACTCAAACCTGCCATGCATATCGGTGCTGTGGGGATTCCGCTCAAAGGACTTCCTGATAGAAAACGGAGCTACAATAACTGTTAAAAAGCCCGATGAAATCATGAATATTCTGTCAAACTGACAAATATGTTTGCAAATTAACACACAAAGCACTAAATTTGACTGCAAAAACCAATATAATGTGATGAATACCACACAAGTCCTTAATAATCTTTACTTCAAAAATCGCCAGAGAGCGATTGCACGTTATGCATCCCAAGCAGAGAAAATACAACGCCGCATCCTAAAAAAACTGATACATGCAGCACGAAATACCGAATGGGGCAAAACCCACGACTACGACAAGACGGAAACCTACGAGGAGTTCATAAGCAAGGTGCCCGTAAACACTTACGAAGAACTGAAGGGCTATATCCAGAGGATGCGCGAGGGAGAAGCTAACGTACTGTGGAAAGGACGTGTAAGGTGGTTTGCGAAATCATCAGGAACTACCAACGACAAGTCGAAATTCATCCCTGTAAGCAAAGACGGACTGAAAAGGATGCACTACATGGGTCCCCGTGACTGCGTGAGCTGCTACCTGAAGATAAACCCGAAGAGCAACATACTGCACGGAAAAAGTCTCATACTCGGCGGCAGTCACACACCGAACCTGAACACCCCGAAGAGTCTGGTGGGCGACCTCAGTGCCATTCTCATCGAGAACGCACCGAGGGTGGTGAACCTGACCCGCATTCCCAACAAGCGAATTGCACTGATGAGCGACTTCGACAAGAAGCGCGAGAGAATAGCCGAGGCAGCCAAGAACATGAACGTCACTAACATAAGCGGCGTACCATCGTGGATGCTGAGTGTGCTGAACAAGGTGATGGAGAAGAAGGGGACGGACAACATAGCCGACGTGTGGCCGAACCTCGAAGTGTTCTTCCACGGAGGCGTAGCCTTCAACCCCTACCGCGAGACGTATAACAGCATCATCCGCAGCGACAAGATGCATTATATGGAGACATACAATGCCAGCGAGGGATTCTTTGGCATACAGAACGACCTCAGCGACCCTGCCATGCTTCTGATGATCGACTACGACGTGTTTTACGAATTCTGTCCGATGGATGACATGGGCGATGACGGCTACCCGAAGCCCAATGCACACATCGTGCCGCTTTGGGGCATTGAAACCGGCAAAAACTATGCCATGCTCATCAGCACCTCATGCGGACTGTGGAGATACCTGATTGGCGACACAGTGAGGTTCACACAGAAGAATCCTTATAAATTCACCATCACAGGCAGAACAAAGCATTTCATCAATGCCTTCGGCGAAGAACTGATTGTGGATAATGCCGAGAAAGGACTCCTGCAGGCATGTGTCGCAACCGGCGCCCAGGTACGGGAATACACTGCGGCTCCTATCTTCATGGATGCCAATGCCAAGTGCCGCCACCAGTGGATTATCGAGTTCTCGAAGGAACCAGGCAACGTAGAGAACTTCGGAATGATTCTCGACCGCTCGCTCCAGGCCCTGAATTCCGACTACGAGGCAAAACGATATAAGAATGTGACCCTGCAGCCGCTGGAAATCATCACAGCACGCGAAGGACTCTTTGACGACTGGCTGCGCTCGAAGGGAAAACTGGGCGGACAACATAAGATTCCGCGCCTGAGCAATAGCCGGCAGTACATAGAGGAGCTGTTGGAGATGAACAAGAAAGAAGCGGAGTGAACATAAGGAAAAAGATGATTCTGAAACAGCTTTACTATAACATCAGTAACAGACGGGAATGGAATGTCCTCGTCTGTGCTGTTTTGTTTTCGTCCCTACTACACTCATGTGCCAACATAGGAACCCCTGACGGCGGACTCTACGATGAGACACCTCCTAAAATCATTCGCACTAGTCCAGACTACGGAGCTAACGACGCAAAACCGAAGAAGGTGACACTGGAGTTCGACGAATTCGTGAAACTCGAGAACGCATATGAAAAGGTAGTCATCTCACCGCCCCAGTTCGAAGCCTCCGAGATAGAGTCAACGGGCAAGAAAGTGACAGTCACGTTCAACGACACCCTGAAACCGGACTTCACATATACCATCGACTTCGGAAGCAGTATCGTGGATAACAATGAAGGAAACCCAATGGGGGAATATGCCTTCACATTCTCCACAGGCAAGACAATCGATACGCTGATGGTGTCGGGAAAGGTACTGGAAGCAGAGAATCTGGAACCCATCAAAGGCATCCTCGTGGGCCTGTATCGCATAGACAGTACTTCCGTATCCGACGACTCGCTATTCGAGAAGGTGCCACTGGAACGCATCGGCCGCACCGACGGAAGCGGACATTTCTTTGTGAAGGGTGTGGCTCCGGGCAAATACCGCATTTTCGCCCTCAACGATCAGGATCAGTCATATACGTACAGCCAGCAGAGCGAGAAACTCGCCTTTACCGACCGTATCATCTCTCCATACGCAAAACATGAAACACGCATGGACACAATATGGCACGACAGCATACACTACGACTCCATATTCCCCGTAGAATACACACATTTCTACCCCGATGACGTGACACTGCTGGCATTCACGAAGAAATTCTCTGAGCGACACCTGCTGAAAAGCGAACGCAAGCAGTTTGAGAAGTTCACACTCTACTTCACTTCTCCATGTGACACCCTGCCACGACTCACACCACTCAACTTCCCGCTGACAGACTCTACATTCGTCGTTGAAACAGTGCCGACAAACGACACAATAACATACTGGATCAGAGATTCTCTCTACTATAACCTCGACACGCTCATCATCCAGATGGACTACTATGCTACGGATACGCTGAAACAACTGACACTGAGAACCGATACCCTGGAACTGGCGTCAAGACTGTCTAAAGAGCGACTGAACAAGCAACGTAAGCAGGCCGAGGAAGAATGGGCGAAGGAGTACAAGAAACGTCTGAAGGCAGAGCGCAGAGCGAAACAGATAGAAGAGGAACGCCTGGAACGCGAAGCCGAGGAGGAGGAAAAGAGACTGGCCGAAGCCGAAGGCAGGAAGTACGAAAAGAAGAAAAAAGAGAAAAAGAAACGGGAAAAAGAAGAGGAGGAAGACATCGTTGTGCCGCCTATGCCGCCTGAGATCTACGAGATGAAGATGACATCGACTTCAGGACTGGCACCAGATAAGAACATCGACATCTCATTCGACGAGCCAGTCGAATATCTCGACACATCGAAGGTGCACTTCAGCATGAAGGTAGATACACTCTATATTCCTGCACCATATATGATTGAACCTATAGAAGGGAGTGTGAATGCCTATCGTTTCTATGCAGAATGGGAACCTGACTCCACTTATATGCTGCAACTCGATTCTGCCGCCTTCGTAAGCATCTACGGCAAGGCAAGCGAGGAGATGACACGCAACATCAAAGTGAAAGGTCTCAATTCGTTCAGTACGCTGTTTCTGAAACTGATAAACTCCGACCCGTCTGCAATAGTACAACTGCTCAACGGACAGGAAAAGATCATAAAGTCCATGCCTGCACCTGAAGGAAAGGCAGACTTCTACTTCCTGTCGCCGCAGACTTATTATCTGCGCGTGTTCTTCGACCGCAACGGCAACGGAGAATGGGATACAGGTGAATACGAAACCAGACAGCAACCGGAAGAGGTGTTCTACTACCCTACTTCGCTACAGTTGAAGGCACAGTGGGACATAAGTCAGACCTGGAACCTGAAATCAAAGCCGATTATAGAACAGAAACCGGAGAAGATAACAAAACAGAAACCCGATAAGGTAAAACAAATTCAGCACCGGAATGCCGAAAAACTGGCAGAGAGAGCAAAGAGAAAAAGGAAGAATAATTAGGTGGGGGAAAAGTTAAGAAGTTAATACGATACTGGACTCTATAACCGATTAACGATAAACTATCACCGACAAGCCCGATAAAAGATAAACTAGAAACGAAAAAAATATGAAATCATTCAAATCAATACTTATAGTTGCACTCGTGCAATTGGCTGCAACTTCAGCAAAGGCTGACGAACAGATGTTTAATGTCACAAAACAACTGGATATATTCAATTCTATCGTCACACAGCTGAACATGTACTACGTTGATTCCATCGACATTAAACGCAGCGTCGAACTGGGTATCGATGCTATGCTCAGTGACCTTGACCCATACACAGAGTACTATTCTGAAGAAGATATGGGCGACCTGAAACTGATGACCACTGGTAAGTACGGCGGTATCGGTTCGCTGATTCGTATGCGTAAGGACAGTACGGTGATGATAGCAGAACCCTATGCAGGTATGCCCGCAGCAGAAGTAGGACTGCAGGTAGGTGACATACTGCTGCAAATCGATACAATCGACCTGAAGGGGAAGATGACAAACGAAGTGAGCGAACTGCTTCGCGGCGAACCGGGCACTACCTTTACACTGAAAATTCAGCGTCCTAATGAAGAAGGCATCCGGGAGTTTAAAATCAAACGCCGCAACATAAAACTGCCTGCACTACCCTTCTACACTATGATCAGACCCGAAATCGGATACCTAAACCTGACACAGTTCACTGAGGGATGCTGGAAGGAAATGCGCAATGCCATCATAGAACTGAAGGAGAAAGGAGCCAAGTCTATCATCATAGACCTGCGAGGCAATGGGGGCGGACTCATCGGAGAGTCGATAAACATTGTGAACTTGTTTGTAGAAAAGAATAAAAACGTGGTGGAGACCAAGGGTAAGGTGGAAGACATACATAGTGTATATACAACAAAATACGAGCCGCTCGACCTGAAAATCCCCATAGTAGTGCTCGTTAATGGTACCACGGCATCAGCATCGGAAATCGTTTCGGGTTCGCTGCAGGATTTTAACCGGGCGGTGGTAATCGGTACGAAGACCTACGGAAAGGGATTGGTACAGAGTACACGCGAACTGCCATTCAACGGAAACCTGAAACTGACTACTGCAAAGTATTACCTGCCCAGCGGACGATGCATCCAGGCCATCGACTACAAACAACGCCGTAACTCCAAATCTAACGAGGCAAAACGCGATTCCACTGGCGGCATCACTCCTGATATAATCGTAAAGCACGACACTCTGTCGAATATGCTTTTCTACCTGAGCAACGATGACATCATAACCGACTGGGGTACGAAGTATATGCAAAGTCACAGCCAGATGCCCGAGGTGAAGGATTTCAGCATCACCGAAGAGGATATGGCCGAACTGCTGCAGATGGCCAAGGATAAGAAATTCAAGTATGACCGTCTGAGCGAGAAACGACTTGAGGACTTGAAGAAGATGGCTCAGTTCGAAGGCTACTACGAAGACGCAAAACCGGAATTCGAGGCTTTGGAGAAGAAGTTGGAACACAATCTGGACCGCGACTTCGAGATAAACAAGAAGGACATACGCCGACTGATGGCACTGGAGATAGTGAAACGTTTTGCCTATCAGGCAGGCATCATCGAAGAGTCACTAAAGAACGACGAAGATCTGGAGAAAGCGATAGAACTGCTGAACAACCAGAAGGAATATCAGAAAATACTAAAACAATAAGATAATATGAGACAAAACCGCGCCTCACGTTTCAACCGCAACATGATGATAATGATGATTTTCATGGGAATCATAGTTCTTGGTTGCGTATATGCGTTCCTTTACGCATCATTGCCAAAGGAACAGCCACAAGGAGAACAGATATATGGCGAATCTACCGACTCAGCTACTTTAGTCATCGACTCCATCACCGAGTGACAAGTCGCTCTCAACAATCTTACGAGCCATTTCTGCATCGAATCCGCGAGAGATGGCAAAACGCATGAGTTTCATCTTTATCTCATAACCGTTCCTGCCCTTTATTGAGGGCAGTTTCTTTTGCAATAGCACACGCAGAGTAGTATAAGAATCCTCAGGCGAGATTTCCTCTAAAGCCTCATCAATGAACCGCTGAGGAATCCCCTTCAAACGCAGTTCCTGTTGGATGCGGACTCTGCCCCAACGGTTATAGTGGAACTTATCACGAACAAAGGCGTGGGAATAACGTGACTCGTCGATGAACTTTTCCTTCATCAGACTTTGCAACACCCTGTCGGCAAGTTGCCCGCTCACCTCAAGGCGCTGCATCTTTTTCAAGATATCAGAACAACAATACTCTGCCCCGGCACACAGAGCAGAGTATTTATTGAATAGTTCCTTTTCGGTATATATGCGCTTACCATTCATCCCCTATCCTCTCAAAGAGATTGAAGCATTCGTTTGAGAACTACCGTAGCACTGATTTCACGGTTTGCAGCCTCAGGGATAACGATGCTTGTAGGAGCCTCGATGACGTCATCGGTAACAATCATATTACGACGTACAGGCAGACAGTGCATAAAATAGGCATTATTAGTCACAGCCATCTGACGGGCTCCGACTGTCCAGGCACTGAAGTCGTGGTAGTCGCCAAGCACCTTTCCATAGTCTGCAGGACGAGTCACACCAGGACACGACCAGTTCTTTGCATATATAAAGTCAGCACCCTCGAATGCCTTCATCTGGTCGTATTCTACCTTAGCACCGCCTACAAACTGAGGATCGAGTTCATATCCTTCAGGATGTGTGATGACGAAGTCAAGTCCCCCCTCGATACCTGTCTGAGCCGCTATCATCCATTCGGCAAAGGAGTTAGGAACAGCCTGCGGCAGTGCCCTAGGATGTGGAGCCCAAGAGAGAACTACCTTGGGACGCTTGTTCGGCACACGGGTAATAGCCTCGCCACCAAACAGCGGATTGGGTTCTACACGTGTCTTGTTCTTGTATTCCTCAATGGTGATGAGGTCGGCAAAAGCCTGCAAAGGGTGTACCGTGGCACTCTCCATGAAGAATACAGGGCGACCGGAATACTTGATGAACTGATTCAGAATCTGTTCTTCGTAGTCATCTTTACGGTTTTCGAAACGGGCAAACGAGCGCACACCTATCATGTCGCAGTAGCATCCCATCACGGGGATAGCCTCGAGCAGGTGTTCGCTCTTATCGCTCTCCATAACCACACCACGTTCCGTCTCCAACTTCCAGGCACCCTGATTCACATCGAGTACAATCACATTCATGCCCAGATTCATCGCTGCCTTCTGAGTTGACAGACGAGTACGCAAGGAGTTGTTGAAGAAGATCAGCATAGCTGTCTTGTTCTTACCCAGCGACTGATATTTATATCTGTCTGCCTTTATCTCCATTGCCTCGGCAAGTGCCTGTTGCAGATTGCCAATATCTGAAACGTGTTGAAATACTTTCATAATTATTTGCCGATTTTATCGCCCTGCGCGGGGCTTTTGGTTGTTGTATTATGTAATCCTTTCCACATAGCATAGCCTGCTATGATGACGAATGGGATGCTAAGGAGTTGTCCCATATCGAGAAGCATATTCTGTTCGAATGCCACTTGTTCTTTCTTCAGAAATTCCACGAAGAAGCGGAAGAAGAAGATGGAGAACACGCAATAGCCGAAGTAGAAACTCGTGCCCACAAGGTCTTTCCTGCGACTGTATATCCAAAGTCCGATAAAGAATATAATCAGATAGGCTATGGCTTCGTAGAGTTGTGCAGGATGACGAGGTACCAGCATACCATTCACCATCGACTCGTTTGTATGGAAGATGAATGCCCAGGATACATCGGTCACCTTGCCTATAATCTCCGAATTCATCAGGTTTCCGAGTCGGATGCAACAGCAAGTTAACGGAGTAGCTATCGCTATGTTATCCACCACTGTCCAGAAGCCCAGTTTCTGACGTCTTGAATACACCCAAAGTGCTGCCAACAGTCCGAGGGTGCCCCCGTGACTTGCAAGTCCCTCATATCCCGTGAGTTTCCATCCCGATCCAGTGTAGTGCATCGGCAGGAGCATCTCCCAGAACCCTATCCTACTGGTCAGGTAATAACCCGGTTCGTAGAATATGCAATGTCCCAGTCGCGCACCAATCAGTATTCCGACGAAACAATAGAAAAGAAGTGGTTCGAACTTTTCCTCGGGAATATCCTGCTTCTGATACAGGCGTTGCACAATAAAATAGGCAGCAAGCAGTCCTACGACCCATAGCATAGAGTACCATCGGATAGAATATCCGCCGACATTAAACAATTCGATGCTCGGTTGCCAGTCTATGAACGCAAGGTTTACCATGTAAGTTACTGCTAATTTATACGTTAAATCTAAAGTGCATAATATCACCGTCCTGAACCACGTAATCCTTACCCTCGACTCCGAGTTTTCCGGCTTCACGGACAGCAGCCTCGCTGCCGTATTTTATATAGTCATCGTACTTTATCACTTCTGCACGGATGAATCCCTTTTCAAAGTCGGTATGGATAACTCCGGCACACTGAGGAGCCTTCCATCCCTTACGGAATGTCCATGCCTTTACCTCCATCTCTCCGGCGGTTATGAATGTCTGCAGGTTCAGCAACGAGTAGATGGCCTTGATGAGTCGGTTACAACCGCTCTCTGTCAATCCCATATCTTCCAGGAACATCTGCTTCTCCTCATATGTCTCCAGTTCTGAGATGTCAGCCTCTGTCTGTGCCGAGATGACCATCAGTTCGGCATTCTCTCCTTCGATGGCTTTACGCACAGCATCTACATAGGCATTTCCCTTTGCAGCACTCTGGTCATCTACATTACATACGTAAAGGACTGGTTTTGTCGTCAGCAGGAACATATTCTTTGCAGCAGCAACTTCCTCGTCGTTCTCCAGTTCTACGGTACGTGCACTCTTTCCTGCCAGCAATGCCTCCTTATAGCGCAACAGCAGCTCGTACTCCACCTTCGCATCCTTATCGTGTCCCACCATTGCAATCTTCTCAGTCTTCTTGATACGGGCCTCTACGGTCTCCAAGTCTTTCAACTGAAGCTCCGTATCGATGATTTCCTTATCACGAACAGGATCTACGCTGCCATCTACATGTACGATATTTCCATTGTCGAAGCAACGTAATACATGTATGATTGCATCGCACTCACGTATATTGCCAAGGAATTGATTTCCGAGTCCCTCGCCCTTACTGGCTCCCTTCACGAGTCCGGCTATATCCACGATGTCGCATACGGCAGGCACAATCCGACCTGGGTGTACAATCTCAGCCAACTTGGTGAGTCGCTCGTCCGGCACACTCACCTGTCCCAACTGTGCATCTATAGTACAGAACGGGAAATTGGCAGCCTGAGCCTTAGCACTCGACAAACAATTAAAAAGTGTGGATTTGCCTACATTAGGCAAGCCCACAATACCAGCTTTTAATGCCATTTATATAGTAACGCTTTTATGATTTATGTATGATTAGAAAGGCAGGTCATCAGTTGACTCTTCTGCACCGAACGGTGTCTCAGCAGCAGGAGCCGGAGCGACGGGAGCAGCTACACCAGGAGTTGCAGCTACTGGAGCTGGAGCAGCCTCGCCGGTAGCAGGTTCCACTTTCCATGCACGGATTGAATTGTACCAACGTCCCTGATACTCATGTGCATCAATATCAAAAGACACTCTCAGATCCTGACCTTCCTGTATGTTCATCTGAGTCAGTTTGTCCTCGCCGAATACGTCGAACACCATGCGACGCGGGTACTGTCCAGGTACTTCCAGAACAAACGACTGCACCTTCCATGGAGTACCAGTTCTGGCTGATGTGCCACCACGTGCTTCTAATACTTTAATAATCTTTCCTTCTAATTCCATAATAGTCTATTTTTTCTAATTCCAGTTTTTTTATTTTTTCGGTGCAAAAGTACGATTTTCCTTTGTCTCTTCAAAACTATTCCATACCTTTGTAAGCAAAATTAAACATGAAGAACGATGAAATTCAACGTATCAAGCACTGCATTTTGCAACAAACTTCAAGCAATAAGTAGGGTTCAGAGCAATAAGAACTCACTACCTATCCTCGACTCTATACTGTTCGATTTGAGTGGTAACACCCTCAGCATGACAGCGTCTGACAGTGAGACTATCATCACTACAACTATAGAAGTCACAGATTGTGATGGTTTCGGACGATTTGCCATAGATTCAAAGACTCTTATCAATTCAGTAAAGGAAATATCCGAGCAACCTATCACATTCATTATAAATACAGAAACACAGCAGGTGGAGGTTTATTACCAGAACGGAAAGTTCAACCTCATGGGCTCTAATGCCGATGAATATCCGTTGCCGACAGACAACAACAACGGCGGGGAAATGATGAACCTATCGTCTGAAGATCTCTTGAATGCTATAAATCGCACTATTTTTGCTACCGCCGACGACGAATTGCGCCCGCAGATGAATGGTATTTATTTCGACATCACTCCTGAGTTCTCCACCATCGTCGCATCCGACGGTCACAAGTTGGTTCGCTACCGTATGCTCAACGTAAAGGGCAACTCCGCTTCTTCATTTATCCTGCCGAAGAAGCCGGCTCTCTTAATCAAGAATATCCTGCCGAAGGAAGAGGGTGACGTACAGATCAGCTACAGCGACAGTAATGCAAAAGTGCAGTTCAGCAACTACACAATCTCTTGCCGTCTCATAGAAGGCCGCTATCCAAACTATAATTCGGTCATCCCTACCGACAACCCATTCCGCGTACGTGTTGACCGTCTGTCATTCATTAGCACACTGCGTCGTGTGAGCGTATTTGCCAGCGCATCAAGCTCACTCATCAAGCTGCGCCTTGAAAACAACCGTCTCATCGTAAGTGCTCAGGATATAGAGTTCTCGACTTCTGCTGAAGAATCTATCCAGTGCGACTACGACGGCACCCCAATGTCTATTGGATTCAATGGTCCGTACCTTCTTGAAGTACTCAATAACATCAACAATCAGGACATTCTGATCGAACTCGCCGACCCAAGTCGTGCCGGAGTGCTATTGCCGGCAGAACAGGAAACAGGCGAAGACCTGATTATGTTGCTGATGCCAATGATGCTCCAAGACTAATCCACTATAAATGCTTCAAGGAAAAAAAATCGTACTCGGCATCACAGGTAGCATAGCTGCCTATAAATCATGCCTCATCATACGTCAGCTCATCAAACACGGGGCTGACGTTCAAGTCGTAATAACCCCTGCCGGAAAGGAGTTCATCACACCCATCACTCTATCTGCCCTCACCAGCAGACCTGTGATCAGTGATTTCTTCTCGCAACGCGACGGCACATGGCACAGCCATGTTGACCTGGGGCTATGGGCCGACGTCATGCTCATCGCTCCTGCTACTGCATCGACCATCGGAAAGATGGCAAACGGAATTGCCGATAATATGCTCATCACCACCTATTTGAGCATGAAGGCACCCGTTTTCATTGCTCCAGCAATGGATCTCGACATGTATGCCCACCCTACCACACAGCAGAACTTGCAGCGACTCCAGTCGTTCGGCAACCACATCATCGAACCACAGACAGGATTCCTGGCAAGCAAACTTGAAGGCAAGGGGCGTATGGAGGAACCCGAGGCTATAGTAGAAGTCCTTGAACAGTTCTTCACACAGACGTCGGATTTACACGGCAAGAAGGTTCTCATCACCGCCGGACCTACATACGAGAAGATTGACCCTGTTCGTTTCATTGGTAATTACTCATCCGGCAAGATGGGTATCGCCCTGGCTGAGGAATGTGCTGACCGTGGTGCTGAAGTCACCCTCGTCTGCGGTCCCGTATCCCCCTCACTTCTACCCCGCCGGCAGGAAATCAGACGAATTGATGTAGAAAGTGCTGAACAGATGTACAATGCCTGTACTGAACTCTATCCTTCAATGGATGCAGGCATCCTTTGTGCAGCTGTTGCAGACTTCACCCCCAACAATGTAGCTGACCACAAGATAAAGCGTGAAGGTGACGATATGATACTGCATCTGAAGCCCACCAGAGACATCGCAGCCGAATTGGGAAAGACAAAGCGAAAAGGGCAGTTGCTTGTAGGGTTTGCCCTCGAAACCAACGACGAGACAACCAACGCACATCTGAAACTGACAAAGAAGAATTTCGATTTCATCGTGCTGAACTCACTCAACGACAAGGGAGCAGGATTCCGTACCGACACGAATAAGATCAGCATCATAACAGCCAAGGAGCAGATCGATTTCCCTTTGAAGTCAAAGAAAGAAGTGGCTCGCGACATAATTACTCAGTTAGTTGACCTGTTCTGACATTTTTCCTTCATTGCAATGTCACGTTTCCTCATTATCACATTCACATTCCTCTGCTATGCTACGCTGAGTTATAGCCAAGAGCTCAACTGTACAGTAAAGGTAATACACTCACAAGTGCAAGGCACCAACACGTCAGTGTTCACCACCCTCGAGACTGCCATCACAGAATTCATGAACAATCGCTCGTGGACCGACCTGCAGTTTCAGAAGGACGAACGCATCGAGGCAACGATCAACATAACTATAACGAAATATGTAGAGGGACAAAACCATTTCACAGGTGAGATACTCTTGCAGTTGGCACGTCCCGTATTCAATTCTTCCTACAACTCCACGGTATTCTCTATCAAGGATACCAACTTGGAATTCAACTACAAGGAGTACGACCCCTTGGAATGGAACGAGAACAACCTCGACAACAACCTGACAGCCGTCCTCGCGTATTATGCCTATCTCTTCATAGGCATGGACATGGACACCTTTTCACCTCTTGGCGGCACACAGATTCTGCATACAGTAGAAAACATAGTTAACAACGCGCAGACGCTGGCAGAACCTGGCTGGAGTGCATTCAAGGACACGAAGAATCGCCATGCCATCATCAACGACTATATGGAGAGTTCGATGGAGCCCTTCCGTCAGTTGCAGTATAAATATTATCGTCAGGGACTCGACGAGATGGCAAACAATGCCGACCGCGGACGCACAGCCATAACTGAATCGATTGAGTTACTCAACGAGGCTCACCAGAACAAGCCACTCTCAATGCTTCCGCAACTTTTCACAGAATATAAGCGCGATGAAATCGTGAATATATACAAGGGACACGGCACTGAAAAGGAGCGTCAGAGTGTCAAAGACATCTGCTCAGGTATCAATGCCAGTCTAAACTCATATTGGAATAAGATCAAGTAACATATATGCTCACCCATCTTCACATAGAAAACTACGCCCTCATCGAGCAACTCGACCTTGAGCTGCACGACGGCTTTTCTGTTATCACAGGCGAGACGGGTGCTGGCAAGTCTATCCTTCTCGGAGCCATAGGACTCATTCTAGGTAATCGCGCCGACAGTAAGAGCATAAAGACGAATGCGAATCGTTGTATTGTCGAAGCTACATTTAATCTTAACGGCTACGACTGCACTGATTTCTTCACGGAGAACGACCTTGATTATGATGCATCCGAATGCATCATTCGCCGGGAACTCACCACCGCCGGGAAAAGTCGCGCCTTCATCAACGACACTCCCGTACAGCTTTCTCTGTTGAAAGTCCTCGGCGACCGACTTATCGACATCCACTCGCAGCACCAGAACCTGCTACTCTCGCAGTCCAACTTCCAGTTATCCGTACTCGACACAATAGCCGAGAACACTACCCTCCTCCAGCAATACCAGACTGAGTACAGTACCTACAGGAAGTTATGTGATAAATACGAAGATGCAGTCAGTCAGGCACAGCAGAGTCATGATGACGAAGAGTATCTACGTTTTCAGCTACAGCAACTCACCGACGCAAAGCTACAGGACGGCGAACAGACTGAACTGGAATCGGAACAGGAAATCCTGGAGCATGCCGAAGAGATAAAACAGGCGCTTTTCTCTGCTGGTGAGACCCTGCAAACCACAACTGACGGCAGCGACGCCCTGTCCCTTCTGCGGTCAGCCATGCAGTCGCTCGAACACATAACCGGCATACTGCCAGCTGCCGATGAAATTCTGCAGCGCCTACAGTCATGCAACATAGAACTACAGGATATTGCCGATGAAATCGCATCACAGAGTGACGCCATAGACTACAATCCTGAACGCCTCTCTTATGTATCAGAACGTCTGGGAACTATCTATTCTCTACAGAAGAAACATCACCTCGACTCCGTGGCCGAACTGCTCGTACTGCAGGCAAACCTTGAGCAGAAACTCAACCTTATAACCAATTCCGATGAACTCTTGTCCGAGTTGAAGAAAAAGTACGAGGCTAAGCTGACCGAGGCAACTGCAATTGCTGAGAAACTACATAAGAAACGCATAGATGCAGCAAAGACATTGCAAAAGCAAATCTCCGCAATCCTGCAGTCGTTAGGAATGCCAAACGTGCAGTTTACCGTTGAACTGCAGGCAGGCGAACTTACCTCTACAGGCACAGACACAGCCACATTCCTGTTCTCCTCAAACAAGAATGTGCCGCCACAGCCCCTGTCGAAGATTGCCTCCGGCGGTGAAATCGCACGACTCATGCTCTCGCTCAAATCCATTCTGGCAAGCAAACAGAACCTGCCCACTATCATATTCGATGAAATCGACACAGGTGTCAGCGGAGTCATTGCAGAGAAAATGGCACATATCATGGCAGAGATGGCTTCCTACGGACGTCAGGTAATCTCCATCACCCACCTGCCTCAGATAGCCGCCATCGGCCAGCATCATTTCAAGGTGTATAAGGACGACACAACCGACTCTACCCACTCGCATATCATTCCGCTCACACCCGAACAACGTGTAGAAGAGATTGCACATATGCTTTCAGGCGCCAACCTCACCGAGGCAGCACTTCAAAACGCAAAAGCGTTACTCTCTGATACTCTCGCTTAACAATTTGTAGATTTCCTGCAACTGCGGTTCACCCTTCAGCAGTTGTATGTGTTTTTCCATTACATTCGTATCCCATCTCACTGCCGGACCAGTCTGTGCCTTCCTGGGCGACAGCTCATGCACCTTCCGTGCAGTCTCGTCTATCAACGGCAACATGACTTCGAAAGGCAATCCGCCATGTTCCTTCAGCAATCTTTCTGAAATGGCATAACAATGGTTAGCGAAATTGCAGCAGAACACTGCCGACAGATGCAGATACTTACGAGCTTCACTATTTGCCTCATAAACTCTCTCAGACAGCGTTTCTGCCAATCCTCTAAGCATCGCTCCGTCCGCCTTGTCTGCCGCCTCTACAAAGCATGGAATCTCACGGAAGAGGACCTTCCTCTCCTTCGAGAAAGTCTGCATCGGGTAAAGCACGCCTCTTCGCTTCGTAGGCAGAGTTTCCATTGGCATACTCCCTGCAGTATGTACCAGAAAACGTTCCTCGTGTCCGGCAGCCAGACTACGCGCCACGTCAGCGAGCGCACCATCCTTCACGGCGATGATATACACATCTGCTCCGTCTGTCACCTGCTCCAACTCCGTAGTCCACGGACAATGCAACATAGCAGCCAACCTTTCGGCCGACTGCTCTGTTCTGCTATATACCTGCAGCAGCTCATGTCCCGCCTCTGCAAGTGCCATTCCTATATTCGTTGCCAGATTTCCGGCTCCGATTAATGCTATTTTCAAAGGTCTCCTCCGATATCTCTTCTGAAATACTTTCCTTCAAACTGAATCTTGGCAGCCTCAGTGAACGATTTCTTCAAAGCCTCGTCCTTACTGCTACCATACGATGAAACGGCTATGACACGTCCGCCGGCAGTCACCACCTTACCATCCTTCAACGCCGTACCGGCATGGAAAACCACACTGCCGTTTACATTCTCTATACCTGTAATCTCAAAGCCCTTCTTATATGCTTGCGGATAGCCGCCCGACACCATCATTACGCACACCACATTGCGTGGGTCAACCTCCAGCGTGCGTTTATCCAGATTTCCTTCAGCCACACCTTCAAGCAGATCTACGAGATCCGACTTTATTCTAAGCATCACGCTCTCGGTCTCCGGGTCGCCCATACGCACATTATATTCGATGACTACAGGGTCGCCAGCCTTTGCATAGGCATAGTCCCTATCGACCTTTATCAGTCCGAGGAAGATAAAACCTTTGTACTCGATGCCTTCTTCCTTCAGCCCCCGGATGGTAGGTTTAACGATGCGCTCCTCCACCTTCTTCATCCACCCTTCGTCGGCAAACGGAACAGGACTGACGGACCCCATTCCACCAGTATTCAGACCTGTATCGCCTTCACCAATACGCTTATAATCCTTTGCCTCGGGCAGAATTTTATAGTTCTCGCCGTCTGTCAATACGAACACCGAGCACTCGATGCCGGAAAGGAACTCTTCGATTACCACCGTTGCGCTGGCCTCGCCAAACATACCGTCGAGCATACCGCGAAATTCCTTCTTAGCCTCTTCGAGCGTTGGCACAATCAGCACACCCTTACCGGCACAGAGTCCGTCAGCTTTCAAGACGTATGGCGGCTGAAGTGTTTCCAGGAATTTGATTCCCTCTTCGATATTCGTACCGTTGAACGAACGGTAGGCAGCTGTAGGAATACCATGTCTCTGCATGAATCCTTTGGCGAAATCCTTTGAGCCCTCAAGCACGGCACCCGCCTTGCTCGGACCGATAACAGGAATCCGTCTGAGTTCGGCATCATTCTTGAAGTAGTCATACACACCCTTGACCAGCGGATCTTCCGGTCCTACGACCACCATGTCGATACCGTTCGTCAGCACAAAATCCCGGATTCCATCGAAGTCATCCGCCTTCAGACCTACGTTCTCACTCTTAGCCGCAGACGAACCGCCAAGTGTCATTCCGGCAGTACCTGCATTACCTGGAGCCACATACAGTGCACTCACCTTCTGGCTCTGAGCTATTTTCCATGCGATAGCGTGTTCTCTGCCACCGCTTCCAAGCAAAAGTATTTTCATTGTCGTAATAATTTTCCGCGAAGATACAAACTATTTATGAAATACTCAATTACAACAGAAAAAAACTCCCGCACATCACTGCGCAGGAGTTCAATCAACTTTTTAATAAGTTTTCTTAACACTTTAAATTATTATTCAGCCATGTATCTCGCGACACGTCCGAAGGCTGTTATACTAACTATTTTGAAAATGACTGACTTGCGTCAGCTTTATCGAGAGCCCCTCGCCGTCCTCTCTCTCCTACGTCGGTGAGGAGGAACGGCTGAGGGTGTAAGACCAAATCAAACTTCCTGCCACCCTGCTTATTTTTCCGTAACTGTCGGAAACTTTTTCCGCAGTGAGCGGAAATTTTTCCGTACCGAACGGAAAAGGGTTCGCAGGGCAAAAAAGAGTTTACCAGAAGAGGTCATCGCTATAGTCACCGTCGCCCAAACCGAGGTTACCACTTTCCTCTTGAGTTGGTGTAGTCATGAGTACTTCACCGCCAGACAGACAGATCATTTGCTCCGCATTCACTTTTACCACTTCTATGAGTGGCTGCATATATATTTTTTTCATTGTATTATTCCTCCTTAGATTTATTTGTTAATGTACTTCTTTCCGTTCTTAATCACGATTCCCTTGTAGCCCTTAGACACCTGCTGACCAGCAGTGTTGTAGAGAACAGCATCGTCATCAGCCTTCAGACTGTCGCCATCAGAAATCTCAGCGATGCCAGTAGCTGCACCGTCCAGGCTGAACGCCTTGACACTGAGTGCTGACAGTTCAGAAGCTAAAAGGTATGCAGTGTTAGCACCTACAGTAAATGCCTTTGCATTATTGTAGAAGCCTACACCTGATGTACCGTTCATAAGAACATAACCTGTATTAGCATCGATGTTAGTGTTGCTTGTAACACCATGAAGTATGTTGGCAGATACATCTACATCGCTTGTAGCTGCAACAGGAATAGCGCAGACGCCTTCTCCCTTAAGCAAGAGACCTGTGTTTGCAGGAACCTTACCGTTTACTTCTGTCAATGTCAATGCAGTACCAGTATTGCCAGTAACGATGTATGCCTGAGTCAGGTTCTCAATGCTGCTTGAGAAATCCAGAATGTATGGTGAGCAGTATGTTGCCCAACCAGCAGAAGTAATGGTCTTGGAAACGGAAACAGGACGCTGAGTATAAACAGTCAAAGAATGTATATACCCACTCTTTGTCGGTGTAAAGGTGGCATTTCCAGCAGCTGTAACAACGAATGTTGAGTTGTTGTTCGCAGTAGAAATGAATGCATCTTTTGTAACATTTGTGCCAGAAGTTACTGCATCTCCAGTAAATACTATTACATCACCAGCAGACAATTCTGTAATTACCATTGAACCATTTACATTATATGGCCAAAGACCTGTATTGTAAGATTTACCTGAACCATAATTACGTACCTGCCAGTTTACATCGTTTACACCAAACTTAGCATTGAAGCCATCATTTGTAATACTATAATATCCAGAAACCAGCTCTTCACCGCTCTTAGTTACAGAGGCACTTGAATTTGATTCGGTAGCTATAGCCATTGCCAAGGCATCCAAATCCATTGACCAATCAGTTCTATAAGTTGAGAGATCTATGTACGTTGGAGTTACAACGACATCATTAGACTTTGCATAACCGCTTGCATATGACCAGAACTTATATGTAGAACCAACAGCAGCTTCAACAGTTTCGCCACTATTAATAGTTTGAGGCTCACCATCATTTACGCTATATTTCACTACAGCAACAGGAGTCAACAACTTATCTGTTTGGTTTGAAGTAAGCGTAAGGGTATATTTACCGTCACTATAAGCGCCTGTAGTATATGCAGGAGCGTTCAGTTGAATCTCTGTACCTGCCTCGAAAGCTATGTTCTCTGTCTCTGCGCTTGCAGAACCCTTAGTAGCCTTAACTTTAATATTGGTATTAGCAGAGATAACGAGTGAGGTACCAGCAGTATATGTCTCGCCATTATCGGTTGAATAGTACAGATCTGCGCCATCAGTTGTGCATGAGAATGTAACTGTACGATTAACACCGTCAACAGCTGTGATAGCAGCGGTAGGTACATCAACAGCATCCATATCTATCAACTGTGAAGTGATAGTAGAAGCTGTCTTTGCCGATGAGGTACTGATAGTGATAGCTTTGACAGTGCATGTAGCATCGACATCAAATGGTGCAGTATATTTTGTTGAACTTGCTGTAGGGTCAGTACCATCAGTTGTATAATAAGTGGTAACTGGAGCCAACAAGTTTGATGCACCATCAGTAATAGTCACAGTACGTTTACTGCCGTTTGCCTCAGAATCAATAGAGGGAGCGGTCACACTCTCTGTTGCATTGGTTGTTATAACAATTGAAGATATCTTACAAGAAGTTTTTGCCTGGAAACTCAAATTTCCCGCTGCATTTATGGGAATCTCTGTTCCTGTGGTATAACTTGTCCAATCACTCGTATTACCTGTCCAATTAGTAATATTTCCTCTAACCATTATGGCACCTTGAGAGAAATTGATAGTTACCTTATCACCACTTGCAAGTCCACAGATTCCTACATGGTCACCTTTATCTCTTTGGGCATAAAGTCCAGCTGCTTCAATAGAGAAACTTCCTGCAAACTGAAAACCAAAACGATTATGTACCTCGTCAAAATTTGATGCATAGTAATGTTCTGTGCTGTTAGCCTTAAATCCTGAAGTACTTGATTTGGTCAATGTTTTAGCCGTGTACGACGTAAAGTCATACGTCACAGTTGTCTGTGCCCACGCATTTGCACTTCCTATGAGCAGACCGCACGCCACAAGAAGCGACTTGAAAGAAAAAGTAAATTTTTTCATAAAAAATAAAATGTTAAAATGTTAGTAAATAGTAACTTAAAAAGTTATGTAGATTGTCTTTTTTACTTCTGCTTTAACACTTCCGATTCATGGTATAGGCACAAAAAAGAAGCGTAAGACTGCGTATTGTACTACATCTCTTTGTTGAGGTCGTGAGAATTACCTTCGAGTAAAGATCTAGCATACAACAGACCCACGCTATCGCGTAGGCGATGCACACTATGCCATCTTGTACTCTGTTTGAAATTTCTCACGTTTCAACAAACAAGAACGAGCATAACGCTATCGTCATTATTTCAGCAAAATTCGGAAAATCAGCCTATTGGCACGCTGCCCGCTAGCAGTCGCTGCGTAGCTGCTACTCGTCCCCAAGGGACGTTCTTGCAGCATTCCGCATAAAATTCCGCCGCAAATCTACATAAAAATTGTTAAACACCAAAATTTTTCTATATGAAGTAAATAAAAATCCCTACTCACAACAAAATAAATAGGAAATCAAAAAATCAAGCAAAAACTGACGAGGACATTACACACAAATTCCCCTATCAGAACGTATGCTTACAACCCTGAGGTACTCTTGAGGAAAAGAGCAACTATAGGCGGACTCCAAAGGAGATTCTGGCACGCCACTTATTCTGGTTGACAGTAATATCGTCTTTGAGGAAGAGAGAGTTGTTCATAACAACAGTTAGACCGGCAAAGAACCTGGGAGAGAAGTTGTGGACTATGGCAAAGCGTTCGTTGAACAGCATATTGAAGTTTATGTGGTTCGCATCCCTGCGCTCGCCGTTGACTGTCATGTTGTTGCGATTAAATATAACGAATGTCGGCATGATGGAGAGGTGGAAAAGCCATCGCTTGCCTGCCACAAGATTGAAAGCATAGCCGCCACCGATGCCGACATGACCTATGTAAACACGTGTTTCGGGTACGTCAGGACGGCGGGCAAGTAGGGATTTGGTAGTCTTCAGCGTACCACCCTGATAACTGATACCTGCAAGCCAGGAACCTGCCGAACGGCGCTGTATGTAACTTTGCGTAAAGGCGGCCTGATATGAAAAGCGGCGATGGTTGAAGGTGTAGTTGGCTGCGAAGTTTATCATATTCATATCTACATCGCCATACTCCACGCGGCTCAACTGCTCTCCTCGCCAAATGTCACCCGAGAGGGATTCGGAACGCTGATAGCTGAAGTCAACACTGAAGCGACTGCTATAGTAGTTGATGTTAATCTCAAAGTCTTTATAATCTCCCTTTAATTGTGCCGGATTGATGGCAAGGGCAATACCTATGCCGCGGTAGATGGCAGCTACGGATATGGTAGTCTTATGGTTTGTGCTGAGGTCGTATTTTGAATCGAGACCATTGAGCGCTCCCTTCGCATGAAATGAATTGCCAGTCTGATTCACCCTTGCCTTAAGAGTCCATTTGTAGTCAGGACGTACTACATATACAGAATCGAAGTGTGATTTGCGATAGCGAGGGGCAGGCACACTGTCAGTCCGTGCGTTCATCGCTCGAATAGAATCCTGCGCCCGGACATCGGTGACCGTAATAATACACAGAACAAATGCTACTACAAAGTAAATCAACTGTTTCATATCAACGATTTCGAAAGAAAACCTTTCACATTATTTATAGAAGTACAAAAATAGGAATAAAAGACGAAGTTACCAAATTTTATCAGACTCAAATAAAAAAACTCGCCTAACTTCACAGTCGGGCGAGGACGTAATTAAAATTACATGTCTGATAAAAAATATAAGGGTTCTATTTCTTAATATCATTTCATATGCAAAGGTAGGAATTTTTCTTTAATCTGAAACGTCTGAAAATGGAAGGGGCAAAAAATTGTAAATTCTGCTTACATTTTTGTAAATATTGCAAGTCTCATTCTCAAATTTGCATAAATGGGGGCACAAATTGAAAGCAGACCATATAAGTAGCTGTATATAATAACATTAGAACGCCAGAGCATTTATACTCAAAATTTTGCAGAAAATCGATCAAATTAACAAAAAGCAAGAAAACACACCGATGAAATCGCAGAAAATGATATTTTCAATACACAACTAAGCGACAGCGTTAAGAATGGAAATATCCAAGAATAAGGGCCGAGTGAAAGTTCATAAAAGCCAAAATAGAAGAGAACATAGGATTTATGACAATACAGATTTTGCCTTACGTCCAAAATTCTTACGCTTGGCATCACTCATGCAATTTATGGCTCTGCTCTCGCGTAATCGATTTTTTCACTTTTAATCCTATTGGTTATACAAAATTTTCGTACCTTCGCACCCAATTTATAAAAGATGTGTAAAATACGATGAATAGGTTTACAGAAAAAATGAACGCAGTGGTTGAAAAACTGGCACAGCCACAATCTTGCAGAGACTTGTTCAGGGAGTACAACGAAGGTGCCCCGCTGCCATCAGCCAAGGTTCTGGAAGAAATCATTGAACTGGTCAGAAGCATTATGTTCCCGGGATACTATGGCAACTGTAACGTTAACACAGGCACACTGCGATTCCACTTAGGTGTGAACATCGAAAGACTATATACCCTACTCATCAAACAGATTCAGGCCGGGCTCTCGTTTGCTGACTACAGGGATGTAGCTGTTTATGCTGCATACAACAAGCAAACCGTCATAACGGAGCTGTTCAGAATGGCAACAGCCAGGGCGGAAGCCTTCATAGAACGACTGCCGGAAATGCGCCGCATACTGGCAACCGATGTAAAGGCAGCATATGATGGTGACCCTGCAGCCAAGAATTTCGGCGAAATCATCTCATGCTACCCTATCATTAAGGTGCTGACAATATACAGAATGGCTCACATACTATGGGAACTGGAAGTGCCACTCATTCCTCGTATGCTCACAGAACTGGCACACTCCGAAACCGGGGTAGATATACACCCGGGGGCACAGATTGGCGAATACTTCACCATCGACCACGGCACTGGTGTGGTAATCGGCGAAACCACCATTATAGGCAATAACGTGAAACTGTATCAAGGTGTGACACTTGGAGCCAAGAGTTTCCCACTCGATGCAGATGGTAATCCCATAAAGGGCATACTACGTCATCCTATCATCGAAGACGACGTAATCATATACAGCAACGCATCCATATTGGGACGCATCACAATAGGCAAGGGTGCAGTCATTGGCAGCAACGTATCAATCAGTCATGACATACCAGCAGGAACTACAGTCACACAGAAATAACGAATCATGGAACATACAATAATAGCAAAGACTTTCAAAGGACTGGAAGAGGTCCTGGCGAAAGAAGTGATAGCCCTCGGAGGCAATAATGTAGAGATTGGCAACCGAATGGTCAGCTTTACGGGTGACAAGGAAATGCTGTACAAGGCAAACTTCTGTCTGCGCACCGCCATCAGAGTGCTGAAACCAATCGCCGTGTTTAAAGCAGATGATGCCGACAAGGTGTACGAAGCAGCCAAGAAGATAGACTGGCAAGAGTATATGGACGTGAATACTACATTCCTTGTAGATGCAGTGGTATTCTCAGATAACTTCCGTCACTCTCAGTTCGCTGCATACAGGATGAAGGATGCCATTGCCGACTATTGGAGAGACAAGACCGGTGAACGCCCCAACGTGAGCATCTCCAATCCCGGACTAAGGATTAACCTGCACATCTCAAACGAAGATGTAACCGTAGCCCTCGACTCAAGCGGAGAATCGCTCCACCTGCGCGGGTATAAAGTAAGAAACACCGAAGCACCTATAAACGAAGTATTAGCAGCCGGACTTATCATGCTGTCCGGATGGGATTGTCAGAGCGATTTCATCGACCCCTTCTGCGGCTCCGGTACCATTCTCATCGAAGCAGCCCTGATAGCTCGCAACATTTACCCAGGTGTGTTCCGCAAGGAATATGCATTCGAGAAGTGGAAAGACTATGATGCCGACCTGTTCGAACGCATATACAACGACGACAGCGAGGAGAGAGAGTTCAACCACAAGATATACGGCTATGACATAAATAGCAGGGTCGTGCAGATAGCCCAGGAAAATGTGAAGTCGGCAGGAATGAGCAACATAATAGAGATCCAGCAGCGCGACATAGCCGAGTTTGAACAACCGACAGAGAAGGCTATCATGATAACCAATCCTCCATACGGCGAGCGAATAGGAGCTGTCAAGGGCGGAAATCTCGAAGAACTGTATGCGACCATAGGCGAACGACTGAAACATGCTTTCGTCGGGTGTGACGCCTGGATAATCAGCAACCGTGAAGAATTCTTTGCAAACGTAGGTATGCGACCATCTACCAAATATGCTCTGTTCAACGGCAATATAGAATGCGAGTTCAGAAAGTACCAGGTATTCGATGGAAAACTGAAACAGCAACGCGAGAAAGGGGTAGATATCAAGTCAGCAGAGGAACGTAGGCACAATGCCAAGTACAAACCACACAAGAAGAATGAAGACGGCAGCTGGACACGCGAAAAGACCGGAGAAGAGGGCGACCACTACTTCAAGGCAAAACCATTCAAGGATGGATACAAGAAGGGCAGAAGAGACGAGCGTCTGGAGAAAGGAGAACGACAGGAAAGAGGTGAACGCAAAGACAGAGGAGACAGAAGAGACGAGCACTCACGCCGTCTGTCACCATACGAGCAGCGTCGTCGTATGTTTGAAGCAATGGATGACGAAGAGGCAGAAATCATAAAGAAGCACCTGAAGAAGTGGGAGAAGTAATATCCCTGAGATTTACCCCCATTTCGTCGTCGGTCTCACGATAATAAGGAATACCCGACTGACGAACCAACTCGAATGTGGCAGGATTATAATGAATGCCAAACGACAGGCGGATACCACGAGATATGAGTTGCTGAGCCAACCGCGGTTTGCCTCGAAAACCATGTACAATCCACAATTGCTGTGGATTGTATTTTTTATGCAACATGAGAAGTTGGTCGAAGACTCTTACACAGTGTATAATAAGTGGCAAATGAAACTCCTCTGCCACCTGTATCTGAGCCTCGAAGGCTGCCAGTTGAAGATGTACAGCCGGTCCCTTTACAGAATCCAGGCCACACTCCCCTACAGCAACCACATTGGGCAACTGCACATCGCTGCGCAGAATATCTATCTGTTGTAGCCACGACTCATCTACATACCATGGATGCAGTCCAACGGAACAGAGTTCCACATCTGCTGGAACAGTCCCTGGATAGCAGTTGAGAATATACTGCTCGGCAGGGTCTGAAGGACGGTTATGGGTGTGAACATTCATAGATGGAATTCCTCTGGTACGGGATCGTATCCGCTACCGCCCCATGGATGGCATCGCAGGATGCGTTTGACAGCCAAGTAGAGTCCTTTGAATGGACCGTGACGCTGTATTGCCTCAACGGCATAACGACTGCATGTAGGGGTGTAGCGACACGAAGGTGGTGTCATGGGCGATATACAGGTGCGGTAGAAATATACGGGAAGCAGAAGCAACAGAGAAAGCACCCTGCTGACTATGTTCTGATGGCGAAGTTCTGCCCAAATAGAAGAAAATCTGTCTCGTATCATATCAGATAGTATCAGATATGCGGGCAAGTGCCTTTACCACAGACTTGCATACCTGACTGCCAGTGGGCATATTGTCGGCTATGCAGATGAAGGCAATGTCGAGATGTCGGCCAGAACCTTCAAGTCTGCCTACTATCGTCTGCTTATTGAGACGGTATGCCTCGCGAACCATACGTTTCATACGATTGCGATCGACGGCATGGTGCATACGTTTCTTGGGTACAGACACCAATATGCTTGCCGGTGGCAAGGAAACGGAGTCGGTGGACTCACTCATGGTCCACACAATACGTAAGGGGTAGATGGCAATAGATGAATTGCGACCGGAAAAGAGGCTCTCGACGACTAAGCGGGAGTGGATACGTTCTGCCTTGGAAAGACCCAAAGGACTATGCATGAGCTTTCTGTGTTGACTTTGCAAACTCTTCTATCATCGCAGGCACAGAACGCAGTTCAGGGGTGACGGTAAGGTCAACTCGCAGACCAGCCTTCTTAGCCTCGTTGACAGTCTTGGTACCAAGACATGCAATCCACACATTCCCCTGCTCAAAATTTGGGAAGTTCTTGACAAGAGAGTGGATTCCCTCGGGCGAGAAGAATACGAGCATATCGTAATCGAGTTTTTCGTCTGCCTTGAAATCATTGGCAACGGTATAGTACATAACGGCTTCGTCATGTTCTACTCCGGCTTCCTCAAGCATATTGTGGATATCATCATTGTGAGCAGATGACAACGGAGCAAAATATTTCTCCTTATTATGCTTCTGAATGAATGGCAGAAGGTCTGGCAATTTACCAGACTCCGGGAAGAAATTCTTGCGCTTGCGGTACTGCACGTACTTCTGCAGGTAGAGAGACACTTGTTCTGACACGCAGAAATACTTCATGTCAGTCGGAATGTTGACGCGCAGCTCCTTGCAGAGGGTAAAAAAATGATCTATTGCATGGCGCGATGTAAATACAATTGCAGTATGACCAGCAATAGATACATGCTGTGATCTGAAATCCTTTGATGTCATTGGCTCAATCTTGATGAATGGTCGGAAGACGAGATCAAGATTGTATTTCTCTGCTACATCAAAATAGGGCGATTTAGCCGTTTGCGGACTTGGTTGTGAAATGAGTATTTTTGCCATCAGTACAAATCGTTTGCCACTATAAAAACGTCACCCGCCCATTGAATTAATCTCCACAATAAGATAGCGGGCACTAGTTCGACGCTGCAAAGGTACAAAAAAATCAGACATACTGCACTTTTTTTCACCCTAAAGTTAATAAATAGCTTGAAAATGAGGGCAGTTTCATACAAAATTGTCAAAATCGCATAGCAAAGAACCACCAAATATGGAGGTGTGTTAGAATAAAGTTGTAAAAGAAGAAGTATGTAGCAGGGACATGCACTCAACGAGGTTAGATACGTATAGCTGGACACCCAATTGGAACGCATGTCGCTGTAAGGGAAGAAAACCCAGTTGACCAGCATGTAGAGACAGAGCTTCACGAGAAAGAAAACCAAGAGCGCCAGAACAAGGACAGCCACTATCCAATAAGGGATGTCCGTTGCAGCGGAAAAGGCACATCGCCTTGAGAACACATCGAAGAGTGCAAGTGAGATGGTAAAGGAGGCAATGATTACCTGCCACATACAGTCCACCCAGAAGTTCTTGGTTATGACCCCCTTCACCGAGTATTTACGTTCATTCTTGAAGTACTGTTTCCAAGTATTTATAATAATCGTACGTGAGTAGTGGAATATAAACGCGATAACGACCAGACACAAGAGGAGCAGCAACATGAAACCGCTATCATTGCCGACGGTATATAGGCGTTCGGACATGAGGACTTCATGATCTGAAATCATCACACCCCGAGCATAGTAATCAGTACGGTTGATTACATTACTGTCCGTTGCCGTAAGGATGCTGTCGTAGTTGATTGTACTGCTCCTCATGTGCAGAATATGATGCCCGTGAAATAATGCTTACAGTTGGAACGCACGACGAATGTCATCCACCGCGTCGAGTTTCTCCCATGTAAAGAGTTCCACCTCGATGTCCTTCTCTCCCTCGTAACGGTTATCAAAGTGTTTTATGACAGTCTGTGGTTCACGTCCCATGTGACCATAAGCAGCAGTCTCCTCATAGATAGGAGCACGCAGTTTCAGACGTTGCTCGATAGCCTTCGGACGAAGGTCGAAAAGAGCCTTTATCTTCTCGGCAATCTCACCGTCGGAAAGAGCTACATGACTCCTGCCATAGGTGTTTACATAAATACTCACAGGTTCAGCCACACCGATGGCGTAGCTAATCTGAACAAGAATCTCGTCACTCACACCGGCCGCAACCATATTCTTGGCAATATGGCGGGCTGCATACGCTGCAGAACGGTCCACCTTACTTGGGTCTTTACCCGAGAAGGCTCCACCGCCATGAGCTCCCTTGCCTCCGTAGGTATCAACGATAATCTTACGTCCTGTAAGACCCGTATCGCCATGAGGTCCGCCTATAACAAACTTACCGGTAGGATTTACGAAGTATTTTATGTCTTTATTGAAGAGAGCACGTATCTGAGGATTATGGATGGATTCAAGCACACGGGGAATGAGGATATTGACCACATCATCATGGATACGTGAAAGCATCATTTCATCAGCCTTCTCCTGACTTATTCCATTGTCAGGACATATAAACTCATCATGTTGTGTGCTGACCACTATGGTATCGATACGAAGAGGCATTCCGTCATCGCCATACTCCACTGTAACCTGACTCTTGGCATCAGGACGCAGATAAGTGACCTCTTTCCCGTTAGCACGCTGATAAGTCATCACCTTTCCCTCACGGCGTATGTCGGCAAGCACACGCAGGATGCGATGTGACAAGTCAAGTGGGAGCGGCATGTAGTTTTCTGTTTCGTTGGTCGCATATCCAAACATCATACCCTGATCGCCTGCACCCTGGTTCATAGGGTCAGCGCGTTCTACACCACGATTGATGTCGGCCGACTGTTCATGGATGGCATTAAGCACACCGCATGACTCGGCATCAAACTTATACGACGACTTTGTATAACCTATACGAGATATGGTGCGACGTGCCACCTCCTGCAGGTCAACATAGGTATTCGACTTCACCTCGCCGGCAACGACTACCTGTCCGGTAGTACAGAGGGTTTCACACGCCACTTTAGAGTCGGCATCGTAAGCCAAGAGTTCGTCAAGAACTGCATCGCTGATCTGGTCAGCTACTTTGTCAGGATGTCCTTCACTGACAGATTCTGATGTAAATAAGTATCCCATAATTTTTTAGCATTTTTTGCGTGGTTGCAAGCGGAGCAAATCTATCCACATATATTAATATTTAGCTTAGCCTATTTAGTTCCTACTTCACGTATTTCTTCACCACTGTTCCATCAGCACGACGAACTACATTAATTCCCTGACGGAGTTGGTTCTGTCGCACTCCAGACACAGAGTAAACCGTCTCAATGCCGCCTGTCTTTGCTGCCTGGAGAGCAGAAACTGCTGAAGAGCCTTCATACTCGGCAGTAAAACCAGTAGTAGTCGTTTCATTCCCCTTCACGTTATAAGTGTAAGACTCCCCACCCTTCGCAAGGATATATACTGTACCACCCTTATGAGTAAGGTCGGCATCTACGCTCAGACCCATACACTTGGTTTCGTCAGTTCCCTCAACGACACTCTTGCCGGAAGCGATAATTGTAACATTGGCAGAGTCGCTGAACGTAACAGAGCCGCCATTAGTCACCGTAGTTGATGATGAAGGCACATTACCCTTAATACCTTTAGAGCCGTTGCCACTTACATTGATTGTGATATCACCACCGGGGATGTATGCATGCCAGTTGCTCTTTATACCCTCGGAACACTGTCCTGTAACATCAATATTGATGGTTCCGTCATAAATCTGCAGAAGGCTGTCCGCTTTGATTCCATCAGCATCGTCTGCAGAAACTGTAAGGTTGAGAGTACCGCCCTTGATAAGCACGGTTCCGTAGTCATCGGAATCGATGCAGTCACTACCTACATTGGATATATTCAGAGTACCTCCGTTCATCAGGAAGTAGTTATTATCGTTATTCACCTTTCCTTTTCCGCAATGTATGCCGTCGCTGACTGCTGAAAGGACATTGATAGTACCTACGGTCTTCTTGATCTGAAGATATTCCTTAGCACAGATAGCGTGTTTCACATTACCCGTCACGTTGAGTGTACCGCTGCCCGAAAACTCAGGGTGACCCGTCGTATAGAAAGCAGCCTTCTGACTGCCCGAGGCATAGTCAACAAGTGTACTTGTAGTACCATCCACCAGTACGACAGCTATACGCTTGCCGCACTCCACATCAATAGCAGCACCCTTTCCGCTTGTGATGCTGACACCATTGAGCTGCAGAGTTAGCTTATAGTTTCCCGTAATAGTCAGTCCACCATTAGTGGTCGTACCATAGATATCATATACATACTCTTCTGCAGTTGTTGTCGATCTCAGCGTGACGTAGCCGCCGTTTATCGTTGAAGTGACAGATGCTGTAGAAGGAATATCTACAGTAGCAGTAGAGCCATCGAAGACAACTTTGATAACATCGCCTTCAGCTGCTCTCAAACCTGATGTGAGCACGAATAAAAGACATACGAAAAGACTAAAACGTTTCATAGGTTACGAGGATTATGATTTAGGCTACAAAGTTACGACATTATTTTATATACAAAAAGCCGAATGCTCAAAAAGAGATTGAGCACTCGGCTTTTACATATTTTTCAGTACAAAAATCGTACTGTAATAAATACAATTATTCAGCTGTCTCTGTTGGTACGTCTTCTTCCTTGATGCGAGCACCCATTACGAGGTATGCCGTAGGAGCTGCGATGAAGAGAGACGAGAATGTACCGATAATTACACCAAGTATCATTGCAAACGAGAACGAACGGATGCTGTCACCGCCAAGGATGAAGATAACAGCCAGCACGATGAACGTAGATACAGAAGTGTTCACGGTACGTGCAAGACAGGCATTGAGCGAGTCGTTGAAGTTAAGCTGACGGTCACGACGCGGATGGTTCTGGAATGTCTCACGAATACGGTCGAAGACAACCACCTTGTCGTTGATAGAGTAACCGATAACCGTCAGGATGGCACCGATGAATGTCTGGTCGATTTCCAGTGAGAATCCAATCCAACCGTAGCAGAGCGAGAACGCTCCGATTACAAGAATCGTATCGACAATCAGTGCGAGGATAGAACCTACCGAGTAAGCCACGTTGCGGAAACGAACGAGGATATAGACGAAGATTACTACGATAGCGAAGAGTACGGAGAGGATAGCTCCATATGTGATGTCTTCGGCAATCGAAGGACCCACCTTCTGAGAAGATACGATAGAGCCGCCCTCACGGTTGTCACGGTCGAGGAATGCCTCTTCAGTAACTGTCGGTGCAACCATACCGCCATCTACGAATGCCTTATAGAGAAGGCTTTCGATGAGAGCATCGGACTCAGCATTATTTTCGTTGATGAGGTAGTTGGTCGATACGCGTACGTTTGTACCAGTAGTACCAAGTGCGATGACTGTTACGTTGACAGCATCGTCATTCTTTGCATTAGCCTCGAACTGCTTAACGATAGCAGCCTTTACGTCTTCAGTCTGTACTGGCTGCAGGAATTCCACCTTGTAGTTGCGTCCGCCTGTGAAGTCGATTGACTGACTGAGTCCGCGAACGAAGAAACTGCATACAGAAACGAATACGAGTGTTCCGAAGATAACGAACGACTTTTTGTACTTACCCATAAAGTTGATAGAAGAATTCTCCATCATCTTGTTGATAGAAAGTTTAGTATCGAACTTCAGATCCTGCCACTTGCCGTTGTTTACATAATGCTCAAATACGATACGAGTAAGCCATACTGCAGTAAAGAATGAGCAGACGATACCAATCATCAGGGTTGTAGCGAATCCCTTGATAGGACCTGTACCGAAGTTGTAAAGGATAATACCAGTGAGGATAGTCGTTACGTTTGAGTCGAAGATTGCAGAGAAAGCATTGCTATAACCGGCAGCAACTGCATTCTTGATGTTCTTACCGGCACGCATCTCTTCCTTCGTGCGCTCATAGATGAGCACATTTGCATCGACCGCCATACCGAGTGTGAGCACCATACCGGCGATACCGGACATTGTGAGGGCTGCACCAAGGCTGGTGAGAATACCGAACGAGAAGAAGAAGTTGAGGATAAGTGCGCAGTTAGCAACCATACCTTCACGCAGGCCATACATGAGAACCATGTAGAGCATCAGCACGATGAATGCTACGATACAGGAAATGAAACCTGCTTCGATAGACTGCTGTCCGAGTGTAGGACCAACGATGTCTTCCTGTACAATCTGAGCAGGAGCAGGCATCTTACCGGACTGGAGCACGTTAGCAAGGTCCTTTGTATCGTTAGTTGTGAAGTTACCTGTAATCTGAGAACTACCACCGTCGATCTTGCCGTTTACATTTGGAGCTGAGTAAACGAGGTTATCGAGGACGATAGCGATTGCATGACCGACGTTAGCTTCAGTAAGGCTTGACCACTTACGGGCACCCTCAGTATTCATCTTCATGGATACACATGGGTTGCCATACTGGTCGAATTCGTCCTTTGCCTCTGTAATTACTTCTCCCTCGAGTGGAGCACGGCCGTTGGTACCGGTAGTACGGATAGCATAGAGTTCGAATACCTTTCCTGCCTTATCCATTGACTTCACACCCCATTTGAGTGAGAGGTCGATTGGGAATATCTGCTTAGCTGTAGCACTTGTGAGCAGACGGTTGATCTCAGCAGTATCGCTTGCGAGGGCATAACCGACCATACAACCGGCATTGCCCTGAACCGGCTGAAGCATGGCGAAGAGAGGGTTCTCCTTCTTTGCCTCTTCTGTAGCCTTCTTCTGAGCCTTGCCTGCATTGCTGGAAAGTTCGTCAGCACTAACCTGAGAAAGCAGTGCCTTTGCCTTGCTTGAGTCTGCCTTGAGAGCGTCTTCGCTTACAGAGTCGGCAGCAGCCACATCTTCTGTGGCAGTAGTGTCAGTTGCCTCTGTTGTGCCACGCAGTGCGTTATTGAGTTGTGCGAGGTAAGGAACAATCACCTGAGTGTCGTATGTCTCCCAGAATTCAAGGTTTGCACTACCCTGGAGGAGCTTACGCACACGTTCCGGTTCCTTGATACCTGGCAACTCGACCATTATACGGCCTGCAGCGCCTTCAATCTTCTGGATGTTTGGCTGAACGACACCGAAACGGTCGATACGTGTACGGAGCACGTTGAATGAGTTGTTTACAGCCTCATCGACGCTTTGGCGAAGAACTGCCTCTACCTCAGAGTCAGAAGAGTTGGTATTTACCTTACCCTTCAGCTGTTGTGTGGCAAAGATAGTAGCAAGTGGCTGACCATTGCTGTTCTCTTTAAAAGCCTTGACAAATAGTGTGATAAAATCGCTCTGACTTTCCTGGCTTTCCTTTGCTGCCTGTGAGACAGCCTTTGTGAAAGCTTCGTCAGTCTTGTGGTCGGCAAGTGTCTTTACAACCTCAGGAACACTCACTTCGAGGATTACGTTCATACCGCCCTTCAGGTCAAGTCCGAGACCGATGGCTGTTTCACGACAATCCTTCAATGTGTAGCTACCGAGATAGAATGGAGTCGAATTAAGCGAATCCAAGTAAAGCTCTGCGTCTTCTTCGCTCATGCCTTCTGCCTGCTTCTCAACATAAGAAGTAGCAACAGAGAAAGACAAATAGAAGCAGCAGATGAGTGTCAGTGCCACCGCAAGGAATTTGATGAATCCTTTGTTTTGCATTGTTGTTAGGTATTAAAAATGTGTATTATAAAGTTTTTCAGCCCGCAAAGGTAAAACATTTAATTGATATTTGTGGATGGAGAATTGAGATTTTTTCGTTCTTCAGCCAAAAATATGCGTTTTTCATGCCTATGGACGCAATTCCACCCATGCATAAATGGGATAATGGTCGCTTACCTTACTATAAGCATCGACCTTTGCGCCATACGCTTTTATGTTTTCCGACGTAAGGATATTATCGATTCGGAAGTACATTCCGGAACGGTTGTAACTGAAGCCCACCCCACTGCCGGAACGCGTATATGCATCGTTGAGCAAACGAGTGAGACGGTAATGGGTATAGGAATTCACCGGCGCGTTGAAATCACCCATACAGAGAACATACTTGCATCCGCTCCGTTCTATATACTGCGCGACGGAATCGGCTTGTGCAGCACGCACCGAATTGGCCGACTTCAGTTTTGCAATCAGCGATTCATACCTCTCTTCATTATCCGCGTCCTCGGGATTAATGATTATCGACTTGTAGTCGTCCTTGTCTTTCGCTTCCAGTTTATACGACTCCAGATGGTTGTTAACGACCAGTATCGTATCACTACCCCTCACAACCTTATGGGCAAAACTGCCATTAGTGCCCGATTCGTAATTAATGCGCTCACCGCTTATGATAGGGTATTTAGACATAAGCATCAGATTGACCGACTCCTTCAGTGTGTCTATCTGAATATATGGATATACAGAATCGCACAACTGACGAAGTGTTGACAACGGAATATTAGCCATCTCCTGAATGCATATGATGTCGGCACCGCTGTTACGCACATAGTTGAATGCCGCATTCTCTTCCCAGGGCATACTCCTGTCATCACCAAACCCCATGACATTATAGCTGAGCACCTTGAAAGCACCCTCCGGCACCTTCGACGAGAAATTGACAGGACAGAAATCTCGGATTGCCCCGCCACATATCAGCATACCGACGATACTTATCAGCATATACCTGCGCCCAAATAGCAGCCATATAAACATCAGGAATATTGCCGCACACAGGAATATCGGCAGGAACATACCCCAATAGGAATAGTCAGGATAGTTATAACTATTCAGATGATATGTATAAGAACAAAGTACGAGTGCCACGACAACAATAATGTTGATGGCAACAAACAAATACTGTGCCAGCCTTCGTATTTCCTTCAGCATACTACCTCTTACTCTCATCAAACAGAGTCTGCTTCTCGCTTTCTGTAAGGCTCTGGTATCCACCAGTACGAACCTTATCAAGTATGCGGTCTATCTCGTCGGCATGTGCGCGTTTCCTCGAGTTATATTCATAATCCTTGGTATAGTTATCATTATACTGCACATGCATATTCGTAGTCGCATCCGGTTTATGCCAGAAGTTATTTCCGAAATGGATAGTACGGCACTCAGCAATCTTGCGCCAATAGAGGATAAGCATAAAACCGAAAAACATCCCCCCGAGGTGGGCGAAGTGTGCCACACCGTCCGAACTGCTGATTCCCTCGAGAATCTCAATGGCAGCATACATACATACAAACCACTTAGCCTTAATCGGGAAAGGTATTGGAATGATGAAAAGCCGTTCCTCGGGAAAGGTCATACCGAAAGCGAGCAGGAGTCCGTAAACAGCCCCCGAAGCACCTATAGTCATAGCTACGGGAGAAATCAGTCCGAGCATCTGTCCGAACTCCTGAATCAGTCCGGCGCCTATTCCACATACGAAGTAATATGTAAGGAAACGTGCTCCACCCCACACCTGTTCCATGATACGTCCGAACATCCACAGGGCAAACATATTAAAGAATATATGTGAGAAGTTGCCATGCAAGAACATATACGTAATTAGCTGGTATGGCATAAACAAGTCAGTTCCCCAATACCACAGGCCGAAATATGGAGCAAAATGCAACAAAGAATCAATCAAATAGGCTGCAACATTCAGAAACAGCAACGACTTCACTACAGGAGGCATAATTACTATTATCTTTAAAAATCGGTGCAAAATTACTATTTTCAGTACAATTTTACGTCAAAAAAATAATAATTACACCTTTTTTTGTAAAAAAAACGTTTTTTTTTGGTTATTTATTTGTACTCTATTCTGAAAACCATATATTTGCATTCCGAAAAACGGAAGAAAACATTCCATTTTTAAATAACAATATTTATTAACCTTTATCTTATTCTCTTTCATTATGAATAAAAGTGAACTCGTAAGCTCAATCGCTGCTAAGAGTGGCCTGAGCAAGGAAGCTTCCAAGAAAGCTCTTGATGCTACAATCGATTCAATCACAGAAGCTCTTAAAGCAGGCGACAAGGTTGCCCTCGTTGGTTTCGGAACATTCTCTGTAGCAAAGCGTGAAGCTCGTCAGGGTATCAACCCAGCAACTAAGCAGGCTATCAAGATTCCTGCAAAGAACGTTGCTAAGTTCAAGGCTGGTGCAGACATCGAAGATGCTATCAACTAAACAATTTTTACTAGAACAACTTTAAAACACATTGGAGCGACTCCTTGTGAGTTGTCCAATGTGTTTTTTCTACACATCACAATCCTCGCCACTATTCAAGGGCAACTGACAAAACAACACAAAAATGATGAAACTATCCTCCCCCGCATATATTTATATTATAATGTGTATGGCACTCTGTTTACTCTTCGGGTGCAAGGGAAAGCAACAGCCCCAATCAGACAAAACAGTCAAAACAGCAATAAAAAAACCGACAACAACAGAAGAAGTAACACCAAAGGTCGTCGAGACACGAGGCATCATTGGCGATGGCTCGTCAATGAACGTGCTGCAACTCATCGAACCCGATGGTGACACTATCGACATCGTAGCTGCCAACCAGATGGTTATGGGAGGACTCATCGTAGGCAACACCGTTGATGTCGTATATAGCCTTATCGACAACAACCTGGTGGCACAGACAGCTGTCAACCTCACATCCCTGCAGCATTTGTGGTCACAGCATGTTGGTAACGGCGAAAGGAAAAGTCTGGAAATCGACAAAGACGGATTTGCCACAACTTATAACATGAGCATTCAATACGACCGCTGGGCAGTACGCAACGGCTTGCTCATGCTTTCAACACCCAGGAAGGTAGGCGACGAACAACCGGCTCAAGTTGATACATTCCACATCATGATGCTGACCGAGGACAGCCTTGTTCTTATGTCAAACTCCATAGCATTCTCTACAGCTTTCTATCGAGACAACTAATAATCCCAAAAACATATTACCATGAAACATCTATCTCTCATAGCAATCCTGCTATTAGCATCTGTTTCCGTATCTGCCAAGAAACAAGAACAGAAAACCGACCGCGAAGTATGGGTCGATATCATGTACCAGATGGCAGAACCCGTCATGAAAAACATGGCTGAGGGTAAACTCCAGCAGGTAATGGACACCGCTGGCGGATGCAAGAATCTGGAACTCTCCCCCACCTGGGACAACCGAAACAAGAAAGTGGCTTACATGGAAGCATTCGGACGTCTGCTTGCCGGACTGGCTCCCTGGCTTAATATGCCCGACGATGACACACCGGAGTCAGCTAAACGCAAACAACTGCGCGAATGGACCCGCAAGGCTATCATCAATGCCGTTGACCCCAAATCGCCCGATCGCCTCGGCTGGGAAAGCGGCGGACAGACTCTGGTTGATGGGGCCTACGTCGTAGAGGGACTCTTCCGTGGCTACGACTCACTTTGGATTCCGCTTCCACAGGAAACGAAAGACCTGTACATCAAAGAACTGAAAGGTCTGCGCCGCTACGACCCTCCTTACACCAACTGGTTGCTCTTCATCGCCATGGAAGAGAGTTTCCTGATGTATGTAGGAGCCGACTACGATCCCTACCGCATTAAAATGGCACTCGCCAAGATAGAAGAGTGGTACATAGGCGACGGAATCTACAGCGACGGTCCGTCATTCGCCTTCGACTACTACAACTCCTACGTCATTCAGCCAATGTACTACGAATGCCTTGAGATGTTGTCTCAGCGCAAAGGCGGCAGCAACTACCTTGTATTCAGCAAGACAAATGACAAAGTACGTGGACCTAAGAACCGTCTGCAGGAAGTACGCAAGAGAATGCAGAAGTGGTCGGTCATCCTGGAGCGGTTCATATCTCCCGAGGGCACCTTCCCTGTTGTAGGCAGAAGCATTCCATACCGTATGGCTACCCTCCAGCCGCTTGCCCTGCTCGCTTGGCGCAAGGAGTTGCCTAAGGAGCTCCACGAGGGTCAGGTACGCTCAGCCCTCACTGCCGTTGCCAATCGTATGTTCTACGGTCAGGTAGAGAATCCGTCGAAGAAAGCCTCACCTATGAGCAAGAACTACAACTCAGGCGGCTTCCTCACCATCGGATTCGTAGGTCCCCACCCCAACGTAGCCGACTGGTACACCAACAACGGCTCGCTCTACATGACCAGCCTCGCCTTCATGGCACTCGGCTTACCCCCCACCGATTCCTTCTGGACAGCCCCTGCCGAGAAGTGGACATCGAAGAAGGCATGGGAAGGCGATGACTTCCCCAAAGATCACAAATGGGACATCAACAGCCAGAAGCTATATTGGGAATAAACAGCTGATTCTCTGATAAACAACTATCACACAAGTCCGTGTAACACAAGTGCGTGTCACACGGACTTGTGTAATCAAGAAGAATGATATATTTGCGCAATCAGCACCATTCTGGTATCGCAAAGGCGATGGGGATGCTTTTACTTATCGCCTAACGCCCCAGCATCGCTGCGAGGAAGCTCATAACTAACTTTTTTTCAATCCGCCTGTATCTCACGACACGCTCTGTGGCGAAATAACTAATCAATTTACTGGCATACGCCAGCTTTATCTAGAAAGCAAGAGGCAAAGGACGTGAAGGCTCTGGCAGACGGTGAGGCGGTCGGGGGTAAGGAAACGGAAGTTGGAAACCCATCAAAATAGAATCATCATGTTAGGACAGGACATTATCACCAAGGATTATTTCACTGACCGGAACTACCAGTCTGCCAGATGGAAGGCTGAATAGAGGAACATGGAACTTCATAAATCGCTTGTGAATTTTGCCGCAATCGTATTTTGCAGGGAAAGGTTACTGTTTGGGAATTTTTTTAGTAATTTTGCATTCGAATTACAAAATAATGAAGAAAGCAACAACCATAGAGGAACAGATTAAGCGTCTTAGGGACAGGAATGTCACCATCGTGGACGAGGAAAAGGCGAAGGAGAATCTTCTTGATATTGGCTACTATCGTCTGGGATTCTACTTTTTCCCTTTTGAGGTCACTTATCCACAACTGAAGAAGCGCGACCACAAGATGAAAGCCGGAACGAGGTTCACGGATGCTGTAGCCCTGTACTATTTTGACTTCGACATACGAAACATACTCATGAGGTACATCAGCAGGATAGAAGTGACTTTCCGCACCTATATGACTTATACGCTCAGTAACAGATACAGGGACGATCCATGTTGGTTTGTCAACCCAAACGTAGTCAATCAGTCCTTCGTGGACAGTTTTGACAGCAGTTGTTATGATGGCATCAGAAAGAACGCGAACATCCGTCGCCATCACAAACACTACAAGAACGACAAGTATGCTCCTGCATGGAAGACGCTGGAGTACATGACACTTGGCAGTATGCTGACGCTTTACACCAGTCTGAAGAGTGTGACCGACAAACGGGACATCTCGCTCTATTTCGGGGTAAACCAGACTGCGGTCTTTGAGAATTATATGGAAACGATACGCTGCATCCGCAATATCTGTGCGCATGGCTCAGTATTGTATGACTCCAAACTCTTCCAAGAGGTTAAACGAGGCCCTGCCGGAAAGATAGCAGCAGACGAGAAATACAGGTTAGGCGCAGCCATCAAGGTCATTTCCTTTATGATGGGCAGAATATCAAGCAACAGGCAGCATGACCTCATCATCGAACTCAACAAGGCATACATGACCTTGAAGAACAAGGGGGCATCATTACAGCAGATTGTTGAGTCAACAACACACATGGCATGGGATTTGGCCTCCATTTCACACCTTCAGACCACAAAATAACGGAAAAATGAAGGAATCATATAAGAGAAGTTGCATTAAATTTGGTGGATTAGGATAAAATCACTAATTTTGCAGCGTGAAAAAGTGCCAGTGGATGCCTTTGTCGCACCACTAACACTCTAAAAGGATTAAATGTGGCTCACACCTTAGACGTGTGAGCCACTACCTTTTTATGCTCTATACGCGTTCCAGGTGCTTTGTAAGGCACAATCCTCTTAATATCAAAAAAGCTCCCTCGCATCACTGTGAGGAAGCTCAGTACTAACTTTTTCAATTCGCCTGTATCTCACGACACGTCCTATGGCGAAATAACTAATCAATTCACTGGCATACGCCAGCTTTATCTTGAAAGCAAAGGGAAGGAATATTGCCCTTCCCCTTGCCGTTATTATTTACCAGAGTTCGTCGATGTTGATGTAGTCATCTTTGGAATCCATTCCATTTCCTCCTACTGCAGGAGTAGTGTCTTCCAATATAATATTCTCGGATGCAGCAATAATCTGCTGCAAGTGGAGCTGCATTGTTTCGATGCTTGGTTTGATATATTTTTTCTTCATGACTTTCTTATTATTTAGAATTATACAATGTGTTCGCAGGGCAGAGGCTGTCGCCTCTGCTCCCTGCGGTTCACAATCTTATTTTACAAACACTTTACGTACCTGACCGTCAGCAGTACGAACGATATTCAGGCCCTTCTGCAACTGGCTCTGTGGAACACCTGCAGCATTGAAAATCTCTGAATATTCTTCGCTCTGAGCTTCGCCTACAGCATCGATACCAGTAGCTTGATCACCGTCAACTACAATATTCAATGCCTTAACACCGCCAGTAGTTACTGTCAGATAAGCACGGTAAGCAGTAGCTGTAAAGTCTGCATCAACTACATAGAACTTTTGCACGTCACCCTGAGTCTGGAGAACGTAGTTCTTAGTTGTACCGGCACTTGCAGGAATTGTTGCAGCAGTATAAACACCTATCAGACCTTCATCAGTATAAGAATCAGCAGCAGCGGTACCCCAGCCTTCTAAATCCTTTGAGAAGTTGCTTGCACCGGAATTCTTTATAACGTAAGGAGTGTTAGCCTTTGGAGCACCTTCGATTGTTTCAATAGTTACATTTCCGTCACCGCTTGTCTTAACGCTGTAGAATGTAATGTCATCGAAACCTGTAGATACATCAGGAGTGAATGGGAAGATGACTGTACCATACTTACCAGCCTTGGCTGCTACAGTTACAGTTGCCTTGGTCGCCTCAGAAATCGTCCATGATGAAAAATCATTAGCAGTGTACATACCACCACCATTAGAACCAACTTTAGAATTACTGTTTTCTGTATTTAACAAATTAAACACATTAGCAGTAGCTGTAGCGACGACTCTGAACTTCAGAGCTTTTTCTGAATCTGATGTAGTGCGAATTCTTGCATTTCCTTGACCAGCTTTTGCTTTTTCGCCAGTACAGATATAACGGACATTGCCATCCAGGTCTGTAAAGCTAATAGTATAATCATTTCCACTAACATTATTTAAGAAGAATGTCTGTGCTTTATAGTCTGCTGCAGTTTGATATGGCAATTCATATCCGCCCTCGTCAGCAGCGCCTGTTTTTGTAAATGTAAGAGCACCTTTGTCAGCCAAAGTAAGTTTATAGTGAGTACCAACACCAGGAGCATTGAGTGCCTGATTCTGATAGTTGCTGATAGCTGTAGTCAGTGCTGTAGCCAATGCATTAACCTCACTCGCAGTTGAAGAACTTGTAAATGTATAACCGTCTGCGTTACTCTTTGCCGTTGTATATGCTGTCCAAAGAGCATCGTTTGTAGTTTCATTGTATTGGAAAACCCCAGTTCCGATGTTTGCTGCGACCTTTGTCAATGTAGCAGCAGCTTTTGCGTCATTAAGAGCTACAAGAGCCTCCATAAGTTCTACATTATCCGCTGCATCTGTCTGAACAGTTGCATTACAGAATCCCATCCATCGATACTGTGCCGTAGCTTCTGCCAAAACTCCTACATTAACAGTAGCAGGCTCTGCGAGGGTAAACTTTACATAACGCCATTCCCAACCACGGCCATTATTGCTATTCGCATACAAGGTTTCATCTCCTACTGGGTCGCTATAATTCGTATTACCATTTACATCAATTCCTCGTCCAGTATCACCCTTTGGGAAGTCATTTACAGTTCCAAGCAATATTTTATTATCTGGGTCTGTAACGTTCTTTACATTCAACGTAATTGTAACATCAGATGCCGCAGTACGTCCAGCAACTTTAAATACATAATTACCTGCAGGCAATGACAAATCTTGATCATAAGTTACAATCCAGTTTGGCAGATTATATGCCTTGTCGCCCGCACCTTGTTCAAGATATTTAGAGCTACCTGTACCATCCCAATGCTGTCCAGACATTTCACCAGCATTGCTACTTGCATTCCATGTACCAAGTTCTACAGCATAAGAATAGTTTGTCTTAACATAGTTGAACTCTGCCACTTTCAAAGTCTGAATATTAGTCAATGCTGCTGCAGAAGTTGATTCTGACGTAGGTTCATAGCCAGTGGTAGTTACACCAAGCGCAGTTGCCTTACTAATTTCATTTGCCCACAAATCATAATTTGTTTTTGCAGCCTTGAAGTTGTCAATAGCATCCTGCAAAGTAGTAATGGCATTACTGTATGCAGTAATACCGCTTGGTGACGCATCCTTTGCGTTGGTCAATTGCGTTCTCTCAACTCCTATTACATTAGCATAAGTTGGGTTTGAGAGTAGGCCATCGGCTTCAGTTTGCATACCGCTGAATTGAGTAGCAAGAGCCGAATCATCAGCATAATTCACGTTACGGAACGAAAGCCAACTGATATTACTATTTTCAGCAACCTCGATGGTCACTACCAGATTGCCCTCACCATCAGCTGTTCCTATTGCCGAGAAATTTCCGATATAGAATTGGGTAGTTCCGAACTGTGCACCAGCACTTATATCAACAGTTTCACCGCTACCAACCTTCAATGTCACACCATTGGCAATCTTTGTCTTTTCATTCGTCTGGCGAACTCGACCACGAAGGCTTACAGAATATTCTCGGTCTGCAGTAAGTCCTGTGATAGTTCCAGTCATAGTCATTGCTCCAAGCACATCTCCATCACCTACATAATACTCGAAGAATGGAGTATGGAAATCAGAACCATCAGTATTTCCTTCTGTTGACCATGTGTTTATATAAGGTTTAGCGTTTTCGATGGCAGTTTTATCGCCTACTTTCCAAGGAGAAAGCAGGAGAGCTGGCATATTACCTGATACATGATCGCCAAAACTAAGAGCATTAGCCTCATCTGTAGTCAGCGTACGATTATCATACTTATTCTTCGGAGTTGTGTAATTTACATTGTAAGCATCGGCTGTATAGAAGTTTGTACTTGGTAACACATCTTCTATAGCATCAAGATATGATTTAGCATTAGCGTAAGCAGCAATAGAAGCATTAGCAGCGTCAGTAGCAGCAATCAAAGCATTGATAGCGCCAATAAGTGCAGATGCATCACTTGTATCTACCGTAGTATAGGTCGTTATCGCACCTTGTAGATTTGCCAGATCAGAAGGTACCATAGGAGCACTTTGATCTACGGCTTTTGCATTATTCAAAGCATTTGTATATGCTGTATTTAATTCTTCGAGAGATGACGCACCTTCATAATACAGTTTGAAATTGTCAAAAACAAGCCATGCACTTGCATTATCAGGATCTGCGACACCAATTGTAAGACTTCCATTTGTTACAACAGCCTCTACAGTTAACAATGCATAATCGGGATCAGCGGCCATATCATTTTTCACTCTATCAAAATTTCCATTCGTTTTAGCTGTAACCATTGCCTTTGTAGTTGTGCCATTTGTAGATGCATACAAATAAGCAGATGTAGAACTTGCTGCCTGAAGAGTTACTTTATATGTACCATTAGGAACACTGAGGGTCTGATGCATGTCAAAGTTTCCATAATGCCAAGCCTCCACAGCTCCATTAAAATTATAGTTACCGCCTGTCTTGGCAGACACAGTCCATCCATAATCTTTGGTCTTAGCAGTATTATTGAAGTCGGGATTAAAGATTATAGATGTGATATCTTTAGGATTGCCTTTCGTACCACCTGCACCTAATAACTCAGCATATTTTGCACGAGAGATTGCATATATCTGAAACTTTTGTCCTTTGTCTGAATTGTTTGCACCGACCTCCTTGCCCGACGTAGGAGTTCCTGACTCGTTATTATATATACCCAAAGGCCTATTATACTTGGTGGATGTCATAGTCCAAGCACCATCAGCATACGAAAGACCAAGTCCAGTCCATTCGATAGATTGAGGTTGGTCATTAGTACGCCATCTTAAGTCATTACTACTGCTAGACCACTCTGTCTGCATCTGAAGATAGGTATAGCTAATATTTCGCATAGAGTAACTTGCGCCATTCGCCTCAAGATACCATACTTTTGTAGCATCTGTTGCAGGGTCAGCAGATGTTTGATAGAATGCAGCTTTATTTCCTTGTGTAGGACTGTCTGCCAGACCTAACATTAAGTCAGCATCATTAGCAACAAATACATAATAGTTGTTGGCTATTTCGCTTTGTGAAATAGTTGTAATCTTAGTCCAGCCATTTCCAGCAGCTAATAAAGATGTGTCGGCATTAGCTTGCCTTACACCGACGACGGACAGCAATACTGCCATCGCCAAAAGTAGTTTTCGTTTCATAAAAAAGTTAATAAAAAGGTTAATAATAAAGCTATAATGTAATGTGTATAGTAATGTTTCGCTGAGGACTGCGGGTGCCTTCAGTCGGTGGAGTACACATTGAATAATTATACAGACACGCATAAAAAAGGCGTAGAACTGCTCTACTTCTACATCCCCTGATTGTGGTCCTAGGAAAACCTGTAACGAAAGATATAGTGATACAACAATCCCACGCTAAAGCGCGGAGAATCACTATGCTATCTTGACGTTACATCTTGAAATTTCCTAGGTTTCAATCAGCAAGAATTAGCATGAGCTTCTCTATTTTAACCCATAAAGTCGCGAACCTGTAGGCATTCTATAATGCGCATAGTTCGCCACAAATGTACGAAGTTCTGTATTATTAGCAAAATTTTTCCCCTTTTTAAATTTTTGCCCTGCTTGGTAAGTATTCAACAGAGAAATAATCGTATTTTTGCCCTCGGTAATCAAATATCGTTTGTCATTGTTTAATACAAAAGTTTAAGTTGCCATGACTAAACATTTCACACCATTACTCCTTCTCTGCTTACTTTCATCTATCACACTATGTACAGCAGCAGAATCTTATAGTAACATTACTCCCAAGGAGTATAGTTCACAAGATGATAACTCATCAAGTCATGCTGTATTTCCTGGCGGAAGTGAGGCGTTAATTAAGTTTATACAAGATAATCTGAAATATCCTGCTGAGGCAGAAGCAAAGGGTGTTTCCGGCAGAGTTCTTGTTCAGTTCATTGTCGATAAAGAAGGTGCAATACATGACGCAAAGGTACTACGTCCTGTAAATCCCAGCCTTGATGCAGAAGCACTTCGAGTTATCAACTTAATGCCAAACTGGATACCTGCAACACAAAATGGCGAAAAGGTGGATAGTCGTTATACCATTCCTCTGACATTCCGACTTAGACCTACCCGGGCGACTCACAAAACCACACTAAACGACTCTATTTCAGGGACACCAGCCGATACAACCTTAGTTGACAAATCTGATATAAACAGCCAGAATAAAGGTGAACACAATCCCGAATTTCCAGGAGGAAATGCAGCTCTCATGCAATTTTTAATCAATAACGTACAATACCCTGCCGAAGCCCAGGATAATAAAGTAGGCGGTAGAATTATTGTTCAGTTCGTTGTCGATAAAGAAGGGAATATAACAGACCCGAAAGTTATAAAGGCTGAGTACGTAGGACTTACTCCTAAGATTATAAAAAAGGGCATTGAGAAAACTCTTGATGCCGAGGCCGTGCGTGTTATCAAATCTATGCCCCAATGGATACCGGGAACGAAAGATGGCAAACGCGTAAATGTCAGATATTCCCTTCCTATCACCTTCCGCTTAAAGTAGCATCAGCCCAATTGCCATATCGAGTATAAAGAATCTCCTGCGCAGCCGAGCGCAGGAGATTCTTCTTCTCTTCACGATTATTTACCAAAGGTCGTCGATGTTGATTTCATCTTCGGTGCCGAGGATTTTCAATCCGTCGTCTTCTTCCGCCGGAACCGGATCACCGAGTTTCAACAAATCGGAACCTTCACAGATTCTTTCCTCCCTTATCTTTACCACCTCTGATTGTGGCTGCATATATATTTTCTTCATAATGTTCTTCCTCCTTATTTATTCAGGTATTTTTTGCCGTTCTTGATTACTATGCCCTTGTAGTCTTTGGTCACTACCTGACCATTCAGGTTGTATAGAACTGCATTGTCATCAGACTTCAAACTTCCGCCGTCAAACATCTCTGCGATTCCCGTAGCTGCAGGATCTTCGAAGACGATATTCAGAACCTTCACGCCAACAGTAGAAGCATCCAAGTATGACTTGCCTGCAGCGATGTTCATCGGTTTGCTTTCGGTATAATTCGAGAGGTTGCGGAACTTGGCTTCTCCACTGACATCGTAAAGGACATATTTCTCAGCTCCGTAGATTGTCGTAGCAGTGGCACATCCTACCAACAGGTTACCTGCAATCTCAGAACCCGTTGCAGCAACGGGGATATTATAAGTTCCGGCAGCACCCTTCAACACAAGACCTGTACCGGCAGCAACAGCTTCGCCTGACTTCGGGGTCAGCACTACATCACCGCCGTTGACTGCACTTGCATAGTAGGCAGTAAGACCATCAGGAAGATTCTTCAGGTCAAGAGCAAATGGACTTGCAAATGTCGCGTAGCCCGTAGAACCGATTGTGACAGTAACGACGTTTTGAGTCAGCATCACGTCGTCAAGATTCAGTCTTGAATATCCGCGAGGTGAATTCCAGCATAAACCCCTAATACTACCGATTGCAGCCGTGTTCAGGTTCTCCACTGTCTTCTCCAGTATTATAGTTCCTCCGTCATAGCTTGTAACCCTTACGTATAAAGTTGCAGTATTGTTTACAGCATCTATCTTAGTAGCACGTATCAGGAATTTATACCATGTACCGTTTGCCAGAGAATATTCTTCGTCATAAGATGTTGTACCAATTGTAGGCTTGTATGTTGTACCGCCTACTGTTGTTGCCTTAAGTTTAAAGAATGGATTTGTGACTTCATCGTTATCAGTGTTAACCTTCCCCGACTTTGTTCCTACTACAGAAAAGACATTTACAGAGTTGTTCGTACCAGGATTTAATGCCGCAGAGAAAGCGAGAGTCCAGTTGTCAGAATTCAAACTTGATTCTACACCGAAATCCCAGCGCTGATTACGACTCGCACCACCATCGGGATAATAGAAATCAAAATACTTGGTAGTGTTTAAGTTCGGTGACGTTCCTTGTATAATTGTAACTTCATTCTTCCCATTCCTGGATTTGAAAGTCCATCCATTAGTCTGCATGGTGCTTGTAATGTCGCCTACAGCATATTTCTCATAATCTTCCGCCAAGAGTGTGAGCGTCTGGATATTATCCCAACCTGCGCCTTCAAAATACAATATGAGTTTGCCGTCGTAGAAGTAGAGCTCTCCTGAGCCTGCACCTTCAAGCTCTACAGAGGAGATGGGGGTCTCTTTACTTTCTTCTACAACTTCTCCATCAATAGTAAGAACTGAGAGTGTGCCGAGTGTATATTTTTTCTTTGTTCCAAGACTTGACTTTGCATCAATCTGAATCACCGGCTTCAGGTACTCCGGTCCGTAATTGGTCCAGGCATCGCCACCGCGGGAGCGAAGCGACAATACTCCGATATTCACTTGGTCCGCCTTGCTGTTCGACGGGTCCATCTGAATAACCAGGCGCGATCCTTCGTGCATGTTCAGCATACCAAGTGTTGCTGTAGCATAGCTTGCTGCATCAGCATCAGTAATGCCAGCCTGCGACGGATAGAATGTAGAACCGTACTCCATAGTGAGCGAATTGCTGATAGTCGGCTTACCATACAACTTGGTGTGGCGGTTCATCCACATAGGACTGCTGCTGAGAGTTCCGCTGAACGCTACAGAACCTGCCCACACTTCAGTCTTACCAGTGTATGCCTCAGTCACGTCAGGCAGAACCAGCAGTCCGTCGCCCTGCTTTACCAGATTCGTACTGCCTGTAAAGCCGCTGCCCGTAAGCGTGTGAGTGTAATATGTAGCGGTGATTTCCGGCAAGCCTGTTGCACCTACTGTGCCGTCGGTCTTCACCTTCGTGCCCGTAGTACCGTTATCGTCAGTTCCCTGCACCCATGACGGTGTATTGATGAATACCGTACTTGGCGAAGCCCCTTCGCCTACGCTGACAGTCATGTTGTTAGTCTCGCAGAGCATTACTGGGGTTGTATTGGCAGAGGTTATGCTTCCTCCGTTGGCTATCTCCGTGCGTCCGCTATTGGTCAATGGCGGCGGAGCCTGAGTCAAACCCTCCATTTCGCCGACGAAATAGCTGGTATGAGGCGGCTGGTTGTATGCCATCATCTGCCATACCATAGCCTGACGGTACTGGTGGTCGTACCAGAGACAAGGCAGAGAATAGTTTGTTGTGTAACCACTCGTATATACACGGATATTCGATCCGCAGCGCACTACAATCTCCTCGCGCCAGTCACCCATGATGTCACCCTGGAAACAAGGATTATTCTTTGAATCATTGTTCATATTACAACCTGACGAGGTAAACAGACGACCTGTGCCAGGCTTTTCCACCTTAGCCTCTCTGGCTGTACCGGGACTGTTCAGTATCTCATCGCACAAATCTCCATCCCAGTAAATGCGGAAGTTCAAGTCGCCCCAATCAATAAAGTTGTCACCCGAATAAGCCGGAATAGTAGTATTATTCCGCAGTGAAGCAATCATACCACTGCCGATAGAACGCCCCTGACAGCCGGGATAAGAGTTCGAAAAGTTTCCCATCAGACAGCGTCCGTCGTCACCCGACTTTCCGTCGCCGTCGGGATTTGTGTGCTTGTAATATACCTCGCTGGTTGTAGCGTTGCGGTAGTTGCTGCCCCAATAAGGGTTGTCTTCCAGACATCCGAAGAACTCAAGTCCCTTCCTGTATGGGTCGAAGTCGCCTACGTGCTGGGCATCGCCATGCTCATAACCAGTAGTGGAGAGGCCCTTGCCGTTATCGTCGATTACCATCGAACCATATACGATTTCATCGCGTCCGTCCTCATCCACATCGGCTATTATAAAATTATGGTAACCATTGCCGAACCAAGGACTGCTCTTATCCGTACAGTTCCATCTCCAGCGTTCGCTCCACTTATGTGTACCCTTGTCCAGATCCATTGCAATCATCTTGTGGCGGGTATAAATACCACGTGCCAGGAAAAGACTTGCATGGCGTCCGTCCAAGAACGGAGCACCGAAGAAATACTTCGACGAGCGGTGACCATAGCCATCACCCCAAGTATCTTGTTCACTCGTCTCTCCCATATCGCCGTCAAGTCGCTTCAGCGGATATGCCGTCTGCTGATACACAGCACCGGTCTCACCATTCAGATACAAGAGGTATTCGTTCCCTCTGTGTGTCCATGCATATTGGGCATCAGAATGACTTTGAATTTTATCGCGTGTGTTGGTACTTGTGTTGCCTACGGTATGGGTTACCGTCTTGCCGTCGCTGCTCAGGATAAGCATATTTTCAGCACCTCGCAACACGACCTCTGCCTTGCCGTCCTCATCCCAGTCGTAGGCAATGATATTGATTTCTGTAGAATTCAGGCTCACCATATTCGGACCGCAGTCAATACGCCACATCAGCGAAGCTTCGCCTGTCTGCCAGTTCACATCATAGGCGTCGAGCACTACGAACTCTTTGCTGTCGTAAGCATACATGTCTTTCGCGCCATTATTGGTGCTGGCATCGTACGTGTTCAGTCGCTTAATGATAATTTCGAGTTGTCCGTCGCCGTCGAGGTCAGCCATCTCAGCATCGTTAGGCTCGTAGTGACTCGTCACATCGTTGCCGTCGCGGTCATAGACCTTGGCAAGGGCTATGTCAAGATAACCTGTTGCACAGCGGGTGTCACCTAACTTATACACATATTGTGTCCAAGGGGTGATGGCTGTGCACTTCTCCTGTTCCACTCCGTTGACTACAGCAGCCACCTGATATGTGGTTGCCGGCGGTGCAGACTTTGCATCATTATAGCATGTAGTGGTAAGCTCTGATGCAACCTTCGTACCATTCTTATACAGATTATAGGTCACACCAAAGTATTCATCCGCCAAGCGTCGCCAAGTAACCGTATTGCTGGTACTCCCACCGGTAGAACCTGTGGGAATTGCCACCAGACCGCGGTCCAACCGGTCAGTGAAGCGTTGGGCAGAGGCTGCACAGCATAAGACAATAAGCATTGCCGTGAAATAAAAAAGTCTTTTCATAGATGTGTTAGTAAATTGTAAAAGTGATAAAATGTTCTGTTGCAAAGGTAAACTAAAAATAGGAAACCACCAAAAATCGCTTACAACTCTTACTTTTTTCGCTTCTCACTCGGAACTGAGTCGGAACTGAGTCGGAGGAGAGTCACTTGTGGTTAAGGGTTAATGGTTAGCGGTTAAGGGTTAATGGTTAGGTGTTAGTTGTTTGTTGTTAGGTGTTTGTTAGGTAGTTCGCTAAT